>JAXHNY010000030.1:0-94607 GCA_034519905.1 Ahrensia sp.
CGATTTTTGGCTGCGACAAATCGCTTTAAACGTGCGCTATGCTTGGTTTGATGGCGAACGCTTAGTTTGCATGATTTTTATTTCAAATGAGCCGGTTGAAGTCTCGCGCGTTTGGGCAGTAGAGCAATTATCGGCCAATCACACCAATTTGGCAGCGCGTGCGCTTCTGGTCGCAGGCAGGCCAGGCAAAGATATGCCAGATCGCGGGCCCATCGTTTGTTCTTGTTTTTCGGTTGGCGCTCATGAAATCGCTCAAGCCATTAGTCAAGGCTGCAACAGCGTTGCCGCCATAGGCGTTAAATTGAAAGCGGGCACGAACTGTGGCTCGTGCAAATCTGAAATCAGCGGGATTATCAATGGCCAAATTAGCATTGCTGCACAATAGCGTTCAGAAAATTTCAGCCACGAGAACGTATAAGCCTGAAGAGCCAAACCGTATTGAAGATATCGCGGTTCTGCCGGTATTTTTTAAACTCGATGGCAAAAAAGCGATTGTCGCCGGTGGGTCTGATGCTGCTGCATGGAAGGCAGAGTTGCTTGCGGCCAGTGGCGCTTTCGTCCATATTTATGCCCATGAATTGAGCGAAGCTTTCACCGCACTTTTAAACGGCGCGCGGCGCAATCAATTTACGCACCACAGGCGTGAGTGGGCGCTGGATATTTTTCAGTTTTCTGCCATTGCCTTGCTGGATACGGAGAGTGATGCCGAGGCAAAGGCGTTTTACTGTGCAGCCAGAGCGGCTGGCGTTCCAGTCAATGTGATCGACAAACCGGCATTTTGTGAGTTTCAATTTGGAACGATTGTGAACCGCTCGCCAGTCATTGTCAGTATATCGACCAATGGCGCATCCCCCATTTTGGGCCAAGCTATTCGAACAAGAATTGAAACAATTATTCCGTCATTTGTCAAAGAATGGGCGCACATAGCTGCCACCATTCGTGGGCAGATCAATGAGGCGCTAGAGCCTGGCAAAGCGCGGCGTGCCTTTTGGGAAAGCTTTGTGCGAAAGGCGTTTGAAAAAGCACCCACAGAAGATGCTCACCATGAGCTCTTAAGCGGAGTGACTGGTTTTTGTTCCCACGCGGATAATGAATGCGGAAAGGTTACGCTTGTTGGCGCGGGGCCCGGTGACGCCGAACTCTTAACATTGAAGGCCGTGCGCGCGCTGCAAGCGGCTGACGTGATTTTATTTGATGATTTGGTCTCCGATGAAGTACTGGAATTGGCACGGCGTGAGGCAAAGCGCATGCTGGTCGGCAAACGCGGTGGCCGGGAAAGCTGCAAGCAAGATGATATCAACGACATGATGGTGTCGCTGGCCAAAGCGGGCAAAAACGTCGTTCGGCTTAAGGGCGGCGACCCGATGATATTTGGTCGTGCAGGCGAAGAAATTCAAAGACTGATTGCAGAAAATATTTCTGTCTCGGTCGTTCCTGGCATAACCTCTGCGTCGGCCATGGCCGCTCAATTGGGCATATCGCTGACGCACCGCGACCATGCGCAGTCGGTTCGGTTTATTACCGGACATCAGCTTTTAATATGCAACCTCTAAGATATCAGTTAAGACCACTGTAGTAGTAAACATGACGATATTTTACTTCCTTCGTTGAGGCCTTCATAGGCAGGAAATCAAACTGCTCTGATGGCAGTCATTCAATGACAGAAACCAAGTCACGTCCATTCAATGTCTCCATTAATCATAGAAAAATGGATTTGATAGTTCTGAAACCATTTTTTGTGAAACTGAAAGATATCTGCTTGAAGAGCAGAGTCTGTTGCACTCTGTCAAACTGCATTTGGGCAAATATTTCAGACAAAGTCTTATTTCAGAAGATTGGAGCAAACTCATTGAGGACATATGCAGCAGAAGCAATCTCTAACTTCTCCGACTTCCAAGTTCATCCATTTATTCAACGTTTGCCTTTGGGAAACAGTCTTGTTTGTAATGTGTGTATACGTTTCAATTGTAAACGCCTTCGAAACGGGAATATTTTAAAACTAGAGTTTGCAGCATTGCTTTGAAGTCACCGCTTTTCTTTCAAGTAAAGTTTAACACGTTCAGCAGATCTTCTCAATGCTGATAAAACTGTGAAGTCCTATAAGTCATTAGGATCAGCTGCTTTCATAGAATTGAATTTTATGGTTTCAAACATTCGTTTAAAAACATTATGTTTGGCGACTTAGCGCCTTTGTTATCCTCTTATTTTAACCTTTGCCCGGTTTAGACCTTCTTCCGTACTGGAACACGGGAACGGGTTGGGACCTGGCTGGCTCGACGTCTGCGTGGCCTTCGGATGCAGTTCAACAAGTGATTTCGGCGAGGTGTTCGCAATCATTATTCTCTTCTTGGCTGCTTTTCTCTTTGGTTAACTTTGAGATAAAGGAACTTCGGTTTTATTGGAGGATGACGGCGCCTTGACTTGGCGGCGACTAGTGCCGACTTTGATCGGTTTCCTGGAGGTCAAACGAGCGGCAACCGGTTTGGTGCTGGGTCCGCTAGACACGAAAATTGGTGATCTGATACAGATGTTGCCGACATTTGCCGGCGGCAGTTGGCCTGCCGGCAATCGGCCTCCGGTTTGCCGGTTTGACCCAAACCGGCGAAAATCATTTCGCTCGGGCGTGATCTTTGCCGTTTTTCCCGCCGTGTCTGGGCCACCCAACCGGCGCGGGCGCCACGCGGTTCCCGGCGCTGGCGGGGCGGGCGGGCGGGAGAGCACCCCGGCGGGGGCCGCGCGGCTCTGACCGGCCGCCCCCGTTCGGACCGCCCCCTTCGCCCCCGCTGCGCGGCGCGGCGGCGCCGCCGCGCGGCGGCGGCGACTCGCTGGCTTTGTTCTGCCGTGGCACCATCCGAAGGCACAGGCTACGAGGTCGGCTCTATGTCGATCATTGCCAATGGGCCTAACCCTGAGTCTGCAAAGATTTGGTATGATTGGGCGCTATCAGCACCGGCTCAAGAGCTGGGCGCAACCGCCCAAAGCTACCAAGTGCCATCAAACGCGAACGCAAAAACACCGCCAGCTGCACCAAAATTAGCTGATGTGAAGCTGATTGATTATGACTTTGCGAAATACGGATCGAGTGAAACGCGTGCACGCTTGCTCGCGCGTTGGGATGCAGAAATCGGATCATTGGCGAAATAAGCAGACCCGTGTTTCTGGCAGATCAAAACCGTAAATTTGACCGAGTTAGCTTTGGCTGGCTCGGTCTATTATTGTTGTCTGCATTTTTGTTGCCTTGGTATCTCGGCGGCAACATGGGAGCCTCGGCATTGGTGGAGGGGCTTGGCTCTCGCCCTTGGTTGGTTCCTCTTGCAGGTATCGCAGCTTTGTTGCCGATTTTTGCTCTCACAGTGCCCGGCTGGCGCAATCACGGCGCATTACTGCCGATCATTATCGCGGGCATTACCTACTTATTGTTTCAAGCCTTTGCGATTGGCCTCAAAGGCCCATCATTATCTAGTCTAGCACAGATTTTCCCCACTTCGGTACAAGGTCAGTCGGGGCTTGGCATTGGTGGGTTTCTGGCGGGTTTGGCACTTCTTGGTCTCCTGTCAGATGCGCTCGCCGCGCGCGGCTTCTGCCGCGGCGAACGATTTGCCTCGGCCTGCGTTATCATTATCGCGGCGATGCTTGCATTGTTTGTTTTCTTTCCCATTCTTAAGCTTGGTTCCGCTGCCTTTACCGATGCAACGGGGGCGTTCGCGATCACGCCGTTCTTTATACGCATAACAGGTGCTGATCTTTGGGGCCTAGGATGTGTGACGTCCGATGTAAGTTGCGGCGTCGTTATCAATAGCTTGGTCTTAGGCGTATTATCCGCATTGGGTGCGACCGCGCTTGGATTGGCTTTAGCGCTGCTCGTCGCGCGCACAGATTTTAAATTGAAGAATGCTTTGCGCGCCATTTCAATTTTGCCGATCATTACCCCGCCATTTGTGGTGGGTGTGGCGATCATCGTGCTGTTTGGGCGCAGCGGAATTGTAACCGTCGAAGTCGCCGATTGGTTTGGCGTGCGGCCGGGTCGCTGGATATACGGCTTGCCCGGCATTTTAATGGCGCAGATATTGGCGTTTACGCCGGTGACATTTCTCGTGATCCTTGGAACGTTGGAGGCAATCAACCCCACATTGGAAGAGGCATCGGGCACGCTCGGCGCAAAGTCTTTCACGACGTTCCGAACCATCACTTGGCCCTTGTTGCGCCCGGGCATCGCAGCCGCGTTTCTGTTGGCGTTTATCGAAAGCCTTGCGGACTTTGGCAATCCGATCGTGCTTGGTGGCAGTTTTGATGTGCTGTCGACAAAGATATTTTTCGCCGTTGTCGGCGCACAATATGATTTAGCAAATGCCGCCACGCTGGCAATCGTGTTGCTCGCCCTGACGCTTGGCGCTTTCTGGGCGCAGACGCGCTGGCTAGGCAAGGCGAGCTACGTCACCGTGACCGGACGGTCCGATGCTGGGCTCGTTGCGCCCGTACCACGATGGGTGCGGATCGCAGCCATCACCGCCGTGGTACCATTCGTGGCTTTCACAGTCGCAGTCTATGCGATCGTTCTGATCGGCGGCTTTGTGACAGACATTGGGCGCCTTGAGATGACACCGACGTTTGACCATATTTGGACGGCATTCTCCGTCGAGATCGGGGCAGAAGGTCTGCAGCTCTACGGCTCCGCTTGGAACTCGCTGATCACGACGCTTTGGGTCTCGGCGTTGTCTGCGCCTATGACCATGGCTATTGGCATTTTGACCGCTTGGCTTGTTGTCCGGCAAGATTTTGTTGGCCGCCGCGCATTTGAATTTGGCACCATGTTGTCGTTCGCAATTCCAGGTACAGTTGTCGGCGTGAGCTATGTGGTGGCATTCAACGTGCCACCGATTGATATCACTGGAACGATGATCATTTTGGTCATTTGCTTCATGTTCCGCAATATGCCGGTCGGCATGCGCGCGGGCATGGCGGCGCTGTCGCAGATCGACAAAAGCATGGAAGAGGCAAGCCAAACCATGGGGGCTGGCGGTGCGCGCACGCTGCGTGATGTGGTCATCCCGCTGATAAGGCCAGCGATTTTTACCGCACTCATCTATGCGTTTGTGACGGCCATGACGGCAGTATCGGCTGTCATATTTTTGGTATCAGCGCGCCACAACATGGCAACGGCCTACATTATGGGCCGCGTTGAAAATGGCGAATATGCGCTTGCCATTGCCTATTCTGCGGTGCTGATGATTTTAATGATAGCCTGCGTCGCTTTAATACAGCTGGTCGTTGGCAAGCGGCAATTGGGTAGACGCACCGAAATGCAGGGCGCAGCGGTGCAAGCGGCGGAGTGAAGTAAAGACATGGTGCAGAAACCAAAAATATCGGGTGAAACAGCCATCGCGTTCGAAGGTGTCGTTAAACGCTATGGAGATGCTGTCGCGGTCAATGGTTTGGATCTTGTAATCAAACGCGGCGAGTTGGTGACGTTTTTGGGGCCATCGGGCTGCGGCAAAACCACCAGCCTTCGCCTAATCGCCGGACTGGAGCTGCCCACCGAAGGCCGCCTGATGATTGCAGGCCGCGATGTCAGCCGCCAACCGGCTTCCGAGCGCAATGTCGGCATGGTGTTTCAATCCTATGCGCTTTTTCCTCATATCAGCGTGCTCGATAATGTGGCCTATGGCCCGGTCATTCGCGGTCTCAAAAAGTCAGAAGCGCGCGAAAAAGCCCGTGCCATACTTGATCAAATTGGCCTTGGCGGATTGCACGACCGCCTGCCATCGGAATTGTCCGGCGGTCAGCAGCAGCGCGTGGCAGTTTCTCGCGCCATTTGCCAGCAGCCGGACGTGATCTTGTTTGATGAGCCGTTGTCAAACGTGGACGCAAAACTGCGCCGCAAAGTGCGGTCTGAAATTCGCGCGCTTCAACAGGAATTTGGCCTTACCGCCGTCTATGTCACCCACGACCAAGAAGAGGCACTTGCCGTGTCTGATCGGATTGTGGTGATGAACGCAGGGCGTATCGCGCAGGTTGGCACGCCAACGGATTTGTATGAGCGCCCGGCTTCCGCATTCATCTCCAGTTTTATTGGCGACGCAAACCTCATCGAAGGTGATGTGCAAAAGGGCAAGTTTGGCGCGGCAGCGCTCGATCTTAATGTCTCCGGCGGCGATGGTCGCTGCACGGTGTCCATACGTCCAGAGCGCATCGTGCTGCACAAAAATGGGCCTGCAAAAATCGCGAGCGCAACCTATCTTGGCAGCCGCATGGAATATGAAGTCATCAGCGGCGGCCAGGCTTTGCTTGTTTCGCGCCCCATTACAGAGATGCGTTTTGAAACCGGCGATAGTGTATCATTGGAGATCGCGGCGACCGGTATCACGCGCCTTGACTAAGGCGGTGCATAAAACGCTGAAATCAAACTGCTTTGAGCGCTGCATGTTTAAACTGCTCACATTTGGTCGAGAACCACTTAAGTCCCTGGCTTTTCACTTACAGCAATTTCACACCGAACTTGCGAATGGTCCAGCGGCGACCATCATGGCTAAGTTCAGTCATTGTGGCGGGGGCTACGTCGAGCGACCAGAACGCCCCAGATGACACTGGCGACTGCAAAACATCCAATATCACTGTGCGGATGATGCTGACATGCGTTACAGCGATAAAGCGGCCATGGCCGTGGCTCAGGGATTGCAGCCAATCACTAACGCGAAGAGAAAGAGCCGCCCGACTTTCGCCGCCATGTCCGATGAATGATGGGTCATGCATCCACTCTGCCACCGCCGATGGTTCAGCGGCAGCGATGCTTGCGATCGTATGCCCCGACCATCGACCATAATTCATATCGGCGATGCTGTGGTCATCCGTAGCGTCTAATCCAAACATGGCGGCGGTTTGCCGAGCGGCGAGCATTGGACTGGTCCGTACTTGCGAATTGATCCATCGCCGCAAAACGGCGGGAGGCTCTAACGCCTTATCGGCTCCATCAAGTAAAGCGTCATCGTTCGGAAACGCAGCGTTTTGCGTTGCTAATGTTGCGCCATGGGCTATCAAACAA
The DNA here is from genome assembly GCA_034519905.1 of Ahrensia sp. GTDB lineage: Bacteria > Pseudomonadota > Alphaproteobacteria > Rhizobiales > Rhizobiaceae > Ahrensia. The sequence goes on from JAXHNY010000030.1 coordinate 7,040, forward strand.
AGTTGCAAGGTCATTAATGAGCCTTCTGTTTCTAATCGGTGTGCTGCTTCGACGGTATCATAGTAAACCAATTGACTTAACATTTCCGGTGCACTACGCTCAAAGCATGACGAGGAAAAGAAGCTTGTGAAAATCAAGCACGGTCGCGCCACTGTGTCCGAACAATATCGGAAGTCAGACCTTTTTTTCGTTGTATAACTGCAACCGGACGCGAAATTCCGAAGGAGCCGACATATGTCCAATACTGCCTACGCAGCGCCGCTGCCAACCGCCTTACCGCTAAAAGAAACCCTTCCTTGGCTTATATTTGGTAGCCTGATTTTTATGCTCGCGATTTTCTTTGTAGGCGCCGAACAAGGTTCGGTTTCGCTTATTCAAGGCGAGATGATCCATGAGTTTGTCCACGATGGCCGGCATTTGCTCGGCTTTCCTTGCCATTAAGGGGAATGCGATGACCGGATCTTTACTTTTACGCGGCATGCTTGTGGGTGTGCTTGCAGGGTTTTTAGCTTTCATATTTGCCAACCGCGTCGGAGAACCACCGATCGATCTTGCAATTATTTTTGAAGAACAAATGAGCGCATTGGAAGAGACTGCCAACGCAACAGCGACTGCCGCAGCAAGCGTTGAGGAAGAAGCACCTCTGGTGTCACGCGCGACCCAAGCGACCACAGGTCTTGCCACTGGACTTATCAGCTATGGTGCTGCAATTGGCGGCATTTTCTCGCTGGTGTTCTCTGTAGCCTATGGACGTTTTGGAACCCTTGGCGCACGCGCCACAGCTGCTATACTTGCGGTTTTGGCTTATATTTCTGTCGCTTTGGTGCCGCTGTTGAAATATCCTGGAAATCCTCCAGCAGTTGGTTTTGACGAAACCGTGGGCTCACGGACCACTTTGTTTTTTGTGCTGCTTGCAGTGTCGATTGCGCTGATGGTGGTAACCGTGATGATGGCGCAAAAGCTATGGCGTGAGCGCGGTGTATGGAATGCTGTTCTAGTCTCAGGCGCTGGCTATATGGTAGCAATAGCAATTGTCTTTGCCATAATGCCTTCTATCAATGAAATGCCTGAGGGTTTTGCGCCTTTGGTTGTCTGGGATTTCCGCATTGCGTCGATGGGCATTCACTTAATTCTATGGACGGTAATCGGTCTTGCTTTCGGCATAACGTCTGAGCGCCTTCTGGAGAATAGAGATCGTCCGCGTTTGGCGCGTGCTTAACTTCGGTTCTCACGATACCAGCCCGAGTTGTAACCCGTGTGCTTGCCACACGGGTTTTTCATTGGCAGGGATATAAATGCGCTTAAACCAGTTACTTCTTGCTGTTGCAATTTTGTTCACCACCGCAGCGCCGGTTCTGGCTCATTCAGGCGGGGCTGCAGCTGGCGCAAATGGTGGTATTGATATCGGCTATATAACCCACGACCAAATGCAGGTAATCTACCAATATCATGATGAAGTATTGGCTATCGCCGCGCGGCAATTTGCTCCTGCCGAAAGTTTCAGCCGTATCCTCAATTATGCTCACATTCAGAGAACCTATTGCGCTTTGGGAATGATGCCTAGCGCTGTTACGGATGAAGAAAGTCCATTTAATGAATGCAGCCATGCCTATCTTGCAGCCACGCAAGACCTTCTTTTACATATGATGGAAATGCCGAAGCAGAGCACAATGGTGCAAGATTTGGTACAGCGCGTAGACTTGGCGATGATTAAAAATGGAGCTGCGCTTCAATCCTGCCAATTCAGCGAGATTGGGTTTAATACCGCAAATATCATCACGCCAGACTGGCGCGCAGCTCTTGAGCACTTACCCAGTCTTGCTACCCTTATGGGTCTGGTATTTGGTTTTGTTTTGCTAGCCTTTAAAGCGTTTCGCGTTAAACCTGAATCACCAAACGCTGCTTGAAATCAAGGATTTCACCGCGTTAGGTGATACCTGATGTTTAAAGTTAAACGTGAAACGCTCTAGAACAAGCTACATGTTGCGTAGAGAGCGGCGTAATGGAGCCGAATTGAGCATCCAAACCCATACAAATTCAACGTCTTTCTCGTTTGAATTCAGGCAGAACTATAAAGGTCGATTTTTCTGCGAGGAAACGGCAATCGCGGTAAATGACCTCGCAGCATTATTATGAGTTGGTCTTTTCTTCGTCCAGCTTCACTAATCTCTAGATTTTTTAAATCGATTGAATTATAGCAAACCCAACTTTTCGGAGCTTAATTTTCAATGTCTAGCGTAATTATACCCGTCGATCCATTTGATTGCATTGTCTTTGGCGGCACAGGCGACCTTGCCGAGCGAAAGCTATTGCCTGCACTCTACCATCGCCAGCTTGCAGGGCAGATGACTGAGCCAACGCGGATCATCGGTGCATCGCGCTCGCCGATGACCAAAAAAGAATATCAAGCGTTTGCCCATGCGGCGCTCAAAGAGCATGTCAAAGAAGAGCTTGATGCCGAGCAACTAAAATTGTTTTTGGCCAAACTTGATTATGTCGCTGTCGATGTGATGTCGGACAAAGGCTGGAAAGACTTAAAAAAAATCGTCGGCGATGACGTGGGCAAAAAACGAGCCTACTATCTGGCAGTTGGCCCCGCACTCTTCGCCAGCATTGCAACAAAATTGCGCGACCATGGCATGATTTCGCCGGAAACCCGCATCATCGTTGAAAAGCCCATTGGCCGCGATCTTGCCACAGCGACAGCGCTCAACGATACGCTGGGTGAAGTGTTCGAGGAATACCAGATTTTCCGCATTGACCATTATCTCGGCAAAGAGACAGTGCAAAACTTGATGGCCTTGCGTTTTGCCAATGCGCTCTATGAGCCGCTGTGGAACAACGCGCATATTGACCACGTGCAAATCACGGTCGCTGAATCTGTCGGCCTTGAGGGGCGTGCGGGATATTATGACCGGGCCGGCGCACTGCGCGATATGGTGCAAAACCATTTGATGCAGCTTTTATGCTTGGTGGCGATGGAGCCGCCCGCATCAATGGATGCGAACGCGGTGCGCGATGAAAAGCTGAAAGTGCTGAGAAGTTTAGTGCCGATCACTGAACAGACCTGCGAGAAAGTCACCGTGCGCGGTCAATATGGCGCTGGCGCTTCCAGCGGTGGTGCGGTCAAGGGGTATCTGGAAGAACTGGGTGAAGACAGCAGCACAGAAACCTTTGTGGCTATCAAAGCTGAAATCGGCAATTGGCGCTGGGCAGGTGTGCCGTTTTATTTGCGCACGGGCAAGCGTTTGGCTTCCCGCGTTTCAGAAATTGTCATTGCGTTCAAACCTGTGCCCCATTCGATCTTTGGCGGCGATAAGAACAGCGTGACGGCCAACGAACTCGTGATACGCCTGCAGCCCGATGAGGGCGTTAAACAATGGATTATGATTAAGGATCCGGGCCCCGGCGGCATGCGCCTGCGCCATGTTCCGCTCGATATGAGTTTTGCCGATGAATTTGATGTGCGCAATCCCGATGCCTATGAGCGGCTGATTATGGATGTGATCCGCGGCAACCAGACTTTGTTTATGCGCCGTGATGAAGTGGAAGCCGCATGGAAATGGGTCGATCCAATTTTGAAATCATGGGAAGCCACGCAGCAACCCGCACAAAAATATACCGCTGGAACGTGGGGGCCATCGGCTTCCATCGCACTGATTGAGCGTGATGGCCGCACTTGGCACGAGAGTTAATTTGGCATGAGAGTTAGCAGCGTGGCAGCGGTTGAACGTAATCTTTATGGCAATTCCGATTTGCTCGCCGAAGCAATGGCCAGCAAAATAAGTGGCCTCTTGGCGGGTGCAATTGCTGCGCGTGGGCAGGCCGTGCTGGCCGTATCAGGCGGATCAACGCCGAAAAAGTTTTTCGATGCGATTTCCCATACGGATATTGATTGGTCGCGCGTGACAATTCTACTGGTCGACGAACGGATTGTCGCGCCAACACACGAACGGGCAAATGCCAGGCTGGTGCGCGATAATCTGTTGCGAAACCGTGCGGCAAAAGCGAACTTAATTCCTTATGTTGTGGATGCGGGAGAGCCAGAAGATTGCGCTTCAGCCAGTGGTCAATTTTTTAGCGATGCAATCGCTCACATCGATGCGCTGGTTCTCGGCATGGGCACCGATGGCCATACGGCTTCGTTTTTTCCCGGTGGTGATAATCTCGCCTCCGCGACCAAGCGAAACGGCAAACATACCGTGCTGGCGATGCGCGCGTCCGGGGCCGGCGAGCCGCGCCTAACGCTGACATTGCCTGTTATTTTAAGCGCACATTACATTGCTATCCACATAGAAGGTGATGAAAAAATGGGCGTGTTTGATGAAGCACTAAGCGGGGATGACGAAGCGGCGATGCCCGTGCGTTCAGTGTTGCATAATGCCTCAAAACCGCTCAACCTTTTTTGGGCGCCTTAATCTATTTTAAGCGAGAAAAACCATGGCAAAATATGATGTGAATGCGACCGTTTCGGCTGTGACCGCGCGAATTGTTGAGCGCTCAAAAGCATCGCGCGAAGTATATCTGGAGCGGATCGCGGCCAAGAGTTCGCAAGGCCCAAAGCGCTCAAGCCTTGCCTGCGCAAATTTAGCCCATGGTTTTGCTGCTTGCGGGACGGATGACAAAGCCATGCTACAAGGTGATGTGGTGCCCAATCTTGGCATCATTACCGCCTATAACGACATGCTGTCAGCGCATCAACCGTTTGAAACATACCCTGCACTTATCAAACAGGCGGCGCGGGAAGTGGGCGGCGTGGCGCAGGTGGCCGGCGGCGTTCCGGCGATGTGCGATGGTGTGACACAAGGTCAAGCGGGTATGGAACTATCGCTTTTCTCGCGCGATGTTATCGCTATGGCCGCAGCGGTTGGCCTTAGCCATGATATGTTTGACGCGGCGGTTTATCTTGGTGTCTGCGATAAAATCGTACCAGGTCTTACCATTGCCGCCCTAACATTTGGCCATTTGCCCGCCATTTTTATTCCAGCAGGGCCCATGACAACGGGCCAATCGAATGATGAAAAAGCGCAAATTCGGCAACTCTACACGGAAGGTAAAGTCGGACGTAAAGAGCTTCTTGAGTCTGAAAGCAAATCCTACCACGGGCCGGGCACATGCACCTTCTACGGCACTGCCAACTCCAACCAAATGCTGATGGAAATCATGGGTTTTCACATGCCGGGCGGTAGCTTTAAAAATCCGGGCACAGAAATCCGGGATCTATTGACCAAAGAGGCAGCAAAGCGCGCCCTTGCCATCACCGCGCTGGGCAATGAGTTCACGCCCGCCGGGGAGATGATCGACGAGCGATCTGTCGTCAACGGCGTATTGGGTCTGCACGCTACCGGCGGATCAACTAACCACACAATGCACCTTGTCGCGATGGCAGCGGCGGCTGGGATCAAGCTCAACTGGCAAGATATTTCTGATCTATCAGACGTTACACCCCTGCTGGCGCGGGTTTACCCAAACGGCATGGCCGACGTAAACCATTTTGAAGCCGCAGGCGGTCTTGGTTTTTTAATCCGTGAATTGGCCGATAATGGCATGCTGCACCGCGATGTGCGCACCGTCTATGGCCACGGTATGGATGCCTATATGGTGGAGGCGACACTTGATGGAAAAGGCGGTATCAAGCGCGCACCGGCACCTAAAGTATCGGGCGATGAAAAAGTTCTCGCGCCTTACGATAAGGCCTTTTCTGCTACGGGCGGCCTTACCATGCTGACTGGAAATCTTGGTCGCGCGGTTATAAAGACGTCCGCGGTTAAGCCAGAGCACCGCGTTATCGAAGCGCCCGCGCGCGTTTTTGATGATCAAAACGATATGCTGGCTGCATTTAAGGCAGGCGAGCTGACCGATGATTTTGTCGCGGTGATTAGGTTCAATGGCCCGAAAGCCAACGGCATGCCAGAGCTGCACAAATTGACGCCAGCGCTGGGCATTTTGCAGCAACGCGGCCAGAAGGTGGCGCTCGTCACCGATGGCCGTATGTCGGGCGCATCGGGCAAAATTCCTGCGGCCATTCATGTGACGCCAGAAGCGCTGGACGGTGGCCCTATCGGCAAAGTGCAAGATGGCGACATTGTGAGGCTTGATGCCAATAAAGGCACACTGGAAATTTTGGTCGATGATGCAACGCTGAAATCACGGCCGCAAGCGCAAGCGGACCTAAGCGCCAATACGCACGGCATGGGCCGCGAGCTGTTTGATATTTTCCGCCGTATGGCAGGCCATGCGGACGAAGGTGCGAGTGTTTTCGGCTAGGCTGTGGACGTCAAGACCGCAGCACGAAACGACTACAGAGGCAGGCTTTAAAACACCGGTGGTTCTTCGCCCGCCGCACGGTGTGCTGACGTAACTGCATTGGCCATCAGCATCGCAATGGTCATAGGGCCGACACCGCCCGGCACGGGCGTGATCGCGCTGGCAACGGCGGCGCAGGAAACAAAATCGGCATCGCCGACAAGACGCGTTTTGCCTTCGCCAAGATCAGGCGCATCGACGCGGTTGATGCCGACATCGATGACAACTGCGCCGGGTTTAACCCAATCGCCTTTTATCATTTCGGGCCGACCAACAGCAGGCACCAGAATATCCGCGGTGCGGCAAATATCTTTTAAATTTGGCGAGCGTGAGTGCGCAACGGTGACCGTTGCATTGGCAGCGAGCAGCAGATTGAACATCGGTTTACCAACGATGTTTGAGCGGCCAACGACAACCGCCGTCTTGCCCGACAGGTCTTTGCCCATAACGCGCTCGATGAGCAGCATAGAGCCCGCCGGTGTGCAGGGCACAAATGCGGTCTCAGTCTCGCCAGTGCCAAGCTTACCAACATTGATGAAGTGAAACCCGTCGACATCTTTTTCCGGCGCAATCGTCTGGATGATACGGCCCGCGTCCACATGTTTTGGCAATGGAAGTTGCACTAAAATGCCATGGATAGTTGGATCATTGTTAAGGCGCTCGACGACATCGACGAGCTCTTGCTCAGACGCAGTTTCCGGCAATTTATGTTCAACCGAATGAAAGCCGCAAGCCTTAGCGGTGCGGCCCTTATTGGCAACATAGACCTTTGAAGCCGGATCTTCGCCCACGATGACCACGGCTAGTCCCGTTTGAACGCCCGTTTTTGCCAGTAGTGCGTCCGCGACAATTTTTACTTGAGCAGTAACATCTGCTGCCACTGCTTTGCCATCAATGATCTGAGCCATATTTTTTCCCTGTGCGCGAACTCAGAAGCGTTTTTGCACAGCTGATTGAAGCTGGCTAGCGGTAATTCCGGTTAGCACTGCGTCTGTTGGCAAGATTATCGACCACATCACGAATGTCACGCACCGAAGCGCGAAGTTCTTCGATCTCGGCCTCTTCTTGTGCCTGCAAAAGCTGCGCACGTTGATCGTAAACTGGCGCTTGCTGCATCGGCTGTGCATAAGGCGTTTGCATGGGCGGAGCCTGCACGTAAACAAACTGCGGATTTGGAGCCTGCATCTGCACATGCGGTTGCATCGGCATCATCGGTTGTGGCTGCATCATGGCTTGTGGAGTGTAGAGCATAGGTGCAGTCTGCGGATAATTCCCATACGGTTGCGGCTGCGGCACCATCATATGGGGCGCATAGGCATTTGCATTTGCGGTTGGGTCATTTGCGGTTGGGATATGGGCTGATAACCCTGCGCGTAGCCCATCGGTTGCATAGGTTGCTGCATTTGCGGCATCTGTTGCGGTTGCATCTGAGGCTGAGGCTGCTGCTGCTGCGCATACGGGTAATAGGACGGCGTTACAGGATACATGGTGCTCTCGCTGGTTGCTGTTAAAGGTTGTTCGCCCGCATGGCGGTTGGTCATGGCTGCTGCGTTCATGTCAGCGCCGTTTGATGTGCGTCTCTTAACTTGTCGTGACGTGTCTGGGCCACTTGGCCTTGGTGTTTGAGGTGAGCGACGGCTGTTAGCTGAAAAATTGTCGCGTAATCCCGATAAGAATGCCAGACCAAGACCTGCGAGTAATCCGGAAATGAGCGCCCGCAAAGAGCAATTAGTTTGTTCGCGAAAGTGAATGATGCGACGCAAGGGGCTTCAGCTTCGGCGACAATCGATGTATTGACATTTGTAACTTCTTCAAGCTGAGTTGTTTCGCCAGCCCGAAGCAGGGCTGCCTTATAAAGCGTTCGAGCGGTTTCAATTTCTGCCTCAAGCTCGCGCAGCTTGATAAGTGCATCGCCGCTATCGCCTGACTGAACTTTGACACGTGTGAGCGCAGTAGCGATTTCCTGTTCATTCTCAATTGCCGCGCGAAGATCAGCCTGAGTACCGGCCTTAATGCGCGTTAATTCTGCCGCGATTTCATTACGCGCAGCATCACGTGCAGCGATTGCATTGGCAAGCCGTGGATGGCGCGGCCCCAGCGCCTGTTCAAGGGAAGCGGCATTTTGCGACAAAGAGGCAAATTGCGCTCGAAACGTAGTGAGGCCTGGTGTGACGAGCAATGGCGGTAGGCCGCCATTTACAACTTGGTCAACACTTGCATCTTTGGCTGCAGCAGCAACAGATTTAGCGCGTATGGTTGCAGCTTTTGCTTCAGTTAATTGCGCAGATGTCGCGACCAACTGTGTATCACTCAGAGTAAGGCCTTCAACGCGCATCAAATCATTATCTTGCGCAAATCGTTCGGCTCGTTCTTCAGCTTGTTCAACGGCTTGTTTTAAGACCGTGATCTGGCCTCCAAGTGCAGAAGTTGCATTGCGTGCAGCATCAGTCTGTCGTTTCGATTGAATTTCGATAAATGACCTCGTTACAGCGTTCGCGATTTCGGCGGAAAGTCGTGGACTCTTAGCTTTTGCAGAAATATCGAAAACGAATGTCCGAGCAGCCCGTTGCGCAGAGACTGCAGAGCGCAGATTTTCGAGCGTCGTGCGTTCGGTCGTTTCGACAGGTATCTCCGAGTTAAACAATGAGCGCACGAACGCAATACCGTCAAATAATCCAATACCACTATCGGCCTCACCGTTAAAATCGGCGTTTTGATCAAGGTTTAGCCGCTCTATTACGCGCTCAAGGACAGGCGTTGATACTACAGTCTCAAGCTGGCTATCAACGATTGCAAGCGCGGCTTCATTGCCTAAAAATTCTGGCGTAAGATCGCGCTCGACTAATTTTACTTGCCGAGGATCGATCAGCACTTTCGAATAGGCTGTGTAGTAGCTTGGCGCGTTGATCGCTGCCATCACGCCAACTGCACCACCTAACATCGTTAGACCCGCAATAGGCCAGCGCCATCGCCACAACGCGTCAAGCATGATCACCGGATCGATGAGCGGCTTAAAGGCATCATCTCCTGCATAGAGTAGGTCTTGATAATTGGGTTGATTATCCTGCCTGGTCGGTTGTGACCGTATCGCAGCTTCTTCATTCGAATATGAATTTGGAAAAGTGCCGCCTTGTATTTCATCCGCCGTCGTTTTGCGCCCGAGTGCGGACAACAATGGATTAGGCTTGGCAGAACGCCGCGACGCGCGCGCCAAACGGTGTGCCGTGGCAGTATCGTTGTTGTTACTCAAAGGGATTACATTTTCTGAAGGGTTTTTGACAGCACCATTCTCCGGAGCGCCATCGGCGCGCATAAGAAGCGAAGGCTTCCTTTCATAGGATTTATCACGGAACATATGTATTGTGCCTATTCAAAAAACGCGGGCAATTCACTGCAACTGTAAAAAAACATTAAATTTCTATGGAAAATAAAAGGTTAATTTTTGGGCTCATTTAGGTGAATTTGGCCATTATTATTCATCTTAGGCCCACAATATTAGGAGCGATGAAACGTGATTTTAAACACTTGCAACTAAGATGGAGCGATGAACTCTAAATCAAAAGTTGTAAGCGAACCTAAGATCGCGCCACAAAAAAGCGAAGATTTGCGGACCTTGCTGTTTAAATTCGCAAAAGCGTTTTCCGGTGACGGCATCCGTCTTTTTATTCAGCTGTTCTATTTTTACTTGGTTGCCAACACGCTTAATATTGCGGAATTCGGATTATTTGCGACGGCATCATCAATCGGTATCGTGCTATCGCGCCTGGCAGGTTTCGGATTTTTGTCGCCCCTATATCGCATCGCGACAGTAAAACCACAATTGCTGGGTACCTACACCAGTGGCTATTTAGTAGCGCTTTTAACATCTCTTCCGTTGGTAGCCTTGCTTGCGCTTGCAATTCATAAACTGTTTTTCGCTGATCTGATGCCGCTTTCGGTATTCGCTCTGATTGTTGCTACAGAGGTTTTGTTTTGGCGCGGACTTGAGGCCGTAATTAATGTTACCAAAGGCTTGGAGAGGTTTGGTACTGCTTCGGTTATCATCGTTTTTGGTTTCAGCGTGAAAGCGTTGTGCGCACTTTGGTTTTCGCTTCAAGATGAGCCAAGTCTATCTCAGTGGGCGCTGATATATTTCACCGGACAAGCGCTGATGGCTGGAATTGCAATTGTTTTTTTCTACCCGCGTGTGCGCCTCCGGTTTCGACCAAAACTTTATGCGAGACGTATCCCCGATGCGCTTTCGGTTTCGGGCGCAGAAATGCTTTTTTATATACAAAGCGAGCTCGACAAATTGGTGGTTCTTGTCATTGGTGGTAGCAGTGCGGCAGGACTTTATGCAATTATTATGCGGCTGGTTGATCTGACCGCCATGCCAGTGCGCACTTTTTCGACCATTTTGACACAGAGGCTGATGCGAAAAACTGAACTCATGAATTCGCTAAAAATACGTTTCGGTTTTGAATTCGGGGTATTTGTAATTTCCACACTTGGCATTGGCGCAATCGCGCTGGCGCTTCATCTCAAACCAACCTTGCTTGGGCAAAATGTAGCGCAGGTCGCACCTTACATGGTTATTGTTCTGCTCGTTCCAGCATTTAGAAACTTGATCGAGTATCAGGCAGAGCTGCTTTATGGGCGTGGCCAGACGTTTCATCGGCTAATTAACTATTTGATCCTAGGCTTGCTAAAAGGCGCGCTTCTGGTGTGGCTTTTGAGTAGTTTTACGCAAGCCGATCAGTGGATGGTATGGATCAATGCAGTGTTCGCTGCCCTCTATATCATATCAACACTTTTGACTTACCGCGCACTGCGCAAGCACGCCATCAGAGTTTAGAGTTTGGCGTAGTCGAATACGGCCTTTTTGAACTTTTCAGCGCTCATGGGGATAAATGACTGAATGCCGATTGCCACTTGTTCTGGGGCCAGATCGGCCAGAAAAGTTGCAAGTTGTTCATCGGTGGGTGAGGGGTCAAACCAACACATTGGGCAGAGTTGTATTGGACTATGCGCATGACCGCGACCTTCCAAAATAACATCCACATATGCCCCATATAGCATACATTCCGAGAATTTTCGGCTCGCACCAATGACAGAAATCCAAGGACGACCGTGCTTTTTCTCCATATGCGCGCACATATCTAGCACTGTTTGCCGCTTCCACGTGACCATCGAACATACATAATTATGATCGACTAGATTTTCCGGCAAAATGCCCAGCGCTCGGCCAGCATGACCTTTCCAAAGTAAGTGATCGCTTTTTGCTGTCAGAGCGCCATCGTCTTCACGCCAGAGCCGCAAATCATCACCATGCCAAATGCTATTCACGTCAAATGGCTTCACAAATGCGGTGTCGGAATCACAGTATATCAGTCCGTCTTCCGCAAGATACTGAGCTACGGCGATGCGCATAATCTGTTGCACATGCCAGCCGTGCAGTGGCACGGTTAGCGGGCTTACCCAAACGCGGCGGCCGTTAGGAGACAAAAATTTTGGCATGCGATAAAACCACCACGGCAATAAATCGCGGTCGGTAACAATTTTCCGTTTTGGCCCCTCAAGTTGCTTGAAAAGTGCGAGGTCCGGCTGGGCAACTAAAATATAATGGCACTCGTAACCCGTAACCAAACGATCGATGGTCTCGCACAGGATTTTGCAGCGCTCAAAATCTGGCGCGTAACTGGCTGTTACAATAGCATTTGTTTTAGACATTTTGCGAACCACTGCTGGCGGATTTAGACGCGAATTTATAGGCGATCACCCGTGTTAAAAATAACGGGTTGCCTAAAAGATATCGCCGAGCAAGCCGCACTGGTTCATTTATGAGCCTGTAAGCCCATTCCAACCGGATTGCACGAACCCATTGTGGCGCACGGGGCACATTACCGGCGGCAAAATCAAACAGAGCACCAATGCCAAACGCGAGTGAACAATGTTTTTGGGTTAAATGATCTGCAATCCATAATTCTTGTTTGGGTACACCCAGTGCAACAAGCAATACATCTGGATGCCAGCGTTCCATCTCGGCCAACATTGTAGTCTGCTCAATTTCATTGATAAAACCATGGCCTAACACCCGTACATCATTTTCCGGATTGAGCTTTGAAAAGGCCTCAGCGGTTTTGATCACAACGTCAGGCGCCGCCCCATAAAGACCAACTTTGACGGGCTTTTTAGCCGATTGAAGAAGCGCCGGAATGAAATCAGTACCATTTAAATTTGCTTTAAATTTGCGGCCTTGCAGCAGCTTGGCCGCGATATCGACGCCAACGCCATCGGGAAAAAGTGTAAATTTTTCAAGTGCCGCGCGAAAACCGGCGTCGGTTTTTGCCACATTGGCATTATGCGCATTGAGAAAACTGATTTTCGTATGCACAGCATTTTCAATCCGCGCGTTCACAAATGTTAAGGCCTCATCAAGTGTAAGGTCAGCGACATCAATGCCGATGATATCACGATAAGCAAAAGCAACCGCTGTGCGCACAGCAGTGCCTGTAAATTTATCCCGCGATGCATGACTGTTCATCGAAGTTTTAGACCAATTGATATTTTCTCTTGATTGCACCTTAAGCGCGAACTCTTCAAAAGTGATTAACTTGAGGTATTTTAAGAGATTGCCACGAGTGCTTTCGCGATCACGTTATCCATCTGTTTAATTTGCGCTTCACGAAACGCAGACCCATCAATGTCTTTTACAATATTTGTACGCACGTTGAGTACGTGCTCCGTGAGTGCCGCCGCATAGGCTTTTGCATCATTGCGAACCAACACATTTGCCGGGGTTTGCGCCATGGCACGCATAGAAGAGGGTGTTGCAACCGCGGGCAATCCCATTTCAAAGGTCTCAATGGATTTTAGTTGCACGCCAGTGCCCTCGCGGGACGTAAGGGCGATCACGCGGCACTGACGCAAAAAGTCCTTAGCATCCAAGACGCGGCCCAAAAATTGCACCCGTTTATCGCGCTGGGGAAAACCCTTCGGTATGTTGCCTGCAACTGCAACAGTGATATCTTTCGGCAAGAGAGGCACCACTTCTTGAAGCATCCATTCAAGGCCGATCCGGTTTGGCGCCCAGCTCCAAGTACCAATCATACCGACGTCAAAAGCCTTGATTCGACCATCGGCAAAACTGATCGCCTGCGGGGTTACAAGCGGTAAATATTGTGAGCGATGATCTTGGCCCACGCCAAGCGGCGCGCGATCTTCGTCTGCGAGCGTCAGTACAAACTTTGCTTTTTCCGCTAAACGCAGTTCCAATTTTTTCAAGTAGATCGCTTCGCGTTTAAACATGAAGCGCTCGATGATGCTGCCTGCGGCCTTTGCGCTTGCTACGGCTGAAATATTCTCGACGTTGTGCGCGACAAATAGAAACGGTTTGCGTGTTAGCAAATCCTCATAGGCACCCGCCAGCGGCACACCGTTTATAATAACGCCATCGACATTTTCTATAGTGTTGAATGCCGATCGCACGGCTGCTTCATCGACAAAACGCAGCTTTGCTGCTGAAAATGTAAGCCCAGAGGTGATAGCCGTGGCGAGCCATTTTAGTTTTTGCCCTGTCGAAGCGCTATCGGTTTTAGGATCGATTTCGCCCAGGCATACGGTATTTTCCGGGTCTGCAAGTTCTACATTTGGCCATTTGAAGCCAAAATATGTCACGCGAACGCCAGCGCGCCGCAGCGCGTTAACGATCGCATGGTTGGCGATGTCAAATCCGCTTTCAGGCGCACCGCAAGGCACTAATGAGGATGCAAAAACCAGATGCATGGCTACTCCAAAGTTCAATTACGTGCACTTAGCACCATTATCTGAATTCACTGTTAAGGTGTTTTTCAACATGACCAGACTAAAGGTTAACCGTTTAGTAGCTCTTATTAACCATAAACTGCGGAACGATTGCATCACCAAGAAACGCCCTCATGAAACAACGCCTGGCAGATAATATATCTCTTGTCGCCGAGAGCCCGAGACTGGAACATGACCGGGTGGAAATTGTTGTCACTATTCCAACATTTAAGCGGCCTGAACATTTGATCGCAACGCTCAACAGTGTTGCTGCTCAGGTTACGACGCGCAACATGGCAATTATCGTCATGGAAAACGAGGCTGAAAAGCGCGAAGGTGCCGCGGCAATTTGTGCAGATTTTGAAAGTGGGAAGTATAAAGGGGTTGTCATCATCGCCCATGATCGCGGCAATTGCTGCGCTTACAATGCTGGATGGTTCACCGCGCTCACGAAGTTCCCCAATTTGAAATACATCGCTGTGATCGATGATGACGAATTGGCAGATCCTAATTGGTTGGAGCATCTCTGCGCCACGTCAGAAAGATATGATGTATCGCTTGTCGGCGGACCACAGGTGCCGATTTTTGATGCCACCATAAACAAAAATTGGGCAAGGCATCCCGTGTTTAGGCCGCACTATGATAAAACCGGTCCTGTTGATATCATTTATTCATCCGGCAACCTGCTAGCACGACGCGATTTACTCGACACCATGCCGCAACCTTTCTTTGATCTCAGTTTTAATTTTACTGGCGGTGGCGATTCAGATCTCATCAGCCGCTCGAAAAAAGCTGGTTTTAAAATTGCGTGGTGTAATGAAGCGATTGTTCAAGAAACGGTACCAGCGCGCCGCGTCTCTTGGTCTTGGATACAGAATCGCTCACTACGCAACGGTCAGCTTTCGGCTGCTATTGCCCATGGAAGGAGCAAGGGTGCTCTTGGCAAGGTAAAAGTTGTTTTGCATTCGCTTGCGTTGTTAGCGGTTTCGCCATTTCGGGCAGCTATTGCATTTATCACATCCGGTTCAGTATTGTGTTCACTTTATCCGGTCCACGTAGCGCTGGGGCGCATTGCCTCCGAATTTGGATATGCCAATGAGCAATATCGAAATCCCGAGAAAAACTGATTATTACCGACTTGATGACGCGTTGGACGCTTTGCGCGCGGCTTTGCCTATCGTTGTTTTGTGCCTGTTGTGGATAACTTTTCAACCATTTTTAGGCACACAAACAGCGGTACCAAAAAGCTCACTGGTCAATCAGATCGGATATACCAGTGTAACTGCGTTGAGCTTGACGCTATTATTCACGTCAATTGATAGGCGGGTGACCTATGCCTTGGTCAATTTACCTTGGTTGTTGCTGTTTAGCGGACTGTTGGCATCGGGGTATTTTGCGCCAGCGCCCACCGACGCAATGCGCGCAATCGCATTTTCAATTATTGTCGTTGTTCTTGCGGCAAGTTTTTGTGCATTGCCAAAAAATGCAGATGCATTTTCAAAAGCCCTGCAAATTGGTTGCCTAGCAGTTTTAGGTATGAGCTATTTTGGTGTCATATTTTTACCAACTAAAGCGATGCACTTGGCTTCAGACTTGGAAGCGCAACATGCGGGCTTTTGGCGCGGCATATACACCCATAAAAATATTGCCGGGCCGATTATGGCAACGCTGACTTTCGCTGGTATTTATCTGTTTAGGCGTGGCATGCGCTATAGCGGTGCCTTTATTATTTTGGGCGCGCTTTTGTTTATTGCCAATGCAGGGTCGAAAACGTCGTTGGCAGTTACACCAATTGTTGCGTTTATGGTTTTATTTCCAGCCTTGATGGGTCTTCGGGGTTTGGCAGCGCTAGCGGTTTTGCTGACAGCACTTGCAACCCACGCCCTTACGATTGGCACCGTATATTCCAGTTTCCTGAATGACGTTTTGCGCGTTTTTGATCCAACAACGTCGTTTACGGGCCGCTTGGAAATCTGGGAATTTTCAAAACCGTTTGTCTTAGAACGGCCATTTGCAGGATATGGATTTGGTGGTTTTTGGGAGAACGGCATAAAACTGCGCGGTGAAACTGCATTCGACCAAACTTGGGATCCGCGCGGCATTGTGCATGGGCACAACGGCTTTCTCGATATTGCGCTAGTTATGGGCCTACCAATGATGTTGATTATGGTTTGGGCAACGCTCATCTCACCAATGATGAACTATGTGCGCGTGCCGAATAAACAGGAGAATGTGCTTCTCGCCGACTTCTTCCTGATGATTATCGCTTTTACCGTGATGAATGCAGCACTGGAGAGTTTTTTCTTTCGCCGAGCCGATCCAGTCTGGTTGACGCTGGTTTTTGCAATATTCGGCATGCGGCTGGCCGCACGATTTCCTATTACCAAGGCCTGACAAGGTGTTGCCGCAACGTTCAAGTCTGATTAACAAAAAAACTGCGGAGATTGCTATGTCAGCTAATTCTAAATCAGTCATCTTGGTTGGCTGCGGCAATATGGGTCGCGCCATGCTTCAAGGATGGATCAAGTCAAAGTGCCTTGCTCCAACAGATGTACATGTGGTTGAACCCAATCAGAATTTGCGTGAAAAAGCGGCTGCATTGTGTGTGAATACCTATACTCACCATGGTCAGTTGCCCAAAACGCTTGAGCCAGCGCTAATCATTTTTGCGGTAAAGCCGCAGGTGATGTTTGAGGTTACACAGCCCTATGCCTCATTTACGGGCAAAGAAACAGCGATCCTTAGCGTTGCGGCAGGGATAAGCACGGCAAAATTTGAACAGGAATTTGGGCAAGATACAGCCATCATCCGTGTGATGCCCAACACACCGGCCGCAATTTCAAAAGGAATGATGGTCATCTTCAACAATAAAAATGTGACGGGCGACCAGCGTGTGTTTGTGGAGATGCTAATGGCAGCCAGCGGCGCGGTTTCTACGATTGATGATGAAGCTTTGATGGACGCGGTGACGGCGGTATCCGGCTCCGGCCCTGCCTATGTTTTTCATATGATCGAAGCGCTCACCGTCGCTGCCATAGCAGCCGGCTTGCCGGATGCCGTTGCTAAACAGCTGGCGACACAAACAATTTACGGCGCGGCTTGCTATGCAAAACAATCACATGAGACGCCAAGTGTTTTGCGCCAGCAAGTGACGAGCCCGAATGGAACAACAGCTGCCGCCTTGGATGTTTTGATGGGTGAATGATGCGCTGACAGAACTAATGACGCGTGCAGTAGCGGCGGCGAAAAGGCGTTCTACGGAGTTGGGCAGTTAACGCGAAACCTTTTAACGCATCGATATCTTGGACTTCAGTAGCCTTTGGTAATTGAGGTATAACGCGAAACGCCTCATACTTTTCATTGCCCTAAACCCGTCTGACGATCACGCTGCCCGCCGAATATCCTGCACCAAAACTGCAAATCACGCCTATAGCACTTTTCTCCAAATCGTCGGAGTGTTTTGAAAATGCGATCATCGATCCGGCCGATGATGTGTTGGCATAGTCATGCAAAATGTTCGGCTGTTCATACGCTTCTGGCGCGCGGCCTAAGACTTTTGCGCCGATAAAATCGTTCATCGATTTATTGGCTTGGTGCAGCCACAGCCGCGATAGATCATCAGCGGCCAAGCCATTGTCCGCCAAATGGTCCGTGATCAGTTTGCTCACCATCGGCAGCACCTCTTTAAACACCTTGCGGCCTTCTTGGCGGAAAAGCATATCGCGGCGATCATCCATATGGCCGTCGCGTGTGCGGCGCAAAAAGCCCGAATCGTTGCGAATATTGTTTGAAAATTGCGTTATGCAGCGCGTGTCGATGATTTCAAATTGAACAGCTGACACCGCCTCTTTCGAGGTTTCCAAAATTACTGCCGTGCATACATCGCCAAAAATAAAATGGCAGTCGCGGTCGCGCCATTCCAGATGCGCAGAGCAGATCTCTGGATTGACCATCAAAATTGCTTTTGCCGAACCTGCGCTGGATCATATCGCGCGCCGCTTGTATGCCGAAGGTCGCTGACGAGCAAGCGACATTCATATCGAACGCAAAGCCATTGATACCAAGTGCTTGTTGCACTTCTATCGCGATGGCCGGATAGGCGCGCTCATGGTTGGACGCCGCACAAATGACCGCGCCAATGTCTGCGGCGGTGCGTCCAGCTTTTTGCAACGCAATCGTTGCCGCTTTGACAGCCATTTCGGCCATAAGCGATAATTCGTTTTCGTGCCGCGCGGGCAACACCGGATGCATAATATTTGGATCAAGTATGCCCGACTTATTAAGCACATAACGGTTTTTTATACCCGATGCCTTCTCAATAAATTCGGCAGATGAATGAGATAGCGCCTCGGTTTTGCCGCTTTGAATGGCCGCTGCATTTTCAGCATTAAAGTTGTCGACATAGGCATTGAACGCAATAACAAGTTCATCATTGGAGATGATGTTGTCTGGCGTGTAGACACCTGTCCCAGAAATGACGACCTTATTCATCGTAGACAACCTCTAATTTAGTTTTCCCATTTCGGCTTGGAGGCGCCGGGGCCAGATTTTGGCCGGACAGAATTGGATTTTTTAGCCGTTTTGGGTTTTGTATCCTTTGGCTTTTTCTTGGCCCAGCCTTCTTTTGATGCTGGCTTTTCTGCGCGTGCTTTGGCAGGTCTTTCACCTTCGGTCCAGCCTGCCTTTGTGCCCGCATAGGGCTTGCCGCTTGCAGAATTTGAGCTTGGCTCCTTTTTGTCAGAGCGTAGCTTACGCTCGACACTCTGGTCAGCCTCGCGCGGTTTGCGATCTGCGAATTTGTTTTTAAGCGGCTTAGGTGCGCGTTCGCGCTCTTCGGGCTTGAGGAAACTTTCCTGCTTGAAATTTGGCGCGCCATTAAGCGCTTTGACCGTGATGTTTTTTTCCAAGCTATTGTTGGGCCCGAGCGCCTTGAAGAATTTGTCCGCATGGTCGCCGTCAAGCTGCACGAAGGTTTCTTCGTTCTGCATTTTGATCTGGCCAATTTGCTTCTTGGTGATACCGCCCGCATTGCAGATGAGCGGAATGAGCCAGCGCGGCTCCGCATTTTGGCGGCGGCCTACCGATATTGATACCCATTGAACATTGTCAAATTCATCGCGTGATGGGCGCGCCTCGCGCGCTTCGCGCGGGCCTCGGTCATCACGGCCAAAACTTGGCTGCGGTTGGTCAAATGCGAGTGTCTCGATGTCTTCCGGTGCCGACTTACCAGCTTTGCTAAGCCGCACAAAAGCCGCCGCAATTTGTTCTGCCGAAAACTGCCCCATGATCTTGTCGACAAATTCGCGCTCGTTATCGGCGATAGCGTCATTGAGAACAGGATCGGTAAGTAGCCGTTCTTCATCTTTGGCAATCACATCGTCTGCCGTTGGCGGGTTGTCCCAGATCGCTTCCAGTTTGGCAAAGCGCAAAATGCGTTCGGCTTTTTTGCGGCTTTTAGGGTCGATCATCAGCGCGCTAACGCCTTTGTTGCCCGCGCGTCCAGTGCGGCCTGAGCGGTGCAGCAGCGTTTCAGGATTGCTCGGCAATTCAGCGTGAACCACCAAATCGAGGCCCGGCAGATCGATGCCGCGTGCAGCCACATCGGTAGCGATACAAACGCGGGCACGCCCGTCGCGCATGGCCTGCAGAGCATGTGTGCGCTCGTTTTGTGAAAGTTCGCCCGATAGGGCTACGACCGAAAATCCGCGGTTGTTAAACCGTGCCACGAGATGGTTGACGCTCGCGCGCGTGTTGCAGAACACCAGTGCGTTGCTCGCCTCATAATAGCGCAGCACGTTGATGATAGCGTTTTCCTTTTCGCGCCCCGATACGAGAAGCGCGCGATATTCGATATCGCCGTGCTGCTTTTCTTCGCCCTTAGCCTCTACGCGGATGGCATCGCGCTGATAGCTTTTGGCAAGTTTGGCAATCATCGCCGGAACAGTCGCCGAGAACATCAGCGTGCGGCGTTCATCGGGCATTTGTTCAAGGATAAATTCGAGGTCGTCTTTGAACCCCAGATCAAGCATCTCGTCAGCTTCATCGAGCACGACGGCGCGCATCATCGATAAGTCCAGTGACTTGCGCATAATGTGATCGCGAAGTCGGCCTGGCGTGCCGACAACGATATTGGCGCCGTGACCCAGCGCCCTTCGCTCATCGCGCATATCCATGCCGCCAACACAAGAGGCGATCACGGCATTGGTGTCTTTATAAAGCCACTCCAGCTCACGCTTAACCTGCATCGCAAGCTCGCGCGTTGGCGCAACGACGAGCGCGTAGGGTTCTGCGGCATAGAGAAAGCTTGCATCGCCTGCCAGCAAGGTCGGGGCAATGGCGATGCCAAAGGCTACGGTTTTGCCTGATCCCGTTTGGGCTGAAACAAGCAGATCACGGTCCGCAAAGTCGGGGTTTAAGATCGCCGTTTGCACGGGCGTCAGTTTTTCATATCCGCGTGCGATCAAGGCAGTTTCAAGCGCAGGTATTACGCCTTCAAATTTCGTCATGGTAAGTCTTTCGGTCTATTGTTTGGTTGCGCAACGCAGTCTGCGGTTGCCGCTCTGGCATCAGTTTGGGCCAGCTCATTGGGCGGTCTGTACGGCGGATAGAGCCAAATGTCGATAGACATCTGCGAAGTATCGTTAAGCATAGAGCCCCTTCACAAATATAGAGATCAGCAAATCAATTTGCGCCTCAGTCGACTCGCGGAGCAATTGATCATCGCGGCCAACAAAAGAATTTGTCACGATCCCATGCACCGATGACCAAAGTGCCCGCGCAGCGACAAGCCGTTTGGTTTCGTCCATCCCAATCGGGGTGTCTTTAAGATTGTCACTGATAATGTCGAACAGCATTTCGAGCCGGATCATATACCAGTCCGGTGTCGACTTCGACGGCGTGCTGCGGTTGAAGGCGAGCAATGCTGTCCATTGGCGATGGTTACGACTGACGAATTGAAAATAGGCGAACGACAGGGCAAGAAGCCGTTCGCGCAAATCATCAACCCCTTGAGATTGAAGATTGTGGATGGTCTGCGTGCCGACTTGCCCCAACTCGTCGAGCAACTCTGCATTGATCAGACGGTGCAACTCATCTATGTCGCCAACAAGATTATAGATAGAGCCGACCGATATGCCCGACGGATTTGGCGATCGTGCGCGCTTGCAAAGCCTCTGACCCGCCTTCTGCAATCAGCTTATGTCCGATATTGATGATGCTGCGGCGAACTTCGTCTTTATTCAATGCCATATTTTGGTTCTCGTTTCAGCGGTGAAACTATCAAACTTTTGACATCTGAACAAGGTTCAATTTATAAAAACGATAACGAGATATTGAGTAAGCTCAGATTTTATCGAGCATCGAATACCAAGTGAGCGCCGCCGTGAGCAGGGGCTTTGCGAAAGCGCCGCCCGCCCGGAAATGCTGGGACTTTCAGATCACGAAACAGCGCTAGCCTGTCGCGGTTGCCTGTGACCGCTTCGGCATAAAGCTTACCGGTAAAATTCGACAACATGACGCCGTGCCCTGAATAGCCGCCGATGGCGGTGACGCCGGGCGCGACATCGCGCACAAATGGTTCACGCGGCATGGTGATGCCAACCGACCCGCCCCATGCATGGGTGATCTCCACATCTTTGAGTGCGGGATAAATTTCAGTGATTTGGTTGCGGATCAATTGCGCAATGTTTTCTGGTGTGTCCGCCGTGTAGGCTTCGCGCCCGCCAAAGAGCAGGCGGTTATCCTTCGTGCGCCGGAAGTAGCGCACCATAAAGCGCGTATCATCCACGCTTTCATGGCCACCCAAAATTGTGTCATCGTCAAGCGGAACGGTCGCGCCGATGAACGAGCGTATCGGCATGACGTGGCTTGCCATAATCGGCTCAAGCTTTTCATCGCCATAGGCATTAACCGCCAACAAAACGCGGTCCGCGGTGATTTGCCCGTTAGCCATTTTGAGCACGGTTTTGCCGCCGCCATGTTGCATGGATTTTACCGGCGAATTTTCAAAGAGCCGCGCACCATTCTTAGCCGCGACGCGCGCTGCGCCAACCAGAAGTTTGAGTGGGTGAATGTGGCCGGTGCCGCTGTCATAGCTGCCACCGTGATAGAAGGAGGAACCCAAACGCTGATGCGTTTCTGCGCGGTCCATAAAATGAAGGTGTTTATAGCCAAAGCGCTCGGCCATCATGGCCGGATATTCGGCAAAATCTTTGACATATCGCGGCTTATGCGCCACCGACATATGCCCCTGGCAATAATCAATATCGATGTTGTTGTCTTGGGCAAATCCAAGCAAATGTTGCTTTGCCTCTTCTGCCAAGTCGAAAAGCGCTTTTGCGTGTTCAAAGCCGAGCTTTGCTTCTTGGTCGTCGGCTGACCAGCGCTGACCGGTGTTCAGCTGGCCGCCATTGCGGCCCGAACCGCCATCGCCAAAGCGCGCGCCATCGACAAGCATCACGGATACGCCCGCTTTGGCTAGATGCACTGCCGCACCAAGGCCGGTAAACCCGCCGCCGATGATGGCCACATCGCAAGTGTGATCGCCTTTCAGCTCCGGGTACCTTGGGCGCTCGCCAACGGTAGCCTCATAATAGGAGCGACCAGGCGATATCGGGCTTTGATAGGGCTCTTGCGTCATGAAATCATTCAATCATACATTCATCAGGAGAAATTCGCGCTCCCACGGGCTGATCACCTGCATAAACGTTTCAAACTCGCCGCGCTTTACGCCCGCATAGTTGGCCACGAATTCGCGGCCGAGTACACTTTTCAGCGCATCATCAGCTTCGAGTAAGGCAACAGCCTCCAACAACCCACGTGGCAATGTTATCGCGCCCTCATTGGCGGTCTGGCTTGTCGCATCGGTAGGGACAAGGCCGTTGACCATGCCCAGATATCCGCAGGCGAGCGATGCGGCCAACGCCAGATAAGGGTTGGCATCTGACCCCGGCAAGCGGTTTTCTACGCGGCGCGCGCGCGCATCCGACGGCGGAATGCGAAACGCAGTCGTGCGATTATCATAGCCCCAAGCGGTGTTTACGGGCGCAGCCATTTCCGGTGATAATCGGCGGTATGAGTTCACATAAGGCGCAAACATAACCAGTGCGCGTGGAACATAGTGCTGCATGCCGCCGATGAAGGCACGAAACAATTCGCTTTCGGAACCATCATCGTTTGAAAAGATGTTCGCACCCGTTTTTGTGTTCAAAACCGATTGGTGAATATGCATCGCGCTGCCCGCTTGGCCCTGCATCGGTTTTGCCATAAAGGTCGCATACATATCATGCTTTAAGGCCGCCTCACGCAATGTGCGTTTGAACATGAATACCTGATCGGCCAACGCAAGAGGATCGCCGTGCCGTAAGTTTATTTCCAGCTGTGATGGCCCTTCTTCATGGATCAGTGTATCGATCTCAAGTCCTTGGCCTTCAGAAAAGTGATAGATGTCGTCGATGAGTTCATCGAACTCATTGATGCCTGAAATTGAATAGGCTTGGCCGCCAGCAATGGCTCTGCCCGAGCGACCGACCGGAGGCTCTAGCGGATAGTCCGGATCGATATTGCGTGCAACGATGTAAAATTCGATTTCCGGCGCAACAATCGGTGTCCATCCCTTGGCATTATAGGCAGCGATCACGCGTTTGAGCACGGCGCGCGGTGTGTATTTCACGGCCTCACCGGCGCTATCGACCAGATCGCAGATCACGGCGGCGGTAGCATCGGTCTCCCAAGGCACGGCGCACAAAGTCGACAGGTCTGGCATTAGTTTTAGATCGCCATCATTGGGGTCATAGCGAAAGTCACCGCTTTCCTCGGGGTATTCGCCGGAAATTGTTTTGCGGAAAAGCGCCGAAGGCAAAGCCAACGCGGTGTTCGAGGTAAACTTATTGGTTGGCATCATTTTGCCGCGCGGCACACCTGCCAGATCGGGCGTAATGCACTCGATATCTTCAATGTTGCGATAGGCTAGCCATTCTGCCGCTTCGCTCCATGTTTTTACGCCCATGGGGGCTGAGATGAAATCAGGCAGTTTTTTTCTGTCTGGTTTAGTAGTTTTTGCTTTCGATCCGCCAGTTTTTGACGTTTTTTCAGACGTAGCCATCAATCACCATAATTTTTGAGATGACCGATGATAACGCAACCCGACGACTGCGGGAAGTGTATTTTATCAGATAAAAAATCAGAGGCATCCCTTTTTAAAAAGTGCCTCTGACTGATTGATGTCAATAAGTTTGAAGTTATTTGCTCTGCGTCAGGATTACAGGGATCAGAAGATCACCCCAGTTGCCATCGCCTCCATGGTGACGCGCAGAACGCACAAGCTCGACTGAAACGCCTGCCTCAACCGCCTTCATCACGGATTGGTTCAACCGGTGTAGATCATTGGCGACCATGCGGATTGTCGCTTGCTGATCGGCATCCATTGATGATGCTTGCTCTTCCGCTTTTTCCTTAACGCCAGTCTTTGGCCTTGCATGCGTATTCATTATAAATTTCCTTTTAAAACTGTAAAAAATGTAACATTCACACTTTTTATAGTTCATCATCGCTTCAACCATAAAATAATGCACGAAGAATCGTCTATTTATGCGTTTTTATCGCGTTGTACTGTCTGTTATTTTACAAATTTCTAATGTAAAATTGTAATAAGTGTAAAAAGAGTTTTACCCGCTTATTCAAGGCAACGGCAATCATGGCTGAACAAAAGATTTTTGCAGGACCGCGCATCCGCCGCATTCGCAATCAATTTGAACTCACCCAGACATCGATGGCGCAGGATTTGGGCATATCGCCATCCTATCTCAATCTAATCGAGCGCAACCAAAGGCCGTTGACGGTTCAGCTGCTCCTCAAATTGGCGTCTGTTTACAAGATCGATCTTGAGTCCCTACAAGGTGGCAATGATACAAGCCTCAGCCAACTGAAAGAAATGTTTGGTGATCCATTGTTGGCATCGGAATTGCCAGGCGATCAGGAATTGGTAGAGATTTCTGAGGGCGCGCCGAACGTGTCGGTCGCGGTGCTCAAGCTTTATCGTGCGTACCGCGAAAGCCAGCAACGCCTCTCCGATTTGTCAGACTTGATGGCGCGGGAAGGGCACGAGACAAGTCTTGCCGCTGCACGGCTGCCCACCGACGAAGTACGGGACACGATTTCAAAGCGCAGCAATCATTTTGCCGCCATCGAAGATGAGGCCGAGAGCTTCAATAAGCTCCTCAATCCCGGCGATGATTTGTTTGGCGCACTTAAACGATGGCTGATAGCCGAGCACGGCATTGTCGTGAAGGTTTTGCCTGTGGCGACCATGCCCAATTGGCGCAGGCGCTATGACCGCCACACCAACAGACTTTTTATTTCAGAGCGCTTGTCCCCGTTTGATCAATTGCGTGAAGTTGCCATGGAAGCATCGCTGATGCGCATGCAAGTGGCCATCTCGCGCGAGATTGAAGCGCTGAAACTATCGTCAGCGGAAGCCAAGCGGCTGATGCGGTTTGAACTGGCCCGATATGCCGCGCACGCCTTGATGATGCCCTATGAGGACTTTTTAAGCGCCTGCGTAAAATGCCGATATGATTTGGACGTGCTGCGCTCGCGCTTTGGCGTATCGTTTGAGCAGGCAGCCAACCGCGTCACTATGTTGGGCCGAAAAGACCGCGAGGGCATACCGTTTTTCATGACCGAAGTTGATCAGGCGGGAAACACCTTTCGGCGCGCCGGTGCCAAGGGTTATCCGCAGGCACGCTTTGGCGGCTTATGCCCAAAACTGCCGGTGCACGCGACGTTTTCGCAGCCGGCTCAAATTATTACCGAAGCGGTCGAAATGCCCGACGGAACACAGTTTATGGTGATTGCGCGAACACTCGAAGGGCCGCAAGGGGCGTTTAACGAGCGGCCAAGACGTACCGCCCTTTTGCTTGGGTGTTACATCGAGCATAAAGACAAAGTCGTTTATGGCACTGCCTTGCCGGGCGAGCGCAGCGAACACGGCGATCTTCTGACAATACCCATCGGTCCGGCGTGCCGCGTATGCGAAAGAGCAGGGTGTCTGGCGCGCGCCGAAGCGCCGATCACCAAGCCATTGGGATTAGATGAAATGGTGACAGGACTTTCGGCATTTGATTTTGTGTGAAGCTCGCGCACTCACTTAAATAGCTGATTTTTCAACGCACCATTGACAACCACTAGGCCAACCGTGCTCTAGTGGTGGCACGATGAATGGAAAATGTGTGCCCAATTGTTAAGTCCTGCCCAGATAGCCAGTTTTGACCTTGAGACCGATATCAAAGAATACGAAGCCTTTATAAAAGAAAACCCAGATATTCAGGCCGTTGAGTTTTTGATGGTCGATCCTAACGGCGTTATGCGGGGAAAATGGGCACCGGCGGACGCCTTGAAAAAAGCCTTTGAAGAAGGCGTCAATTTTCCGATGTCGATCCACGGTCTGGACGTCTGGGGCAGGGAAGTAACAGAGACTGGCATCCATATTGAAACGGGCGACCGAGACGGATATTGCCGCGCCGTACCCGGTACATTAAGCCGCGTGCCATGGGCAAACAGGCCCACGGCACAAGTGCTGCTTTCAACATTTACGCCCGAAGGAGAGCGCCTGCGCTTTGATTGCCGAAATGCGTTGATGCGCATTGTTAAGGCAATGGCAAAGCGTGATCTTTATCCCGTTGTTGCATTCGAAATCGAATTTTATTTGCTTGAGCTCCCCAAAAAGGGCGAAGAGGGCATGCCAAAACCGGTGGGAGTTTCGGCAGGGCCAGACCGCCAGCGGATGTACGGCCTCGATGATTTGGATGAATATGCCGATCTGTTTGATGACATTCGTGCTGCCGCTGAAGCGCAAAACCTGCCGATCGATACCATCATAAAAGAGGCAGCGCCCGGCCAGTTCGAAGTCAATCTCAAGCATCGCTGCGATCCGCTAAAAGCGGCTGATGATGTTATTCTGCTTCGCCGTATCGTGTTCGGCTGCGCGCGCAAAAATGGACTGATGGCGACCTTTATGGCCAAGCCATTTATCGATTATGCAGGCAACGGTATGCACATCCACGCTTCTGTTCTGAACGGCAAAGGCGATAATATATTTGACGAACAGAAATTTGGTGATGTCGGCCGTAAGAACCTAGGCGGTGCAATCGCTGAACTGATCAGCACGATGCCGCAAGGCTTACTTATGTTCATCAATTCGTGGAACGGCTTTCGGCGTATTCAGCCTGGCTCCTATGCGCCGACGCGTGCCGTTTGGGCGGAGAATAACCGATCTGTGGCGCTGCGCATCCCTGCGTCAACATCTAAAAACCGCCGTCTTGAACATCGCATCGCTGGCGCCGATGCAAACCCCTATATCGTCCTTTGCGCGGTTTTGCAGGCAATGATGGATGGCCTTGAAAAGCTTGAAACACCGCCGCCACAGATCACAGGCAATGCCTATGATGATGGAACGGCTGCCCTGCTACCCGATGATATGGATGAGGCCCTTATTTTGATGCAGAAGGGCGACTATGCGGAACGAGCATTGGGCAAAGAATTGTCGAAAATATACAAGCACCTAAAACGTGCTGAAATTTTGGCTTTTTGGGCAGAGATAACGCCGCTGGAGCAATCAACGTACTTATAGGTTTTCAGTTTTGAAAGTCGTGTTAACGTTGTATTAAAATTTGCTTGTGCGTCTTGAATTTAGCCCATAGACTTTTACCCTTAGCGTAGGTCCGCTGACCACTTAACTTATGAATTATGGAGAACTATATGGCTCGTGTTAACTCGTTACTTTCAACCGTTGCACTGTTTTCGATTGCTGCGACCAGCTTTGCATTTGCGCAAGATCGTGTTGTAAATGTCTATAACTGGTCTGACTATATTGATGAAGAAATTTTGGCAGAATTTACCGCCGAAACCGGCATCAAGATTACCTATGATGTGTTTGATTCCAACGAGATTTTAGAGACCAAATTGCTTGCTGGTTCAACGGGTTATGACGTGGTTGTACCAACGGGCACGTTTCTAGCACGCCAAATCCAAGCAGGCGTCTTTCAGGCGCTTGATAAATCGAAATTGACCAACCTTGTGAATATGGATCCGGCGATTAGCAGCCGGTTGGAAAAATACGACCCAGGCAATGCGTATGCGATCAATTATATGTGGGGCACCACAGGTATCGGCTACAACGTTGGCAAAGTGAAAGAGGCGCTGGGCGCAGACTTCGCGGTTAACACTTGGGATGTCGTATTTAACCCCGAAATCGCCGCCAAGCTAAAAGATTGCGGCATTTATATGCTGGACACATCGGAAGAGATTATCTCAGCGGCATTAAACTATCTAGGCCTTAATCCCGATTCGAATGCTGCAGAGGATATTGCGAAAGCTGAAGAGCTGCTTTTGTCGGTTCGTCCGAATGTACGTAAGTTCCACTCGTCAGAATATATCAACGCGCTGGCAAATGGTGATGTCTGTGTCGCTGTCGGCTGGTCTGGTGATATACTTCAGGCCCGCGATCGAGCCGCTGAGGCGAACGCCGGTGTCGAAGTGGAATACGCGATACCTACGCAAGGCGCTTTGATGTGGTTCGACAATATGGCCATTCCTGCAGACGCGAAAAACGTTGCCGAAGCACATGAGTTCCTCAACTTTATCATGCGTCCAGAGGTTATGGCAAAAGCGTCAAACTATGTGTACTACGCGAACGGAAATGCCGCTTCAAAGCCGTTTTTGGCGGAGGATGTAATCGGTGATCCAGCGATTTACCCAAGCGATGAAACCGTACAGCGCTTGTACACAATATCACCGAAAGATCAGCAGACCCAGCGCTTGTTAACAAGGGCATGGACAAAGATCGTCAGCGGTCAGTAAATAAACCAACCAAGCCCTGCGCCATCAGCGCGGGGCTTTTTGTTTCAGCACTTTAACGGTTGTGTAAACAGATGAAATCACTTGGCTCTATTAGACGTAGTTTTGCTCCTTGGCTGGACCCTAGTGCCAAGCCGTATATTGCATTTGAAAATGTGACCAAGACATTTGGTGATTTCGTCGCGGTACGTAATTTGACGCTTCACATCTATGAGCGCGAATTTTATTCTCTGCTCGGCCCATCGGGCTGTGGCAAAAGTACTTTACTGCGTATGCTAGCCGGTTTTGAAAAACCAACGAGCGGCGAAATTTATCTCGATGGACAACCGCTGAGCGGTGTGCCGCCTTACAAGCGCCCCGTGAACATGATGTTCCAGTCTTATGCGTTATTTCCCCACATGAGCGTGGCGGAAAACGTTGCCTTTGGGCTAAAGCAAGCTGGCGTCAATAAGGCGGAAACCAGCGAACGCGTCAGTGCGATGTTGAAACTTGTGAAGCTCGAGAGCTTTGCCAACCGCAAACCACATCAATTGTCTGGTGGCCAGCGCCAGCGTGTAGCCTTGGCGCGGTCCGTGGTTCTGCGGCCAAAATTACTTTTGCTAGACGAGCCACTGGGCGCGCTTGATAAAAAATTGCGCGAGGAAACGCAGTTTGAATTGATGGATCTGCAGCAAGACCTAGGTCTCACTTTCATGATCGTTACGCACGATCAAGAAGAGGCCATGACGATGTCTGACCGTATCGCGGTTATGGATCAAGGAACGGTCATTCAAACAGGAACGCCCGCCGAGATTTATGAAGCGCCAAATTCGCGCTATGTCGCCGACTTCATCGGAAGCGTAAATACGCTTGAAGGTGTGGTCACCTCAAACAAAGCCGGCACTGTTTTGTTGCAAGGCAAAGATGGGTTTGTGCTGGAGGTTGATGCTGGAGATAGCGCGCTTCAAAAAGATAAAACGGCGTGGTTTGCCGTGCGCCCAGAAAAGATAAAAATTAGCCGTAAAAAGCCAGCAGGCAATACCAATGCTGTGCAAGGTGAGACTTGGGACATTGCCTATATGGGCGATATGACCGTGTTCAATATTAAGCTCGAAAGTGGCGCTGTTTTGCAGGCGTCCCAGCTCAATGCGTTGCGCAAAACCGATGATCCGATCGGCTACGACGAAAAGGTTTGGGTATCGTTTGCGCCGGACGCTGGCGTTTTGTTGGAGCGCTGACCATGGGCTCGCTGTTTAGACGCATTACAATTTTAACACCCTATATCTGGCTAGGCGCATTTTTTCTGTTGCCGTTTTTTATTGTGGGGCGGATTGCCTTGTCGGAATCCGTTTTGGCCATGCCGCCCTATTCACCGCGCTTTAATCTTGGTGACGGCTGGGCTGGGCTAACCGAAGGTTTGTCTAAACTCTCATTTGACAACTTCTCATGGATCGCAAGCGATAGCCTTTACATAAATGCCTATCTGTCGAGCCTGCGCATCGCGCTTATCTCTACGTTTCTTGCGCTTCTCATCGGTTTTCCACTCGCTTATGGCATGGCGCGCGCGCCCCACAGCTTGCGACCGCTCTTACTGATGGCTGTCATACTGCCATTTTGGACAAGCTTTCTGATCCGAGTTTATGCGTGGATTGGTATATTAAAGCCAGAAGGCCTACTTAATCAGGTTCTCATGGCTGGCGGCATCATCAACGAACCGCTGCAGATTTTGAATACAGAGATCGCTGTCTTTATCGGTATCGTTTATTCCTATCTGCCCTTTATGGTGCTGCCGATTTATTCAGCGCTGGAAAAAATGGACCATTCTTATGTCGAAGCTGCGCAGGATTTAGGCTGCACGCCGCTTGGTGCCTTCTGGAAAATAACAGCGCGCCTTGCGCTGCCCGGTGTCGTTGCAGGATGCTTCCTCGTGTTCATTCCAGCCATCGGTGAATTTGTCATTCCAGATTTGCTCGGCGGTACGCAAACGCTCATGATTGGAAAAACGCTTTGGAGTGAGTTCTTCAACAACCGTGACTGGCCTGTTGCTTCCGCGGTGGCAGTTATCTTGTTGGCCGTGCTTGTTATCCCAATTGTTCTTTTCCAAAATGCGCAGGCGCGCGCGGCGGAGGCGGGCAAATGAACAATCGCTGGTCTTGGTTTAACATCGTATCCGTCGTTTTTGGATTTTCGTTCCTTTATTTGCCGATACTGCTGCTCATTCTATTCTCATTCAACGAGTCTAAGTTGGTGACGGTCTGGGGCGGATTTTCAACCAAATGGTATGGTGAACTTTTTAGCAATAAAGGCCTGATGGACGCCGCTTGGGTCACCGCGCGGGTCTCTCTGTTGTCCGCGACCGTGGCAACAGTACTGGGCACGCTGGCGGCGCTAGCACTGGTGCGCTACACAAAGTTTAGAGGCCGCACATTGTTTACTGGCATGGTCTATGCACCATTGGTGATGCCGGAAGTCATCACTGGTCTTTCCCTTTTGTTGCTTTTTGTCGCGATCGGCTTCGACCGCGGTTTTTGGACCGTAACGCTTGCCCACATCACGTTTTCCATGTGTTTTGTTGCCGTTGTAGTGCAATCCCGTCTGGTAACATTCGATACCTCTTTGGAAGAAGCTGCTCAGGACTTGGGCTGCACACCGTTTCAGGCGTTCTACAAAGTTACGCTACCAGTGATCCTGCCCGCAGTTGTTTCGGGGTGGATGCTTGCTTTTACTTTGTCGCTTGATGATCTCGTTATCGCGAGCTTTACTTCAGGTCCGGGCGCGACCACATTGCCCATGAAGATCTACAGCCAAGTGCGTCTTGGCGTTACGCCAGAAATCAATGCAGTATGCACAATTCTAATTGGCATGGTTGCCACGGGCGTTATCATCGCCGCCTTGCTCAACAAGCGCCGAATGGTGCAAGAAGCGCGTACCGCCGCAGCGTAGTGTTTGCTAACCGCGAGGCGGCCTTAGCATATAAGTGACCACCCACAAGGGGACGATAACCATTGAGCCGAGGATGATATTTGGCAGAGCCCATTCAAACCCTTGCGTCAAAAGCTGTCCAAGGCGTTCGGGTGTAATGCCGGCTTTGCTTAAGACTTCAATGGCGGTTATGTCGAAAAATGACAGTCCTGCGCCTACGATCAGTGACGCAAAGCCAATTTTTACAACAATAGCAAGAACGTGAAACACGTCTAAAGCACCCGAATTTTTTACTACTCCGCTATTGTGGGATAAATACGTAAAAAACTATTAAAGATTTTACTCAATTTTACCGGCCACTTTGCCCAGAGCGTATATGATTTAATTGAAACATCGAGTATCACCTGACCTGTTGAAATCCTTCGATCTCAGGCAGCGTTTGCGCTTCAGTTTAGCGCGAAACGTCAGCGCGGGCGTTTCGGCAAAAACTTTGTAGCGCTGGGAACGAGAAGCGGTGTTGCGAAGGGTTTATTCCAAGTGCCGCCGACAAAAAAACGTCTCTCAGATGCGCCATCTTTTTGTTGGTTAGGAGAAGCTGTCGCTGTGAGAGCGATGCCGCCGCTTTGAAATGGCGCGACACCTGTAAAGGCTACTTTGCCCGCGACCTTGTCGATAACCGCGTTTTTTATGGAGATTATTCCATCGGTAAATGAGCCTTCTAATTCCAGTTTGTCGAAAGTCTCGGTCTCTAACTCACCGATTGACAATGCAAAAAATTGTTCAGAAGTCTCTGGACGCAATAAACGGGCTATCCCAAACCCTCGCGTCGAGCCACCATTTATGCGCAAACTTGTAGTGCCAGTCGCAGTGCGGGTCATAGATGCCCAAGTCGTCATCGGTGCACTTGCATCAATTGTAAATGTGGCTTTTCCAGATGGAAAGTTGTCGGTAATTTCTGACATGGCTTTAAGGTTTTCGAGATCAATATTTTGTGTTGCGATACTGACCTGACCGTTGAAGCGCTCTTCTTCTTTTGAAATCATCAATCGTCCTTGGCACCAAAGCCACCATAGGCTTGCGCATCACCTAGATCAGGGTATGGCAGCATTTTCGCTAATCTGTGCCGTAGCTGCCACGTCACCAAGAACGAAATCACCAAATTTTGCAGCGTTTGCTGATAAACGCAGATCCGTTCTTATTTTGGAAATGAAGGATGTGTCAATTTGATCGGTCGACTGAAACGCACGGTCTGGCAATGGTAAAAACGCGCCAACAAAAGAGCTCAAATCAAGGCTTTGAAAGTCGAGAGTGCCTGACAATAGTGGCGATTTCGTTCTATCGGTTACGACTTCTAAAATGCCTTCTCCGCTATTTCCGTCTACCGTAATATTCATATTAGAAAGCGTCGCTTTACCACTTTTGAGCGCAAATGGGGCGGCGAGTTGAATTGCTGTAATGTTTTTTCCCAGTGCAATGTCAGCATCGATGAAATCTAGGAAAGCAGACAATGACTTCAAATCCAGTGAGAGATCACCATCGGCAAACATGCTTTCGAAAAAACCCAAGATGCCTTTGGTAACTTAACGTTGCAATATCAGATATTAAATTTAGGTCGGTGGGTGTTGTTTGTCCCGCTAAAAACGAGAGCGGTTCGGCTGCATTGAAGGTATAGGAAATAGGCACACCCTTTACGACACCACTGCCGTTTAGGGAAATTGGAGCGTTTAAACTGGGCCAGAGGATATTTCCTTTGAGTGATGTTGCCTCAAGAATAAGTTTACCATCGGCATCGTTCAATATGACACTGCCGCCATCGAAGACCACATTGCCCAACCTGCGCTCAAACTGCGCAGGCAAAAGTTCATTGACTTTTGGCGCGTTGTTATCGCCAGTATTTTCAATCTTTGAAAGGATGTCGCGGGCAGAATCGGCGGCATTTGCAATTTGGCCAAAGCCTTCTTGCCAGTCTACAGAGCCATCGGCAGACCTCATTAAATTGAGACGAGGCCGTTCTAACTGCAAACTTGAAAACTGCGCCTTTCCGGTGAGAAGTGTTAACAACCCCATGCGCGCTTTGACTGTTTCGATTTCGAGAAATGGTTTATTTCCGATGGTTTTTGACGGTACGATGACATATGTCAGTCGTGCCTCCGGTGCAGGAAAGAGCCGGATTTCAACATCTCCGTTTAGGACTATTTGCTGGCCTGTGAAATCCGATAATTCACGCTGAAACGCAGCTTTTACTACCTCAGTTGAAAGAAAGGATTGCAGAAAAAACACTGAAGCGGCAACCAAAACGGCAACCGCTGTAAAAAGCAACATAAATGGTTTTTTTAGGCGCTTTTCCATGCCTGCATGGTTAGCAAATAATTATGTGCCAACAAAGTGGTGCATCATTTAAATATAATTTTTGCAGAACAAATCGACGATAATGACGATATCGAAGACAAAGGGTTGGATTTTTTGACGCTCAGTGCGGTCTTGGGCATATTAACCTTATCGATTAACCATGTGACTTATAATCATACACTTGAGATTTATGTTAACCAATTTTGGTAAGATTTCATTAACAAACCGCGCTTAGTCGGGATTTAACAGATTTTCTCCGCTCCAAAGTACTTGTCGTTTTGGTCTCACAGCAATTGCAACACCGGCGCTAAGCCGGTGTTTTTTTATGTTCAATCCGCGAGTACACGCGCCGAAGGGAAGGTGACTTCTACCGATGTTCCGCGACCAGGTTCCGATGCAATTTGAAACTCTGCACGGTTTGCCTCCACCAATGCCTTTGTCAAAGGCAAACCCAATCCGGTGCCATCGCCGCGCTCTCGGGCTGTCACTTGTTGGAACGGGCGAAGCGCTGTTTCGAGCTCTTTCGGCGACATACCAATACCCGTATCGCGAATGCGCAAGATCACAGTGCCTGCCGCCGTGTAGTTGGTCGTAACCACCACTTGGCCGCCAGATGGCGTAAACCGGATTGAGTTTGATAACAGGTTGAGAACAATTTGTTTTATTGACCGAACATCAGCAACCACGCACGGCAAAGTACTTTCAAGCGACGAGCGAACGATAATCCGATTTCTGTTGGCTTGCGGTTGCACCATCGATATGGCGTCTGCGACGGCTTCGTTTAAAAGCACACTTTCAAACTTTAGGTCTTGCTCACCGGCCTCAATTTTTGAAATATCCATCAAATCGTTGACAAGATCTAACACATGGCGACCCGATTTGTTGATATCGACCAAATATTGCTTGTAGCGATCATTTGCGATCGGCCCGAAACGCTCTTCGCTCATCAACTCGGAAAATCCGATAATCGCATTCAAAGGCGTCCGGATCTCGTGGCTCACTTTCGCCAAGAATTCTGATTTAATATTTGAAGCTTCTTCTGCTTGTGTCTTAGCATTCTGCAGGGCTTGCTCTGATTGCTTAAACGCAGTCACATCACGCAAAACCGCACAGAAACCGTTCGACGTCGGCAATTTTCCAATTGTCATGAAAACAGGCAAGAAACCGCCGTTACGTTCACGCGCTAAAACATCACGGCCTTCATTTAAAAGGCTTGAAACACTGTTGTTTGAGAAACCGTTTAGATAATCCATCGCAGCCCGCTGGCTTTCATGCGCAAACAAAATCGAAAACGATTTTCCAATAACATCCTCATCGCTGTAGCCAAAAAGTGCAGAGGCCGAGCTGTTTATGGATCGGATCGCGCCATCTTGTCCGATAACAACAACACCATCAGTCGCGGTATCTAAAATCGCGCGCATTTCGGCGATTTCGTCAAATGCCGCAGTTTGCAAACTGTCTGCAACAGAATGCAGAGATCCTTCTTCTTCAGCAATTTCTGAGGCACTGGCTTGTGTCGGTTCAAAGGCAAAAAGCATCGCTTTTGAACCCATCCAAGGAACAAGTTGAAGGTGCGCACGCGCATTTATCGTTGTACCGTCAGCCCGTACAAGTTCCAACGAACGGTCGTCGGCTTCTTTTTCGTCGTTCAGCTTAGCGTGTCCGTCACCAAACAAGCTACTAAACCCACGATCATTTAGATCAGCGATTGTTTCATATCCGCTCATGGAAAAAAATGATTTGTTTCCATACAGAGGCATATCACCACGCACAATCAGAAGCGGTAGCGGCAAAGCCTCCAACTCGTCTGGACCAAGACCTTCAGAACTGCCTGTATCTTGTGTTTTTAGATCTTCAAATGTGCCGCTTGATACCGGCGCAAGCGGCTCCCGCGTGTTTTCGCCAGCCTTAGCGTCTAATTTTTCAAGCCAGCTATCATCAACCGAAGTTTCAATCGGCTCACTTTGAGGGCTTATAAAATCAACCGGCGCTGGTTCAAACTCGCTCGAAAGTGCTTTTCCAATTTTTTTGAACGCTTCTGCCTCGCGGTCCCCAAGAGTGACGGGCTTTGCGGTTACAATTTTTGGTGATATGAACGATATTACTCTGTCTCGGTCGGCTTCTCGGCGAAGCGGTGTGATATTGGAAAGATCGAGTGCGGGAACTTCACCCTTGAAGAGATCATCTTCCGCATGTTTCTGATCGATAAGTTGGTCAGTATTTTCAGTCTTCTGAGAAATATCAGTTAAATCAGGATCGCTGATTTCGTCATCAATTTCATTTGGATTTTCGACAAGTGATAAACCAAGCGCTTCGGGATCAATCATGGCATCGGCCATGCGCAAAATGCCAAAGCCCCTATACCCTTCGAATATGCGATC
The DNA here is from genome assembly GCA_034519905.1 of Ahrensia sp. Lineage (GTDB taxonomy): Bacteria > Pseudomonadota > Alphaproteobacteria > Rhizobiales > Rhizobiaceae > Ahrensia. Next base: position 43,612 of record JAXHNY010000030.1, read on the forward strand.
GCGGCTGTAATAGGGTAAGGCAGCCAGATCGACGGGCACGCGCATATCGGTTCCAGCGATGGGCCACAATACGGTTTTACCTGACCAAGTATCACGCCGCGCCATAGAACTTTCAATGTCGCCGGTTGTTTCTAAATTGAAGACCGTGATGACCTCACCAATAGTCCTGCCAAGAACGTCAGCGGCTGCTTCACCAACGGTAGACCTAAAGGCATCGGAAATTTCAATGAAGCGACCGCCACTATCGGTCTTCCAAACAAATCGCACTGGGCTATTGTTTGAGTCCAATGTGTTGTTGAGGCCTTTTGCTTCACGATTTTCATCATAAGTACGGCTTGATGATTTTGTTTCAGCACCAAAGGAAGCCGTATCTGTTACCGGCGTTTCTTTCTCCAACGATGGAACTGCATTTCCATTTTGCGACAAATTTTCGACCGGTTCTGTTGATGGAATTTCGAATGGCACTTGTTCCGCCGCTTTGTAACGGACTTCAATATCCGTCTCCATTACAACGATCAAATTGCGGACAGGATTTTCAGACAGTCGGCCAATGCCCGCCGCAAGCATGGTCTGGCTATCGCCGCGATTGACCAGTCGTTTCACCAGCCGGTCGTTTTCGTCTCTAACTTCACCCGTCAGCGCTTCTAATTCTGAAGCTGGCAAGCCCAGCTTGTCAAACAAAGGGCCGCTTGCGATCAACTGTCCGTTTTCGGCAGTTATCGCTGCGCCAGCGCCGTCGGCTTCAAGTCCGAGAAGCGCTTCACGGGCCAAGAATTTATCATCTGAAGCCCCGTCTGTGCGCGCAACTTCCAGAAATACAACTTGCTTATTGGCGCAAGATAGATTGACCATTTGCAGATGGCCTTGAACAAGAACGCTGCCGATCCCTGCAGTTATGCGCAACAATATGGGTTGTGGTGAGGTTGGCGAATTGGCTGCGACTGATTTTATTTGCCGTAATGTTGTCGAAAAGGGTGCTAGCCCAGCGCTCAGAAAATCACTTATGGAAACATAGCCAAAAAGCTTTGCAGCGACGCCGTTGGCCCAAATGACATTGTTGAGCGAACGGTCAAAAATGACTGCCGCTTTTCCATTGAGCATCGCTCCGCGAACCGCGTCCTCAACGGCAACGTCGATGAACGGAATTTGTGTTATATCGACGGCCATTCCTGCGCGATCGCCTTTTTAAGAGTCTTAACAAGTGCTTAATTGCCAAATTGTTCCGATTGCGTCCAGTGGATTTGTCCTAGTGTGAGACAAGATTAAATACACAGTTAACGATATTGTGCAGTGCAACATTTATATTGCATTGCACAATAAATCATGTTAGACATGTGAGAGTATTATATGAGGAAAACCATCATGGCTAAAAAAGACAAATCAACTTTCGAATTTCCGCAGGGCGTAGATCCGTCAAAATACCTCGAGCAGCTAAAAACCATGGCTGAAGAAGGTTTGTCAAAAGCCAAAGAAACCTATGAGCAAGCGCAAGCGGTTTTCGCTGAGGCTCAAAAAGAAGCTGAAGCTGGGCTGAGCACGATGCAAAGCAATTCTGCTAAGATTTCATTGGCAACGCTCAATTCTGCACGTTCCAATACTGAGGCTACTTTTGCACACATGGAAAAGCTTGTGGGCGTGAAATCAATTTCCGAGTTTATGGAATTGCAGACAAGTTTTCTGCGCAACCAAGCTGAAATGGCTGTCGATACCGCAAAATCTATGCAGGAACTTTATAGCACGGCTGCCACACAGGCTGCTGAACCGGTAAAAAAAGCAGCTGAAAAAGCGATGGACGCTTTCAAAGCCAAATAGCTTGCATTTACCGACGGTTGAAATGGCTGGCGCGGGTCAGCCATTTTTAACAGACTTGCAATTAACGGACTTGCAAAAAGTAGCGCAATTGCGCGCGCACAAACTATTGCTTTCTGCGTGACATAAGACTATCTCACTCTTCAGTGGCATGCGGACGTAGCTCAGTTGGTTAGAGCGCTGGATTGTGGCTCCAGAGGTCGGTGGTTCAAATCCACCCGTTCGTACCAATTTTTCGCAGATTTTATGGTCTAAATAGGGTTCAACTTTCACCGAACAGCGATGCTTGCTCGCCTTTGTTTGGTGCTAGTTTTGGCTTTGGCGGGTTTGATTTTTGCAATTTCTCAACGCCTGCGCCGCTGACGATGGCGGCCAATTGATCGCTGCCTGCGAACTTGATCGATATCTCCGCACCTTTTGCGACCTGTCCCGAATGTCGAATGAGCGAGCCGTCTGCTGCATGGACCAGCGCAAAGCCGCGATCAAGAACGCGCTCGTGCGACAGGCTTCCCAATAGTTTTGTAGCTTGCGTGAACGCATTATGCTTCACCGATAACACCCGATATTGAGCCATTTCACCGCGTTTAACGACATTGAAAAGCCGTTCGCGCCCGCGCTGCGACGTGCGCATAATTGTTTCGGGCGATAGCCGTGCCGCGCGGAAGCCTAGTTCACGCCGATGCGCCAACAAATTGCGCTCCAGTGAGGCGGGCAGGGAACGCGATAGGCGGTTCAACTCATTTTCCAAGCGTTTGGATTGTTGCATCAGCCGCGCTGGGCTGAGCTGGATAGATAGGGTGACGAGTCGCGTGCGGCGCGTAGTCGCCACGCTGTCCAGCGCGCGGGCAAGCCGCATTTGCAATCCATCAAGGCTTTGTCGCGGCAATGCCAACAACCCATCTGGCCGGGGCATTGCGCGCGAAAGACCGCGCAGCGCATCGCGTTTCCGGTCGGTAGACCGCGCAAGACCGCTCCGCAGACGCGCCGATAATTGTGCAACATGAGCCACAAGATCCGCATGGACTGGCACCGCTATTTCCGCCGCAGCGGTCGGCGTCGGCGCGCGCACATCGGCCGCATAATCAATCAGCGTCGTATCGGTTTCGTGGCCGACAGCCGAGATCACCGGAATGTCTGAGCTTGCAACCGCGCGAACGACGACTTCGTCGTTAAAGCCCCAGAGATCTTCCAGCGCGCCGCCGCCGCGCGCAACAATTAAAAGGTCAGGGCGTGGAATACCAGCCAGCCCATTGATGGCGTTAAATCCGTGGATGGCGGCTGCGACTTCGCGGGCGGAGGTCTCGCCTTGTACGCGCACGGGCCACACCAAGACGTGGCTCGGAAATCGATCGGAAAGACGGTGCAAAATATCGCGGATCACAGCACCGGTTGGCGATGTAACCACGCCGATGACACGCGGCATATAAGGCAAAAGCTGCTTGCGCGCCGGATCAAATAAGCCTTCGGCTTCCAAGCGTCGCTTGCGCTCCGCCAATAGGGCCATCAGCGCGCCTTCGCCCGCCGGTTCTATGTTGTCGATGATCAGCTGATATTTTGACTGGCCGGGAAATGTGGTCACTTTTCCCGTTGCGATAACTTCCAAACCCTCTTCGGGTTGGATCGCCATTTTTGTTGCCGCACCCTTCCAAATGATTGCCGCAATAACGGATTTGTCGTCTTTAAGATCAAGATAAATATGCCCCGAAGCAGGGCGCGTCACGCGCCCTAATTCACCACGAACACGCACGCGCCCGTAAGCATCTTCAACAGTGCGTTTAATCGCACCGGAAAGTTCACTGACAGAAAATTCAGTGACGTTCGAAACGGGGATATCAAATTCTTCAGACATATTATCAGCTCAGCGACGGCGGTTCATGCCATCAAGATATTGGTCGAAAATCGACTCTACGGATTGACGATAGGTGTCTTGTTGCTGTTTGCCAGTTTCAAACATATCGCCGAACAAATCTTCATAGGGATTTTTTGAGGGCTGACGCGTTGGCTGCTGCTCTGTTTCACAATTCGGGGATTGGCGTGTGTCTTTGCGGGCTTGCGGTTGCGGTTGTGATTGGCGACGACCGCCAAGCATCTCTTCAAATATTTTGCCGAGCGGATTATTGGCCGGATCAAATGGATTAGGGGTAGGGGCAGGGGCGGGCGCCTGTTGTCTAGGTTGTGCCTGACCTTGGCTCTGGCCACCACCAAACATATCTTGCAGTATTTTGCCAAATGGATTGTCGAGCGGGTTTGGGTTGCGCGGCGATGATTGCCTGTTTTGCGCTTGACCGCTTGTCGCGGCGCCCGATTGCTTCATCATTTGTTCGATAACTTGGCCTAAGATATTGCCATTTCCACCAGATGCGCCAAAGGCTTGCGGCTGTGTTGTCTGTTTAAACAAACCGCCCATAACAGCCGAAGCGATGACCGGAAGCATTTGTTTTAAGATTTCAGAACCGATGCCGGTCGCAGCAGAGGCTTGGTTGGCGACCGCGCGGCTGACTTCTTTTGAACCAAACAAATGACCCAAAATACCGTTCCCTTCAGCCATACCTTGCGGCTGAAAAGCGTTCTCTAAATTGTCAAAATATTGTGCATGATTGCCGCCAGCCAGCGCTTGCAAAAAACCTGCTACGCCCGCCGGATCGGCTGCATTGCGTTTTAATCCAGTGGAAAATGCAGGGGCAAGCGCTTCGATGGCCGCCCGCGTTTGTTCTGGCGAAAGCCCGAACTGTTGTGCGATCGCACTCATTCCATCGCCATTTTGCGCCTTCGTCAACATTTCAATAAGTGGCAACATATCATTCTCCTATTCGTTGCCGCACGTTAGCACAGTCTAGGAAAGGGGCAAACGCTCAATGGCCAGACAACAAAAAAGGTGACCAACTTATGTTGGCCACCCCGAATATAATCTTAAAAAATGTGACTTCTATTTGCCGATTTCAAAGCTCATAGAACTCAAGATTAGTGGTGCTGGCCCGAAACGATTTGATCAGCGAACCCATGGTTTGCATCGCGGTGCCGTGCCTCATCTTCGCGAATAACAATCACAACATCGCGCAGGCGCGCATCGTCGGGTAGCTTCCAATAATCCTTAGCGATTTGCGGCGCAGGCACATTTTCTGCTTCGCCTGCATCAATCTGTTCGAGGTAGTGGGTGTAGCTCATCACCGCTTCTTCTTCCAAGTAGCCCACCACGCGGTGCGCCACGCGCGGCGCGAGCAAATACAAAAAGAAATAGCAATTGTAAAAAACCAGCTGCGTTGCGGCGATTAAAAACCGCTCAAATTTAGACGGTTGCGCAATTTGGATGAATGTCATCAAATGCATGCGCTCATTGTCGGCTTCTTCGATCAGCTCTCTAATCCAACCCTGATCGTCGCGTATATGACGCAGGGCTTTTAGGTGTTGTAGCAATCCGCCAACCATGCCAGGGACGGCGGCGACTGTCTCTAATACAACCGCACGATGCCCATAGCGTTTTGCGAAAAACAAATCGGCGAAAACGCGCATGGATTTCACGATCCTAAGCGCAGCGCGGTCGCGAAAGTCTGAAGGCACATAGTGCTCGTTGAGGTTAGGGGCTTCAGTGCCAAAAGGCGTCATATCGTGTTTCATTGCATCACATCGCTCGTCATTTTGCTTGTAATATCGATGTAGCGTCCGAATGTAAAATTTTTAGGGATGCTTGGTTGCGACAGATCGTCCGAGATAAAGTGGCTAGCTCGCTTTTACATCATGTTTGCCAGTCGCTTCGGCAAAAGAAAATCTGCGCACCAACCACCGCCGATGCGCAGATTATCGTATGAATGGGCAGTATCCCTGTGTTCGGGATTATTTGCCGTTGAAAGTGTAGTCTTTCAAAAGTTTTTCGGTTTTCGCTTCTTCGATTTTATTGATAAAACGGTTTGCTTCTTCATTGTCACGCATTGTTTTGGTGATCGAGATTGAAGTGTGAACCAGCATCAAAGCCGACATGGCATAGAAGCCCTTGGCCGCAAAGCTGGCCTCAAGAAAGTAGATACCGCCTGCCATCATGCCTGCGGCGATGATAAAAGAAACCACGGTAAACATGGTCCAGCTTGAGTTTGGCTTTTGTGTGTAAGGAACGTTGTTGTCTGACATAATAATTCTCCTGGTTGAATGTGTAAGGTTGATTGGGTCTAGTGGTTAGAGTTTAGGCGGCATCTTTAGTCGTTGTTGCGGGTGTCATCTTTGCGGTGAGACGAGCAATCACGTCATCGGCGCTGGTTTTTACAGGTGCACCGCAGCCGGCCTGCGCCAGTTTTTCAGCAATGCTTAGTGGATCGTTTGAAAGCGCCATTTCATCCATCGCAGCAGACGTTGCGTCGATTTCTGCCTGACGTTGACGCAGGCGGCTGAGTGTTTTTTCCGCGTCTTGCAACGCCGAAATGCCAGATGATGGATGCGTTGAGCGTAGGCGCTGCGTTTTATCAGTCGCCGAAGCAATACGCTGACCGCGCTCAAGCTCGCGCAACCGGCTTTCCGACTGGCTGACAATATTTTTCAACCGCGTGATTTCCGCGTTGAATGTGTTTTGCGCCTGGATCGATGAATCCCGCTCTGCCTCCAAAAGCGCAATTACTTCTGCGGCTTCACGGGCAAGTTCTTCTTTGCCTTGCTCAATCGCAGCGATGACGCGGTTTTCTAGATCGCTGATCTGGGTGGTTAAACGCGTGTGCTGCACAATTTCTTGTTCGTTTTGAGCGACCGCCACGGCGACCGCTTTACGTGCAGCGCCCACCGCATTTGCGCAATCGCGAATTTGTTGGCGAAGAATGGTCATCGCATTGGCGTCCACCACCGCTTCTGATGCCTCGTAAGATCGGCCACGAATAAGGGCCATAAAAGATTTCCACATGTGCGTCTCCTGTTTCTTTTGTTGCCTTGTTAAGAGAGCGGCTTCATTACTTGAACACCGTTCATATTTGCAACATACACGATATTGAACGTTGTTCAAGTAATAAAATGAACTTTGTTCAAAAAAAATATTTTTTGGTAAATCAGTAGTTAATTGTGTGTGCAGGCATTCCACTTTAGCTCTAGTGAACTGCGTATCAGCTAACTGCTTTTAAATCTAATAAATTCAGGCGGCATTTGGTGTTTTCAGGTGTCCCGCGAAACGCTTTCAAGGAGCAGAAAGATTAACTGTGATTTTTCACGGGAGCATTTTTTTCGTAATGCACTGGTTATAGCGCTGGCGTGATAAATGGATTGTCCAATATTGATTGTTCGAAAGAGAAAGAACAAAGTGCTACTTCTATAGTACTGACCTTAGGTCAGGCCGTATATGTTGGCATCATGATTACTACTAGAGTCAAATGTTTGGCTTCGACTCGTTGTATTTTTGGAGAACCTCGAGATGAAAAAGACCATCTGTTTCCTTCTTGCCACCACGGCTTTGCTTGTTGTCTTTACATCATCGGCGCAAGCATCCCGAAAGATTGCCTGCGGCGATGTTTCAATTGCTGAAATGAACTGGGCATCGGCTGGAGTCGCGGCGCAAGTGGATAAAATCATCTTGGAAAAAGGATATGGATGCAAAGTCGAAATGGTTGTCGGCGATGCCCGCCTGCGCTGCTAACCGCATCGATGTCAGAAAGGAGCGAGGCACCTGATATTTTGCACCAGAGCTTTGGGTGAACGCATTCCGTGAGCCGCTCGACAAAGCTGCTGCGGAAGGAACGTTGGTTATTGCGGCTGAAATCCTATCGGAAGGCGGCGTGGAAGGTTGGTGGATACCCAAATATACCTCCGAAAAATACGGCATTAAAACCGTCGAGAAATATCAGGCGTATATGCAGGAGGCGTACCTGTCTTCTCTTTTTCCGAAGATGTGAGCAAAGGGCGGCATTCCTTTTCCTGTCCGTCGGGCTGGAACAGCCAGCTGTCCCTGGAACACCTAATTTATTCTCGAGCGCGTTGGTCATGGAAACCAGAAGGGATGGGAACTGGTCGATTGATTGGACTCGGTTTTGATGTTCTTAGATGGTTTCATTTAAAGCTTGCTGCGCGAGGAAAGTTGGATTTAGTTATTACTAGGCACCGACAGCAATCCTCAGTAGAATGCGAAATGGTGTTACTACGCTCTGATCTTGGCGTGGCTTGCCGTCACTTGATAAAGCGCATTGCAGGACAGCTGCGCTTCAGGATTTGCCAATTGTGCTGACCTAAACCGTAGAAATGCATGGCACTAATCGGAAGGTGTTCATTGTTGTGACCAAAGAGTTTCTCAAAGGCATCAACGCGGTAGCCATGGATTATTTGAAAAACAGAGCTTGGACAAACCAGCAAATCGGCAAGGTGCTTTCATGGATGGCAGATGAGCAGGGCACAAATGAAGATGCTGCCATCCATTTCATCGAGACCTATCCTGAAATTTGGCAGTCCTGGGTCAGCCCAGAAGTGGCAGCAAAAATTAAGGGCTAATCGCCGTATCATCGAACGGTGCGAAAGAAATTTCGCGCCGTTTTTTAATATTTCAAAGGAAAAAATATGAATTGGTTTGAGTTCCCTGAAATGGACCGAAACCAGTTGCGCGATTTGCGAAAAGGAATTGACGGTAGCTTTCGCGAATTTACACGTGCGTATGGCGAGACGCTTGAAAATGCGCTTTATCCAATCAAATGGTTTCTCATCGAGTTTGAACGCCTGCTTTTAAGCGCACCGTGGCCCCTCGTTATCTTGGGCATGTGCGCGATCGTCTATATCGCCAGCCGCCGCCCGTTGCTTACGATTGGCACATTTTTCGGCATGATGTTGATCGGCTACTTTGGTATGTGGGAAGATGCTGTTCGCACGCTTGCCATGATTTTGACGGCGACCCTTGCTGCCATCATGATAGGTATTCCAATCGGGATCGCTATGGCAAAATCGAACCGCGTGCAGACTGCGGTAAATCCAATCCTTGATGTCATGCAGACAATGCCGAGCTTTGTATATCTCATTCCAGTCATCATGCTGTTTGGCATTGGCAAGCTGCCGGGCGTCATCGCCGTTATCATCTATGCTATGCCACCGATGATTAGGCTGACCAATTTAGGTATTCGGCTTGTTGATAAAGAAGTGCTTGAGGCGGCTGACGCCTTTTGGATCGACCAGCTTAGGCTTTGGCTGACCAATGTGCAGAATTCCGCATGCGCGCTTAACTTGATCCGCCTCTTATGGCCGGTGTTAACCAAACGATTATGATGGCGCTGGCTCAGAATGGTTGTTGTGCGTCGCTTACTTGTTTGGCGCGCACCGAGCCTAGGGCAACCCGCGCGTGCTTTTCTAGAGCGATCAATCAATCAATTCCTGTTTATGGGTTTATCAGCCGGAATAGCCATCGTCATTATCGCGATTATCATCGATCGTGCTACGCAAGCCTGCAAAGCGGACTGCCTCAGTCGCGCACATGATGAGGGGAATTGATTGGATAGGCGGCTTTATCAGGATCCGAAGAGCCTTTGCCTGCTGCCAGATCATTTTGGGCAAAATCCGCTTAAGGCGCTGGAATATGTCCGCGGCGGTATGGGCAAATCGGAGCTTCAAGACAAGCATGACCATATACTCGGCTTGCACCTGGACATCAACATTGATATGCCCGTCGGTGACATACAGGTCATCATGGGCGCTTTCCGGGCTCCAGGCAAATCGACGCTGATCCGGCATAAATAGCCGATTGATCGAGCTAACGAGGTGACGATAATGATTGTCAACGGCTGAAAGATGTTTTGGCGATGGATGCAGCTTAAGCCAGCGATTTCCGTTCGCTTCAAAAGACCGAAATCGATGGTTTTTCAAAAATTTGGCCTCCTGCCACACCGAACTGTGCAGTCCAATGTTGAATATGGTTTGGAAGTGCAGGGTGTAGGGAAAACTGAGCGTCATACGCGATCACAGAGATGGATAGAGCGCGTCGGTCTTGGCGGTTTTGAGAAAAACTATCCGTCGCAATTATCAGGCGGGATGCAGCAGCGCGTTGGGCTTGCCCGTGCGCTGGCAACCGATGCCGATATTTTGCTCATGGACGAGGCATTTTCCGCGCTCGATCCAATCATTCGCACAGACATGCAAGGTTTATTGCTTGATCTTCAAAACCAATTGAAAAAAACAGTCGTTTTCATCACCCATGATTTGGACGAAGCACTGCGCATAGGTGATAACATTTGCATTTTACGCGATGGCGCGATTGTGCAGAAAGGCAATGCGCAGGACATTATTTTGCGCCCTGCTGACGATTATATTAGAGACTTCGTCAAAGACATCAATCGCGCCCGTGTGCTGCGTGTCGACGCGGTGATGAAACAACCAAGTGCAAAATCAAAAGGGCCTAAAATTGCAAACTCGATGCGGTTGGACGCGGCAACCCGCTTGATGCAGGACGAAAATGTCACCTCTGCGCTGGTCGTAGACAACTCCGGCAATGTGATAGGTGTCGTTGAACTGCCTGATATCGTTGCGGCGATGGTCGAGAAAATCGATGTTGCGCGAACGGTTTAGAGCGAAACGCTCTAGCGCCTTGAATAGGCCAAAGCTGAGCTGGATTTATCGATTACACGCATAAGCCACTGGCGGATGTCTGGAAGCTTATCCTCCAGTGCAGGCAAATCATTGATACACATGAACTTAGTGTTTTTAATACCTTGATCGAGCAGTCTTTGCACTTCACTAGCGTGCAAATCTTCTCCGAAATGGCTGTAAATATGAAAATGATCCTTGCGACTTTTCAGGGCGGCTAACCCATACTTAATGCAAGCATGATTGTGCAACCCTTGCGGTAAAAACTGGCTTATGTCGCGAAAGCGAAACGACGCGTTGCGCAAAAAATCGGCCTCGTGTTCGGTATATAGTTTCTGAAACATTGATCGGCGCATTGGGTGTGCGACATGCGCTGTTGAAAACAAATGTTCCGCTTTATAGTCCAACATCGCAGCGGCGTTGATTTGCAGATAGTGGTTAAAAAAGGCGGGCTGATGATATTGTTCCGAGTCTGATATCATAGCTGAAAAATCTCTCCAGCCACCCCGCAAGACAACATTATTGTCTAAAAACAGGTCCTCTGGCTCGATGGGCGATGTCAGAAATACATCGTCGTTGAAGTATACAAACCGTTCCGAAAGGCCATCGATTTTCCAAAGTAAACTTTCGATAGCCAAAGAATTAAACGTGGGAAGCACATCTACCAGGCCGGCAAAAAGTTCATCGTGGAAGACAAATTTAATTTTCTCCGTCAGCGCATCAGGCAAATTTTTTATGCTTGGCTTCTGTCCATTCGTCACGATCCAAATTACGTCAATCCATGGCGCATGGTTATGAATTGACGAAAGGCAGTAAAACAATTCATCATTGTGCGCCCAACGGTGAGGGTTCGTCGCATTTTCGCTGAGCGGTTCGCTGCGTTCAACTTCTTCTTGGAATTGATCGCGGATCGCCTCATACTTTGGATTGCTTCCATCTACCCAAGTAATCACCGCATGAATAGGGTCGTCAAAAAGCATTAGGTGAGTTGTCTGTCATAAGATGCGGTAGGTAAAAGTTAGTTCTGTGCGCCGAGCACTTCGGAAGTAAGGCACAAGCTTGGTCTGTCAACCTCAGCCGCCAGCTAACGTCCTCAAATGGACTGGCTTTTGCAGATTGAATGGCATTCAAGCGTTAGGCGAGCGCGACAAAAGATCAGGCGCTACTTCATCCCTTCCCAAGTGCCACCTTTGACCAATAAATTATGCCGGCCAACATTTTTGATGTCTGTTTCACCAGCAAAACCCATGGTCTTGTCCAGCTCACTGTGGATGAGTTCCAGCGCTTTGGTCACGCCGGCTTCGCCCATAGCGCCAAGACCGTAAATAAAAGCGCGGCCGATGTAGGTTGATTTTGCGCCGAGCGCGATTGCCTTGAAGACATCGTGGCCTGAACGGATGCCGCTATCCATATGCACTTCGATCCGGTCGCCAACGGCGTCCACGATATCGGCCAATACCTCGATTGAAGCCGCAGCGCCGTCAAGCTGGCGGCCACCATGATTGGATACAATAATGGCGTCTGCGCCGATATCAGCCGCGATCTTGGCATCTTCTATGTCGTTGATCCCCTTGAGGATCAGCTTGCCATCCCACTTCGATTTCACCCAAGCAATACTGTCCCAGCTCAAAGTTGGGTCAAACTGCTTATGCGTCCATTCAGACAGCGAGTTCATATTTTCCACGCCGGGCGCATGGCCAACGATGTTGCCAAATGTGCGGTTTTTCGTGGTGAGCATTTCAAGGCCCCACATCGGCTTGGTCATCAAATTCAGGATGGACTTAATGGTTGGCTTTGGCGGCGCAGAAAGACCGTTTTTTATATCTTTATGGCGTTGACCCAGCACCTGCAAGTCAAGCGTCAACACCAGCGCATCGCAGCCCGCTGCCTTGGCGCGGGAAATCATATTGCCGGTAAACTCACGGTCGCGCATAACATAAAGCTGAAACCAAAATGGTTTTTTTGTTGCTTCTGCAACCGCCTCTATGGAGCATATAGACATCGTGGACAGCGTGAAAGGCACGCCAAATTTATTGGCAGCCCGCGCCGCTTTGATCTCGCCGTCGGCATTTTGCATGCCTGTTAAGCCCGACGGGTGCAAGGGCAACGGGCATGGTCACATCGCGCCCAATCATTTTCGTCTTTATATTGCGATTGTCGATATCAACTGCGACGCGCTGGCGAATTTTTATGCGTTGAAAAGCAGCGCTGTTATCGCGGTAGGTGCCTTCGGTGTAGGAGCCCGAATCCGCATAATCGTAAAACATCTTAGGCACACGAAACTTCGCACGCTTTCGCAAGTCTTCAATTTCGGTGATCGGTCCAAACATAATGTACCCCAATAAGCTTTCTGGTCACTATAACGCTCAATGATATCTTGGCAATGAACCAAGATGACGCAAAGACCAGAAAGTAAATCGCAGGCTGAATTTTATGCTGTTTAGAACGTTATTTAACGGAAACAGAGATGCCGTAGCCATCTGCGGGTACACGCCCAGACATCGCACCTGTTGAATAAACCGACATGGCAAACAATGATGTTGCCGAGAACATTGCGATGGTAAGATAGAAAGCGCGAAGTGCCATAGACCAGCCTTAGGATGTTGTAATTAGTTTCTTTTAGGACAAACGCCCCCAGCTTGCCTTATTATTGGGCGGCAGTTACAACCTAGGCGGGCTGAATGCCAGCGCTTTTTTAACGAAAGGTTAACTACGCCGCCGCTTCAAACCCAGTGACGTATTTCAGCAACATTATGGTGGATGCACCGTGTGGGTTATTCACAGGCAATCGCTGAATACAGTATATTCGGCACACCAAATAGGAGTGAGCCACTAAGGACTAAGGATGCGCGCAAATTACAAAATTCAGCGGTTATTTCTGGATCAGCCTCTAAAATTAGGTGCTCCTGTTGAACCCGATAAATCGCAGATAAATTATCTTGTTAATGTTTTGCGCATGAAATCGGGAGACGCGGTTTTACTGTTCAATGGACGGGACGGCGAATGGTTGGCAGAAATTCAAACCCAAACAAAGCGGTCAATAACACTAATTTTGAAAGAACAGACACGCGCGCAGCCGGAACCATCTGATCTCATCTATTGTTTCGCACCGCTGAAAATCGGGCGTCTGGATTATATGGTGCAAAAGGCTGTCGAGATGGGGGCAGGTGTCTTGCAGCCGGTGTTGACCCAGCACACGCAAAACCACCGGCTGAATATCGATAAGTTAAACGCCAATGTGATTGAGGCGGCGGAGCAGTGCGGCATATTGAACGTCCCAATTTGTCATGAGCCGATCAAATTCGATGCGTTTTTAAGCAACTGGCACCAAGAGCGAACGCTCATTTTTTGCGATGAGGATGCGGTCACCAACAACCCTTTGCAAATTCTGACAGATTTGAAAGGTCGCAAATTAGGTGTGCTCGTGGGACCAGAGGGTGGCTTTTCAGACGATGAACGGGCGCAATTGCGTTCTAAAAATTTTGTAACGTCTATTCCGCTCGGCCCACGCATCTTGCGTGCCGATACGGCCGCGGTTGCTGCGATGGCGGTGATACAGGCGGTTGCAGGCGATTGGTGATATTCAGTGCATTCTTGTTGATCAACTGTTCACAAAAATGCGCTTGCCCTTACTAGCACAATCAGGCAACCACATCGCATAATCGAAGGAATAACCCATGGCACGCGATACAACCGATGAAGCGCCGATTAGCGGCGTAGAAGAAATGGCCGCCTATTTGGCATCGGGCTGTAAGCCGCGCGAACAATGGCGCATCGGCACCGAGCATGAGAAGTTTCCATTTTTTACCGACGACAATGCGCCGGTGCCTTATCACGGCGATCGGTCGATCAAAGCGCTGCTTGAGGGCATGCAAAAAGAGCTGGGCTGGGAGCCCATTATCGACGAAGGCAATATTATTGGTCTTTTTGAACGCAGTGGCATGGGCGCTATTTCGCTGGAACCGGGCGGTCAGTTCGAGCTATCGGGCGCACCGCTTGAGACGCTCCATCAGACCTGCGGCGAAAGCAATTTGCACTTAAAGCAATTGCGCGCGATTGCTGATCCGCTGGGTATCAAGTTTTTGGGGCTGGGCGCTAGTCCAAAATGGACTTTGTCAGAGACGCCTCAAATGCCGAAATCGCGGTATGATATCATGCGCCGTTATATGCCAAAGGTTGGTACACAAGGCCTCGATATGATGCACCGCACATCTACGATCCAAGTAAATCTGGATTTTGATAGTGAAGCCGATATGCGCAAGAAAATGCAGATGTCCTATCGGTTGCAACCCATCGCGACAGCGCTTTTCGCAAATTCCCCTTTCACCAATGGCAAGCCAAACGGCATGGTGTCGTGGCGCGCTGATATTTGGCGTGACACTGACAATAACCGATCAGGCGTGCTGCCGATGGTGTTTAATGATAATTTTGGGTTCGCAGATTATGTCGAATGGGCGCTGGATGTGCCGATGTATTTTGTGATGCGCGACGGCAAATATGTCGATTGTACCCATGTGACGTTTCGCCAATTTATGGCAGGCGCATTAAAGGGGCAGGTTGCCGATGCGGTGCCGAATAAGGGCGATTGGACAAACCATTTATCGACCGTTTTCCCTGAAGTTCGATTGAAGAAATTCATCGAGATGCGCGGCGCCGATGGCGGTCCATGGCGGCGCATTTGCGCACTACCGGCCTTCTGGGTCGGTCTTTGCTATGATGATACAGCGCTTGAGAGTGCATGGCAGTTGACCAAGGACTGGTCATTTGATGACGTAAACGCACTGCGCAATGCGGTGCCAAAAGAAGGTCTTAACGCAAAAATTAAAGGCCGTTCGGTTTTGGATGTTGCAAAAGATGTTCTTGCTATTTCCCGCGCTGGACTTACCTCGCGCGCAAAACTCAATTCAGAAGGCTTCGACGAGGCGCACTTTTTAGCCCCCTTAGAAGAAGTTGCCGCGCGTGGGTCAACGTCGGCAGAACAAATGCTCACGAAATATCATTCGGTCTGGGAGGGGTCAGTGGAACCTGTATTTCTGGAATACGCCTATTAAAGCGTTTCGCGTTTCACGCTCCCAGTGAAAGCACAAATGCCTTATGGTCATCGCGGTGAATTGTTTTCAACGCCCAACCACTGTAGCGCCGCATCGGCACGCGCTTTTCAGATACAATTTTAATATCTTCATGGCGTGGATCGTTGGATATTTTTTCCATCAGCTCGTTGACCACATCTGATTCTCCTTCGAGCACTTGCACAAATTCAAACCCGTCAAAGGTGATGGCTCCTGTAACGCCTATCGTGTTATTGACGACTCCGGCAGCAAGCACCAATTTGTGAAAGCTCGGCCAATTTCCTGGCAGCATCGCGCGCGAACGATAGACCAGCCTAACAAGGCCTCCATTATCATTATCGTAAACGTGTGGTAGCATGATCGGGCAGAGCTCCGCAGCCGCAAAACATTATAGAATTGACTATGGCTTCGCGAACCCTACGCTTGTTCCATCAGGAATACAACCGAACAGCGAAAAATAAACATTTTGCGATTTAAGCGCATTGTATAAATTTATTCGCGCATCTTGCGGCGTAATTTGCTAACATTTTCCCATGCGCCCACTTTTTCCGCTTCGCGCTTACATTCTTCGACAAAGGCCATGTGTTCTCCCGCCGCACTCGACGCTTGCTCAGGTTGGCCTTCCATGATGGCTTTAAAAATTGCTTGGTGTTGATCCAGAAGTTTTTTACGTGCGCCCGGAAAACCGTAAACGAGCGAGCGTGAAAAAAAAGCACCATTGGCCAGAAGGCGGTAACACGAGCGTAGAGTGTGCAGAAGAATTACATTGTGCGCAGCTTCGCAGACCGCTTGGTGAAACTCGACGTCAATAGCAGCTTCTTCAGCATAATCAGACTTTTTGTGAGCAATCTCCATTCGCCGCATAATGTCGCTAAGTAACGCTTTATCATCTGATGTTGCACGCCGCGCCGCATAGTGCGCGGCAATGGCTTCCACTTCTCGCCGATATTCCAAATAATCAGATGTTGCCTTTGGGTGATCTGCAATCAGCTCCAGCATGGTTTTAGAAAACACGTCGCCGATCACATCAGCCACAAAAGTGCCACCGCCATGGCGCGTAATCAGCAATTCACGCGCCTCCATTTCTTTAAGAGCTGTGCGCACGATAGGGCGCGAAATGCCGAATTGCTCTGCCAAATCGCGTTCGCTTGGCAATTTATCGCCCACGCGTAGAACACCTTCTAAGATCAGGTTTTCGATTTGCGCGCAGATTTCATCGGCAGTACGCACATGATCAATCTGCGAAAAAATGGCGTCGGTCATAGGTTGCTCCTGCCAAGACTGTAGCTGCCGAAAAAAAATTGGTCAATTTTTTTGTCCAATTGGTCAGCTTAAGGAAATCGCGCATTGTGCTTTATTCAACCTTTTCAAACCAAGTCATAATACTGTATGCGTTTGCCATTGGTCATTCATCATTCATGTCCATTCATTCATATGTTGGAGCGAAGATGTCCGAAGAAAAGCAAATAAAAGCAAGCCAGGTCCAGCGACTACCCGCAAGGCCAAGCGACCCCTCGCAGCGTGGTGTCTTTGGTTTTCCGCTCCATCCTGAGCGTGCAGCAGCGCTTGGCGAAGTTCATGCGCGTCCTGCACCGATCATAAAAACACCGCGCACGCTTATAAAACTGTGTTTTGTCACGGATGGCGGAGCCACCGTCGATAGGGCGGTGCTCGCAGACCTCTCACGTCAAAACGGCGTATCACCGCCACAAGAAGGGGCCCGCCACCACCGCGTCGAAATGGGAAATGGTGGCCTTTGGTGGGAACGACATACAGAAGCGTCCACTTATCTTTGGGAAGGGCCAGCGGCGAAAGATTTTCACGAGCAAGCGCCGGCACAGCCATTTGGCGATGCGTTTCCTGCGCCCGGCACTTTAATTTCTGGCGTACGGATTGACCTGATGAAGTGGTCAAAAGCAGCGCAGGATAAAGCGTTCACCCATTTCGATAATCGCACGTTGTGCGCCTCTGTTACACGAAACGGTCTGGCCGTTATTGCAACAGATTTCCGTCAGGATGCCGATGGACTAACGCGCTTTGTAATATTGGATAAGGGCATGGCGCCGCAGCGCTTAGGTGCCTTATCGCAGCGCCTTTTTGATATTGAAATTTATCGCACCATGGCGATGTTGGGCCTGCCATTGGCGCAACGATTAGCGCCGCAAATGCGCAAAGCGGAAGATCGTCTGGCTGAACTCACACACCAGATGCGCACCATGGGGCCGCAGGGCGCCGAAGGTTTGCTTGATGAAATGACCGCTTTGGCAGGAGCGCTAGAAGCCGATGCAGCGTCAAGCCTCTATCGATTTGGAGCAAGCCGTGCCTATGACAACATAGTGCAAGATCGCTTGGAAGGTTTAGAGAGCGAACCAGTTGAAGGCTACGACACACTGCGGTTTTTTCTTGAGCGCCGCCTTGCCCCGGCTATGCGTACGTGCCGAGCGGTCGAAGAGCGCCAAGCAAACTTGTCGCGAAAACTCGCACGGGCGGCAACGCTGCTGCGCACCCGCATCGATGTTGAGGTTGAAAAGCAAAACCGCGATTTGCTGCAATCTATGAATACGCGTGCAAAACTTCAGCTGCGTTTGCAACAGACTGTTGAAGGCCTATCGGTAGCCGCGGTGTCCTACTATGTTGTTGGCTTGTTTGCTTATTTGGCTAAAGGCTTTGGCCTTGCACTTCCCGGCGTTTCCTATGAGGTCATCGTTGCGCTTTTTGTACCGATTGCCGTTTTAGGGATTTGGTGGATCGTGCGAACAATCCGCACGCGCCATACGGAAGAAGACAGCAAAGACTTATAATATCAGAGCTTTTCACGTTAAACCTAAATAACCAAACGCCCCAGGGCTAGTAAGACGTAAGCGTGAGTACTTTACAGCGCTACGCTTACTGGGTCGCTGCGACCATCAACGGTTCGAGATGGCTCTTTGTTTTTTGTGGCCTCTACTTCCCAGTAGGGGTCATTGCCGAAACGATTTGCAAGATAGTCTATGAAAACACGGACTTTAATCGGCAAAAACTGGCGTGATGGATAAATGGCATAAATCGCCATATCGCTTCTCGGGCTGAATTCGGGCAGCACTTGAACAAGCTTACCTTCTTTGAGCTCGTTGCCTATGTCCCAAGTGGCTCTCAAAGCAATGCCAAGGCCTGCGATACATGCCTCACGCACTACTTCCGATGAATTTGTACTGAGAGATCCGGTGGGACGGAAGCTTATAAGCCCGTCATTGCTATCAATACGCCAAACTTCCGCTAATTTGTGCGTAAGACAATTGTGGCCATCTAAATCGGAAATAGTTTGAGGTTTGCCTTTGGCCGCAAGATATGTTGGCGATGCGCAAAGAATACGTCTCACGGGTGCTAGTTTGCGCGCAACAAGGCTAGAATCGGCAAGCTCTGCAATCCGAATGGCGACATCATAGCCCTCACCAACCACATCGACGAGATCATCTGATAAAATGAGGTTCACATTTAAATCTAGATTGTCGGCCATAAAGCCCGCAAGATTAGGCGCAATATGAAGCCGCCCAAATGACGTTGGTCCAGAGACTTTTAGTGTTCCGCGCGCAACTGCTGATCGGCGCGAGACAAATGCCTCGGCGTCTTCTACGCCGGCCAAGATAGCGACCACGCGCTCATAAAACCCTTGACCAGCTTCTGTAAGGGCGATTTGCCGCGTTGTTCTTTGCAACAAGCGTGTCCCAAGCCGGTCTTCCAATCGGCGAAGCCTTTTTGACACGACAGCAGGTGAATACCCCAATTCACGGCCGGCGGCTGACATACTGCCAGCTCCGACAACGCGTGCAAAAATTTCTAAATCCCCGAAATTACTCATTTTTATTTGCCAGACCCGTTAAGCGAGTTCTCGTCATTTTTTTACATGCTAGCCAATATCTATAACAAAACAACGCCGCATGCTAGCAAATGGTGTAATTTAGGCGAAAGTCTAGTGTTAATCTTTCCATTTGAGGCAATTCGTCACGGAATGTATGCTTTTTCTTGCATGAGATCCGCTTGTATTGACGTGGCTAAAGTGGTAAAAAGTTTTTACCACTTGCTATTTCGCAGGCAGCCTAAGATTTTTGGAGAACGACCATGTCCACAATCGAGTTTTTGCGCCCGAACGTGAGGATCACATCGCGGCGCGACGCAATCATCGAAGGACTTTATAATCTGCTGCCTGATGATTGCGTTATCACCGATGAGCGGGAATTAAAGCCCTTTGAGACCGATGCCTTTACCGCTTATCGCAAAGTACCGCTCGCAGTTGTGTTGCCAACAACAACAGCGCAAGTGGCAGACGTGTTAAAATATTGCTCAACCAATAATATCCCAGTCGTGCCGCGCGGGGCGGGTACATCGTTGGCGGGCGGCGCTATCCCGCAAGAAGATGCCATCGTCATCGGTCTGTCGCGGATGACAAAAATGCTTGATGTCGATTATGCAAACCGGACGGCGGTCGTTGAAGCTGGAGCGACAAATCTTTCGATATCCGATGCGGTTTCCAAAGACGGTTTTTTCTATGCCCCCGACCCATCATCGCAGCTTGCCTGTTCGATTGGCGGCAATATCGCCATGAATTCTGGCGGCGCGCACTGGCTTAAAATACGGTGTTACGACGAATAACCTTCTCGGCGTTAAACTCGTTATGTTTGACGGCACGATTGTTGAGATTGGCGGCAAACACTTGGACGCCCAGGGCTATGATTTGCTCGGCCTGTTGTGCGGATCGGAAGGTCAGCTTGGCATTGTTACCGAGGCAACGGTTCGCTTGATCGCAAAACCGGAGGGCGCGCGCCCTGTTCTGTTTGGCTTTGATGACGCAGAAGTTGCAGGTGCTTGCGTCGCCGATATTATTGGCAGCGGCATTATTCCAGTCGCTATTGAGTTCATGGATAAGCCTGCAATCGACATTTGCGAGAGCTTTGCCCATGCGGGTTATCCCATGGATGTGGAAGCGCTGCTGATTATTGAAGTGGAAGGCTCCGACGCAGAAATGGACGCCATGCTAAAAAAGATAATTCGCATCGCAAAAAAGCACAATGTTAAGAACATCAAGGAAAGCCAATCAGCCACTGAAGCTGCCGGCATTTGGAAGGGCCGCAAATCTGCCTTTGGTGCTACGGGCCGCATTGCCGACTATATTTGCATGGATGGAACAGTGCCGCTTGGTCAGTTGTCCTATGTGTTGCGCGAGACCTACAAAATTATCGACCGCTACGGTTTGCGCGTGGCGAACGTGTTCCATGCCGGTGACGGCAATATGCACCCGCTTATTTTGCATAATGCCAATGATCCCCTTGAGGCACAGGCGGCGGAAGATGCAGGCATGGACATATTGCGTCTATGCGTTGATGCGGGCGGTTGTCTGACCGGAGAGCACGGCGTTGGCATAGAAAAGCGCGATTTGATGCTGCATCAATTTGCGGAAATTGATCTCAATCAACAAATGGCCGTGCGCAAAGCGTTTGATCCAAAATGGATTTTAAACCCATCAAAAGTGTTCCCGCTCGGTTTAGAAAAGCGTGCATCATGAGCAGCGTAGTATTGAAACCGAAAACCGAGGGCGAGGCAGCGCAAATGATTGCAGACGCGCGCGCTGAAGGCCTGCGTTTGGAAATTTTAGGCAACGGCTCAAAGCGCGGCCTGGGAAACGATGTGGTCGCAGACCGCACCATTTCATCGTCCGCATTGTCTGGCATCACGGCCTATGCCGCCGCTGAACTCGTCATGGTCGCCAAGGCTGGAACCACAATGGCAGAAATTGACAAAGTGCTTGCCAAAAACAAACAGATGCACGTTTTTGAACCGGCAGACCTATCTAAGTTGCTCGGAAATGTCGGAAAACAAACCATTGGCGGGGTTGCGGCGACCAACATGAGCGGACCGCGGCGCTTTGCGGCTGGCGCGGCGCGTGACAGCTTGCTCGGCGTTCGGTTTATAAACGGTCGGGCTGAGGCCATTAAAAATGGTGGCCAAGTGATGAAAAACGTCACAGGTCTTGATTTAGTTAAGCTCATGGCCGGCTCTTGGGGCACCCTCGGCTTTTTGACGGAAGTATCGTTCAAAGTGCTGCCGCGGCCCGAAACTGAAATCACGCTGGCGATTAACTGCCAATCAGATGCGGATGCCGCTAAAATTATGGCTGCCGCTATGGCAACGAGCACGGATGTGACCGGTGCAGGGCATATGCCTGCCGACATAGCAAAACAAGTTCTACCAAGACGCAAAAACAGCGGCATCACACTTTTGCGCCTTGAAGGTCTGTCGGAGACGATACCGGTGCGCCGTGATCGTCTGATTGCTGCGCTGGAAAAAGGTCTCAAAATTGAAGAACTGGATGCGACCACATCTAAATCCACATGGACTTCCATTCGGGATGTTTTGCCCTTTGCAGACAATACACAATCGCCGGTCTGGAAAATATCCGTAGCGCCAAATGCAGGCTGCAAAGTGGTCGCCGATATTTTTGCGCAGACGGCAGGTAAGGCCTATTATGATTGGCAGGGCGGTCTAATTTGGCTCCGGCTTGATGACGAGACTACCGCAGAGGCGGCCTTAGTCAGAAGTGCCCTCGCCAAGCATGGCGGCGGACATGCAACGCTCATCCGCGCCTCTGCGGCTGTGAGAGCGGGCACGCCGTGCTTTCAGCCAGAAGCGCCAGCTGTTGCTGCACTGTCGGCGCGTATCAAAACTGCGATGGACCCGGACGGCATTTTCAACATTGGCAAGATGGTATTCGACGCAAAAAGAAGCGCGGCGTAAAAACCGTAAGGAACAAGATTATGCAAACGAATTTTTCAGCGCAGCAATTACAAGACCCCGGCGTTGCGCTCTCAGAGAAAATATTGCGGTCGTGCGTCCATTGTGGATTTTGCACTGCGACGTGTCCGACTTATGTGACATTGGGCAATGAGCTGGATTCGCCCCGTGGCCGGATTTATCTGATCAAAGACATGCTGGAAAATAATCGCCCAGCGGATGAAAAAACGGTCACGCATATCGACCGCTGCTTGTCGTGCCTAGCCTGCATGACCACCTGTCCGTCTGGCGTCAATTATATGCATCTGGTCGATAATGCCCGAGCGCATATTGAGAAAACCTACAAGCGGCCATTCTTTAATCGGCTGACGCGCAATATTTTGGCAGCTGTATTGCCTTACCCAAGCCGTTTCAAAGCATCGCTTTATGCGGCGCGTCTAAGCCGTCCGCTTGCACCGATTTTGAAAGCCATTCCGCCGCTGAAAAGTTT
Organism: Ahrensia sp.; assembly: GCA_034519905.1. Classification (GTDB taxonomy): domain Bacteria; phylum Pseudomonadota; class Alphaproteobacteria; order Rhizobiales; family Rhizobiaceae; genus Ahrensia. The sequence goes on from JAXHNY010000030.1 coordinate 66,265, forward strand.
CGGTGCGATGCTGGAACTGGCACCGAGTAAAATGGAGAAGCCATCCGCCTACGCGCTGCCAGCAACGCACACCGTGAGTGAGCCAAAACGGGGCCGCGTGTCCATTTTGACCGGTTGTGCCCAGCCTATCCTTAAGCCTGGCATCAACGAGGCAACGATCAAGCTGCTCAACCGTGTGGGTGTTGAGGTTGTTGTGCCAAAAGGTGAGGGCTGCTGCGGCGCGCTCGTCCATCACATGGGCCGCGAAGAACAAGCGCTAGACGATGCTCGGCGCAACGTAGACGCATGGATGGCTGAGGTCGAGAACGGCGGCCTTGATGCGATTATTATCACTGCATCGGGTTGCGGCACAACGATCAAGGATTATGGGCATATGTTGCGGCTTGATCCGGCCTATGCGGACAAAGCGGCAAAGGTTTCTGCGCTGGCAAAAGACGTCACGGAATATCTGTCGTCGATAGATTTGCCAGAGCCGACCATACGCCCCAATCTTGTTGTTGCTTATCATTCTGCTTGCTCGATGCAGCATGGCCAAAAGATTACAGAGGCACCTAAGAATTTGCTCAAAGCCGCTGGCTTTGAAGTCCGCAATCCCGCCGAAGGTCATTTGTGCTGCGGTTCTGCTGGCACCTATAATATCATGCAGCCCGATATTTCCGCACAGCTTAAAGCCCGCAAGGTAAAAAACATCGAAGCGACAAATGCCGATATTATTTCTACCGGCAACATCGGCTGCATTACGCAAATCGCGACCGGCACAAATATTCCGCTGGTGCACACAATTGAGCTGTTGAATTGGGCCTATGGCGGCCAAAAGCCCGCCAACGCGCCTGAGCCGAAAGCGATCTCAAAAACCAAGACAACCCGCTCAAGTCTAGAAGATTTAGTTGCGCAAGCGGCTGAGTAGGTTGCAACTTACTCACTCGATTATTCTAGTTAAGCAGATGCACCAAAACCAAAAAGCGCCGCTCGACCCTCTCGGATCAAGCGGCGCTTTTCGTTTCGCCCCCCGGAGAAACTTTTGCTATCTCACGATAACTTTCGTACCCACGTTAACGCGCGTATAAAGATCTTCGATATCTTGATTGCGCATACGAATGCAGCCCGATGAGACATTGCCGCCAATGGTCCACGGCGCATTAGTTCCGTGAATGCGATAAAGTGTTGAACCCAGATACAGCGCACGGGCACCCAGCGGATTTTCCGGTCCGCCTTCCATGCGCGCTGGCAAAACGATGCCTTTTTTCTTCTCACGCGCAATCATTTCCGCCGGCGGTGTCCACGTTGGCCATTCGCGCTTCTGGCTGATGCGCTCAGTACCAGACCAGGTGAAACCTTGCCTGCCAACACCAACCCCGTAGCGCATGGCTTTTCCGCCCGATTGAACGAGATACAAGAATTTATCGCGTGTCGAGATGACGATTGTTCCCGCCGATTCACCGCCATTGTAATTCACTTCTTGCGGCAAATAGATCGGGTCGATGTCCCGCTGCTGTGGTTTTTGCGGAGCGAGGGCCGCCACCGTTTGCTCTTGAACTTGCGGCCGATAGGTTCGCAGTGGCTCTTTTTTGCGGGTCACAATAACACGCTGCGCAACAGGTCTTGCCGATATTTGCCCCGGCTTCAATTGCATTACCCACGGGCTGGCCAAATCAGGGCTTAACACGATCGGCGGCGGCGTTGCATAGCGTTCACTGGCGTGCGTAGGTGCAACCAACATGGAGCATGCTGCCAGGCTGGCAGCGCATAGGATTATTTTTTTCATCGAGCATACTCTCTACAATTTGCTTGATCTGACTGGCAGAAATTTTAGCCAGCAACTGAACCCAGCATGACTCGCAGAGAAGACTCAAATATGAATCAAAATAGATAAAATGCGCTTTCGCCCGTAAACCTTTTGGCAAGGTTAGCGAGCGGTTGCGACACATGGTTATCAAGAATTTAAGAGGCGGAAAGATGATGAGTGATGGATTGATTGACCGTCCTGACGGCGCAAAAAGTTGTTGGTGGCACGGCGAATTGGATGATTACCGCGACTATCATGACCACGAATGGGGAAGGCCGGTCACCGACGACACGCGACTGTTCGAAAAACTGTGCCTTGAAGGTTTCCAATCGGGCCTTTCGTGGCTGACAATTTTGCGCAAGCGCGAAGGGTTTCGCGCCGCCTTTGCGGGCTTTGATATTGATAAAGTCGCGGCCTTTACCGAAGCGGATGTGGAGCGTCTGGTCAATGATGCGGCGATCGTGCGCCACCGCGGAAAGATCAAATCCACGATCAACAACGCCAAGCGTGCGCAAGAACTGCGCCGCGAATTCGGCTCGCTCGCAGCGTATTTTTGGGCTTATGAGCCAAGCGCTATGGACAGGCCTAAGCACATCATCAAAAGCCAGATACCCGGCTATACCGATGTTTCAACGAAGATTTCCAAAGATCTAAAGAGCCGAGGGTGGACTTTCGTCGGCCCTACAACCCTCTATGCGTTTATGCAGGCCATGGGCCTTGTCAACGACCATCTAGAAGGCTGTTGCTGCCGAGAACAAATTGAAGAAATCCGCAACAAATTCGTGCGGCCAATCTGAACCAGGTTAAGCTGCTTGGGCCAGATGCTCTTACTTCGCGTTCTTGCTAAGCCATTCATTCATCTGTGCAATTTCAGGAATTTGGGCAGCGATAATTCCTTTGGCAAGCGCCAGCATTTCTGGGTTTGACCCGTATTGTATCTGGATTTCTGCCATAGCAACGGCGCCTTCGTGATGCGCGATCATGCCTTTGGCAAAATCGATGTCAGAATTACCAGAAAATTCAATGTTCATCCCATCATGCATTTTGGCATTTGCAGCGCGGTAGGCCTGCGATGCGGGGCCTTTATCGCCGCGCTCTTCCATGCTCATATCCATATTCATGGCTGAGTGGTCCATCTGCATGGGTGTGCCAACAAACTGCTGGGTGAAATAGCCCGCTGCGAAAAGCACAACAGCGCCGATGCTAAGCAAAATTTTATTTACGAAAAAGCGCCTTCAATTCAGCAATAAAGATATATTCACTTTCTCTAATATAACGATCGCAAAGAACAATGACAAGAAATCAAAATTGATCATGAAGGGCAATTGATTGAACGCCTGTGCTTGGTTTTGTTGAGAGACGATTGGCCAACGACGGGCTTGATCGGGGCCTAAATCCACTCCTTAATTCGGTCGCACAATGTGTCGTTCGCGGCGGTTCTGGCGCAATTGCCAACCCAAATAAGCGATAAGCGCTGCAAGCACGATGCCGCCGCCAATCAAAGTGCGGTTGCTTGGCACCTCGCCAATTACCAACCACACCCACAATGGGCCCAAAATGGTCTCAGCCGTTCCCAGCAATGCAGCAAAGGCGGACGGAATAAGCGGCACGCCCGATGCAAAAAGCACCATGCCGCCGCCAAACGAAACGCCAAAGGCGATCAGCCAGAACAGTTGGCCGGGTGTGACTGACACGCTGCCAACAGTCAGATAGCTCATCACCAAGGCAAAAACACATGCCATGGCAGCGCCAAGACATACCGCCGGTGTCATGCGGATATGCGCATAGCGCCGCGCGGTCACGGTCGTCGCTGCAAACCCAACGGCAACCAAAATGGCAAGGCCATCGCCGAGTGGAGACATTGCACCTGTAAAAGAATCTGACACCATAACGCCGACGCCAACAATGACAGCGCCGATGGCTATCCAAGTGCTGAGCTGCAAGGCTTCGCGAAACAGGATCCAAGATATCAGCGCGGCGATAAGCGGCACCGATGCTTGCATCAGCGTCACATTGGCAACCGTGGTGTTGTCCAATGCGATCACAAACAAGACCGACGAAATGGTAAAACCTGCACCCACCGCAAAACCGGGCCAGCCCATCGATTTGAAAAGAGTAAGAGTGCCTTGGCGGCCATCACGCCACAGCATAAACAATAAGATGAGGATGGTCGCGGTGCCCGTGCGCCAGAAGATTGTGTTCCAAGGGTTTGCAACATCCGCAAGGCGGACGATTAAGCCGCCAAGGCTCCACGATATCGCCGAAGCAAGTACCAGCGCTGCACCATAATTGCTGGCGTGGCCAGCGCGGCTCTGCGTCAAAGGCTGCGGCGCTGCGGTGTTTGGCGGGGTCATTTCAATGTCTCAATTGCAACAACGTGCGTTACGCTAAGTCGTTTGCGGTTGGAAGCGCAATTTTCGCTATCCGCATCGGCTTGCAGCTACGCCCACACTTGGCTATGACACGGCCAATAGATGAGCACCGCAGATTGAATTTCAAATGGCCGACGATAAAAATAACAACAAGCAGAAGAAGCAGCAAAAGCTAAAAGCGCGCCAGCCGCGCGGCTTCGTTGATCGCAGCGCCGCCGACATCCGCGCGACGGACGAAATGGTGGCCAAGATCAAAGCGGTCTATGAGCGCTATGGCTTTGATCCGGTTGAGACGCCGATGTTTGAATATACCGATTGTCTGGGCAAGTTTTTGCCGGACACTGACCGCCCCAATGAGGGCGTGTTTTCGGTCCAAGACGATGACGAGCAGTGGATGAGCCTGCGCTATGATCTCACCGCGCCGCTCGCCCGCCATGTGGCTGAAAATATCAACGAGATCAATTTGCCCTATCGCACTTATCGTGCAGGCTGGGTGTTCCGCAATGAAAAGCCCGGCCCCGGCCGCTTCCGCCAGTTCATGCAGTTCGATGCCGATACGGTCGGCGCGGCGGGCGTGCAAGCCGACGCCGAAATGTGCATGATGATGGCCGACGTGATGGAGGCGCTGGGCATTCCGCGCGGCCAATATGTGATCCGCGTCAACAACCGCAAAGTGCTCGATGGCGTGATGGAAGCCATCGGCCTTGGCGGCGATGAAAACGCCGAGCGCCGGCTGACGGTGCTGCGCGCGATTGATAAGCTCGACCGCCTTGGCATCGACGGCGTGCGCCAACTGCTGGGCGATGGCCGCAAGGATGAGAGCGGGGATTTTACCAAGGGCGCGGGGTTGGGTGAAGCGGCCAGATTGACAAGCACTGCTTCGATTTTCAGATGCTTCTCGGATTGAAGATCGCACGTAAAGTGCGACTGATCGATTCGAAGCGCTTCGATTAGAATACAAGAGCTTACGTGACTTCGATGTTCGGAGGACGCGATGTTTGAGGTTTCAAGGAACTTGAAGACGACGACGAAATTTCAGATTCCAAACGACTGTCCACTGAACTCAAAAAAATTCTCAGAACTTGAGAAAGCTTGCCATAATACAAATCTTCAAGCTAATGAATCGAGTTTCTTCGCGCGTTTAATGTGAACCAGAAATTTCATACTGCGATTGCGCGAGCTTGATCGAAATAGCAGTGTTGGCATTTACGTAATCAGGATATGCGGCCAGACGCATTAAGGATCGAATCCTTCCGTCGTCCGTGGCCTCGAATACTACACCGGCCCCGTCTATGAAGCCGAGCTTCTCTTCGATGTGACCAACGAAAAGGGCGAGAAGGTTCAGTTCGGCTCCGTCGGCGGCGGTGGGCGATACGACGGCCTCGTCAAGCGCTTTACGGGTCAAGATGTGCCTGCGACTGGATTTTCCATCGGCGTTAGCCGCCTGATGACGGCGCTGAAAAACCTCGGCAAGCTGGGTCAAGATACGGTGCTCGCGCCCGTGCTTGTCACCGTCATGGACGGCGATACGCAAAGCCTCGGTGCCTACCAAAAGATGGTGCAGGAATTGCGCGCGGCGGGCATCCGCGCCGAGATGTACCAAGGCAATTGGAAGAAGTTTCCCAACCAGCTGCGCTATGCCGACCGCCGCGATTGCCCCATCGTGATCATTCAAGGGTCGGACGAGCGCAGCCTTGGCAAGGTGCAAATCAAAGATATGATCGAGGGCAAGCGCCAAGCCGCAGCCATTGAGAGCAACGAAGAATATCGCGCCGCACGGCCCGGCCAGTTTGAAGTCGATGCGGATAATCTGGTGACTGAGGTACAAAAGTTGCTGGCAGCGCAGGCCGGGGTGTAGGGCAGTGATTTGCGCTGCTTCCAGCTTCCCCCCTCTGTCCCTTTGGGACATCTCCCCCGCAAGGGGGGAGAGAGGCGGTTGCAGGAACACCATGCTCGTATTTTTGACGGTAGTAAAATGGACTAGATTTTGGCTCCACTCTCCCCCCTTGCGGGGGAGATGTCACGCAGTGACAGAGGGGGATTTCAAATCCCCGCAGGACAGAGGGGGCTTTAAGAAATAATGGCCGCTCACAAATCATTTTCTGCCCGCGCTGACATTGAGGCAATTCTCGCCAGCAGGGATGCCGTGCGCACTGACGTTGCCGTGCTGCAACCGGCCGATCCGTTTCTCGACACGGCGGGCGAAGAATTGCGCCGCCGCATATTTTTGACGCAAGGCGGTAATGGTGCAGCGATGTGCCTTCGGCCAGAGTTCACCATCCCCGTTTGCCTGAAGCACATAAATTCCGGCGCGGCGCACGGTCGCTATGGTTATGTCGGCACCGTGTTTCGCCAGCGCCCGAACGGCAGCTCAGAATTTTTGCAAGCCGGCATCGAAGACATCGGCGACCGCGATGTAATGACAGCCGATGCGCGCTCACTGGCCGATAGCTTGGCCTGTCTTGATGCGCTCGGCGCGCCAAAAAATTCCACCGTCATCATCGGTGACCAAGCCGTGTTTGACGCCGTGCTGACAGCGCTTGGCCTGCCGAGCGGATGGCGGGTTAGGCTGTCTCACGCCTTTGGCGACGATGGCGCGCTGAACGCCGCGCTGGACAAGTTGGCGGAGCCGGCAAAATTGCCAACCCTGCCCGATGATGTGCAGGCGGCCATTGCCCATGGACAAACGGCCGTGTGCGAAGTTATCCAAAGCCATATGGATGCTGCGGGTCTGACAAATTCTGGCGGGCGCACAGCGCAAGAAATCGCCAAGCGCTTGGTGGCAAAAGCAGGTGCTGTTCAAGATGTTGATGATGCACCGCGCGCCGAAAAGCTGGCCGTGCTGCGCCAATTTTTGCGCCTGCGTGCGCCGATGGTGGAGGCCACTGCGATGCTTGAGGCTTTTGAACAAGAGCATGGCCTCAACATCAGCGGCGCACTAGCAGCATTTGCAAAACGCAATGCGGCCTTTGTTGCGGCGGGCATCAATTTGCGTGGGTCAACCTACAGCGCATCGTTTGGGCGCTCGCTCGATTATTATTCGGGCCTCATTTTTGAAGTGCGCGCTGCCAGTGGCGAAGTGCTGGTCGGCGGTGGTCGATACGACAAATTGCTGCCGCTGCTGGGTGCCAAAGAACCAACAACCGGCGTTGGCTTTTCACTTTGGCTCGACCGGATTGCGCAGGTGAGCCGATGATCACCATTGCCCTGCCATCCAAAGGACGTTTGAAGGACGAGGCGCTCGCGCTGCTGGCCAGCGCTGGGCTTGAGGTGCTGCCGCCCGATGATCCACGCTCATACCGTGCGCGGGTCAAAGACCGCGACGACATCGAAATTGCCTATCTCAGCGCATCGGAAATCGCCCGCGAGATCGCAGCGGGCACCGTCGATGCGGGCGTGACGGGCGAAGATTTGGTGCGCGAAAATATTGCTGACAGCTATAACACGGTTGAGCTTTTGGCACGGCTGGGCTTCGGCGGGGCGGATGTTGTCGTGGCGGTGCCCGATGCTTGGTTTGACGTGCACACCATGGCGGATCTTGGCGAGGTGGCCGCCGGATTTCGCAGCACCCATGGGCGGCGCCTGCGCATTGCCACCAAATACTGGCAGCTCACGCAAGAATTTTTCAGCCAGCGCAACGGCATACAGCTTTACCGGATCATCGAAAGCCTTGGCGCCACCGAAGGCGCACCCGCGGCGGGCCAAGCCGATATTATCGTGGACATCACCTCGACGGGATCGACGCTGCGCGCCAACGCCTTGCGGATTTTGGATGATGGTTTGATCTTAAAATCGGAAGCGTGTCTTTTCGCGCCCAAGCGTGGGCGCGAGCGCGGGCGCCAGCCCCAAGCGTTGCTGGACCTTGTTGATAGGCTCAAATGATCAAGTGCACGCTCAATCTATGTTAGTTTATGTCGGCGCGACTGATTGAATGTAAATTCCAAAAATGAAGGCGACTTTGCGCGCGGCGGCTTTAAATAGACGTCCGCGCGATCACAACTTTTGCACATGGTCGCAGTTTTGGGCGAGGTTCGGCGCATATGCCTTCGCTGCGCATAAAATGCCAAGCGCGACAGCTTCTGGCGGATAATTTTTAAGCGGCGAACCAGCGCAAAAGTTGTTACGGGCTTGGTGTGATTGCCCAAATCATTCAAGTTAGGCAGCGTGGCTTTGCTTGTTGCCGTATGGGCTTGGCTCTTTGGAAATAAAACATAGGACGCTGCGATGATCAGATGATCCGTTGCAAACTCTATTTTGCCAATCAGTTTGGAGAGCCACAGGCCAAGGCGGCGTGGCAGAAGCTTGTTCTTGTTATTGTGGCCAGTAAAAACGCTCGCCGCGATCAGCCAATAGGCGACGATGCGCAAAAGCGCATATCGGTTTTTTTCTATGGCGGCAGCTAAATCCATTTTTACTCCATTGTTCACAAAGAGTATAATTGAAGTGCGACCACGTTCGATAAGTTTGGTGAGAGAAAATTGTACACGAGACTTATATTCGGCCAGAAATGATGGATTTTAGATCTAATGGTGAACCAGAAGCGCTCTAAAAACACTCTAGCCAATCGCAAATTACCAAACTGTAATAGTCAGTCTATTGCAATGGGGGAACCATGATCCCAAATCTGTAATGAAATAAAGGAAAAATCATGGAAACTATGAAATCAATTTTTCGTTTCGCTGTGGCGATTGGGTTGGCGGTCATTGCAGTTCCCATCCTCATTTGGATTGGATTGGCCGCCATCGGTGCAGCCGTTTTAGCCGCCTTGGTAGGGTCGTTCGCAGGCGCATGGGCAATCAATAAAGCCCAAAAAGAGCGTGGTTCAACAATCATAGAACACGAGTAACAACATCTATTTTTTAGAATTTTAAATTTCAATAAAGTCAAAATGGCCGCTCAAAATGTGTGAGCGGCCTTCAGTTTTTGCAGTGACGGGATCAGCAAGCCGATTTCAGAATTGCAAAATGCAATTCTTACACTCTGCCGCCAATTGGGCTTGGCAACAATGTCGGTCTGTTCCCACGACCGAGAGCGCTAGTAGCCCCCCTCCGCATGTGTACCCTAGACCTTGTTGAACAGAGTTATAAATTCACTCTCCATTAAATCGTTTCACATTAAACCGAAATCACCAAACACTGCCTGAAATCAAAGATTTCAATGGGTTAGGTGATATATGGTGTTTCAAGTTATACGCGAAACGCACTAGCACGAAGCAAGTCAATCGTTTGACCGCAAATAAAAACCGCCGAGGATTTATCCTGCAGCGGTCAAATATTTTGTCAAAAAGCTCAGTTTCTAGGTTCTGCGAGCATCAACTGAAATCGAACCTGGTCCGGAAACGCTAAGCGCCAAAAAACCACCAGCTATGGCAAGGTTCTTCATGAAGCTAATCATTTGCATTTGGTCTGCAGGATCGAAATGGAAAACGACACCTGTAAAAATGCAGAACAAAGCAAGCGCATAGGCTGCAAGTTTTGTTTTGATTCCTACAAGGATCATGATCCCTGCGACTGATTCAAAAATTGCAGCAGCCCATGCGAGTAAGGTGGCCATCGGCAGACCTTTGGAAGCAATGTAACCGGCGGTAGTATCAATTGTTCCGAATTTGCTAAATCCAGCCATGATAAAGATAAAAGCAAGCAAGATGCGGCCGATGAGCAGTATAACATTATTGTTCATTTAAAATCCCCAGATATGACAATTGGAAACAGTTATCCGGTTTGGATGTGAAATAATACACGAATTATGAGAACGCAGCGTTCACAAAAATAGGCCGCTCAAATTTGTTTTCGACTTTTACATGAGGCCGCCACTTAAACCCGATTTAACGGGTTTAAGCACTTGAGATGGGCGTCTTTATGATGTCAAATTGCCAGAGGCAATTTTTACATCATGCCGCCACTTAAACCCGATTTAACGGGTTTAAGCACTTGAGATGATGGGCGTCTTTATGATGTCAAATTGCCAGAGGCAATTTTTACATCATGCCGCCCATACCACCCATGCCGCCCATATCAGGCATGCCGCCGCCAGCGCTTTCGCGCTTTGGTGCATCGGCAACCATGGCTTCGGTTGTGATCAAGAGACCAGCAATCGAGCTTGCGCCTTCCAAGGCACGGCGTACAACTTTAACCGGGTCAACGATACCCATTTTGATCATGTCGCCATATTCAGCTGTCTGAGCGTTAAAGCCATAAGAAGCACTCTTTTGATCGAGGATCTTGCCCACTACGATTGAAGCTTCTTCACCGGCGTTTGTCGCGATTTGGCGGGCAGGAGCCTGCAATGCACGACGAACGATGTTGATGCCTGCTTCTTGGTCTGGGTTTGCGCCTTTTGCTGAGATGTTTTTAGAAGCAACCAACAAAGCTGTGCCACCGCCAGGAACGATGCCTTCTTCGACCGCTGCGCGTGTTGCGTTCAACGCATCATCAACGCGGTCTTTGCGCTCTTTCACTTCAACTTCTGTTGAACCACCAACGCGGATAACCGCAACACCGCCAGCCAATTTAGCCAAGCGCTCTTGTAGTTTCTCGCGGTCGTAGTCAGACGTTGTCTCTTCGATCTGCGCTTTGATTTGATCAACGCGAGCAGTGATGTCTTTTTTCTTGCCAGTGCCGTCAACGATGACGGTGTTCTCTTTCGAAATGCTGACTTTTTTGGCACGGCCAAGCATGTCGAGTGTCACTGTCTCAAGTTTGATACCAAGATCTTCAGAAATCACTTGGCCACCGGTCAAAATTGCGATGTCTTCAAGCATTGCTTTGCGGCGATCGCCGAAACCTGGTGCTTTTACGGCAGCAATTTTCAGGCCGCCGCGCAATTTGTTAACAACGAGTGTTGCAAGCGCTTCGCCTTCAACATCTTCTGCAATAATCAAAAGTGGACGTGATGTCTGAACAACAGCTTCCAAAATTGGCAACATTGCTTGTAGGTTTGATAGCTTCTTCTCGTGGATCAAGATGTATGGATCGTCGAGGTCTGCAACCATTTTCTCTGTGTTTGTGACAAAGTATGGTGACAAGTAGCCACGGTCAAACTGCATGCCTTCAACAACTTCCAGCTCTGTTTCAGCTGTTTTGGCTTCTTCAACAGTGATAACGCCTTCGTTGCCGACTTTTTGCATTGCCTTGGCAATCATTTCACCGATTTCGGCTTCGCCGTTCGCTGAAATTGTACCAACTTGCGCAACTTCTTCGGTTGTTTTGATTTTTGTGGCTTTCTTCAGCAAATCCGCAACGACTTCAGCAACAGCCATGTCAATGCCGCGCTTTAGGTCCATCGGGTTCATGCCAGCGGCAACGGCCTTGTGGCCTTCTTGAACGATTGACTGTGCAAGCACGGTCGCCGTTGTTGTGCCATCACCAGCGATATCGTTGGTTTTTGATGCAACTTCGCGCACCATTTGTGCGCCCATGTTTTCAAACTTGTCTTCAAGTTCGATTTCTTTGGCAACAGACACACCATCTTTGGTGATGCGCGGTGCGCCAAATGATTTATCGAGTACAACATTACGACCCTTTGGGCCGAGTGTCACTTTTACAGCATCAGCAAGAATGTTCACGCCATTAAGCATGCGTTCACGCGCTGAGCGGCCAAATATAACTTCTTTAGCAGCCATGGTAGTTCTCCTTGGGTTTAACCCATAAATTAAATAATTTGCGTTTCAAAAAAGCAGTCGGCCGATTAGCCGATAATGCCCATGATATCGCTTTCTTTCATGATTAGCAGGTCTTCACCGCCAACCTTAACTTCTGTGCCCGACCATTTGCCGAACAACACGCGGTCGCCTTTTGCAACTTCGAGCGGCACAACTTTGCCACTGTCATCACGCGCGCCATTGCCCACGGCAACGATCTCGCCTTCGGAAGGCTTTTCTTTTGCGGTGTCCGGGATGATGATGCCACCAGCCGTCTTTGCTTCAGATTCGACACGGCGAACCACTACGCGGTCACCAAGCGGACGAAACTTCATCTTAGCCATGATTTTACCCTTAAATTCTGTTGATTGTGATCGCCATGATGGCGCTAGCACTCACATTCATCGAGTGCTAGCGAGCAAATAGTGATGACGCTTTCAAGAGTCAAGAAGACTTGGTGAAAAATGGTAAATCCGCGCCAATAAAAAGCCCGCCGGGTGAGGGCGGGCTTTTTATATAATTTTAAAAATGACCTATTGGATGATACGCAGCTTGGCCAAGTCTGAGCCGATCTTGCCAAACGCATTCTTCAAAGCATTACTGTTGGGCGCATACCAATATTTACCTGGATCGCTGGCGCAGGCGCTGTACATATCCCTAGTCGCTTGGCTCACGCCAGACGTGAATACGACGGTGTAGACGATAATACCTTGCGACTTGTAGTCGGTACACATCGAGGCTATTGCAGTGTTTATGTAGTTCCGCGCCGTGCTGGCGTTATCAGTTTCAAAAATCTCATCTGCAAGATCGTCTCCTAACCGCTCATAACCGGTGTAGTCCGATTTCCCTGGATGCGCGTCATTGGGATAATCTGGCTTACCTCTATCCCTAGAAGCCAAAGCCGGCAGATCATAAAACAGGCTGTCGCCGTCGGTCATCAAAATGATCGATTTGCGCCACCGCGAACTCGACCACATTTGTTCGCCGAAACGCGGATCAACTTCTGTTGACTGTGTAAACGGCAGACCAGGCGACAATGTGCGGTAACCCCATGCAAGACCAATATCGGTCAGTGTACCACCACGATTCCATGCGGTAATGGCAGTCGCAGCCGCGTTCAATTTACTAAAGTCATTTGTTAGCGGCACAATCGGCGTTGGGCAGCCAACATTAGGGCCGGTAATTTGGTTGCTGTTTCTCAAGCCGCCTGGTTTAATTGTGCTCACATTTGTTGGGTTATAATTATTATCGATGCCGTGAGGATACCAAAACGGTTTCCACATGGTAGCAGGATTTGACGGATTGGGCGCTACGTCTGACCGCGCGTAATTTTCGCGCTCGACAACACAACCCTTCCAACGATTTAATTGTGTGTCGCTGCGCAGGTCTTCATCGTCGATATTGTCAACGTCATTTTCTGAAATCAACAAAGTATTTTCATAGATGTCACGCACGTCATTTGGATTGATTATATTTAAAAACTCATCGCCCACATTTACCGCCGCTGAATAGGGAACAATAGACATCCGCAAATCATTGGGTGCTGCGGCTACCGTCCATGTTCCACCAACTTTTTTCGCATTAAACGCATTGCGAATGAGTTCCAAATTTGCATCACGCAAGGCGCCAATGTTGTTGCTAGACCACATCGAACCGGTATTGTCGATCACCAGCGTCGCCAAAAGCCCACCGCCGGCACGTTTTACTTGTGTGCTAGCGGCAACTTGAGAATATGTTTTGCCCAAAAAACCGCCAAAGAACAGCTCAAGGTCAGCCGTCGCACTCACGATGACCTCACCGTTTTCTTCGCTTGCGGTAACATCCGTTACAGTAGCGCCGTTCACCTGAAAGTTCTTGTCGACGAATTTTTCCACAATGTTTTTTAGCGTGTCGGCATCCGTGTAGGTTGCACCCATAGCCAGCGCAGATGCATCAAGCGCTGCTTGTAATTCAAACTTTGATAGAAGCATGCGGGAACCATCGATCCCGAAACCGACGGCGGCCATCAAAGGGAATAAAAGAAGTGCGAAATTGACCGCGAGTGATCCGCGTTTCGATTTATCAAAAGCACACACGCTTTTCTTCAAACGAGCGGAATTTTGCTTTATCACATCAGCAGTTTGCATTGACGAAAAATTCTCTATTTTTTTATTCATTTGCGTCATCCCAATTCGTATTTTGCTCGGCAACATTGCCGTCAATAGCCAGAGCACGGGTTTCACGGGGTTTAAAATAAACAGCTCGTCTGGTCGCAGAGGTAAGCTGTGGTAAGATAAGAGCGAACGGCGACCTATATTGGAAGCGGCCTTCAACGCGCAGAATGGCGTTGCTGCTAAGCGCCATTCCAGTTGCCTCGGTCGGGTCAAAGGTAATGACATTTCCGCCAACGCTGCGGGTCCAGAGCGTCACAGGTGTGCCATCGCTTTGCTTGAAGCCAATGCTGGCAACATTGATTTCGATGAGTTGATGGGTTTCGACTTCCTGCATCATTGTGCTGGCTCGGCTGTGCAAAAGCGTAATATCTGATGTCTCAAGTTCCGTTTCGCGCGCCAAAAGATCACCCACTTGGAATATGTAACGCGTGAATTGATCTGATGCAGAGTAGCGAAACCAGACTTCGGATACGCCCATCGACATCGTAATGAGTATCGGTACAATAAACGCAAATTCGACCGCCGCGACGCCTTTTGTGTTAGCGCGAAACCGCCTCAGCAAAGCGTTTAGACCGAATTTCTTTTTCTTTAGATTTAGCATCATTGACACCATGTCTGGGTACAATTGTAGGGCTCTGCGCGTGCGATGGCATGACCAATCACCAAGACAGGTTTATCGTCAGACAAAAATATGTCGCGCATGAACGGTGTTACAAAGTCAAAGAGGCCGGCCACACGAACCGCAGAATATTGCGATGGCTTGCCAGGAAGAAACACAAAATTATTGGGATGCCCATTTGGGTTGTATGTAATGGCCGGGAAATCCACATCGGCGAAATTATTATATGATCGAACATCAAAGAACACTTCGTTGCATTCGAAAACGATCACGGAAGAAGCGCAGATTTCATTTTTGAAGGCTTGAAACATGTTCGGATCGTTTTGTATCTGGCCCGTTTGTAGCAAACGGCTCGCATCATACATCACACTCTTCAGGTGGTTTCGCTTGTAAAGATAAATCGAAAATTCGATCGTCATAAAAACCAAAAGCAAGAAAATTGGCGCTAGAATAGTGTACTCGATGGCCGTCGCGCCGCGCTCGTCGCGGCGGAATAACCGCATCATAATACCTGTCTTGCTGCACTTAGTTTTGGTGTTCATGGTTTTTAGTCTTCATTAGCAAGGTTGCCATCGAAAACAGTTTTAATCACAAACTTCTTGATGTTCTGAAAATTTAATTGGTTACTGATTACAAAACAATTTCGCTAAAATATCGAGATCGTAGCACACCTCAACCGGAGAGCAGAATACGATCATCGTATTTGACACGTGTTGAGCCATTGTCCAGATGGCCGTTATCGTTGTTTACGATGGCATAAAAATCCGTTTAAGGCGAGCGCACGCGAAAACTGTTGTTGGTTGTGTTTCTGATCGTTTTTAGGAGACGATCGGAATTTAAAATGATGTAGAAATCATTTGTTTTTTATTTTGTGCCGCATCCAATCTTAACGCGCGCGGTTTTGCGATGTGGTCGCCGCTCATGTAGTTTGCGCCTGCAGCAAGTCCGGCAACAATATCTGCCTCACTATTGATATGCGTGCATTGCCAATCATACCGCGCGCTTTTGGGTAGTGCTTGCTCCGAATTGAGAAGCTCAACCGGTGTGCCAATCAAACAACACATACGCAAAACGGCGCGATCAACAGTGTCCAGCAGTGCTGGTGGACAGGTTAACCCAAGTTTTATTTCGAGCAGATCTAATCTTTTAAGCCCACTTCGAGCACCATTGAGCACGCCTATCGCAGTCTGCTTATCCGATTGAAGATGAACCATGATTAGAATATTTTTTGTCAGCCCAAGATGAGCTTCAAAAAAATCGATGAATTTCTCCCAAAGATCACCTTGCGATAACAATGATGTACTGATGGGAAGAATGACGCGGGTGTCTTGTTTGCCGTCAAGCGATGTGGCTTCGAAATCCATCAACTGGCGGAAGAAACGAAGCGTGTTCATCGCTAACGCATATTCAAATTCTGCGCGCTCACGATCGGTGCCCTTATCAAGAAACTGAATAAAACGATGGCTCTTCCCGCCAGTCGGCTTATATTTACGAAAGACCTCGTAAAATGACAGGTGGCCCGATTTCATTTCCATAACCGGTTGAAAATAAACAGTGTCATCGTTTGACGCCGGTTTTGGCAGCTCCGATGGTGCTGGTGAAACCTGGTCTTTTTGCTTTGATTTTCCACCTTGAATGACCGAAAAAACGGGCTTTGTGGATAGGGACAATTCGGACTGGGCGCTAGGGTTTTGAAAGTCGGCGGCTTCTTGAGGCGCGACATCAGCATCTTCCGTGATTTTAGGTCGGTTTAGTGCGTCCAACCCAGACTTATTCCGCGCTGCGCGTAAATATTCGTCTAGCTCCCGAGAGTTACGCAGAGCTTTTGAGCGAGTCATATAAAGTGCTGCTAATAAGACGAGAATGATGGGCGCAGTGATAATTGCCAGAACGATGCCGTTGGATTGCACAATAGTAAACAATAATAGCATTTGCCCGCGCACTAACTCAGATACCGCAAGAGCTCCCACACATGAAAGCAATGTTAGACCTGTTATTAGCCGTGCAATTTTAGACACTGCGCACCTTTTGCTCATTCTCATCGTTAAAGAACTATTAGCCATATTCGCATGGTTTGCTAGTTTTTGTTAGGTCAAACTTCGTGACAGGGTGAACAGCTTAGGTTAATGCGAAAACGCAAATTCGGTCGAGCAATCGGCGACGGACTTTTTCCATCGACTTAGGAGACTTATTTGGCCACGCGGACAATCAAACGTTTGGACGATTTGACGGATCACTATGATCTGATTTTGTGCGATGTATGGGGTGTGATCCATAACGGTGTTGCCGCGTGGACGCAGGCTTACCGCGCGTTAATGCGTGCTCGTCAGGCTGGGCTGCAAGTGGTCGCCATCACCAATGCGCCGCGGCCATTTAAACAAGTGGTCGAGCAACTGGACGGGCTTGGCGTGCCGCGTGAAACCTTTGATGCAGTTGTCACCTCTGGAGATGTCACCCGCGCTTTAATCAGCCAAAATTCAAAGCAGGTCTATCATCTTGGTCAAGACAAAGACCTCCCTATCTATGAGGGGCTTGATGTGCAGCTGGTCGCGGAGGCTGAGGCCCAAGTTATCGTTTGCACAGGGTTAGAAGATGACAATACGCAAACGCCAGAAGATTACGCCGAACTGCTGAGCCGATTTGCGGCACGAGACCTGCCGTTTATTTGCGCCAATCCCGACATTGTTGTCGAAATGGGTGAGAGATTGTTGTGGTGCGCTGGCGCGTTGGCGCGCGACTACGCTGCGTTAGGCGGTACAACCATGATCGCCGGAAAGCCCCATGCGCCGATATATGATGAAGCGATCAGGCAGGCAGAAGTGCTATCGGGCAAAAAAGTTGATCGCAGGCGCGTGCTCGCCATTGGCGACGGCATGCCGACGGATGTTAAAGGCGCACGTGATAATGGCGTCGATTTGTTGTTTATCTCCGACGGCATTCATGCGCGCGAATATGGAGAGCCGGGAAATCCGAACGCGGAAATGCTTGACGCATTTTTGAAAGCCCACAACGCTGCGCCGACAGCTACCATGGTAAAATTGGCATAAGTGATGGGTGTGTTTGCGCGGTTTCAAAATAGTGAAAATCTTCCGTCAAATTTAAAAAACGGCGTTGTTGCAATTGGTAACTTTGATGGCGTGCACCGCGGTCATCAGGCGGTGTTGAATGCCGCGTTGTCTCTCGCCAAAACGCATAATTTACCCGCAATCGTTTTAACGTTTGAGCCGCACCCACGTGCGTTTTTTCAGCCAGATGTGAAGTTGTCGCGCATTACCCCAGCGCCCATGAAAGCGCACATTTTTAAAGCGCTTGGCTTTGACGCGGTCATCGAATTGCCGTTTACCAATGCGTTTTCGCAGCAAAGTGCCGATGCTTTTGTGGATGATGTTTTGGTGTCGGCGCTTGGCGCAAAACACGTGGTCACCGGATTTGATTTCCATTTTGGCAAAGGAAGGCAAGGCGGCCCCGCTTTTCTAATGGCCGCAAGCCAGAGCCATGGCTTTGAGATGCATCTGGTTGACGCCTACCGTGATGAGAATGCGCAAGTGATTTCATCAAGCCGTATACGCGCTGCACTTAAAGCCACTGATATTAGCTGGCAAATACATTGCTCGGCTATCGATATAAGGTCCGCGCGCCGATCAGCCATGGCGAAAAATTGGGCCGCACGCTCGGTTATCCAACCGCCAATATGGCGCTACCCGATGATACGCCGCTTGCCCATGGTATTTACGCGGTGCGATTTAAACGGGGCGATGGTACATGGCACAACGGCGTTGCAAGCTATGGCCGCCGCCCGACTGTGACCGACGCTGGTGCGCCCTTGCTTGAGACCTTTGTGTTTGATTTTAGCGGCGATCTTTATGGGCAGGATTGCACCGTTTCAATCGTCGCCTATCTTCGCGGCGAAGAGAAATTTGATGGTCTTGATGCGCTGATAGCGCAAATGAATTTAGATGCTGCGCAGGCGCGCAAAGTTCTATCGGAAATAAAGCCGTTGTCTGGGCTCGATGCGCAGCTGACCTTCACGGGGCATTCAGAATAATGCGCAGGCGCATTCTCATCACCGGCGGAACGTCAGGCATCGGGCTAGAATTAGCCAACGACTTGAGCAAGCGCCACGATGTGATGGTGACCGGAAGCCGCCCGCGCCAAGATATTGCAGAACCGCTTTCGCAAAACCTAATTTATGTGCAGGCATCGCAAACCGACCCCGAGTCTGCCACTCAAATCATTGCCGAAGCGCTGTTGAAAGCAGGCTGGACGCGGCTCGATAATGTCGTGTTGAATGCCGGTGTCGGCCATGCGGCGACAGACGGGTTGGATGAGATCGATAAAATTCGCGCCTCGCTCGACGTGAATCTTCTGTCAACAATACTGATTGCCCGCGCATTATTTCCATGGCTGCAAAAAACGCATGGAACGCTGACAATTATCGGTTCGGTTACTCACAATGGGCAGGGGCTTTTTCCCGCCTATGCGGCCTCCAAAGGGGCTTTGCACGGATTTGCGCGGGCGCTTCGGTCCGAGTGGGCTGGCAGGGTCAGCGTGCAGATATTGCATCCCGGCCCAACCCATACCGGCATGCATGCCAAAGCGGGGCATGATCCTGGTAGAATTGCAGCATTATTTTTAAAGCCATCCGCCATGGCGCGGATGATTGAGCAGGCGATGAAAAGCAAGCGCTCGCCGATGCGCCTGTCATGGGCGAAATTTATAGTCGGCGGCAGCATTTTGGGGCGCAGGCTATGAAGCAGAGAGCACTGGTGACAGGCGGATCGGCTGGTCTTGGCAAAGCCCTTTGCAAGGCTTTGATCGAGCAAGGCTTCGAGGTAACGAGCATCGACCGCAATGCACCTGAGGCAAATGCTCACATTACTTTTCTACCCTGTGATCTTGCGGACCGCCAAAGCGTTGACGCACTTCTAAACAGGTTAGGCGAGAAGCCTCCTTTTGACATCGTTATTTTTAACGCAGGTATTTCCGCGACGGGAAAATTTGAAGAAATTTCGCCGCAAGCGCACATGCGCGTTATTCGGATTAACGCCGAAGCGCCGATGGTGTTGACAGCTGGGTTAATGGCTTCGGGCAAGATCGCCCAAGGCGGCCACATCGCTTTTGTCTCATCGCTATCCCATTTCACCGGATACCCCGGTGCGGCCAGCTATGCAGCATCAAAAGATGCATTGGCGATCTATGCCAATTCCATCCGCAAGATTTTTTATAAAAGACATCGCATTAAAGTGACGACGGCCTTTCCAGGGCCGCTCAAAACCGACCACGCAGCGCGCCATGCTCCAGAGGGTACAAGTGCCGATAAGCGGATGGAAGCGAACGCCGCCGCAGCGCTGATACTTGCCGATATTTTCAAGGGAAAACCCAAAGCGTTGCCTGGAACCAGCGCCAGACTATTCGCGATTCTTGGCAAGATTGCGCCAAAGCCCATGACATTGGCCATGCGTAAAATCATATATGAAAAACTGGATAAGACAGTGGCTGATTAGAGCGTTTCGCGTTTAACTTGAAACGTGAGGTATCACCTAACGCGTTGAAATCTTTGATTTCAGGCAGCGGTTGGTGTTACAGGTTTAACGCGAAACGCTTTAGCGGATTAAGCGCTGGTCAAACGGTGTTTTGGTGATCGATGCGATTGAACATTCCAATATGGCGGGATGTTCTGAATTTAATAAAATGTTGTATGAATATGGCATAATCACGCTCGGCACTCTCATCGCCATGCCCGTTCCGTCACGACAAAACTGCTCCCATATATGCCTGCATCCAATTTCATCATCACGCCAGTTGTCCGGGAGTGATGGCGAGAAAGGCTCGTAACCGTCCGGCAAATTAATCTCGAGAAGCTGGTAACTTGTCGGCAAATCTTGAAGATCGACGTGGACCAATAGTTCGAGCAGAGCCAAAGCAGGGTGATCGGCACAATAGACTATCGAACGGCCTAAATGGTTCCAGCGTCCAGCAGTAAATTTGCCACCCGTACCTGAGAGGTCAGCATGATTTGAGATACGCCATACCTTCATGTTTAGACAAACATGCCATAGTCAATCGCGTGAAGTTGCTGCTCAACAATATGTGCGCCCGTTTCTGAAACTAACAAATCCATAGGAACGGCATCGTCTAAAGCGCGACAGGGTTTGCGAAGCCAGCGACTGACTTTATCAAGGTCGCCAAAAACCCGCATGGCATGCGCATGAATGCGTTCTAGGCGCATAACGCGGTCAGCTTCGTCGGGCGACAAGGCCTCTTTTTTTTGGGTTCTTCTGTCCAAAGTACGGCGGGATGCGACGATTGTTTCGATTTCGTGTCGCTTAAACCCGACCTTTTGTAGCTCTGATATCCGACCAATTTCAATGCCCAGCTTTATAGCATTTATTTTTTTTACCCTATAATAACCATTTCGAGCACGCGTGGTTGCCTGTAGGGATTTCAATCTCAGTAATGGAATTCGGCGTTAAATTGCGGCGCTATTGCGTTGTTTCTCCACGCTTTTCCATCTTCCATCCTTTCGCCAACTGCGCACAACTATATGCGCATCTGGCTAAAATATCAACAGAGGTTAAATCCTAGCTTTCTTTTGAGCCGCGTCATTGCTAGAGATCTGAGTATGTTGTTACGTAATTTTTCCATAATGCGAATTATTAGTCCGGCCTGCCGTTGCGAACGAGTGTAGCGCTTGGCTGGTATATGACCTCTTATGCAATCAATTTTCGTTTTTACTTTTTCCGTCGCGCCGCGTAGACACGGCAAAAAACCAGATTACACGGCTCGATGCCACACGATGGATACCCAATGACCGACACAAAAATCGACTACTCGAAAACGCTCAATTTGCCTGAAACAGATTTTCCGATGCGCGCTGGCCTGCCGCAAAAAGAGCCGGAAATCATCGCCCGCTGGGACGAGATGAACTTGTATAAGCGCTTGCGAGAAGACGCCGCAGGCCGCCCAAAATATGTGCTCCACGATGGTCCGCCCTATGCCAATGGCAATCTGCACATCGGCCACGCGCTCAATAAAATTCTGAAAGATGTCATCACGCGCTCGTTTCAAATGCGTGGCTATGATTCAAATTATGTGCCCGGCTGGGACTGCCACGGTCTGCCGATTGAGTGGAAAATCGAAGAGCAATATCGCGGCAAAGGCAAAAACAAAGACGAAGTGCCGATCAACGAATTTCGCCAAGAGTGCCGAGAATTTGCCACGCACTGGGTCGGCGTTCAGTCGGCTGAGTTTAAACGCCTCGGCGTGATCGGCGATTTCGAAAATCCCTATCTGACGATGAATTTTGCCGCCGAAGCCATCATCGCGGGCGAGCTGATGAAGTTCGCCAAATCCGGCCAGCTATACCGCGGATCAAAACCGATCATGTGGTCGGTGGTCGAGCAAACAGCGCTCGCCGAAGCCGAGATCGAATATGAGATCTATGAGAGCGACACGGTTTGGGTGAAGTTTCCAATCATGAACACGATTGCACCCAGCGATTTAGCGGGCGCCTCCATCGTCATCTGGACCACAACGCCGTGGACAATCCCCGCCAACCGCGCGGTATGTTTTTCCGATCGCATCGCTTACGGGCTTTATGAAGTGACCGCTGCTGAACAAGAGTTCGGTCCGCAGGCGGGTGAAAAGCTGATCTTTGCCGATGCCTTGGCAGAAGATTGTTTTGAAAAAGCAAAACTGGAATTTAAAAAACTGCGCACGGTAACGGCCGATGAACTCGGTTCGATGAGGCTTGCCCACCCGCTGCGCGGTTTTGCGGGCGCTTACGAATTTGACGTGCCTATGTTGATGGGCGACCATGTCACCGACGAGGCTGGCACAGGCTTTGTGCACACGGCGCCCGGCCATGGCCGCGACGACTTTGAGATATGGGTCAACAAGCGCGCAGAGATTGAAGCGATGGGCATCGATGCGTCGATCCCGTTTTGCGTGGCCGATGATGGCACCTATACGGATGATGCACCGGGCTTTCCTGATGTAAAAGTCATCGACGAAAAAGGCAAAAAGGGCAAAGCCAACCAAGCGGTGATCACGGCGTTGATCGAGCATAATAATCTGTTTTCGCGCGGCCGCGTGAAGCACGAATATCCCCATTCTTGGCGATCCAAAAAGCCGATCATCTTCCGCAACACGCCGCAATGGTTTGTGTACATGGATAAGGCGTTATTGGCAGCACCCCCCTCTGTCACCTCCGGTGACATCTCCCCCGCAAGGGGGGAGAGTGAGTTGGCCACCCTTCGCCAAACGGCGCTTAAAGCCATTGAAGAAACACGTTTCATTCCCGCTGCCGGGCAAAACCGCTTGCGCGGCATGATCGAGGGACGGCCAGACTGGGTGCTGTCGCGCCAGCGCGCATGGGGCGTACCGATCAGCGTTTTCCGCCATGAAGAAACCGGCCAAGTCATTCCCGGCCCCGAATTTGATAAGTCTGACGAATTGTCAAAACGCATCATGGACGCGTTCACTCACGAGGGCGCTGACGCATGGTATGCGGAAGGCGCAAAAGAGCGCTTTTTGGACGGCATGGTTGACGATCTAACCCCGTGGCAAAAGGTCAACGATATTTTGGATGTCTGGTTTGATTCAGGCTCTACCCATGCCTTTTGCTTGGAACAACGCAGCGATATGAAATGGCCAGCCGACCTTTACCTCGAAGGCTCAGACCAGCATCGTGGCTGGTTCCATTCATCGTTGCTTGAAAGCTGCGGCACCCGTGGCCGCGCGCCCTATGATGCAGTGCTAACCCACGGCTTTGTGATGGCCGAAGACGGCACCAAGATGTCAAAATCAAAAGGCAACATCGTTACGCCGCAAGAAGTAATCGCCCAGTCGGGCGCTGATATTTTGCGTCTTTGGGTCACGTCGTCCGATTATTCGGAAGATTTGCGCCTCGGAAATACGATCTTGCAAACCAACATCGATAGCTATCGCAAATTGCGCAACACGCTGCGCTGGATGCTCGGCACATTAAGTCACGACAAGGGCGATGATATTGCCTACAGCGATATGCCAGAACTTGAGCGCTTGATGCTTCACCGCCTCTGGGAGCTCGATAAGGCGGTCAACACCGCCTATGACGGCTTTGATTTCAAGCGCATTACCCGTCAGCTGATGGATTTTATGGTGCTGGAGTTATCGGCGTTTTATTTCGACGTGCGCAAAGACGCGCTTTATTGCGATGGGCCTTCGTCGCTGCGCCGCAAGGCATCGCTGCAAGTGGTTCACCATATGTTTAATCGCTTGGTGACATGGTTGGCACCGATTTTGCCATTTACCATGGAAGAAACGTGGTTGTCGCGCTATCCCGATGCGCATTCAGTGCATTTTGAGCAGTTCAAAGGTTGCCCGGATGAATGGCGCGATGATGCGCTGGCCGCAAAGTGGAAAAAAGTGCGCGCCGTGCGCCGCGTTGTGACCGGCGCTCTGGAAATTGAGCGCGCGAATAAAGTCATCGGCTCCTCGCTTGAGGCGGCCCCTTTTGTGCATGTGACCGATCCGGATCTGCGTGCAGCAATTGCCGACATCGATATGGCTGAAATATGCATCACATCGCAGATTGCGATTTCAGACAAGGCAGCGCCTGATGGTGCCTTCGTACTTGCCGACGTCAAAGGCGTCGGCGTTGTATCTGCAAAAGCGGAGGGGCAAAAATGCGCCCGTTCTTGGCGTGTGACAAACGATGTCGGAACCGATGCAGCTTATCCTGAAGTGTCAGCGCGTGACGCAAAAGTGTTGCATGAATTGAAAGCGTTGGGACAATTATAGGCTGGTGATAATCATGAATTGCCCTCCACCGGATAAATGTGGTAAGAGGAATTCACGAAATTGCCAGATTTTAAATTTACGAGCTGCGATTATCGCGCCAAATCTAAGGTCAATGTGCGCGCGTTTAGAAATGAGTGAAGATGCCGATGAGTAACCTGCTTATAAAAACATCGATTTTAGCGCTGCTATCGGTTTCCATTTCCGGTTGCCTGGGGCCAACCTATGGTACTGGCAAAACGGCGGGTGAACACTTGGTCGATGACCTTGGCGGCGTGTTGTCGCTGGCGCCGAAGACTCCAGCTGCGCAGATCGACTATAAATCGCGTCCTGATTATTGAAGCTCACGCACACATTAACGCCTGCCTGCGCCGCAGACAAACATTGCAAAAACGTCGACCGAATGGCCCGAAACACCGGCTGAGAAACGCGCGCGCATTCTGGCGGATATTGAAGCAGGAAAGCGCGATCCCAACTTTGTAACCAACAAACAAGAAGCCTCTGCCCTTGGTGCCTCAGAAGGCCCAGGCCGAAATGCCGGAAGCGCAACACGTCGGTATTTAACCGATCCGCCAACAGAATATCGTGTTCCCGCAGAAACAGCCGCTGTCGGCGAACTGGGTGAGACAGAGGCATCAAAAGCCCGTGCGGCGAAAAAAGCGCAAGGTACCGGTAAAACCGGCTGGCGCAAGCTTGTACCCTGGCTTTAACATTTAGCGCTTTATCTCAAAAAACGTCTTAAGCAGGCCCGATGCTTGGCTCTCGCTTATGCCGTCATACACTTCCGGCCGGTGATGGCATGTGGGTGAGCTAAAAAAACGCACGCCTGACGTGACAGCGCCGCCTTTGATATCCGTCGCAGCAAAATAGAGGCGCCTGATGCGCGCATGGGATATGGCACCCGCGCACATGGTGCAGGGCTCTAACGTCACATAAAGATCGCAGTCCTCCAATCGGTCTTGACTGAGATTTTGGCAGGCAAGCCTGATGGCCAGAGTTTCCGCATGGGCGGTCGCGTCTTTGTCTATGCGTGTACGATTTCCCGCGCGGGCGATAATTTCGTTATCGCGCACGATGACAGCGCCGATAGGCACCTCGCCAAGATTTTGCGCAATCTCAGCCTCTTCCAGCGCGGCACGCATGTAGCGATTGGTGTCTGTCAATTTCGGCATAGATGAAACTTTCTCTCGCTACTTGCCAAGCGGTTTGGTATTAGAGCGTTTCACGTTTAACTTAAAGCGTGAAGTATCACCTAACGCGTTGAAATCTTTGATTTCAGGCAGCGTTTGGTGATGGAGGTTTAACGCGAAACGCTTTGAACCACGAACCTAAGGCAAATGGCATATGACTGACAACAAAAAGAGCTTCGGATTTAAATCAGAGCAGCGCGACAGCCGCGAGACTTCTGCGCGGCCAGAAGAGCGCATTGCAAAACGCCTAGCACGGGCAGGCATCGCCTCTCGCCGTGATGCCGAAGCGCTGATTGTTGATGGCCGCGTCAAAGTAAACGGCAAGACGATCAAAACCCCTGCGCTTAACGTGACCGACAATGATGTGATTCTTATCGATGGTAAACCTATACCGGCCATCGAGCGCACGCGCCTTTGGTTGTATCATAAGCCGGGCGGCCTCGTGACAAGCAACCGCGACACGGAAGGTCGGCCAACTGTATTTGAAAGTCTGCCGACGGAACTGCCGCGCGTCGTATCCGTTGGCCGCTTGGACATTAACACCGAAGGGCTGTTGTTGCTGACCAATGATGGCGGTCTGGCGCGCACGCTCGAATTGCCACAGACGGGCTGGCTGCGCCGCTACCGCGTGCGTGCGCACGGTAAAGTCACCCAAGAAAGATTGGATAGCCTGAAAGACGGCATTGCGGTCGACGGCATATTTTATGCCTCGATCGACGCTAAGATTGAGCGCGAGCAAGGCTCGAATGTGTGGATTGAAGTTGGTCTGCGCGAAGGCAAAAACCGCGAAGTGAAAAACGTGATGGGCGCACTTGGCCTTGAGGTGAACCGCCTAATCCGCATTTCGTTTGGGCCGTTTCAGCTTGGCGATCTGGCTGAGGGTTCCGTTTTGGAAGTCCGAGGCCGCATATTGCGTGACCAGCTTGGCGAGCGATTGATCGAACAGTCTGGCGCCAATTTCGATGCCCCCGTCACAAATGCGTTTCCCAATACGCCAGTCAAATCTTTGCCGGTTGAGGATAAGCGTATTGAAGCGGCCAAACGCGGTGATTGGGTTTCAGGAACACGTTTGCTCGGCGAAGCGGCTGAAGAAGAGGCGCGCAAAAACGCCAAAAAAGAAGGTCGCCGCTATGAAAAGCCCGCTGAAAAGCGAGAACGCGATCGGGGCAGTTGGTCAACACAAGCACCCGATGAGCGCAGCGCGAAGAAACCATTTGAGAAAAAGCGGGAGGCGCGGCCCAGCAGGTCGGTCAATGTGTGGATGGCACCCGGCGCGCGTCCTTTCAGCAAAAATAAACCCGATGATGATGAGAGCCATACCACTGAGCGGCCAAGTAAATTTGGTGATCGTAAAAGCGCTGCGCCAAAAGATGGCATAAAATCGCGCGGTATGTTTGGTGCAAAAAACACCGATGAAAAACGCCGCAGCGATAAGATGTTCCAAAAGCCGAGCGGTACTGCTGGAAAAACAAACGACAGTTCAAAAGATCGCGCGGCAAAGTGGAAGGCGGGCCCAAGCGCTAAATCAGGCAAGCCAGCTGGTCCTAATGCGGGTTCCAATCGCAGTTTATCGACAGGCGGTCGCCCAAATTCTTCTGCACGTCCAAATTCTTCTGCACGTCCAAGTTCGCGCCCGCGTCCGACGAACAAGGGCTAACAACACGGTATGCGAATTGTCGGCGGAAAATTTAGAGGTCGAAGCATCGCCGGGCCAAAGCTCGGCTCAACCGACATCAGGCCGACAACAGACAAAGCGCGCGAAAGTCTGTTTAATATTTTAAGCCATACTTGGCCGGAAAAACTGGATGGCACCCGTGTGCTCGATCTTTTTTCAGGAACCGGCGCGCTTGGATTTGAGGCGATGTCGCGCGGTGCAAGCTTCGTACTTTTTGTCGAAATGGGCGTTCAAGGCCGCGGTCTTGTGCGCGATACGATGCATTCCTTAGGCTTACAGGGCACCGCAAAGCTTTTTCGGCGCGACGCAACCAAGCTAGGGCCCGTTGGCACGCTTGAGCCATTTGACCTCGTATTTGCAGACCCGCCTTACTCAAAGCGCTTGGGGGAGGGCGCTTTGATGGCGCTGCGCGACGATGGCTGGCTCAAAAAAGACGCATTGATTGTGCTTGAGGAAGCATCTGATGCACCATTTACCCTGCCAAGCGGATATGAGTTGATAAATGAACGACGTTCAAGTATATCTGTACTGCGGTTTATCCAGCTGGCTTAGAGGTCAAAGGTGAGTGCAGACATGAGTGTAATTGAGAAAAAAAAGACTTCCGGAGACCCAACGGTTGCCGTTGCATTCGGCGGCGGTGGCGCGCGGGGTTATGCGCATATTCACATAATCGAAGTGCTCGATGAAATGGGCGTAAAGCCTGTTGCCATATCAGGCGCTTCCATAGGCTCGATTATGGGCGCGGCGATGGCTTCTGGCATGAAGGGCGTCGATGTACGAGAATTTTCACTCGAACTCGCAGGCAATAAAACCGACGTTCTCACGCGATTTTTGCGTTCGCGTACAGGCGGGATCGCCAACCTATTTTCTGGTGAATATAGCATCGGGCAACTCGATG
The DNA here is from genome assembly GCA_034519905.1 of Ahrensia sp. Classification (GTDB taxonomy): domain Bacteria; phylum Pseudomonadota; class Alphaproteobacteria; order Rhizobiales; family Rhizobiaceae; genus Ahrensia. Next base: position 94,377 of record JAXHNY010000030.1, read on the forward strand.
CCTTGAGCATACTCAAAGAATTTTTGCCAAAAGATATTAAGGCGGACTTTGCCGATTTGAACATTCCCATGTCGATAAGCGCGACTGACTATTATGGCTACAGCGAAAAGATTTTCAATCAGGGTGATCTGTTTCTGGCTATGGCGGCATCAGCCTCAATCCCAGCGGTGTTTCGCCCCGTAAAATGCGATGGTCGCTACATGGTTGATGGCGGGATATTCAATCCGGTGC
>JAXHNY010000033.1:0-120565 GCA_034519905.1 Ahrensia sp.
GACGATTTTTCCGGTGCTCACTCCACTTTCCGTCGATCCAGCGCATCCGTTTCCGTTTATACCCAATTTAGGTTTTTCTATCGCGCTGCAATTGGTCAACCGCGTAACGAAAAAACAGATGAATGCGCTGATCCGGTTACCGGTCGCGCTCAATCGCTTTGTGTCGCTCCCAACCGAGGGCCAATCGTTTCGTTTTATTTCTTTGGAATATGTTGTCGGACTTTTCATTTCAAAACTCTACCCAGGTTTTGAGATAAAGGGACTTGGCACATTTCGCGTCATCCGCGACAGCGATCTTGAGGTCGAAGAAGAAGCGGAAGATTTGGTCCGTTATTTCGAGAGCGCGTTAAAACGTCGCCGCCGTGGTCAGGTCATTCGTATCGAGTTTGACCATGAAATGCCGCAGACCTTGCGCGAATTTGTGGCGCAAGTGCTTGAAGTGCCAGAAAGCCGCATAAGCGTTTTGCCGGGCCTACTTGCGCTCGCCACAGTGTCTGAAATTGTAAAAACGCCGCGCGATGATTTGCTTTTTGAACCCTACACAGCGCGGTTTCCCGAGCGTGTACGTGACCATTCCGGCGATTGCTTTGCGGCGATCAGCGAAAAAGACTTGGTTATCCACCACCCCTATGAGAGCTTTGATGTGGTGGTGCAATTTTTGCGTCAGGCCGCGGTAGATCCAAACGTTTTAGCGATCAAGCAAACCCTGTATCGTACGTCAAACAACAGCCCCATCGTGCGAGCGCTTATGGATGCCGCTGAAGCCGGCAAGTCTGTAACCGCGCTTGTGGAATTAAAAGCGCGATTTGATGAAGAAGCCAACATTCGCTGGGCGCGCGATCTTGAGCGTGCCGGTGTGCAAGTTGTGTTCGGATTTCTGGAACTTAAAACCCATGCAAAAATGTCGCTCGTTGTGCGCGCTGAGGAAAACGGTCTTCGCAACTATGTGCATCTGGGCACGGGAAACTACCATCCGATAACTGCAAAAGTTTATACCGATCTGTCCTATTTCACCTGCGATGAAGGCATTGCGCGCGACGTGGCCAGGATCTTTAACTTTATAACCAGCTACGCTGATCCCGGCGAAGAGATGAAACTCGCCATTTCGCCGACCTATATGCGCCAGCGTCTATTACGCCACATCCACGATGAAACTGAGAACGCAAAGTTAGGACGTCCGGCTGCTATCTGGATGAAAATGAACTCGCTCGTTGATCCGCAAATTATCGATAGCCTGTATGAGGCAAGCGCCGCTGGGGTGGAAATTGACCTTATCGTGCGCGGCATCTGCTGCCTTAGGCCGCAGGTCAAAGGTTTGTCAGATAACATCCATGTCAAATCTATTGTCGGACGATTTTTGGAGCATAGCCGAATCTATTGCTTCGGAAATGGCGGTACGTTGCCCTCAACCAACGCAATCGTTTATATCGGTTCGGCTGATCTTATGCCGCGCAATCTTGATCGCCGTGTTGAAACCTTGGTTCAGATTGAGAACAAAACCGTCCACGAACAGGTCATCAACCAGATCATGTTGGCCAATATTCTCGACAATCAGCAAAGTTACGATGTCATGCCGGATGGACGTTCGCGGCGTATGGTTGTGGGTGCCCATGAAGAGCCTTTTGATGCTCGGGGCGTACTTCATGACCAATCCGAGCCTATCAGGTCGTGGAAAATCTCTTAAATCTTCTGCTCCGGGATTGATTGCGCGCAAGAAAAAAGCGCAAGGTGTTGGTTCGGAATAAACTATATATCGGCGATACATTTGATCGAGACTGAAGACGCTCAAGGCCGTTTAAAAAACCGCCAACCTGTTGCTGTGATAGATATTGGTTCGAACTCCGTTCGCCTCGTTATCTATGAGGGGTTGGTGCGCGCACCTTCGATTTTGTTCAACGAAAAAGTCTCTTGCGGGTTGGGGCGCGGCATTGCTGCCAAAAACAAAATGGACGAGGACGCCGTAGAGCGTGCCTTTGCGGCTCTGGTGCGGTTTCGGGCGCTCGCTGATCAAGCCCGCGTTGACATACTTTATGTGGTCGCGACAGCCGCGGCGCGGGAAGCCGACAATGGCGCTGCCTTCGTTGAACAGGCTGAACGCATTTTGCGTCAAGCGATCCACATCCTAACGGGAGAGGAAGAGGCCTATTATTCGGCGCAGGGTATCCTATCCGCATTTAGGGCGCCCGATGGCATCGTGGGCGATCTGGGCGGCGGCAGTCTGGAGCTTGTTGAAGTCAACAACGAGAGCAGCGGTACGGGCATCACGCTGCCGCTTGGCGTTATCCGCCTCGAAGAGCGATCCAACAACGATTTGACCGCAGCCGGGTAAATTGGCGCGCAAAGATCTAAAATCGAGCGATCTCATAAAAGCCGGGCAGGGGCGCACCTTTTATGCGGTCGGCGGCACATGGCGCAATTTGGCCAAGCTGCACATCGCCCAGACAGGCTATCCGCTTCATGTTTCCCACGCCTACGAATTGAGCACGAGCGATGCGCTTAAATTTTTAGAACAATTGGAAGTTGAGGATACAGAAAAGTTTGAGGGCATATCGGAAGTATCAGGTTCCCGCCGCGAACTGCTCCCCTATGGTGCGGTGGTACTAAGCGAACTGATAAAAGCCATGGAGCCATCCCGCATCGTCTTTTCGGCCAGCGGTGTGCGCGAAGGCTATTTGTTTTCAAAATTGGCGGACGAAGTCAAACAACGTGACGCCCTTCTGGAAGCTGCCGATGAGCTCGCCATCTTGCGCGCACGCTCGCCCCGCCACGCGCGCGAACTGGCCGCGTGGACCGGATACAGCTTTGGACAGTTCGGCATCGATGAAACCGTTGATGAACATCGCTATCGCGAGGCGGCCTGCCGCTTGGCCGATATTGGCTGGCGCGCCCACCCGGACTACCGCGCCATGCAGTCGCTGGCGGTTATCGCCTATGCAAGTTTTGTCCAAGTCGACCATCAGGGCAGGGCCTATATCGCACTGGCAAACTATTTCCGCTACGAGGGTCTGAAAAACGATACGCTCGCCCCTGAGATCAAAAAGATCACCACCGACCGCACCTGGGAGCGCTCAAAATTGCTCGGCGGGTTCATGCGCGTGGCCTACCTCTTCACCGCCGCGATGCCGGGCGTCATGCCAGACTTGCGCTGGGAAAAAGTATCAGACGACAAAATGTTTCTGACACTGCCCAAAAGCCTGATGCACCTGATTGGCGAACGCCCGCAGGGGCGCATAAGCCAGCTGGCAAAATTTACCGGCAAAAAGATTGAGCTCAAAATACGCGATTGAGGCGCCAACGATAGCCGATCACGAAACGTCAACGACACCCAGTTTGCGATCCTTGAACTGCAGCGCGCTTTGGCCATTGATCAACCGCACAGCTTTGTCGCCGAAAAGCTCTTTGCGCCAACCTTTCATGGCATCGACATCGGCTTTGGCGCCATGCACGGCGATTTGTTCCAGCTGGTCGGCCGAACAGATGATCTTCGGCGCAACATCAAATTCTTCTGCGGTCAATTTCAGCAGCACTTTGAGCAAATCCACCGCCGCACTGGTGCCTTCTGGAGAATGCGGCTGGCGCGGAAGCTGCGGCAATTCAGAGCGATCGAGCGCATGGGCGCGCGCGACGCAGGCCAGTATCGCAGCGCCCGCATCGGAATTTTCAAACCCCTTGTGCAGCGTGCGCATTTGGCCAAGCGCTTGACCATTTTTAGGTTGGCCTTGGGCAATTTCAAACAGGCTGTCATCTTTTAAGATGCGGCTGCGCGGCTTATTTTTAGACCGCGCTTCATTTTCGCGCCACTGCGCAAGATTTTTCAAAATCGCAAATTCAATCGGCTTCTTGATGCGCAATTTAAGCCGCGTCCAAGCCTCTTCTGGTGGCAAATCATAGGTGCTCGGTGTCGTCAAAATGAGCATCTCTTCGGCGACCCAGTGCGTGCGACCGGTCTCTTCGAGCTTGTCTTTCAAAAACTTATACACATCGCGCAAATGCGTCACATCGGCCAGTGCATAGTCAAGCTGCTGCTCGCTCAAGGGCCGCAGCGCCCAATTGGTAAACCGCAATGACTTGTCGATATTGCCGCCGGAGATGCGCTTTACCAGCTGATCATAGGCAATCGAATCACCAAAACCACACACCATGGCAGCCACTTGGCTATCAAACATCGGCTCGGGCACTTTGCCCGACAGCTTGTAGAAAATTTCAACATCCTGGCGCGCCGCGTGGAACACTTTGACCACCGATGTGTTGCTCATCAGGTCAAAAAGCGGGGTCAAATCTATGCCGTCCGCCATGGGGTCAATCAGCACAGCTTCGGCGTCCGATGCCACTTGCACCAAACAAAGAACCGGCCAGAAGGTCGTCTCGCGAACGAACTCCGTGTCGACGGTCACATAGTCATGGGTGGCAAATCGAGCGCATACGGCGGCAAGGGCGGCGGTGTCGGTAATTGTGTTTAAGCTCATGGGCAATTCATTTATCTGACAGGGTGAAAAGAGTCGAACGGAAATTTGCATCCACAAAGCGCACGTTGAGGCGAAGCCGAAGCGCAAGCTCTTTGCGGCATCAAACAAACACCAAAGCGCACGTCGAGGCGAAGCCGAAGCGCAAGCTCTTTGCGGCATAGATTAAGCGCCACTCTCCCCCTATACGGGGGAGATGTCCCGCAGGGACAGAGGGGGTATTTTGAGTTACGCGCCATTTCCCCCTCTGTCTGCTATGCAGACATCTCCCCGCGTGAGGAAGGGGGAGAGTGGCGCACATACGCGCAGACGTGCAAATGTGATACCGCGCCGGAATGCCGAGCGATTTGGGCACAATTTATCGATAGCGAAGCGATGGTTTGGCGGTGCGCGACAACATAAAAGCGCAAAAGCCGTCGTGAACGAAAAACGCCGCGCAAAAATGCACGATATTTTTATGGATGGCGTCAATCAGATCGGGGTTTTCAAAACGCTTGGTTATGCGCGAGCAACGCGCGCCGATGCGCAAGCCTATCAGCGCTTTTTGGCCGCCTTAAGCCGCGCAATGACATCGTTGATGGTCAATTTTTGCTGGTGTGGAAGCGGCAGTTCGGCATCAGGCGTCAGCAAATTTGACGCGAGTTTGATATAATAAATCGTCTTTTCGATTTTATAAATCTGCACGGAAACCCAAATGCCAAGTCTGTGGGGCAAAACACGATCTTTTTTTGAGCGAAAAAACAGGCGGGCGAAAACCAACCAGCAGCAAACGATCCGCAACAGTGTGGCGCGGATCCTTGTCAAAGCAATGTGTTTTTCCGTATCGGTCATCACCGCAGTATGGGGGATGATTTGCAGCGTTCGATAAAGTTTGGAGAAAATTATTCTAAATCAGCGAATTGGTCTAATTTACAGAGCAAAACCGTTGTAAAACTGTCTATTTTGCGATGGAGGCAGAATAGCCTGTGCCAGACAAGGTGATCAAAGTTTCAGATAGTCAATTGTGCAATACTCGGCGGCGAATGGCGGCTTTGAGTTCAAAGCGGCGCGTTTTATTGGTAAAACGGCAATGTGAAGTCCAATTGTAAGATACAAAAAATCGGCCAGCAGCTCGTACTATTCCGAATATAGCCCCAACCAACTTGGAGTTTCGCGGCTCGTAGTATTGAAGAGGTGTAGGTTCAAGGTTCTACTGTTAACTTGTGAACTCGTTCAATCGCTTCTAGGATGGCATCTTTTTTGAAAGGGATGTGGATCGCCTTTGCGGGATGAGTTGTCTATCCGCGCCGCAAGCGAAGTAGGCCACCAAGGCCGTAATAGGGAATGGTTCAAAATCGAATCATACCCGTATAGACAGTGATGATTAGTGGAATTTTATAATAGTCTATATACAGCCATTTCAACCTTCATAAGAAAGGAGGCTTCCTTGTCTTGCGTGTTTTATCCGAGAGGATGACAACCATATATCTTTGATGACGCATAGCCTCTCGCGGATACTTAGCGTTTCCAGCAGGTGCTTGTGTCTCGGACAGCACTAGCCTTATCCGTGACTATTTACGAATTTGAATTCGATGCCTCTATTGGGCATCCCACCCCCGAACTGTTGCAGTAGGAAGGTGACTTGAAGTCTGACTGTGTAGGATCGGCCTGCCCAAGCCCGTCAAAAGCTAAAATAGTATCCCGTTCGATTAATCCATATGCGAGTTCCAGCCTTTTCAAAGTTCTTAGAGATTGATTCCACGTTCTTTCTCCGCGGATAGGGACGAATGGAATCTCAACAGTGATTTTTTCTGAGTCGGGCTCTCTTCGTGGATCGCGATGAGTGATAAGTATTCCGACGAGAATCCGAAGCCTTTAGTGTCCATTACGCGCCAACTCCGGGAACCCATGAGCGGGATCGAAAGCGGCTCATAGAACATCACTTCAAGGCACGGGCTACTTTCAATAGCCCGCGCACCGCAGCAAATTAAACTCTTCTGCGCTTGCGGCGGTCACACTTGTTCGAACTGTCAGCCCTTCCAGGGGCGCAAAATGTCGAAAGAGAAACTTTTGATCTGACGTGATGGACACTGGCGGTTGTTCCAATGGGATAGCGCTTCTTGTTTCCCCTTTGCTCCGGCTTTCCCTTTTGGGTGCGATAACATTGAGCGAAGTATTGATCTGTTTTTCCCAATCTTCCCGATTACTGGGCCAGTATCTATTTATTGTGATTCCGTGCAGTGACTTTGGAGGAAACTAAGTCTCTCATCCACGTTGCTATCGAAGAAGTCATTTGTAGCAACGGCCTTCCAGCCCCTCTTTTGAGAACAAATCGCCGAACTCAACAAATATTCTCGTGTTGAACCCATGGTTTTTGATTTCTACGCGCTTCTTGAGAAAACCTGTAAGAAAGTGACCATCAATCAAATAGAAGACAAGCGCGAGAACTGCGGCGGAGGCGAGAAAGCTACCAAAACGGGAATACTACATTCCGATCTGAAATCGACTTTGTAGGCTTCGATTGGTAAGAAAATCGCACCGAGGGCCGATAGGAAAGACCTGATAACAGGAAGAAGCGTAAGATCTTCAGACATCTTCCATTTGGTCGCTGCTTTAATATGGTCGTCTAAGTGCTTGTGCAAGATAACACACGCACGAACAACTTAGTGGAACAGCATAGTATACTCATTTATTTTGGCAAAAACGATAGTGCTAAGTCGATTCAGCGGCAAGCTTTACCCAAATCTTCTAATTTTACCTGCCCAACTCAACAGGCATGGCAAATATAGACCCTTTGACTCTATAATTGCTCAAATTTTAGTCTAAGCATGCGCCAAGCCGATTTTTGATTTCCTATCGTCTTTGCTTTCGCATCCTTGATTGCATTCTAGGACCAGCTGAATTATGCGGTGCGGAACGATCAATTCAATAACGCTTGACCATTATCCATTCTTAAGGGCATCCATCATGCACCGTTATCGCAGTCATACCTGTGGCGCATTGCGCAAAACAGACGCAGGCACCGCAATCAGACTTTCCGGCTGGGTTCACCGTGTGCGTGACCATGGCGGCGTGTTGTTTATCGATTTGCGCGACCATTACGGCATCACGCAGATCGTGGCTGACCCGGACAGCGCTTGTTTTAACGCCGCCGAGCTTGTGCGCGGCGAGTGGTGCATCCGCATCGACGGCGACGTAAAATTGCGCAGCGCGGAGACCATCAACGCGAACCTGCCGACGGGCGAGATTGAAATCTATGCGCGCGATATCGAAGTGCTGTCAAAAGCCGAAGAGCTGCCGCTGCCCGTCTTTGGCGAGCCGGACTACCCCGAAGACATTCGCCTGAAATATCGCTTTTTGGATTTGCGCCGCGAGACGCTGCACGCCAACATTATGAAGCGCACGAAAATCATCGCGAAAATCCGCCAAGAAATGACGGCGATTGATTTTACGGAATTTTCGACGCCGATTTTGACGGCCTCTTCGCCAGAAGGCGCGCGCGACTTTTTGGTGCCAAGCCGCATTCACCAAGGCGAGTTCTATGCGCTGCCGCAAGCGCCGCAGCAATATAAGCAGCTGATTATGATGAGCGGGTTTGATCGCTATTTCCAGATCGCGCCGTGCTTTAGGGATGAAGACCCGCGCGCCGACCGCCTGCCGGGCGAGTTTTATCAGCTCGACTTGGAAATGAGCTTTGTGGAGCTGGACGATGTGCTTGGCACCGTTGAGCCTGTAATGCGCCGCGTGTTTGAAGCATTCGCGGGCGGCAAGCCCGTAACGCAAAGTTTCCGCCGCATCGCCTATGATGACGCCATCAAAATGTATGGCTCTGACAAGCCAGACCTGCGCAATCCAATCGTGATGCAAGATGTGTCGGAACATTTCCGCGGATCGGGCTTTGGCGTGTTTGCGGGCATTTTGGACGCCGACCCCAAGCATCAGGTTTGGGCGATACCGGTCAAAGGCGCAGGCAGCCGCAAACATTGCGACCGCATGAATGCGTGGGCGCAGGGCGAAGGCCAGCCCGGCATGGGCTATATTTTCTGGCGTGAGCTTGAGGGCAAATTTGATGCCGCCGGGCCAATCGCCAAAAATATCGGCGATGAGCGTTCCGAGGCGCTGCGCGCCCAGCTTGGCCTTGAAATCGGCGATGCGGTATTTTTTGCGGCGGGCGATCCAAAGAAGTTTGCGTCCTTTGCCGGAGCGGCGCGCAACAAGGCGGCGCAAGAGGGCGGTCTTATCGATGAGAACCGGTTTGAATTGTGCTGGATTGTCGATTTCCCCTTCTATGAGTGGGACGAGGACAACAAGAAAATAGAATTTGCGCACAATCCGTTCTCGATGCCAAAAGGTGGCAAAGAGGCGTTGGATGCAGCAACGAACGATTGAGCAAAGATTGGCGCTCAAAGCCTACCAGTATGATCTGGTGTGCAACGGTTTTGAAATCGCCTCTGGCGGCATTCGCAACCATTTGCCCGACACCATGGTCAAAGCGTTTGAATATGCGGGGCTGTCAAAGGCAACGGTCGAAGAGCGCTTCGGCGGGCTTTACCGCGCGTTCCAATATGGCGCGCCGCCCCATGGCGGCATGGGCGCGGGCATCGACCGCATCGTGATGCTTCTCGTTGGCGCGAAAAACCTGCGCGAGATCACCATGTTCCCGATGAACCAGCAGGCGCGCGATATTTTGATGGGCGCACCAAGCCATGTGGACAACGCGCAGCTGCGCGATTTGGGCATTCGGATCAATCCGGCTTTGAAAAGCTAAGTGCAGAAATAAAAACCGCCGGATCGCTCCAGCGGTTTTTCGCATTTAACACGAAACGCTTTATTGGTTCGCGGTCACTTTTACGGCCAAAATATCGATGAGCGTGCGCGGGTCGCCCATCGCGCCCGCCATCAATGAGGCAAATGGCACGGGTGCGGCTGGCGCTGCCTCGATGCGAAGATTTTTCGGGTCATCAAGAAACGCACTGACCGCTGCAGCGGTGCTCTGTGCAAACGCCGGATTGCCAAGCTGCGCTAGGCCAAGCGGCAGCATGCCTTTTGCAAAGGCCGCAGCGCCCGCCGCATCCATGCCTTGCTGCCCGCCGAAGAATTCGAGCAAGCGGACCGTCAGCGAATTATCGTCGATCATAATTGCCAATTGGCGAATGTCCAATTGCTGCGCCAGCCCAAGCATGGCCATGCCCATCGCCTGTTCGTTGCCTTTCATCGTCTCTTGCATTTTCTGAAGGCCATCGATGAGCGCAGGCGTGTACCCGCCCAATTCCAACTCGATGGAAAGGTCAGCCGCGTCGACGGTTGCAATTTTCATCGGCTTCATCGTCAGCAAGCCGCTCTGCGTGTTCCAGCTGCCCTTTGCGGTCATTTCACCTTTTAGCGTGGTGTAGCCGAGCTGTTCCATGACCTCACGTGTTTTGGGATCGGGCGAAACCGAAAAGTCGGCAGTAACATCGTTGATGGACATATCGTATTCGAGCGTGCCACCAGCCGTATAAGGCGTCACCGATGTTAACGAGCTGCCAAAGGAAAATGCTTTTTTTCCGCCGACAGTAATGTCGAGCGCGCCAGTGCTAAATTGCTCATAGAGGTTGCCCTTGAGCATAGGGTCTGTTTCGTTCGGCCCCGCGATAAAATAGCCCAGCATCTGCGCGCCGCCGAAATCTAATTTTACGCCGTCGGTTTCCGTCGCAAAACCCGGAATAACGATGCGCCCGATTTTGAAGCCATCGTTTTGCGCATCGGTAATATCTTCAAGCATTATTTTATCGATGGTAAAACCGTCGACACCTTCAGGGCTAAACTTTACGCCCTCAAGGGTCACGCCGTTGTTTTCTTCGACCACATTTTTTGCCGACAGCGTCAGGCCTTGCAAGGCGATTTGCGCCTTTAGGCGCTCAAAGACGGCGCTGCTTTCAAACGCGAAAGCCGACGATGTGAGCGCGAGCAGAACCGCCGTTGAGGCGCTGGTTTTTAGAAATGTGTGAAGCATTGGGTTTCCTTTGTGAGGCTTAAATTGTATCGGCGGGGGATGCCGCTTTGTTCTATGGTATGGTTCGTTAATGCCACATTACGGGCGTGTGGCAATGCTGCAAGTCAAATATGGGTGAATGATGGCGCAGATGTGTTTTTTGATCAATGTAGAAACTACATCAGTTTCCTCAAAAATCAGCCGCCACATCAAACGCCATGCGCTGGCCCGTCACCGGATGGTCAAACGCAAGGTGCGATGCATGCAAGCACATGCGCTGATGGGCATGGTAAGCATCATCGGGTGCATAGAGCCGGTCGCCCAAAATCGGATGACCCAAGTGCAGGCAGTGCACCCGCAATTGGTGCGAGCGACCCGTTTTAGGCCGCATCAATAAATCGGTGAAAAATTCAAATTGTTTGAGGGTTTCCCAATGGGAAATCGCCTCGCGTCCTTTGGCAAGATCGACGATCTGGCGCGGTCGGTTCGGCCAATCAACGCACATCGGCAAGTCTATCGTACCGCGCGGGGCGATCGGCCTTCCCCAAACGCGGGCGACATAGTGTTTTTCAATTTTACGCAGCTCGAATTGCGCGCCCAAATGGCGGCGCGCATGGGGGTTAAGGCTGATCACCATGAGACCAGACGTATCCCAGTCCAGCCGGTGCACAATGCGTGCAGCGCTATTAAGCGCCATGACGCGCGATTCTAAGTGATCGTCCATGCCGGGTTCTTTGCCTTCAACGCTCAAAAGCCCGCTTGGCTTGTTGACCACCAGCACATGATCATCTTGAAAAATAATGTCGAGCGGGCCTACCGGCGGCCTATAGTCGGGCAGGGGACGGCGCGGCGGTAATGAAATTTCAATCAAAGGGCTACTCTGGTTCAACATCGTCTTCTTCATAGCCATCGCCGTCGCTATCGCCATCGCCATTGTCGGGGTCTTTATCCAGCTCTGCGGCGCGGGGATAGGCTTTGAGCACCGATATTTCATCTTCGTCAGGGTCAAGCAGCTTGGTCGACTGCCAGTCACGCAGCACATCATTCATCGCCTCAAGCACAAAAAACCGCGCCGAATCGCTGTCATACCCCTCATCAAGTAGGTCGTCATAGTCCGTGTGGTTGTGCCTGATATGGGTGGTTACGGCCAGCCAAGCGCCGATGGATGCAGGCAAATGGCGTAAGTGCCGCCGCCGCGCGATGTCTTTGATCGCCTCCGCATCCTCGAGCGGCACCATCGGCACCAATTGATTGAGCGCCTTGCGGATTTCCTGTTGGAATTTCGTCGTCATCTATTTTGTAACTTGCTATCAAAATGAAAATGACATAAAGATATGTTTATATCATTCGCGAGGCTGCTATGTTTCAAATTGACACCTATGTGGATTGCTTAAAATCCATCGCTGAGCCGAGCCGCTTGCGAATTTTGCGCGTTCTTGCCGACGGCGATCTAACAGTGTCAGACATTACCACAATTTTGGGTCAATCCCAGCCCCGCGTATCGCGCCATTTAAAATTATTGTTGGAAACGGGCCTTATCAATCGCTGGCAAGAAGGGTCTTGGGCCTTGTTCCGCTTGGTGTCTTCGGGCGAAAAGTCGGCGTTGGTGCATTCCGTATTGGCAACCCTTGACCCTCATGATCCCATCATTACACGGGACAAAGAACGCCTCGACGACGTAAAGAAAGCGCGCCGAGCAGCTGCTGCCGACTACTTTGCAAAAAACGCTGCGAGCTGGGACAAAATTCGTTCGCACCACGTTGCCGACAGCGATGTTGAAGACGCACTGGTGAGTATCCTTGGCAAGGGGCCATTTAATGCGATGCTGGACATCGGCACAGGAACAGGCCGCATGCTTGAGCTTTTTGCGCCGCACTACCGCTCGGCGGTGGGCATTGATGCAAGCCGGGAAATGCTGGGTATTGCGCGGGCAAATCTTGAGGCGTCAAGCATCAGCAATTGCGAAGTGCGACTTGGTGATGTGTACAACATGCCGGTTGAACGCAATGCCTATGATCTGGTGGTTATCCATCAGGTGTTGCATTTCTTGGACGATCCAGCGGCAGCGCTGCGCGAGGCGGCACGAGCATTGGCACCATCAGGAAAATTGGCGATCATTGATTTTGCGCCCCATGAAAAAGAATTTTTGCGGGCTGAGCATCAACATCAGCGGCTCGGTTTTGAAAACGCCCAAGTGCATGCTTGGCTGAAGGCGGCGGGCTTAAAGCCCGGCGCTGAAAAGTCGCTGACACCAACAAGCGCAACCGGTGAGCAACCGCTAACCGTGATGATTTGGTCAGCACAAGACGAGCGCATTGAAATAGCTGGAACACTTTTAGAGAAGGTAGCCTAATGTCTGGATCTGTTTTAGGGCGCACACAAGGTGCTGCCGCTCAGCGCAAGTTTCGTGTTTCATTTGAGTTTTTTCCGCCCAAAACCGATGCGATGGAACAAACTTTGGCCGATACGATTGAAAAACTCGCGCCATTGTCGCCAGATTTTATATCGGTAACCTATGGTGCTGGAGGCTCAACCCGTGATCCGTCGAAACGCACATTGGCCAAGGTTTTAGAGCAAACCGGCGTAGAAGCTGCCGCGCATTTGACCTGTGTTGGTTCGACCAAGGCTGAGGTCAATGAGGTGATTGCTGATTTTGCCTCGATGGGCATTAAACGTTTTGTTGCCCTGCGCGGCGATCCACAAGACGGTATCGGCGCAAAATATGTACCGACAAAAGACGGTTATGAAAATGCCGCTGAGCTGACGCTTGGCTTAAAACAGCTCGGCGACTTTGACGTATCGGTTTCGGCTTATCCGGAAAAACATCCCGAAAGCCCTGATTTTGCAACCGACATCGACATGCTGAAACGCAAAGTGGATAATGGTGCTAGCCGCGCGATAACGCAGTTTTTCTTTAACAACGATACCTATGAGCGGTATGTAGAACGGGTCAGAAAAGCCGGTATTTATATCCCCATTTTGCCTGGCATTTTGCCGATCCACAATTTCAAAGCGATGTCGAATTTTGCGAGCCGCTGCAATACTTATGTGCCCGATTGGCTTGCAGACCGGTTTGAAGGGTTAGAAAATGATCCACAAACCCACGCGCTTATTTCGGCGGCCATTGCTGCAGAACAGGTGATGAATTTGGTGGACCGTGGTGTGGAAGATTTCCACTTTTACACGATGAATCGGCCTGATTTGGTTTTTGCGCTTTGCCGTTTGATCGGCATTAAACAAGAATCATCACCCATAGCTGCTTGAAGTAGTTGCTGAAGGGTGAACACTGTGTTGCTTAAGGTGAGGGTTTATTGACATGGGAAAACAAACTAGTTGATGCGTTCAACGAACATTGAGGTTTTTCATGTCAACTATACTCTCTATCCAATCATCTGCTCGCAGCGAAGGCTCTTTTAGCCGCGATTTGAGCGCAGAACTTATTTCAAAACTAAACGCGTCCGGCGCACACAAAATTGTAAACCGTGACTGCAGCGAAACAATACCGCATTTGAGCGGTGCGTTTCTTGCAGCGGATTTCACACCCCAGGATCAACGCAGCCAAATACAACGCGAAACTTTAAAAGTATCTGATGATTTGGTCGCGGAATTAATGGCCGCGGACATTCTTGTGATAGGCGCGCCGATCTATAATTTTTCTGTACCCGCCGCACTTAAAGCGTGGATCGACATGGTGTGCCGTGCTGGCCAAACATTTGCCTATACAGAGAACGGCCCAAAGGGTCTGATCGAGGGGAAAAAAGCCTATCTTGTTATCGCATCAGGCGGCGTTCCGATTGATAGCCCAGTTGATTTTGCAACCCCTTATTTGCGTCATGTTCTGGGTTTCCTCGGTATCACGGATGTCGAGGTCGTTGGTGCTGAAGGCATGGCATATAACCCAGATGCAGGTTTAGCCAAGGCACGCGCTGCCATTGAAAAAGCCGCTGCATAGGATTTGAATTGCGTGGCCGGATGCTTCCGGCCCGCTCCCTTAAAAGTAATCAAATAAAATTTCAGTCGGCCAACCGTCTGCAGGCAATCCATTCTTGCGCTGTAAATCGCGCACTGCAGCACGTGTTCCAGCACCCAAAATACCGTCTGCTTTTCCAACATTATAGCCCTGCGATATGAGTTTGCTCTGCAGCGCTTTCATGCGGTCAGCTGATAGGCCAGCATGGTTTTCGCCCGCCTGATAAACTTTGGCACCGGCGAGGCGCGTGCCGAAATAAGCCGCCGTGAGCACATAGGTGAGCGACTGGTTCCACTCCAGCAGAACATTAAAGTTCGGATAGGCCAGAAACGCAGGACCCTTGCGGCCCATCGGCAGCACCAAACTCGCCTCAAGATCGCTGTGTAACTTTCCTTCTCGTGCGCTGACGCCGCGCGACACCCACTCTGAAACGGCAAGCCTTTTGTGTAAACCGGCATCGAACCATTCCATCTGACTTGGCACGATTACCTCTTGCATCCATGGTTGATTGGCCTGCCAGCCAAGTGAACTTAAAAAATTTGCCGCCGTCATAATCGCATCGGGTGAGGACGTTTTGAGCGTGACCGCACCATCGCCGTCACCATCGCGGCCTTTTGTTAAGTAGTCGGCAGGCAACACTTGGATTTGCCCGATTTCGCCAGCCCAAGCCCCTTTCACATCAGGCGGGACAATCCCTTGAGCGATCAATTTACCAAGGGCGATCAATTGCGGGCGAAAAAGCTCTGGCCTCCGGCAATCATGCGCCAAGGTTGCGACCGCGTTGAGCGTTAAAAAATCGCCTTGGACGGCACCATAATCGGTCTCAAACGCCCAAAAGGCCGTGATGATTTCCGGTGAAACACCAAACTCTGTTTGTGCGCGCTCAAACACTTTTGCGTATGTTTTTAAGTTTGCACGGCCATTATCGATCCGCCCTTGGCTGATGAGACGCTTTGAAAATGTCAAAAAATCGAGCGTAAACACCCCTTGGCTGCGGTCTTTTTTCAGCACTTCCTCGTCAATGCTTGCAACGCCGAGCGCCTCTAGCCCGAGCCCCGACACGCCCTGCGAGCGCGCTTCATCCACAACGCCTGCACGCCATGTGGCAAAGTCGCCGCCGCAGGCGGTAGCGGTTTGTGCAAAGGCGCTTTGGCAAAATAAAAGACTAAAAAAAACTGCGGCGGTGGAGGCGAGTTTAAGCGGTTTCATTTTTCACTCCATTATGAATTATGGCAATTAACGCGTATTATTCTGCAACCACTCGCGCCACTGCGATCTTGTTCCGCCAAATACATTGATGTCAATATTGCCCTTTAGGCCGTCCATGCGTCCCGTTCCGGTATACTGCCAGAAAGTCCAATTGCGGCCCGGATAAGTAACTTTCGGGTGCGTCGCCGTCGAGCGCAGCCAAAATGTTTCATCTGGCATATAGCCAGAAAGATTTTCCTGATGGAAATCCACCGTTGTATAAATGATAGGCCGCTGGCCGTAATGCCGCTCAATCATGTCCATAAAAATGGTCATCTCACGGCGCACAGTTTCGGGCGGCGGGCGAAGCAGGCACGCGATTTGCTGTTCCATTCCATGTCTAAAACATGGGGTATGCTTGCGCTTGTGCGGCTCACGTTTTTGATGAACCAACGTGCTTGAACGGCTGCTGACGTGCAGAAATAATAAAAATGATAGGCACTCGTTGGAATGCCAGCGCGTCGCGCATCATGGTAGTTTTGCGCAAATTTTGTGTCCAGCCTGTCGCCGCCCTCGGTTGCTTTGATAAAGGCAAACTCGATGCCGTTGCGCTTGATTTGCGGCCAGTCGATATCGCTTTGAAATTTCGACACATCGACGCCGTGCACGGGAAAAGCAAAAGGCGCTCCGCCTTCCCAGTCATGCACTGGTTCAGCATCGCCAAACCGCGGCTTTGCCTTTTCCGCAGTCGTAATGGTTGCGGTGCGCAGTGTTTCATCTACGGACGTGCAGCCGTTCACAGCCAGCATGAATAAAACCAATAAAAACTGTATTGTTTGTTTCAAAGGTGCAAAGTCCACTTTGGTGCTGGTTTCGTGAACTTGACCCATAGCCCATATCCGTTAAGCATGCATTAACCATAAATAAATCGAGCGTTAAAAATGTTCAGAAAAATATCGGTGGCGGTTTTTTCAGTGCTTCTAGTGGCGCTTGGATGGCTAACGATTGCGCCGCCGGACCTTATCCGTGTTGGCGCAAACTATGCAGCTAAAATGATTTGTTCTAACGTGGTGTTGGCGGGCCGCGACCCCAAAGAAGTGCTCGAAAATGACGTGCAAGCGCCCGGGCATCCGCTTCTAAAGCTCATCCGGTTTAGCATTGATCAGCGCGGCGAGATGACTGTCGTGCGCACGGGTCTATTTGGATTTATCGGCAAGGGATTGGCCTTCGGTAATGAAGCGCGCGGCTGCACGGTGGTTCCCGATCCGCGTATGCTCGGTTTTGCAGGAGCAACCGAAGGCTTCAAACCGCCGACCAAAAATTTGAACCAAGGGCAATGGCCTCAAGGAAATGACGTGGAGCCGGGCGATAACCTTGAACTAGAGGCCGTGCTTAACGATGCGACGCTAACAGGCCCCGGCATGCGGGCGATTGTTGTCGTCAAGGATGGCAAAATAATCGGCGAACGTTATGGGGCTGGTTTCGATGAGACGACGCGCCTAATGGGTTGGTCAATGGCAAAAACAGTCACCGCAGCATTGGTCGGTGTTGCATCACGTAAGGGGCTTTTGAACATTGATGATCGCGCCCAATTTGAAGGTTGGGACGGCGATGCAAGACGCGCCATCCGATTGAATGATTTGATGTCCATGAGCAGCGATTTAACGTGGAATGAAGGCTATGGCTCGGTTTCCGATGTCACGCGTATGTTATACCTCGAAGGCGATATGGCGGCATTTGTGGCGACCAAACCCATTGATGATGCGACGCCGGAACCCACGGGCGATGTTTTTGCCTATTCTTCAGGGTCTTCGATGTTGGTTAGCCGCATTTTACAAAATGCGATTGGTGACGCGAAAGCCGCAAGCGCTTTTCCGTCAGACGTTTTGTTTGAACCGCTGTCTATGGATAGCGCAGTCATGGAGACTGATGCATCGGGCACTTTGACTGGTTCGTCTTATATGTATGCGACCGCGCGAGACTGGGCGCGTTTTGGGCAATTGCTGCTTCAGCGCGGCGCGTGGAACGGTCGCTCGCTCTTGCCATCGGGCTATGTTGATTGGATGAGTGAGGAGCATCCAGCATCCGGCGGCGAATATGGCCGTGGTTCTGTCTGGCTTGCGCCACCCGGCGAGCATAGGCCTGAAGCCCGTGTCAGTGATCTGCCAGAAGGCACCTTATGGCTCGGTGGCCATGATGGACAATCAATCGCTGTCATACCAAGCGAAGGGATCGTGGTTGTTCGGCTTGGTCTAACGCCGAAAAACCAACAGTATAAGCCGGGACTGTTAAGCCAATCGATCGTGCAAGCCCTGCGTTAAATTTCTTAACGCAGAGCATTTGCTACCGATCCTCCGACAAATTTAAAAGATTGTTCCTAATCGATGACTGAACATCGATTAAATTGCTGCGGCGCACAATTTGGCCATAGTTTGCACTATGCGAGAGCGATGTGCTGGCAAAATCGCCGCACCAATTTAAGAGGTAAAAATGCGTAAAATTCTCATGACATCCGTTTCATTGTTGGTTCTTGTTGGACTTGCTGCTTGCGGCGATGACAAGAAGGAAGAGGCGAAAAAAGATGCCGCCGCCGTCACTGAAACGATGACTGAAAAAGCAGGCGAGGCGGTTGATGCGACCAAAGATGCTGCCGCTGCTGCAACAGATGTCGCCAAAGACGCTGCAAACGCGACGATGGAAAAAGCTGGCGAGGCGGTTGATGCGACCAAAGATGCCGCTGAAAAAAAAAAAAGGGAGGGATAAAATGCGCGCTGCTGCAACAGATGCCGCCAAAGACCGCTGCAAACGCGACGATGGAAAAGGCGGGCGAGGCGGTTGACGCGACCAAGGACGCCGCCGCTGGTGCTGTTGAGGCTGTGAAAGACACCGCAGCTGCTGCAACAGATGCCGCCAAAGACGCTGCAAACGCGACGATGGAAAAAGCGGGCGAGGCGGTTGACGCGACCAAAGACGCCGCCGCTGGTGCCGTTGAAGCTGTGAAAGACACCGCTGCTGCTGCAACAGATGTCGCCAAAGACGCTGCAAATGCGACGATGGAAAAAGCAGGCGAAGCGGTTGATGCCACCAAGGACGCCGCCGCTGGTGCGGTGGATGCGGTTAAAGTAGCGCCCCAAGCGCAATAGTTTCACCGCCGTTCATTATAAACAGAGGCCGCTTGTTAATTCATGCGGCCTTTTTATTGCCAATGCTTCAATCTATGCGCTTTAAAAATGGGTCGCTACATTGTGATGTGATTCTAGGGCGTCTGCATGTCAATCTGGATACAAATTTCTGATTTTTTCAACCATACCGCTGGCTCTGCGCTAAACGGTGTGATTGAAGCTGTGCGCACCGTATTTGAAGGCGATCCTGAAACGCGCCGGCGGGTGGCATTCTCGGTTGCAATGATCGCGCTTTCGGCGAAAATGGCAAAAGCGGATGGAATTGTGTCTTCCGCCGAAGTTGACGCCTTTCAGCAAATATTTGAAATTCCGCGACAAGACGCACGACAGGTCTCGATGCTTTTTAACTTAGCAAAGCAAGATGTCGCAGGTTTTGAGGCTTATGCCGAACAACTGGCAAACCTGTGCAGTGATGGCGAGAAGAATTGTCCGATGCTGCGCGACATTATTGATGGTCTTTTCCACATCGCTAAGGCTGATGATTTGATCCATGAAGCCGAACTCGCGTTTCTGGGCGATGTGGCTGCAATCTTTGGCATAGACGAGGTTGAGTTCGACCAGATTTTATCGCGCCACGTTGATTTGGGTGCAAACGATCCTTACAGAATTCTGGGGCTTGTTGAACCGGTAGAATTTGATGATGTCCGCAAGCATTACCTCAATTTAGTGCGCGAGCATCATCCGGACATGTTGACGGCTAGAGGGCTGCCCTTAGAGTTTGTGAAAATTGCCAACGATCGCCTCGCGGCAATCAATGCAGCCTATGAACGCATTGAGAAAAACAACAAGCATAAGCGAGAGCAAAGTTGATTGACCTTCCGCAGATATCGGAGCTTGATTTTGACGGCGCTACGCTCTGTCCGTCGCCTAACCTGGCGCGCGAAAGAATGATCGCGCGATTGATATGTTGGTTCTCCATTATACGGGCATGGAAAGCGGCGATGGGGCGCAAAAGTGGCTGTGCAGCACTGAGAGCCAAGTGTCCTCCCATTATCTGGTTCATGAAAACGGCACCATCGTGCAAATGGTCGCTGAAAAACACCGCGCTTGGCATGCGGGCAATAGTTGTTGGGCCGGCGAGGCAGATACCAACTCGCGCTCGATCGGCATCGAAATCGTCAATGGTGGACATCCGGCGGGCTTGCCAGAGTTTCCTGAAGTGCAAATGGTGGCGGTGATCAAACTTTGTCAGTCGATCTTATCGCGTCATGCAATACCAAAGCAAAACGTTCTTGCGCACTCGGATGTGGCCCCCATCCGAAAGGTCGATCCGGGCGAGCGGTTTGATTGGAAATTATTGGCGCAGGCGGGAATTGGTCACTATGTCGAGCCGACGAAAATATCAGGCGGCCGCTATTTTGCCCAAGGTGAGATCGGCCAGCCCATAGAAGCGCTGCAATCTATGCTCCGCCTTTACGGATACAATATCGACGTGACGGGAACATTTGACGCCGCAACCAAGGGCGTTGTTGAAGCCTTTCAGCGCCATTTTCGCCAAGAACGCGTTGATGGTGTCGCTGATATGTCCACAATCGATACGCTGCACCGACTGCTCGGGCAGTTGCTTAGCGCGTAGATTGTGCGTTTTAAATCGATCGAGAGGCAGACAGTTAAAATTTTAACATGTTACAAATATGTCATTTTGTTAATTAAAGTTATTTGGCGTGCGCGCTGTCTTGTTGCATCCGTAGGGTGAACTGCGGTGCCTGTTAACAGGTATCAGCAATAGGGCGCATGTATGATGAAAATTTTAAAGGGTGCTGCACTTATTGCAGTCTTATCGATTCTCACCGGCTGTATGACGACCACACCTAAGACTGCTTTACCTTCCGTCGTAAAAACGAACGATGGTAAACCCGCAGCATTAAGCGTTAAGGGCGCAGCAGCGTCATCTTCAAAATCTGGCAAACCTTACCATTCGATTATCGCCAAACATGCCGCGGCCAATGGTGTGCCAGTCGGTCTTGCGCATGCAGTCGTTTTTTCTGAGAGCACCTACCGTGCCAATGCGCGCGGCGCCGCTGGGGAAATTGGCCTTATGCAGTTGCGGCTGCCGACAGCCCGGCTGGTGGGTTATACAGGCAGTGCAAAAGGGCTTTATAACCCAGACACCAATATCCGGTATGGCATGAAATATTTGGGGCAGGCGCACAAACTGGCAGGCGGCAACACATGCGGCACAATTCTTCGCTACAACGCCGGACTGGGTGCAAAGCGCATGAACCCAATATCAGCGAACTACTGCAAAAAAGTCGCCCGCATACTACGGTAACCTGAATTTAAAACGTCCTCCACTATCGCTTTTAATGGGAATGCGCGCTAGTTTTCTCCTGACAGAAGGAGGATTTCAATGTCATTATTGCGCGTGTTGCTTGCTATTTTCGGCCTCGCTTTCGGAGTTCTTATCGTTTGGGCGATTTTAACAGGTGATTTTTGGCAAGCCGGCACATGGTTGACGACAGATCCCTGGGGCATTGTAACATTGGCTGATTTGTATTTCGGCTTTTTGCTTTCCGCCGTTATTATCGCATTGGTAGAACGCCGGCTGCAGGCAGTTTTGTGGATACTCCCGATCCCATTTTTGGGAAATGTGTGGACTGTCATTTGGTTTGTACTTCGTTTGCCCGAGTTGAAAAAGCGGTTTGCGGCGAGTGCCCGTTGAGATAACGCGCACATTTGGTCTCTAAATTGATCGATTTTTAGCGGGTAGACTGTACCACAAAAGACCATCTTGACGCATTGCTTGCGCAGAGCGCATATGAAAAAGGAGATATGTCGCTGAGGGGCAACCATGACTACAAAAATACTGATTGCCGACGATCATCCATTGTTTCGCGACGCCATCAAATCATCGCTTGTGGGGCACATATCCTCCGAAGGTGATGGTGAAACAATGTTAGAAGCTGCTGATTTTGCGCAAGCCATCGGCGTGCTCGAAGACGATGATGAGATTGATCTGCTGCTGCTTGATTTAAACATGCCAGGCGCCTCAGGCCTCTCGGCGTTGGTCGCCATTAGAGCGGCTCATCCAACGGTTCCGGTCGTTGTCGTTTCCGCCACAGATGATGCAGACACGGTGCGCCGATCTTTAGAATTGGGCGCATCGGGCTTCATTTCGAAGTCATCGTCGACGGAAAAAATCCGTACTGCAGTGGCAAAAGTGCTCTCGGGCGAAATTCATGTGCCGGAAAATGTTGATTTAGGCAGCGAGCAGGACCCAGATATTGCCGACCTGATTGCTCGGATAAAGACACTCACACCGCAGCAAGCGCGGGTTTTGGGCATGCTGTCACAAGGTCTGCTCAACAAACAAATCGCCTACGAGTTGGCGGTATCAGAAGCCACCATTAAGGCTCACGTGTCTGCCGTGCTACAAAAACTGCGGGTGGATAGCCGCACGCAGGCCGTTATCAGATTATCCAAAATTGGTGCAGATGTATTAGGCGCTGAACAAGCTTAACGTGATGCAACTTATTCCGCTGCCTGCGCAGTGCTGGTTGGAATAGTTTGAAGCAGCGCGCGAAGTGCCGCCGGTTTAAGCGGTTTATTGAGCATGATTACATTGGCCTGCGCCGCCGCTTGCCTGATTTCTTTTGACCGGTCAGCCGTGATTAAGATCGCAGGCAGATCGCTCCCCAGTTTTTGGCGCACGGCTTTGATGACCGCTAGCCCCGTATCGTCCAAATCCAAATGATAGTCGGCGATAATGGCCTGCGGCGGAATATCCGATGAAGAAATGACCGTAAACAAGTCTGTTCGGTTTGTTGCCGTCAGCACCTTTGCGCCCCAGCCGGATAGAAGGGTGGCCATTCCGGCAACAATGGTCGGTTCATTATCGATGCATGCCACCACCAGTCCTTGGCTGATGTTTTGAAGGGGCAAAAGCGGTGCAACGGACTTTGAAACTGGCAGTAACTTTGGGTCTGCCGGTGATAGGGAAACCGTGAACGCTGATCCCTTACGCGGCGATGATTTCAAACTTACCTCCGCGCTAATCACCCGCGCAATACGGTCAACGATCGACAGGCCTAATCCCAGTCCGCCCGCAATCACCGCGCCTTCGCTGAGGCGCTCAAACTCTTTAAACACGCGCGTCACTTGATTTTCCGGAATGCCAATGCCGGTGTCATAAACACACAACGATAGATCTCGACCTGATCTGCGGACCCCGACCAATACTTTTCCGGTTGGCGTGTACTTTATGGCATTAGACACAAGATTTTGCGCCAATCGCATGAGCAAGGCGCGGTCTGTCTCCACAACAGCGGACGATGGCATAACAATAAG
This sequence comes from Ahrensia sp., assembly GCA_034519905.1. Lineage (GTDB taxonomy): Bacteria > Pseudomonadota > Alphaproteobacteria > Rhizobiales > Rhizobiaceae > Ahrensia. The sequence goes on from JAXHNY010000033.1 coordinate 23,044, forward strand.
CTTGAGATTTTTCTCAAGCGCCATGGGCATAAAGTCGTTGCGCAATTGGTCTAAAAAATCTCCCATCGAAAACACACTCGGCGATGGCTCAAAACGTCCCGCGTCAAGACGCGAAATATCCAGCACCGCGCCAATAATACTTTCTACAGAATTAAGCGCTTTGTCGATTTTTAGCGCCATTTCATGGTGTACGCCATCGGACTGCGCCGACCTTTCAACAAGCGAGGCCGTGTATAGGCGCGCCGCATTGAGGGGCTGACTAATATCGTGGCCAGCAGAAGCTAGAAAGCGCGTTTTACCGATATTAGCCTTTTCGGCTTCCTCACGCGCCTTTGCCAGTTCCGCGTTGACCAGTGTGAGTTCTGAAGTGCGTTTGGCAACCCGCAATTCTAGATTATCTTTCGCAGATTGCAGTGCCTCGTCTGCTTCAACACGCCCCGTAATGTCTGCATAGGTCACCACCAAACCGCCATCGGGCATCGTATTCGATCGCAACTCTAAGATCCGGCCGCTTTTTTTGAGGTGCAACTGCCAAGCATTTCGGAGCTGGCTCAAATTTTTCACGATCAGATCTTGAGTCTCTTCGGTGATTTCTTCGCGCGAAACCAAAGCAGCCGTAAGTGTCTTAATAGGCAATCCAAATTGGCCAAATTCTGGCGGCAAATTGAGCAGCCGTCGAAACTGACCGTTCCAATTGGTGAGTTGATAGTTGCTGTCAAACACGGATATTCCCTGATCCATTTGATCCAGCGCGATTTGCAAAAGACCTCTATTTTGCTGCAGCGCCTCAGATGCATCGTCTAAAAGCCGCGTCGTGTCGTTTTTTGTGCTCCCTTCTTTTTCCAGCAAAAGGCCCAAAACCAAACGCGCTGATGAAGAGCCAACGGCGCTTGCTAAAATTTGCTCGGCGTATCTCGCAAGGGAGACGTCTGTAACTGCGTTGCCAATCAATTTTCGATTTTCTTGCACTTCAAATGTGGCAAAGGCGCGCTCCATCCGCGCCACGCCCACATAGCGCCCGACCGTATCTTTGAGCTCATCAACAGTGATTGCGGTTGTAAAGCTTCGGCCTGAAACAGAGCTTTGAGGTGTGATGGGAACGAATGCTGAGGCTTGGATCCGTTCGAGCGGTGTTGCCGCCCGTGTAAGTGAAGCGCCGATGATAAGAAATATGTTAATCCCAAGGCTCCACATCACGCCGTGATTGAGCGAGGGCATATCCAAACCCAGAAGCGCTTCTGGTTTGAGTGCAGCGACACCAAAAGGTCCCATGTCGATCCAATCCATGGTGCCTTTAAACAGCGCGGGAAAAAGAAGCGTGTAGGCCCATACGATAAACCCGCCGAACAATCCGGCAAACGCACCGCGCGCATTGGCGCCGCGCCAGAATAGACCGATCAACATGGCGGGGGCAAATTGCGCGAGCGCCGCAAACGAAAGCAATCCGATTGTTGCAAGTTGTTCTGTTTGGCTGGCCTGCTCATAATAGGCGTAGGCGGCAAAGATCACGATCGCAATCGAGACGCGCCGCGTGTTCAATATGACGCTAGACCAATTGCCACCGGTTGTGCGCAAAACGCTTGAAAAACGCCATAGCACGAAGGGAATAACGATATTATTTGATATCATGATCGACAGCGCAACGGTTGCAACAATGACCATTGCGGTTGCAGCCGACAATCCGCCGATAAAGGTAATCATAGCCAGCCAGTCGTTGCCTGCCTGCAATGGTAATGCCAGCAGGTATAAATCGGCGGAAATATCTTTGTTCACAAACAAGGTGCCGGCGATGGCGACCGGAATGACCAGTGCATTGATGGTAATGAGATACATTGGGAAAACCCACGCTGCGCGCGACAACTCAACATCGGACCGATTTTCAACGGCGATAACGTGGAATTGCCGTGGAAGTACGATAATCGCGGATGCGCTGAGTACCGTCAAAACAACCCAAGTTTGAACGGAGCTTCCTTTGTCCATGGCGGCCGCGATGGTAGGGCTGTTTTGATAGGCCTCTACAATAGGGCCAAGACCGCCAAAACTGAAAAAAACAATTGCAAAAGCAACGATCAAAAAAGTGCCAACTTTGATAATAGACTCAACGGCCACGGCCAAGATGAGCCCGTCCTGGTGTTCGGTTGCGTCCGCATGCCGAGTGCCGAAGAGGACAGCAAAGGCGATCATAGAGACGGCGATGACTAAGGCGACGTCAAAATTAACGACATTCTCTTTGCCTTGTATGGCGCTGTAATGCGACACCATCAGCGTAACGGCATCTGAAAGTGCTTTGAGTTGCAGCGCAATGTAAGGAACAGTGCCAACGATGGCGATCACCGCAGCGAGCGCGGCAATTCTTGCGTTTTTACCATATCGAGCGGCTAAAAAATCTGCCACGGATGTGATACGCTCAGCGTGTGAAAGTCGCACGATACGCCGCACCAGCGGAAGGCCAATCGTAAACATTAAGATTGGGCCGAGATAGATGCCAAAATATTCAAAGCCGCGGTCCGCAGCGACACCCACCGAACCGAAAAACGTCCAAGATGTGCAATAGACGGCAATGGATAAGGCGTACACAAATGGCCGAGGTTTATTTCGCTTGCCTGGCGAGCGATGATCACCATAGGCGGCAATTGCAAAGAGCAACGCGAGATAAGCAAACGCGACAAGCGCAATCAACCAACCTTGCATGAAACCCTCCTTAGGCCGTTATCCAATCAGATCATCACTTTCCTGTCTAGGCAGTGCATAGGTGCATCATTAACCAAAAAGTGAGGGCCGAAATTATTTGATTAACATTTGGTTAATATTGCTGTAGAGCGAGCAGAGATTGCAAAACAAAAAGCAGTCAAAACTGGTCTTTATAAAATAAACCTATTTGGAGGGGTTTTCATGGGAATGATTAGCGAATTTAAACAGTTCATCGCAAAAGGAAATGTGATGGATTTGGCGGTCGGTGTTATCATCGGCGGTGCATTTGGTAAAATTGTTGGCTCATTGACAGACGACGTCATTATGCCAATCGTTGGCGCGATTTTTGGTGGTCTTGATTTCAACAACTACTTCGTCGGTCTTGGTTCAAACGTCACAGCCGGAACATTGGCCGCTGCCAAAGAACAGGGTTCTGTTCTTGCATATGGCAGCTTCCTAACAGCTGTTGTGAACTTCTTGATCCTAGCGTTCATCATTTTCCTAATGGTCAAAGCGGTTAACAGCATGATGAAAGCAAAAGAAGAAGCGCCAGCAGCGCCAGCAGCACCGGCTGCCGATATTGTTCTTTTGGGAGAAATTCGCGATCTACTAAAGCGTTAATCTTCTTATCTTGTTTTCTTGAAACCCGGCCATGCGCCGGGTTTTTTGTTTCGTGTCTAAATCAATTCGCTGCAACAATAATCTGCCATGCTTGCTGCGAATCAACGAACTGACTAAGTCGTCTGCATGTCAAAAAACACGTTGCCACCTGAAGATGCGCCGGGAAAAGCCATCGAGCCGATCGATCTAAAGGCTGCGCTGGAAGAGCGTTATTTGGCCTATGCACTGTCAACGATCATGCACCGCGCCTTGCCCGATGCGCGCGATGGCATGAAGCCTGTGCATCGCCGCATTCTGTTTGCAATGCACCAGCTCAAACTTGATCCAGGCAGTGCTTTTAAAAAATGCGCAAAAATTGTCGGCGATGTCATGGGTAATTTTCACCCGCATGGCGACCAGTCGATCTATGATGCTTTAGTGCGTTTGGCGCAGGATTTTTCTGTGCGTTATCCGTTGGTCGATGGACAGGGAAACTTCGGCAATATCGATGGCGATAATGCCGCCGCCTATCGTTATACCGAAGCGCGGATGACAGAAGTTGGAACGCTTCTTCTCGAAGGCATTAAAGAAGACGCCGTTGATTTTCGCCCAAACTACAATGAAGAAGATGAAGAGCCTGTTGTATTGCCGGGCGCTTTTCCAAATCTTCTGGCCAATGGTTCTGCTGGCATTGCCGTCGGCATGGCAACCAACATTCCGCCCCATAATGCCGAAGAATTGTGTGATGCTGCGCTGCATTTGATCAAACATCCCAATGCTAGCGTCGACAAGCTCTGCGAATTTGTGCTGGGACCAGATTTGCCAACCGGCGGTATTATTGTTGAGCCTCGGGACAGCATCATTGACGCCTATAAGACGGGCAGGGGCGGGTTTCGCACCCGCGCCCGCTGGCACAAAGAAGATACAGGCCGTGGTAGCTATGTCATCGTTGTCACGGAGATTCCCTATCAGGTACAAAAGTCGCGCCTGATTGAAAAAATCGCCGAGTTGCTGGTCGCCAAACGCACGCCGCTGCTTGAAGATATCCGCGATGAGAGCGCTGAAGATGTGCGCATCGTCCTTGAACCGAAATCGCGCAGCGTAGATCCGGACGTGTTGATGGAATCGCTGTTCAAGCTAACTGAGCTTGAGGCGCGCATTTCTCTAAACATGAATGTGCTTTCAAAGGGCATCACGCCGAAGGTGATGGACCTGCGCGAAGTGCTGCAGGAGTGGCTGGACCATCGCCGTGATGTGCTGGTGCGTCGATCAAAAAACCGCTTGGGCATTATTGATCGCCGCTTGGAAATATTAAGTGGCTTTCTCATCGCTTATCTGAATATCGACGAGGTCATCCGCATCGTTCGTTTTGAGGATCATCCGAAAGCGGCATTAATAACCGCGTTTGAGCTGACCGATGTGCAGGCCGATGCGATTTTGAACCTGCGCTTGCGTGCCTTAAACAAGCTCGAAGAAGTGGAAATTCAAAAGGAGTTTGATGCTCTTAGCGAAGAAAAAGCTGGCATTGAGGCACTGCTTAATTCGCAAGACCTACAGTGGAAAACCATCGCTTGGGAAATCGGCAACGTTAAAAAGAAATTCGGCAAGGACACCAAGCTCGGTGCGCGCCGAACAGATTTTGCCGATGCCAAGGTAATCGACGTTGAAGCGGTTCAGCAGGCGATGATTGAAAAAGAGCCGGTGACCATCGTCGTGTCGCAAAAAGGTTGGCTGCGGGCGATGAAGGGCCATGTGGCCGACTTCAGTACATTCACCTTCAAAGAGGGCGATGCCTTAAAGCTCGCTTTCCACGCCCAATCGACGGACAAGATTGTCGTATTTACGACGGGTGGTAAATTCTACACCATCGGCGCAGATCGGTTGCCGGGCGGGCGAGGGCATGGCGAGCCAATAAGACTGATTGTCGATATGGACAATGATGCCGATATTTTGACCGCTTTTGTGCACAATGCGGGCCGAAAACTGTTTCTCAGTTCCAATATCGGCAATGGTTTTGTGATCCCAGAGATCGAGGTCATTGCCACGACGCGCAAGGGCAAACAGATCATGAATGTGACGCTGCCCGACGAAGCGGCGATCTGCCGCTTTATCGATGCAGGGGCTGACTATGTGGCAACCGTTGGCGAAAATCGAAAAATGCTGTTGTTCGCGCTCGATCAAGTGCCCGAAATGACGCGCGGCAAGGGCGTGCGCCTGCAAAAATTTAAAGATGGTGGCATCAAGGATTTAACAGTTTTCAAACTTGAAGACGGGCTGACGTGGGTCGATTCGTCGGGCCGCTCATTTAACCGTCCGAAGGCAGAACTTGCCGAGTATCTCGGCGCGCGCGCAGGCTCTGGCCGATTGGTGCCCAAAGGATTTCCGAGGTCTGGCAAATTTAGCTAGAGCGGGTGCGAAATAGTCCTAACGCGATGTTAACCACTTCAATTTGTGTTTTATTATTCATTGTTCGTTAAGCACGAGGCCTGCCGCGAATGATCGCCGCAATTGCTTGGTTTATTTCAATGCGTTTGACACTTTTTGTAAGTTTGGCGGTTGCGTCCACGATGTTGAGCGGATGTACATCGTCAACGGATGCTTTGACCCTTCGCCCATCGACTGAAATCGTCGCCTCAATCAATCCGCCAATACAAGAAGCGCCAAAGATAACGACGGCTCAACCGCGCGCGGCGCTGAGCGAACCTATACCGCAAGAAGTGCAAAATCCGTTTCCTGCGACCCCCCAATTCGTCGCCCAAGAATATGTGGAGCCACCAAAACCGAACGTAATTTCTGAACAGCCGCTGCCAAAACCTGCGCCGGTCGAAATTGCGATGGTAAAGCCGCAAGAGCCTTCACCAATCGGCAATCGCGCTGCGCGCCAGAAAATTTATGCGCAAAACTTTCGCGATGCCAAACCGATAAAATTTAGCCAAGCGTCACATCCCAAAAATTTTGACGTACACGGTGTCGATGTTTCCCGCTGGCAAAATGACATCGATTGGAAGAAACTGCGCACCCAAGGTGCCAATTTCGCCTTTATAAAATCAACCGATGGCGGCGATCACCTTGATCCCATGTTTAAGACAAATTGGGAAGGTGCAAAGGCGGCGGGCATTCCCCGCGGCGCTTATCATTTCATGTATTGGTGCCGGTCGGGTGAAGCGCAGGCCAAATGGTTTATCCGCCACGTTCCAAAAGAAAAAGGCGCATTACCGCCAGTGATTGATGCCGAGTGGAACCACCAGAGCCGTACCTGTAAAGGCAAGCCGTCGCCACAAGTCATTCGCGCGCGCATGCAAACATTTATGGACATCGTCGAAGCCCATTATGGACAACGCCCAATCATTTATACGGCGCCAGATTTTTATGAAGATAATCTGCGGGGGCATTTCAAAGACTATCCATTCTGGCTGCGCTCCGTCGCCCAACACCCCAATGGGCGATACCCAGAACGCAAGTTTCTCTTCTGGCAATATAGCGGAACGGGACTGTCTAAAGGCGTGTCGACGCAAATTGACCTGAACGTATTCAATGGCTCAGAAGCTGGATGGCAAAAATGGGTCGCAGACGCAGTGCTCAAATAGGCTGCCCTACAACCAGCGCGCGACATAAGCCACAGTTTTGGGGTCGAACCAGTTGCGGCTGAATTCTTCGATGGTGTTGCCATTGCCCCAGCTTATGCGCTCGATATATCCAAGTGGCGTGCTTTGCTCAAAAACGCTGTTCGCGGGTGCAAAATCAGGGCAGGGTGCAACGCTGACTTCGTCTTCAACACGCGCGATCCAGAAGTTTAATTTCTGCCGATAAAACAGGTGCATAGCCTCTGGTATTGAATCAATATCTAAAGACGAAATATGCCGCGCGTCGAACCATATTTCTTCAAGCGCCGCAGGCACATCGCCGAGATGACGCAGCCGCCGCACGCGCCAGCTATGCGTCGACGTACCATCACCAAATTTTGGCAAGAAGTCCGGGTTCGGCAGTAGGTCAAGCGATAAAATCTCCGCCGTTGGCAGGCCAACACCGGACTTGAGTTCGAGCCGCAGGAACTCGTAAATAGCTCCCGTCTTTGACCGCTTGCGCACATAGGTTCCCGAGCCTTGGATACGCTCTAACAATTGCTTGGCCTCAAGATCGGCAAGCGCTTTGCGCAGCGTCCCGACGGCCACATTGAGGCTTGCCGCAAGGTCAGCCTCTGTCGGCAGGCGTGAACCATCGGGCCAAATGCCAGCGGCGATCTCGCGGGCAAGCAACTCTGATATTTGCATATACAGCGGCAGCGCCCCGCCGCGTGATTTCTTGATTGCCAAATTGCTTCTCCGCGAATGAAAACTGTTTTAAAACCTGTTGAACGATAAGTCATCAGCGTAATTCATTCACTATTGATGCATATTATCTGCCATGATAAGTGTCATGGAACTAAAAGTTAGGAAAAGTGCGTCGTGAGCATTGTACCGGTAAAATCAGCAGATTTAGATGCTTCCGAAGTGTCTTGGTTTGCGCCGATATGTTCGGATGATTATCGTCATTTGGGCGTGCCGGAAGGCGATCTGCGTTCTTCGTGGGAAAATACCTCCAAAATTGTGCAAACGGCAGATAGTCTGGGCTTCCGCAATTGTCTTTGCCCATCGTCCTATCAAGTCGGGATGGACACGTGGACATTTGCGGCGGGTCTTGCGCCAATCACGCAAAACATCAACTTGCTCGCCGCCATCCGCTGCGGCGAGGTGCATCCAGTTATGCTGGCGCGCGCTGTCGCAACCCTAGACCACATGATGAAGGGGCGGTTGACGCTGAACATAATATCATCGCCATTTCCGGGCGAAGATGCATCCAGTGAATACCGTTATCAGCGCTCCACTGAAGTGGTTGAAATTCTGCGCCAATGCTGGACGCAGGATGAAATCAATTATGATGGCGAGATTTATAAACTTAAGGGTTTAACCACTGATCCCGTGCGGCCCTACCAGCAAAATGGCGGGCCGCTTTTGTACTTTGGTGGTTATTCGCCCGACGCGGTTGAGCTTTGTGCAAAGTTTTGCGATATTTATCTGATGTGGCCAGAACCAGAAGACCTGATTGCGCAGCGCATGAAAACCGTTGCGACACGCGCTACAGCCCATGGCCGCACGATTGATTATGGCCTGCGGGTTCATGTGATCGTGCGCGATACGCAGGCCGAAGCCTTTGAATATGCGGACGAACTCGTGAGCCAACTCGATGATGATATTGGCAAACAAATTCGCGAGCGGGCGCTGGACGCGAAAAACTATGGTGTGGCATTGCAAGCGGCTAACCGCGAGCGCGCCGATGAATTTGGATTTATTGAACCAAACCTATGGGCGGGCATTGGCCGCGCGCGATCAGGATGCGGCGCTGCGCTGGTGGGGTCTGTCGATCAAGTCATGAGCAAGATCGAAGCCTACCAAAAAATGGGTATTCGCGCTTTCATCTTTTCGGGCTATCCGCACCAACAAGAATGTGAAATTTTTGGACAAAAGGTGCTTCCACAGTTGAAAACCTGCTCAATGCCCCATGTATACGGACGGGTGCCAAATGAAACACCAGCAACGCCTCTTGGCAACGGAATACGCCTATAATGCAAATGATCGATTTTAAAAACGGCGTTCCGCAAATGAGCCGTCTTGTCTATGGTGTATGGCGCCTTGGCGATGACAACGACACATCGACGGCGCATATCGTGCGCAAAATCGAAGCGTGCCTCGATCAAGGCATGACCACTTTTGACCATGCCGACATTTATGGCGGCTATAGCTGCGAAGCTTTGTTTGGTAATGCCATAAAGGGCAGGGCCGATCTAAAAGCCAAAATGCAAACGATTACAAAATGCGATATCATGCTGGTCGGCGATTTTGCGCCGCACCGCCGCGTCAAATATTACGATACTTCGGCGGCTCATATCAATCAGTCGGTGGAAAACTCGCTTACACGCATTGGCGTCGATGTCATCGACCTATTGCTGATCCATCGCCCAGATCCGTTTATGGATCATCGGGAGACGGGCGCTGCCCTAGACGCACTGGTAAAAAGCGGAAAAGTGCGCGGTATCGGTGTTTCAAACTTTATGCCGTGGGATATTGATTTGCTGCAATCGGCGATGAAAAATCCGATCCTGACCAATCAAATCGAGATCAATGTGCTGGAGCACAAGTCTTTTACAAATGGTCAAATCGCAAAGGCGCAAGCAGCAAACATGCCTCTGATGGCGTGGTCCGCGCTTGCCGGTGGTCGTTTGTTCGATGCGTCGGACGTGGCCGCAGCGCGTGTTATGCCACGCCTGAAGGAGCTAGCATCTGAACACAATGTTGCGGTTGACGCGGTAGCCATTGCTTGGCTGCTTGCTCATCCGGCGAACATCATGCCCATAATTGGCACGAATAACATTGACCGCATCGCGTCGGCCAGTGATGCCTTTAAAGTCAAGATTGACCGCGAAACATGGTTTGAGTTGTGGTCGCTGGCGCAAGGCCATGAAGTCCCTTGACGCAGAATATAGATATGAACGCAGAGGCAAATTTGAATATAGATACGTTTAACCGCGATGCACTGAAAGCGGCTATGGGGTGTTTTGCAACAGGCGTGACTGTTGTAACAACCCATCTTGATGGCCACGACTTCGGGATGACCTGCAATTCATTTAACACCGTTTCGCTCGATCCAGCGATGGTGCTTTGGTCTATTCGCAAAACATCAAACAGCCATGACGCGTTTATAAAAGCTGCTGGCTACACGGTGAATATATTGAGTGGCGCTCAAAAAGATGATGCGATGAAGTTTACCAAAGGTGAGCATTCGGCACGTTTTCTGGACGTGCCCCAGCGCAGGTTGGATTCTGGACGGTTGATTTTGACAGAAGCGTCCGCTTGGTTTGATTGCGAAATCCACCAGATTGTTGCGGCGGGAGACCACGATATTTTAATCGGGCGCGTCACGGCATTCGCATCAAACGAAAGATCACCGCTTGCCTATGTTGGCGGAAAGTTCATGTCGCTATAGGTCGCTGCCGCTTTTCATGGGTTAGTTGCCAAAAGGAATGAAACAGCAAAACAGTGATGAGTATCGTGCCGCCTATTAGCGTGTTCGTCGTTGGCACTTCTTGGAAGATGAACCAAACCCAAATCGGCGCCAGTACTGTTTCAAGCAGGTAAAACATCCCCACCTCTGCACCTGTGAGATATTGCGGACCGGTTGCCAAGCACCAAAAAGCAAGTGGGAGAATAATCGCCCCATTGATGATGATCCATATCGGATCATCGAGGTGAAAAGCTTCAACGCCGCCGCCGCGCATGAGAACGACGACTGCGACAATCAGCGGGAGAAGGCCGCCAATCATCGGCGCAAAGCCCATATTCTCACCGCTTTTTCGCGCCACCGTTTGCGCGCAGGCCAGCAGAAAACCCGAAGCTAACGCGCATAAATCGCCGAAATAATTGCCAGAAGCCATGCCCTTCCGACGTGATCAGAGGTGATGCAACCCACCATAACGACCATTGTCCACAAAGTGACAGGCTTTGGCCGCTCGCCCAAAAACAACCAGCCAAGAACTGCAGAAAATATTGTGACGGATGTCAGGATAAAAACGAGATTTGCTGTCGTTGTATTGAACACTGCAGAGATAAAGGTCGTCGCGCTCATCCCGTAAAAAAGGGTCACCAGCAAACCGCCATTTTTGGGCACAAGGCGAACGGTTTTCTTGCGCCAGAGCATGAGCCCAATCCAGCAGATACCAGCGACTATCAAGCCAAGCACCGACCGTGCAAACTGCGCCGACCACAGATCACCGCCCGCTAACCTGATCAGCGGAATGTCAACGGTAAGGATAAGTCCACCAGTACCGGTGATCAATATACCTTTTTGATAGGGGGTCATAAAGAGCTCGACTTGAGAAACGGAATCACTATTCCTTATACAGTTCCCAGCCGCTTGGCAGAAGATGTTCTTGCGGCAGGAACCGCGTTTTATAATGCATCTTTTGTGATCCAGCTACCCAATAGCCTAAATAGACATGGGGCAGACCGCTCATACGTGCACGCTTTATGTGATCCATGATCATCCACGTACCCAGCGAGCGATGCTCTTCTTCGGGGTCAAAAAACGAATAGACCATGGAATAGCCGTCGGACATTTTATCCGACAGTGCCACTGCAACCAGCGGTCCATCGCCTTTTCCGGTTAGGAAGCTGTCGGGCCCACGCCGCCGATATTCAATGATTTTGGTCTGGACATGGCTGTCTTCGACCATCATCGCATAATCAAGAACAGTCATGTCAGACATGCCTCCATCCTTATGCCTGCTGTCAAGATAGCGCCGAAACAGCGAATATTGTTCTGATGTTGGTTCTGCGTCTGCTTCGCGGCCAATTAAATCTGAATTTAATTTTGCCAGGCGCTTCATGCTTTTGGTCGGCTGAAATTTATCGGCAAGGATACGCACGGAAATACACGCGCTACACGCTTCACAGGCTGGACGGTAGGCAATATTTTGGCTGCGCCGAAAACCGCCTTGGGTCAAAATTTCATTCAAGCCCGGTGCTTTTTCGCCGACAAGATGCGTGAAAACCTTGCGCTCCAACTGGCCTTTTAAATAGGGGCAAGGTGAGGGCGACGTCAAAAAGAACTGCGGATTTTTTATATCGTGCTGGGTCATTGATGCCTGCGGTTGATGCGAGATGCAGACTTGTGCAGTTTATCAAAAACGTCAAGATGTGATCGATCTGATTATCGGTCCCGCACCACTAAAGTACCCATAGCCAGATCGTGTAGGGTGCGTTTATCGCCGAGAATTAAGGGTGCGAGCAATAGCGGAAAGAAGATCGCCGACTGCGCCCAGAACAACACCGCGTGAACAATCGCGGTCATCCCATCAATCTTTGCGTTGTCATAGCGAACCAGTTTGATGTTCATGATTTGCATGCCCCAGCTTGCCTGACGCGGGCCGCCAACTGTCCACCAGATATAGCTAAGCGCAACAAGCGGTCCAAGAATGGCATAAAGCAACCAGCCTGCACCAAATGTCGCAAATCCTAAAACTGCAACCAAGGGGACGGCCAAAACCATCAACAAAGCAACCATGCCGTAATCAATTAAAAATGCACCAATCCTGCGCGAGCGGACACCTTCGAGAAGGTGCCAATCGGTTTGCGGCTTATTGGATGTTAATGAAGTCACGGATATTACCTCTTTTTAAGCAGATGGGGATCCGTCATCGCAGCTTCAACCCCATTATGATTTAGATAAAATACGCGCCACGCGCGGGGCAAAATAAGTCAAGATACCATCACAGCCAGCGCGTTTAAACGCCAACAGGCTCTCCATCATAACCCGCTCGCCATCAATCCAGCCATTGGCGGCGGCTGCTTCAATCATGGAATATTCGCCAGAGACTTGATAGGCAAACGTGGGCATTTGAAACGCGTCTTTAAGCCTTCGGCAGATGTCCAAATAAGGCATACCAGGTTTGACCATGATCATGTCTGCCCCTTCTTGGATGTCTTGCTCGGCTTCGCGCAGCGCTTCGTCGGTGTTGGCAGGATCGATGTAGTAGGTCTTTTTATCGCCTTTCAAAAGGCCGGACGTGCCAATGGCTTCGCGGTAAGGGCCGTAATAGGCAGACGCAAACTTCGTTGCGTATGACATGGTCGCAATCTCTTGACGCCCCGCAGCGTCGAGCGCATCGCGAATAGCGCCAATGCGCCCGTCCATCATGTCGGAGGGCGCTATGATATCAGCGCCAGCTGCCGCCTGCATAACCGCAGCGCGGGAAAGAATGTCGACAGTTTCGTCATTGACGATGATGCCGCCACGAAGCACGCCGTCATGGCCATGATCGGTGAAGGGATCAAGCGCAACATCGGTCATAATGCCAATGCCCGGCACGGCCTTTTTAATCGCGATTGTCGCCAAATTGACAAGATTATCTTCGTCCAAAATATGCGAACCCGTTGCATCTTTTTTGTCGGACGCAATACTCGCGAACGGCGCAAGCAGTGGAATGCCGAGATCAAACGCCTGTTTTGCAGCCTCAACAGCCATATCGACGCTCAGACGCTCGACGCCGGGCATGGCAGCAATTGGTTGTTTTTGCGCGGTGCCGTCGACGAGGAAGATCGGCCAGATCAGATCATCTGCGGTCAACTGATTTTCACGCACGAGCCGACGCGACCAGTCAGCTTTACGCATACGGCGCAAACGGCGCCCTTGCACTATTTCATCAACACTACGCATATAAATTCTCACCCATGAAAAACTGTTGTTGCGCGTTAGCATGTCGCTTTGCATTTGGCCAACAGGTAGGTTACTTTAAGCCTGTGATATAAAGCAATGGGCCACAATTTTGCTCGAAGAACTAAAACTCAAAGATCATTCTTCAACGGTTTTGCGGTCAATCTATGTGTGGTTTCTGCGCATCATGGCCGTGTTTAGCATGGTCGCAGGTCTAACCTATTGGTCTCAGCTTGTTGGTATTGCGAACGAAGGCACGCTGCGGTTTGATCTGGTTGCTCAAAATTGGCGCGTATTATCCTCACTTCTAGCGGTTATTTTGCCTGCTGCAGCCTTGGGTCTTTGGTTGAATCAGGCCTGGGGCGTTTTGTTGTGGGTCGTTGCAGCTCTTATGGAAATTGCTGCCTATGGAATTTGGAGCGACGTTTATGTGGCAAAGCCCGCTGTGGTTATTGTCCATGCTGTGTCGCTGACATTTTTAGCGGTTGTTCTTTTTGTGTTGTTTTTGCAGCGCCGCAAGCACCACACGTCATTGTTTTAATCGCCCATAAGCGATTGTTAAGGATGAAAAATGTTTGATGGGTAGTAACAGCCTGTTAACGCTGCAGTTTAATTCGAATTTTATACGTTTTCGATACAACAGCCTCACAAGCCGGGAAAAAAACATCGGCAAATATACAGTGAGGCAAAAATGATAAATCAAGCTACCCTCGTCGGGCAATCGCGTCCGACGACAGACATTTCATCCGTGCGAAAGCTATATTTGGAATCGCTCCAATTGATCGAGCGTTTGCACCACCGTTTGCAAGACGTGGTAAAAGACGAGTTCGATCGCCAAGGGCGAAACGATATTAACGCCGTTCAAGCGCTTCTTCTATTCAACATCGGTGATGGTGTGCTTACAGCGGGTGAGCTACGTTCACGCGGATACTATTTAGGTTCAAACGTTTCTTACAACATCAAGAAACTGGTTGAACTGGGCTTTATCAATCACCAAAAATCACGCGCTGACCGACGTGCGGTACGCATTAGCCTCACAGATACAGGCCAAGCCGTTGCAAACGCCGTTTCTGCACTTTATGACCGACACATCGGATCGATTGAGACGGTTGGCGGCATCGGTGTCGCTGAATTCCAAGACATGAACCGCATTATGCAGCGCATGGACCGTTTTTGGAATGATACGATTATGTATCGCCTATAATATTAAAAGCCATTTAAAAGCCGCCCACCTTTGGTTGAGGCGGCTTTTTGCTGCGCGATTTTATTCGGCGGGCTGCGGGTTTTTCTTCGGCGCTGCCAATTCCGGTATGAGCTTTGGCACTGCGCTCTGATAGTCTGCGTATGTTGGCCGTGTGCGCAACATATGTTGCTCGGTGAGCGGTATCGAAATGGCGACAATAATCAGTGTCAATAAGGCAGGGCCGGCAAAAGCAATCCAAGCGCCAGACATCGCAAAGGCCGCTAAAGCAAGACCCCACCACAATGTAATTTCGCCGACATAATTGGGATGGCGTGATCGGCCCCATAGTCCATGGGCGACAATAATCGCTTGGCCGTTTTGTTTCGGTGCAACATCTTTGCCAGCAGCCAGTTGAATATCGGCGATCCATTCAATGGCAAAACCGATGATAAAAATCGCAATGCCCAGCCAAAACAGTGGCGACATTGTCGCCATTTCTGCACCAAAGGCGACATGCACAGGAACTGCAATCACCCAGAGCAAGAAGCCTTGGAGAAGAAATATCTTAAACAGACTTGCCCACCAGAAGTTTGGCCCGCCTGTTTTGCGCATTTCTAAATAGCGGCCATCCTCCACTGTGGAACCGTGATGGCGGTGAATAAGATAAGCGGCAAGCCTCAGCGCCCATGCCGTGACAGCGAGAAATAAAACCCATTCGAAAACTGTTCCCGTGCCGTGAAATGCAAATTGCACCGCCGCCACGACTGCAAACCCCGGGCCCCAAAAATAGTCAATTACCCCAGCATCTTTTGTGAAGACATTGATAAGCCATAATCCAGTGAAAGAGACGAGGCAAATGGCAAGTGTGATGATGAGTGAAATATCCATGGCGGCACAGCCTTTATAGAGCGCTTTTGATATGGTTTGCGGTTTGTTAATGTAACGATACTATAAAGTCTCAATAATATCATATCATTTGCAGTGAATAGAGTACGCGAGAAAGTCATGAACGGATTTATTAAAAGCAGTCGGCGATCTATTTTGAAAGCGGTGGGCGCCTTTGGGGCAGCGGTTTTTGTTCCGAAAGTTGCAAACGCGCAACAATCCATCACTGAAATATTGCAATCGCCGCAACGCGGCAATTGGGATGACCAGTTCGATGCTGCAGGTTCACGTCAGACAAAAGTTGATACCCGTACGCCTATTTTGAGCCCATCAACGGTATCCTATGTTGAATCGGGCATAGACCAGTATAGAAATATTGTGAGCCGTGGCGGCTGGCCGCGTGTCAATGCCACAAAGCGCCTGAAAGTCGGTGTAAGCGATCCTTCGGTTCGTGAACTGCGCCAAAGGCTTGTGATTTCTGGTGATATGCCAGCAAATTCGGGCAACAGCACGACTTTTGATACGTTTCTAGATGGTGGTCTGAAACGCTTTCAAGCGCGTCATGGCATGGTGGCTGATGGCGTCATGGGGAATTACACGCTAGCCGCTCTCAATGTGGACGCAGGCACACGTCTTGGGCAATTGGAGACAAACCTCGTCCGGTTGCGGTCAATGTCTGGTTTTCTTGGCGATCGTTACGTGATGGTAAATATCCCAGGCACGGAACTCGAAGCGGTACGCAATGGCCGTGTTGAACAGCGCCACAAGACAATCGTAGGGCGTGTGTCGCGGGAAACGCCAATTTTGTCCTCAAAAATTAATGAAGTGATTCTAAATCCTTATTGGACCGCTCCAAAATCGATCATCGAAAAAGACATCATCCCATTGATGCGCAAAGATCCAACATATCTGTCACGCAACAAAATCAGACTGTTCAATGACAATAATGAGGAAATAGCGCCAGAAACTGTCGATTGGTCAACCAATGACGCAGTTAAGCTTCGGTTCCGCCAAGACCCGGGCAAGATCAACGCGATGTCTTCGACCAAAATCAACTTTAACAACGAGCATGCGGTTTACATGCATGATACGCCCCAGCAGAGCCTATTTGGTAAGTTTCTGCGGTTTGAATCGTCCGGCTGCGTGCGTATTCAAGACATTCGCGAACTGTCCACATGGCTTCTCCAGGAAGATCAAGGAATTTCACGCAGTCAGATTGAGCAATCAATTGAAACACGTGCTGAAAACCGCATTGCGATGGTAACACCTGTGCCAGTTTATTTTGTTTACATCAGCGCGTGGTCTACGGGCGACCGCGTGGTTCATTTCCGCGATGACATCTACAACCGCGATGGTGTTGGCGTATTAGAAACAGCATCAACCGCGCTGTAGGGCTAGTCAAACCTTAAAATGATGCATTCTTAAAGTGGATGCGTCATTTTTTCATTTTTAGACAGCATGACACGTTGGATTTATTCTGCTAGCGGATAAGTACGCCAATAAATTTTCTTGCTTCGCAAAGGTGATCGCCATGTCCACAGATTTCGCAGCCGTAAACAACTTCTCCGATGCTTTCTTCAACGAAGCATTGAGCGACCGTGATCCGGCCATATTTGGCGCGATCCAAAAAGAACTTGGGCGTCAGCGCCATGAGATCGAGTTGATCGCGTCAGAAAACATTGCGTCTCGCGCCGTTATTGAAGCGCAGGGTTCAATCATGACGAACAAATATGCCGAAGGCTATTCAGGCAAGCGCTACTATGGCGGCTGCCAATATGTTGATATCGCCGAAGACTTGGCGATTGAGCGCATTACCAAGCTTTTTGGCTGTGCGTATGCCAATGTGCAGCCAAATTCGGGTTCACAGGCAAACCAAGCGGTGTTTATGTCCCTGATAAAGCCCGGCGATACGATTTTAGGCATGAGTTTGGATGCCGGTGGACATTTGACCCATGGGGCAAAGCCTAACCAATCGGGCAAATGGTTTAACGCGATCCAGTATGGCTTAGATATTTCAACGGGGCTTATCGACTATGACGGTGTTGCTGCGTTGGCAGAAGAGCATAAGCCACAGATGATAATCGCTGGCGGATCAGCCTATTCGCGTATCATCGATTTTAAACGTTTCCGTGAAATCGCTGACAGCGTGGGTGCCTATCTTTGGGTCGATATGGCTCATATTGCAGGTCTTGTGGCGACCGGCGCGCATCCAAGTCCGTTTCCTTATGCCCATGTGGCGACATCAACAACGCACAAAACCTTGCGCGGTCCGCGTGGTGGTATTTGCCTGACCAATGATGAGGCAATTGCGAAGAAAATTAACTCTGCTGTCTTTCCCGGCCTACAAGGTGGGCCATTGATGCATGTGATTGCGGGTAAAGCCGTTGCATTTGGCGAAGCACTGCGCCCAGAATTTAAAACCTACATCAATTCAGTGACTGAAAACGCCAAGATTTTGGCGCAAACACTGATCGAAGGCGGTCTTGATATCGTTTCTGGCGGCACAGATACGCATCTGATGTTGGTTGATTTGCGCCCGAAAGGCGTAACCGGCAAGGCGACAGAGCAAGCGCTGGGCCGTGCTTTCATCACGTGTAATAAAAATGGCGTACCCAATGATCCTGAAAAGCCGACTGTAACATCGGGTATCCGCTTGGGCACACCTGCTGCGACGACACGCGGTTTCGGTCCGGCGGAATTCCGCGAAGTCGGCAAGTTGATTGTACGCATCGTCGATGGCGTGGCGCTGGCGGGCGAAGACGGTGATACATCGGCGGTAGAAGCAGCGGTAAAAGCCGATGTGATCAAACTGACGGATCGCTTCCCAATCTACTCATACATGGATTAACGGCTTGCGTTGTCCGTTTTGCCATTCAGAAGATACGCAAGTTAAAGACAGCCGTCCGGCGGAAGACAACACGGTTATCCGCCGCCGGCGCGTTTGCAATGTGTGCGGCGGCCGCCATACGACCTTTGAGCGGGTGCAGCTACGCGAACTTTTCGTCGTTAAGAAATCCGGGCGCAAAGTGGCATTTGATCGCGATAAACTCGCGCGCTCTTTTGAAATTGCACTGCGCAAACGCCCCGTAGACCCTGAGCGCATCGAGCGCGCAGTATCTGGCATCATCAGACAATTGGAAAGCAGCGGCGAGCAGGATATTTCGTCCGACGATATCGGCGCGCTTGTCATGGAAGTTTTGAAAAATATGGATGACGTTGGCTATGTCCGTTATGCGTCCGTGTATAAGGATTTCCGCGATCCAAAAGACTTTCATGAATTGTTGGGCGAGCTTGGTGGCAAACTAGTTGGCGGCGATAAATATGCTGCCGTCCTATCCGCTGACGATGACTAAAACTCCGATAGACGGCCAAGATCACCG
The DNA here is from genome assembly GCA_034519905.1 of Ahrensia sp. Taxonomy (GTDB): domain Bacteria; phylum Pseudomonadota; class Alphaproteobacteria; order Rhizobiales; family Rhizobiaceae; genus Ahrensia. The sequence continues at coordinate 42,028 of JAXHNY010000033.1, forward strand.
TTACATGGAAGCTGCCATTCGTCTTGGGCGCTGGCATTTGGGGCGAACCGGCACAAATCCCTCCGTTGCAACAATACTCGTGAAAAATGGCATGATCTTAGGCTCTGGCATCACCGGGCTTGGAGGCCGCCCCCATGCGGAGGCTGCGGCCTTGGCAGAGGCGGGCAAGGCTGCGCAAGGTGCAACGGCCTACGTGACGCTAGAACCTTGCGCCCACCATGGACGCACCCCGCCTTGCGCCGAGGCGTTGGTGAGGGCGGGCGTGGCGCGCGTTGTCAGCGCACTGACTGATCCCGATGACCGTGTTTCAGGCGCTGGATATCAAATACTGAAAAACGCGGACATCACGGTCAATATCGGTTGCGAAGAAAAAAAAGCGAATGCTGTGCTTGGCTCATACCTCGCGCGGTCCATGACAAAGCGTGCACAAGTGACTTTGAAGCTTGCTGTCTCGAGCGATGGGATGATCGGCAAAAGGGATACGTCAAACTTTGCAATCACGGGCAGTCACGCGAAAGCTCAGAGCCATATTTTGCGCAGCCAACACGATGCCATTTTAATTGGCGTCAATACGGCTCTTGGAGACGACCCAGCTTTGACGTGCCGTCTGCCCGGCATGGCACACCGCTCACCAACGCGAATTGTGCTTGATACGGGCGCAAGGCTTCCCATTCAGAGCCAACTTGTGCAGAGCGTTGATCAAGCGCCGCTTATCCTTGCAACCGCAAATCCGCAGTCTAAAAATGCCAAGGATTTAGCAGCAAAGGGCGTACGTATCATCGCCTGCGCGTCACACGAGGGCCGGATTGCCTTACCTGAACTCATGGAAGATTTAGCAGCCATTGGCATAACACGTGTGCTGGTTGAGGGCGGAGCGCAGGTTGCGCACGCATTTTTAGCCGAAAAATTGGTTGAACAAATTGCCCTGTTTGAAAGCGATATCGTCGTTGGTCATCAGGGAATTGCAAGCCCATTTTCGTCGCAAAATTTGCCCGATGGTTTTAGGGTTTCCGCCGCGTATAGGTTCGGTGTCGATAGATTTTTTGAGTGCGAGGCTATTTCATGTTCACCGGCATAATAACGGATATTGCAACAATTGAACAGGTGACTGATTTAGCCGCCGGGCGTAAGTTCAAAATCAAGACACGCTACGATGCGACTACGATTGATATTGGTGCCTCCATCGCCTGTGCGGGCGTGTGTCTAACCGTAACCGCGAAAGGTGCGGATTGGTTTGAGGTCGAGGCGTGGGAAGAGGCGCTGCGGTTGACCACGGCGGCGCAATGGTCGGTTGGTACAAAAATCAACACCGAGCGCGCCATGAAAGTCGGCGATGAATATGGCGGGCACATGGTGTCGGGGCATGTTGATGGGTTGGCCGTGATCGTTGATGTGCAGACAGAGGGTGATGCAACCCGCTTCTTTATGGAAGCGCCTGAAGTGCTGTCAAAATATATTGCACCCAAAGGATCGGTTGCACTCGATGGCACGTCGCTGACAGTGAACAGTGTTAGTGCAAACGTGTTTGATGTTCTGCTGATACGCCACAGCCAAGAGGTGACGACTTGGGGCACCGCTAAACAGGGCGATCTTGTTAATCTCGAAGTCGATCAAATGGCAAGGTATGTAGAGCGCTACATTTCCCGCCTTGCAGAGGTTGGCAAACAGGCGTAGTCACCGCAGATACACATACAAATTGCGGAATATTAAATGACACAGGCCCCCCATTTTCTCATCGTCGAAGCGCGTTTTTATGACGGGATGTCCGACGCTCTTCTGGAAGGAGCGACATCAGCGCTGGATGCCGCAGGTGTGAGCTATGATGTGGTAACCGTGCCCGGCGCCTTGGAAATTCCTGCGGCCATTGCCTATGCCATCGATGGCGTTACTGACTATGACGGCTTTGTTGCCTTGGGCATGGTCATTCGCGGCGAAACCTATCACTTTGATATTGTCGCAAATGAGAGCGCGCGGGCGCTGATGGATTTATCTGTTGCTGAAGGTGCACCCATCGGTAACGGCATTATGACCGTCGAAAATGAGGCGCAGGGCTGGGCACGCGCCAAGAAAAACGAGCTTGATAAAGGCGGGTTTGCGGCCAAAGCTGCGCGTATCAATGTTGCACCTTAAGAAAAAAATGCTGGGCGAGATGTGATGGCGGAGCAAGCAACAAATCCAGTAAAACCAGCCAATAAGCGCGGCGCGGCGCGCCTTGCTGCCGTACAAGCCTTATTCCAAATGGATATGTCAGGCGCCGGCGTTTTGGAAGTCGCCGCAGAATATGAAACCCATCGTCTTGGCCAAGTGGTTGACGGCGAAAAATATCTGGATGCTGATGCCGCGTGGTTTCGAGGGATATTGGCGGGCGTTGTTAAATCCCAAACCAGGCTTGACCCCATCATCCGTGGGGCGCTGCAAGAAGATTGGCCCCTATCGCGGATCGATAGCACTTTGCGGGCGATTTTGCGGGCTGGCGCATTTGAATTGATCGAGCGCAAAGACGTGCCGATTGCCGTTGTGATAACTGAATATATGGACGTAGCTTCAGCTTTTTATGATGATGGCGATGAGCCCAAGTTGGTCAACGCTGTACTGGACCGCATCGCGCGCAAAGCGAGAAACGGGCAATAGGAACGTTAAATGTCGGAAGCCATGCAATTAGCGCAAGCCAAACGTACCGCTGGCACATTTGCCATCAGTCAGGCTTTCGTTGGCGCCAGTGCGCCCATTGCAATATCAATCGGCGGTTTGTCCGGTGATTATCTTTTGGGTGCAGACAAGACGCTCGCGACACTTCCGGTCACAGGCTATAGTGTAGGTGTTGCGCTTAGCGCGTTGCCAGCCGCATTGCTGATGCGCAAAGTGGGTCGGCGCTATGGTTTTACCACGGGCGCGCTCATTGCAAGCCTAGGCGGCGCGTTGGCAGCAGCCGCACTGGTCGTGCATAATTTTTGGTTTTTTGCCGTTGCCTTGGCCGTTATCGGAGCGGGCGGTGCATTTGTTCAACAATATCGCTTTGCTGCAGCCGATGCGGCCCCCAAATTTTATAAGCCGCAGGCGATATCTTGGGTGCTCGGCGGCGGCATGTTCGCCGCAATCATCGGTCCACAAGCGGTGATTTGGACGAAGGATTTGCTCGCGCCCGTCAGTTTTGCAGGCGCATATCTCTCGGTTATCGTCCTTGGCATTATCGGCGCATGCGTGCTGATGACGCTCAAGGCGCTTCCTGCGCCAGCATCTGATTCCGAGGAAATGACGGGGATAGCCAGACCGACGCGCCAAATTATCACCCAGCCGCGTTTTATTGTCTCGTTTCTATGCGCTGCGACAACCTATGCGTTAATGTCTTTCGTTATGACTGGCGCGCCGCTCGCGATGGTCTATTGCGGTCATTCCGTTAATGAGGCCACGCTTGGAATTTCATTTCATGTGCTGGCTATGTTTGCCCCAAGTTTTGTGACAGGAAAATTGATCGCAAAGTTTGGCAAAGAAACAATTGTTGCAACAGGACTGTTATTGCTCATCGCCTGCGCGCTTGTTGCACTCACGGGCTTAGAACTTTGGAAATTTTGGTTTGCGCTCGTGCTTCTAGGCGTAGGTTGGAACTTTGGTTTTATCGGCGCTACAGCCATGCTCACCGATTGCTATCAACCCTGCGAAAAGAACCAAGTGCAGGGCGTGCATGATTTCGCGCTGTTTTCACTCGTTGCACTTGCCTCACTGAGTTCAGGCGCTTTGCTTAACAGTTTTGGCTGGGATGTCCTCAACTGGATCGTGCTTCCAGTGGCCGGTTCTTGTCTAGTGATGCTCATGGTCCAAGCTGTAGCAAATAGAGCTAAGCTCAAAGCGATATAATTTGCCTTAACGACCCAGCACTTGAGATGCGCTTGCACCCAATCCACCGGAGAATATCTGCGCTAGGAATGTTGAATCTTTGCCGCCCGTGGGTGTAGCGCGCTTAACGAAGTCAAAGACTTTGCCGTCTTTTAAACCGTAGTCAGCAATGCGTTCAACGGTCTCGGCTTGGTCAAAATAGACGGCCAAAACGCGTTGGTCGACAATTTTCGCCTTCAAAAATTGTGCATTTCGCACACGCGTCTGCGAAATGTAATAAAATACCTGCTCATTATTGTTAAATGCATTCGTGGTTGTTGGTGACCCAAGGGACAGAAGAACTTGCTCGCGGCTAGAGCCCACAGGCACAAGGGCGAGAGTTTCCTGATCAATGACAAACCCCTGCCGAAATGTTTCCTTAGAACTCAAAACACTTGAGGTGTTGCACCCGGACAAAACAAGTGCCGATGTTGTCAGTGCTAAGATAATGGATACACCGCGCGGGGTTGTCATTTTGCTTTTCGCCGCCACATTCATCTCCTTGAAAAGAGCGCACATTGCTTGCGTCTTTTGTTTAAACCGAGCTACCGCACCTATCAATGATCTTGCAAGTATACGTTATAAAAGTATCCGCGATACATGCGCTGAGGGTTAGTGTGGTAGCTTCTAAATTAAGCCACAGCTAGGATTTGCATTATGATTATGTCACTGTTTCGGCGAAAAAAAGACAATAGTAACGAAAAGATTGTTTCGCGGCTATACTCTTCGTTGATCGCCGCAGGTCGTCAACCATTATTATACGCAAACTGGGGAGTTCCGGACACGCCAATTGGTCGCTATGAGGCCATTGGCCTGCATCTTATCCTATTCTTTCACCGCATACGCTCTTCTGGTGACGCGCTCAATGAAATGGCGCAGAACATTGTTGATGAGTTTTTCCTTGAACTGGATCACTCGGTGCGTGAACTAGGTGTCGGCGACGCTGGCGTTCCAAAACGGATGAAAAAGCTCGGAAAAATGTTCTATGGGCGCATGGGCCCCTATTGGACTGCGATTGATTCTGGCGATGCAACAGCTCTGGCCGATGCGTTAACACGAAATATTACGCCCAAGCCTGAAACAGATGGTATTTTGGATTCCGATAGGCTTGCACAATACATGCTAGACTGTGTCAAACATCTTGCCACGATCAGCAACGACCAGCTATTGCGCGGTGAGATTAGTTTCCCGCCACCTGGGACCTAGTGCAAGATGATACGGTTTAACCCATGAATGATGAAAACGGAAAATCCGTAACGACCATTAAGGATGGTTTGCTCAGCCACAGTGTTAATGTGCTGCGCCTGCCACCAAAAGGGTTGACGGTAAAAATCACTCCAGCAGTGGGGCAGTTGACGGCTATTTCTGATCAGCTGAGGATTCGATCAGTTGAACATTTTGAGGCACTTCTTCTGGTCAAAAAATGGCACAAGGACGGCGTGCGTGTTACCGGCTCAGTCACCGCTCGGTTGGTCCAGAATTGTGTTATAACACTTACCCCGGTTTCGGAAGAAATCAGCGTTGAAATCAATGCCGTTTATTTGCCGTCTACGTCAAAGCTTGTAAAACCCGCCATTGCCGGACAAGCAGATGAGTTGATCATCGATCCCGATGGCGAAGATACGCCAGAAATTTTTGATTTGCCCGAACTTGATATTGGTGCCATAGCCGTCGAATTCGTGGCTCTGGAGCTCAATCCCTATCCAAAAGCCGATAATGCTGAGGCAAAGGCTGCTGATCTGCAGTCTGACATTAAATTTGAAGAAAACATTCGCGAAAACCCTTTTGCCTCGCTCGCGGCACTCAAAGACAAGTTGTGAAAACTCACCAATCCATTTTGATGTTTTTTTGCACGGTGTTAAGAGGTGTTGGTGGAGTTGGGGCGAAATATTAAATTCGCGAGAAAAACAACGCACACTAAATGGCATATTGATGTCAGAAAAGTTGGGACGGGTAGACAAGTGGTCACAATTTCAGTTGACGCGATGGGTGGAGATTTTGGTCCGTCGGTTATTATACCCGGTGCTGCTATCTCGCTGGAGCGCCATCCGAGCCTAAAATTTATTTTTTTCGGCAAAGAAAACGAGGTTCTGCCCGAGCTCGAAAAATTTCCAAAACTGAAAAGTGTAAGCACATTTGTGCATTGTGACGTTTCAGTGCGGATGGACGATAAACCCAGCCAAGCGCTTCGCCAAGGGCGCTGGAAATCGTCAATGTGGAAAGCCATTGAAGCAGTAAAGACAGGCGACAGCGATGTGTGCGTTTCTGCAGGCAACACCGGCGCGCTTATGGCCATGGCGCGCTTTTGCCTGCGCACCATGGCTGATATTGAACGCCCAGCGATAGCTGCCATTTGGCCGACGTTGCGCGGTGAAAGTATTGTGCTTGATGTGGGCGCGACCATCGGTGCCGATGCCCAGCAACTGGTTGATTTCTCCGTTATGGGCGCCGCCATGGCGCGCGCGCTCATAGAAAACAAACGTCCGACCGTTGGATTACTAAACGTGGGTGTTGAGGAAATTAAGGGTCAAGAGGACGTGAAGGAAGCGGGGCGTTTGCTGCGCGATGCCAACTTGCCCAATATCGATTATCGCGGCTTTGTTGAAGGCGATGATCTTGGTAAGGGCACTGTCGATGTCGTTGTTACTGAGGGTTTTTCTGGCAACATTGCGCTGAAAACCGCAGAAGGAACAGCGCGCCAAATTGGGGAATATCTACGATCCGCCATGTCGCATACGTTGATGTCAAAGCTGGGTTATATTTTTGCCAGAAGTGCTTTCAAACGGCTCCGCGAAAAAATGGACCCGCGCAAAGTAAACGGCGGCGTTTTCTTGGGGCTAAATGGCATTGTTATTAAAAGCCACGGCGGGACAGACGCGGAAGGTTTTGCGTCGGCGCTCGATATGGGATTCGATATGGTTCGCAACGATCTTTTAGCGAAAATCGAGTTAGACATTCGCAAGTTTCACAATCGGCCTGATAAGGCACCATCTCAAAGCGTTGCTGACGAAACAGCAAACACAGATAATTAGGTAAGCAGTCATGAAGCGCTCAGCAATCATTAGTGTCGGCAGTGCGCTGCCGAAGCGCGTTGTCACTAATCGTGAATTAGAAGCTAAAGTCGATACCACGGCGGAGTGGATTGAGCAGCGTACTGGTATCACCCAGCGCTATATCGCTGACGATAGCGAAACAACGGCTTCACTGGGAGAAGCGGCAGCGCGCCAAGCGCTAGCAAATGCTGGCCTTACGCCTGACGACATTGATTTAATCATTGTAGCCACTTCAACGCCTGACAATACGTTTCCCGCTACGGCTGTGAACATTCAAAATCGGCTCGGCATGGTTCATGGCGCTGCATTTGATATCCAAGCGGTATGCAGTGGTTTTGTCTATGCGCTATCCACTGCTGATCTTTATATTCGCGGCGGCATGGCAAAACGTGTCTTGGTGATTGGCGCAGAGACATTTTCGCGCCTGTTGGATTGGACAGACCGCACGACCTGCGTGTTGTTTGGTGATGGGGCAGGGGCGGTCATATTGGAGGCGATTGATGGCGTTGGCCTGACTTCTGATCGCGGTGTGTTGGCCGCACATCTTCGCTCTGACGGCAGTCACAAAGAAAAATTATATGTAGATGGCGGTGTATCCACCACGCAAACAACAGGCCATCTCCGCATGATTGGCAAAGAGGTCTTCAAACACGCGGTCGGCATGATCACCGATGTTATTGAAGACAGCTTTGCGACGGCGGGTATCACCGGTGAGCAGATCGATTGGTTTGTGCCCCATCAGGCCAATAAGCGGATCATAGATGCGTCGGCAAAGAAACTTGGCATCCCGTCGGATAAAGTGGTGGTGACCGTTGACCAGCACGGCAATACGTCTGCGGCATCGGTTCCACTGGCTCTTAGTGTCGCCGTAGCGGATGGCCGCATTAAAAAAAATGACCTCGTTTTATTAGAAGCGATGGGTGGTGGCTTTACCTGGGGTGCGGTTTTAGTGCGCTGGTAGCATCGAAGTAAGCGCGCGCGTATGGCGCGAAAAGCCTTGATCTATAAGGTTTTTGGTTATAGTTTGCCGCAAATAATCAAAAGCTTGAACGAAAGGGGATGCGTTTATGGCTGAAACAACGTTAACACGCGCGGACCTTTGTGAAGCTGTGTACAAGCAGGTTGGCCTGTCGCGGACAGAATCTGCCCACTTGGTTGAGATGATTATAAACGAGATTTGCGACGCCATTGTGCGCGGCGAAACGGTTAAATTGTCTTCATTTGCCACTTTTCAAATCCGTAAAAAAACAGAGCGGGTAGGGCGAAACCCGAAGACTGGTGAAGAAGTGCCTATCACACCGCGGCGCGTTATAACCTTCAAAGCCTCCAATGTGCTGAAGCAACGCGTCGTCGAAGGTTTCAAGCGCAATTCACGCTAAATCGCAGGCAAGCGGTGGTTTGGTGTTGTTCGGTTTAGGAGTTTTGCATGGATAAGAGCCCCGATGCTTTCCGGACAATCAGTGAAGTTGCGGATGATATCGATCTGCCACAACATGTTTTGCGCTTTTGGGAAACACGCTTTAGTCAAATCAAGCCGTTAAAACGTGGCGGTGGTCGCCGCTATTACCGCCCCACTGATGTAGATTTGCTCAAGGGTATCCGACATCTTCTGTATCAAGAAGGTTACACAATCAAAGGCGTACAGAAAATATTACGCGAGAATGGTGTCGGTTTTGCAGTTTCCATAGGAAGTGGCGACCTAAGTGCTTTGGAGAAAATGTCTACAACGCTAGTCCGATGTGGCGCGCGAGCAAGCGGACCGACGCTGCCAAAGCGTCCCAAAAAATCCGTGATACTGTCGCCCCGAGGCTTGATCCAGCCGACGCATATGTTTTGGTCGGCGAAGCAAAGCCAAGGGGCAAAGGCCTTTTTGGCTTAGGCAAAAGCACCGCGCAAGAAAAAGGGCTCGGGCAAACGGATATAAATGCTAATATGAGCCGCGATAATCGGACGCTTCTGCAAGAGGCCTTATTTGATCTTTTAGAATGTAAGCGTCTTTTAGACCAAGCGCGCTAAAGCGAAACGCTTTAATTGCTGGAATTATTCCTTGTGCCTATTCCTCAGTCTGACTATAGACAAATCAGGTCGGAGCGTAGCGCAGCCCGGTAGCGCACTACACTGGGGGTGTAGGGGTCGTGGGTTCGAATCCCGCCGCTCCGACCACCCGTCAATGCAGAAAGCTTTGCTTTCTTGGCATTGACGAGGTTCTCGTCACAGCCCCGAACGAAGTGAGGGATCAGGTTGTGACGGAATAGAAAATCGCATTATGTGGTACGTTTACATCCTCGAAAGTAAAAGCCAGCTGGGTAAATTTTATACTGGTTTTACTGATGATCTCAAACGTAGACTAAAAGAGCATAACTCTGATAATAACAAAAGGACATACCGCAAAATATCAGCCTTTGGGAGCTACATTGCTATTTCGGATTTAGTGACAAAAGACTGCGCAGGAATTTGAGCAATATCTGAAAACACAGGCTGGCAGGCGATTTCAGAAACTAAGGTTACAGAAGAAATAAAAAAGCGTTGGTCATGTTTTACTGAATTGGACGAAAAATATAGAAGTAGCCGATTACATCGAGAAAACTCTTTCCCAAATAATAGACGGGGTCAGAAAAACAGCCGCTAACTCAAATTATTTGATAGCCCCACATACAGTTAGATTTAAAGATCAACCAATAAAATACTCCAATGAGCCAAGCTTCGTTGAGTTTGAAATTGCTGTTAACGTTTCAGAAGCCGGCACACTTGGATTAAACAGAATATTAGTTGTTGAAAGCAAGCTTTTATCCGGCACGTCTCACAGAGTTAAATTTTCGGTGCCGGTTTATTTTCATGGAGCACAAACCCCTCAAAAAGATGGTTAGCATTATGCTGCAAGCTTGTTGGGGTGCTTGATAGGTATCCGAAAAATAGCCAACTGCATTTCAGGAGCCGTTCGAAATGCGTTCACTCGCTCCGACCAAATTTCACACTCTGTTAGAGCGCTCGTCTTTTCCGCTGAAACTGATGCTCCGCGCCAACACAGCCCCAAATAATACCGAGCAATAAAAAGAAATGCCGCCAGTGATCGGTGTCTATGACGTAGCCGATGATAACGTGACCGACAAAGACGATAAAGGCGCAAAGTAAAAATGGCTGCCATGGCCGCTCGCGAAATAGTATTTTCAGTCCGACGCCTAATGTCCAGAATATTAAAATCACATAAGAAGCAAAACCTAGCCAAGAATAGTCGGTGAGCGCCTTCAAATAAACATTGTGCGGATCTTCGCCAAAAATTGATCCGAATTTTAAGATACCAATTCCAAATGGATTTTCCATGGCCATCGAAAAGCCCAAAGCATGGCGTGCAAAGCGGCCAAGCCGCGCGCCGTCATAGTCCTGAACCAATTGCGCCCGGCTCAAAAATAATTCGCGGACGCTCTCAAACTGAAGAGCGACCAGCAAAGCAACTGCCAGTGTGCCGATGGCAGCAACTGACAGTATAATGAGGCGAACGCGGAAGCGGCCAGACGGATTGTTGATCAGCAAAAACGCAATCAGCAATATAGAACATATTACAAAAAGCCCCCAGCCAGCGCGTGAGAACGAGAGGAAGATAGCAAATGCAAGAATAAGCAAGCAAAGCATTTGTGGCAATGTGCGCGTGAAGGGTTTGGTCAAAATCGAATGCAAACAGTAAAGCGCTGGCAAACATAAAAACGGTGCAAATACGTTTGGATCTTGGAATGCACCTTTGGCGCGACCAAAGCGTGTAAACAAATCTGCACCGGGAATTGCACCAAAATAGCCCAAGATGCCGAGCATGCCGGTGATTAAAGCCGCCGCCAAATAGGCGGCAAAAATAAGTTTGAGGCGTTCGGGTTTTGCAGCGATGATTGCTGCAAAAAACATCGCTGTGAAACCGAGGAAAAAGGATACCCCAACGTAGATAAGCGCATTTTGCCAATCGGGCATAACCATCATCGTGATGATACCGCCCAGATTAAAGAGCAATAATAACGAAATCAGGGGCAATATTTGTTTTGGCAATGTAAGCCCGAGGAGGGCCCAGATGCCGATCAATCCGACCATATAAAGTTCATAGGGCGCCGGTTCGTTGATCACGAAGCCAGAAAGAAATACGCCGAGCCAAATAGCTACAGAAACGATTATGGAATTTACCGCACGGCTCTGCTCTGTAGGGGTAAGTTGAAAGCCGGAAGAGAGTGCTACTTCGGTCAATAGGCATTTTCCGATTTTGTGAACAGACTAATTGGCGTCATCAATAAAATACGTAAATCAAACAGGATTGACCAATTTTCGATATAATAGAGATCACACTCTGTGCGCATTTTGATTTTTTCGTCACGGTCGATTTCTCCGCGCCAGCCATTGATTTGCGCCCAGCCGGTAACGCCAGGTTTGACGCGATGTCGGGCAAAATACCCATCGACAACTTCGCCATACAGTTTTTCGCGTGTTTGCGCATGTACGGCGTGAGGTCGTGGACCGACGAGTGACAGGTCGCCGCGCAGGGCGTTGAAGAATTGCGGTAATTCGTCAATCGATGTTTTGCGAATGATGCGGCCAACCGGCGTTACGCGTGGGTCGCCTTTTGTCACAGCGTTTCTGGCGGACTTGTCTTGCTGATCAACATACATCGACCGAAACTTGAAAACGCGAATGATCTCGTTGTTGAAACCATGGCGCTCTTGCACAAAAATCGCAGGGCCTTTGGATGTAAGTTTGACAGCCAAGTAAGCGCCAATCATGATGGGGGATAGGGCGATGATGCCCAGCAGCGAGAATACGATATCAAACGCGCGCTTTGCCACCGAGTCCCAATCTCGAATAGGTCGGTCAAAAATATCGAACATGGGGAACGTTGCCAACGTAAGAGTATGTACGCGGACGGAAGCGCAAATTGCTTGAATGAGCCGAAAGACGAATATCGACGGGCAGAACCCACAGTTTTTTCAGCATCGCCAGAACGCGATTTTCGGCGTTGAATGGCAGTGAGACGATCAACATCGAAATGCGGGCGCGGCGCGCAAACTCGATGAGCTCCTCCACATTGCCCAGTTTTGGATAGCCTGCCACAATGGGAGGGGATCGGACATCATCGCGGTCGTCAAACAACCCGCAAATGCGAATATCATTATCGGCCTGTTGTTCAAGTGAACGAATAAGCTTCTCGGCGACTTCACCGCCACCGACGATGACTGCACGGCGTTCCATAGTGCCATTTCGACCCCATTTACGAACGCGAAAATTTAAAAAGTGCGGATTATGAAAAGAGAAGCCAAGCCCGATAAGAACCAGGCGCCGAACCAAAACCGCGAAAAGTCCTCTGACATTTTCAAGAAGAAGATGCCGATTACAAGCGCCGCAAACGCAGCAGACCATGCAGCAACAACTTTAGGGAAAGACCGCAGGGAATGTCTGATTGCTCGAATTTGGTAGCCGTCGAGAATTTGAAGAAAAATAACGAAAAATACAGGGCAAAGTAGACCGACAATAAAATATCGCCAAGGTATAGCCCCCGGTACCGTCCATTGGACGTCGATGTACCCAACCAATAGAATAATCGAAAGCGCAAATAATATGACGAGTTCACCGATGAGGAGCGCGCCCATCAATATCGCAGGTGATACGGTGTCTTTTTTGTATTCTGCCGCAATTCTCGCCGCAAGCGGATTTAAAACACCCTCTTTGACGGTGAGTATTTCACCATCATCAAAATTTTTTACCGCATCGCGCGTAAAGTGCTCTTTTGGGTTAAAATTATTCATTTTTGCTTCGTTTCCGTGACCATTGGGGCGATCATGACAAAAATGCCCTAAGAAACGCTTGATAGTTCGCACTATTTTAAGTTTTTATGCGCTGTTTCTGCTTTTTATTGCAGTTTCGTAAACATCGAGCATGGTTGACGCCATTGCTTCGACAGAAAAGTTTGCTTTTAAGGCAGCATGATCTGGCATACGGGATTTAAGCGCAGTCAAATCCCCCAAGGCCATACGCATCTTAATAGTCAGATCATGAATCGTTGGTTCGATCAAAATATCACTTACAGTGCCGAATATTTCAGGAATACCGCCAACTTTTGTCGCGATAAGTGGCATGTGTGCGCCAAGTGCTTCCAGAACAATATAAGGCATCGCCTCGGCTCGCGATGGCATGACCACGGTCTTTGCCAGCTCAAACGCTGCCCTTGCTGGCATCGGCGGGCGCATGGTGACATTGGCTTGCAGGTTTAACTGGGTAATAAGCGCCTGAATTTCGTCGCGGTCGGGGCCATCTCCTACCATTATTGCACTGATGTTTTGGGAGCCTTCTGCTTTCAGGCGATGCATGGCGTGCAGCATGAGGTCTGGGCCCTTGAGCATACGCATTTCACCAATAAATAGAAAATCCGGCGGCGTCATCGGATCGGTGATACGGGATCAAACTCTTTTTCTGCCAACCCATTGTAAATTACTTCAAACGGGCAGGAGGGTGCGCTTATTTTTTCTTCATATGTCATGTGCTCAAAGCTGGCCACAAAAATTAAATAATCTGTTAGTCGCTCCAACGCCCGTTCAACTTGGAAGTAAATTTTTCCGTTTCGTGATTGAGGATCGTAGTGCAAGCTACCACCATGGAGCGAATAAATGCGCGCTGGCCGATAGCTGTTCCCAGTAGCAAGCGTGCCACCAAATCTTGCATATACGCCGCCTTTTGCGCCATGGCCGTGCACAACATCTGGCTTTAAATTTTTGATTAAATGACGAATTTTTACAGTTGCCAATATATCGCTCGGCCCGATGGCGCGGCTCATTGGTGTACGCAGCAACCCCAGCGCTAGTTGCGGCTGTAGTTCCTTTAGAATTGTTTCATTATACCCGGGCGTTCCTGGCACGTCGCATATGATACCGACTAGATGACCTTGCGCTGCATGAGCGGTTGCAAGGTCACGCACATGCCGCAGGACGCCGCCCATGGGAGCACGCAAGATGTGCACAATTCTTAGCGGATTTTGCTCGCATAGAAATACCATACTCAACACATTAGAAAATGCGTTCTCGCACATAAATCGTATCGCCTGGCATAATAGGATCCGAGATCAATACGCGGCCGGTCATCACCTTGCCATTGATTTGCCGTGTTATGTCTGCGTTGCCCTGGTTGGCACGCGCCGAAAAGCCACCTGCGCCCGCCACTGCCATTTGAACTGTCATGCCAGGACGGTAGGCGTACTGCCCCGAAGCGCCCACTTCTCCCATCACAAATATGGTACGATAAGCAGCAACTTCGACCGAAACATCGGGGTCACGCAAATAGCCTTGCTTTAAACTTTGAGCAATCGCCGCTTCCATTTGCTGAACTGTTCGGCCGCGTGCTGCGACGGAGCCAACAAGGGGAAAAGAGATGTAGCCGGACTGATCGACGTTAAAGGTGTTTGAGAGATCACCTTGATCGAAGACAGTCACCCGAATCTGATCGCCCGAATCAAGAAGGTAGGGCTGATTAATCACTTCGTGAAAAGCAGGCGGCGCTGGGCGATACCCTGTGCAAGCTGCCATTGCCGTTAATGCAGAAAAAGCGACCGCAGTCCTGAGAAAGGTCATTACACCGTACATCTAAAAATATTCCCACTAACTTTGCCGATAAAAGCATTTCCAATTCTCCTATTATTCAACTGTTAAGGTTAATAGCCGGTAAAGGTTAGGCAGGTTTTGGTTAAGCAACCGCAGATTAAGCCACAGGCTCCGACATCTTAACACATTGGCAATAATCAAAAACTTTCAGTTAAACAGTCGTTTACCCGCTGGTTACCATGTTGATTTACAGTCTGACATGCGCACTCGAATGTGCGTGGCTATTTGTGTTTGGAGTACAGTGTCATGTTGGGTAATCAGTTGCAGTCACGAGACGCAGATATTGATATAGGCAGGCTTTTTGCTGCCTTGCGCCGCGACTTCTTTAAAATCCTTCTTGTCTCATTGTTTTTGACAGGTGTGGTCTTTGCGATGCTAAGTCTCGTCTCGCCAAAATACACGGCAGACACACGGGTGCTCATTGATGCCAACGAATCCGTGTTCACGCGCCCATCCACAGAAAACCAGCCTTCAGATCAACCGGTAATTGATGAAGAAAGCGTGGCGAGCCAAGTTGAAATTATTCGGTCTTCTGACTTATTGCTAAAAGTCGCGGCCGAACTTGACTTGGCAAGTCGCGCCGAGTTCGATGAAACCAAGAACATTTCCGCAATCAAAATGGGCTTGATTGCCTTTGGCCTGATGGCTGATCCTGCAGCACAACCCCTTGAGCAGCGCGTTCTAAAAGCGATGCAAGAACGGTTGAATGTATATCCAGCTGATCCTGCTCGTGTCGTTGTTATTGAGTTTGAATCGAAAGATGCTGAGCTTGCTGCCGCAGTCCCTAATGCTCTTGCGCGCGCCTATGTATCGCTGGAAAGCCGCGCACAACTCGACAGTACAGGGCAGGCAGCCGATTATCTGGCGAACGAAATCACACAATTGCAAAACGAACTGCGTGATGCCGAGGCGAAGGTAGCGGATTTTCGCGCTGCCAGACAGGTCTGTTTGACGAAATTTGGAAGATAGCTTTCCCGGGTTGCGACAACAATGAAACGCTGGCAACGCAGCAATTAGCGCAAATATCAACAGAATTGTCCCGCGTTCGCACCGAACGCTCCAGCGTAGAGGCGCGCGTGCAGTCCGTAGAGCGCGCGCTGCAAAGCGGCGCAGCCTTGGATACTTTACCCGATGTGATTTCATCTCCGCTTATTGAGCGATTAAGTGAGAGCCAAGTGCGTCTTCAAGCGCAGGTGGCGGATTTATCCACGACGTTGCTGCCGAACCACCCGCGTATCAAAGCCTTACGTTCGCAGCTTGATGACCTAAGCACACAAATTCGCAGCCAAGCGCAAAAGGTTCTGCAAGGTCTGCGCAATGACGCGAGCATTAACCGGGATCGTGAACAAGACCTCATTTTAGAACTCAACCAGTTGAAGGCCGCATCATCACAAGCAGGCAGCGAAGAGGTGGAATTGCGGGCTTTGGAGCGCGATGCCACATCAGAAGCGTGCGTTGTTGGAAAGCTATCTTATCCGTTTTCGGGAGGCACAATCCCGCGATGATAGCCAATACGCGCCGGCAAAAGCGCGGGTGATTGCCTCGGCTATGACGCCTATAGAGGCGACATTTCCAAAAATGATTCCGCTGCTGGGCGCCACATTTTTAGGCTCGCTCATTTTAATGGTGTTAGCAACGCTGATGCGTGAGCTTTTGTCTGGCCGCGCGCTTGTTCCGGTTGCTGCTGCAAATGTTGCAACGCGTGTGACCGATATGGCCATGAATAATATTGCCGATAGCAACGACACCTTGGTTACACAGCCTAATATGATAAGATCGAAACCTGAAAATAACCATCAGGTTTCAGCGTCGGCGAATGTGACTTCTGCGCAAATGATAACTTCTCAGTTGCAAGTTTGACTAAGCAATTGATCGCTAAAGGGGCGGGCCGTGCAATTGTTGTATCACCAGAAGGCGATTTGGGCTCGGTTTGTGCCGTAGGCATAGCGCGCGCCCTTTCAGACGAAGGGCTCCGATCCGTGCTTGTTGATCTGACCGGCACTGGCGCGTCGTCACAACACATGCTTGATGACTACACATGCCCAGGAATTACGGATCTCTTGGCAAGCCAAGCATCATATTCCGAAGTCATCCATGCCGATTTAGCGACCCATGCCCATATCATTCCTACCGGAAATGCAGATCCAGATTTAGCACTGCGCGGTATTGAACGTTTGCCAATTATTATAAACGCACTTTCGACAGCCTACGATATTATTGTCATCGATTGCGGTCCGACGAACGCGGCTGGCTTGAAACGTCTTACAAGCCAAGAAAGTGAAGTGATCCTAGCTATGGTTGAGCCAGACTCGCAGATCGTGGTAGATGCTGCGCAAGACCTTATCGCTGGCGGCTTTGAAGATATCTTAATCGTGACGGCCGATGAGCTTTTGGCACCTCTACCGCCCACATCGAGCCACGATCGTCGCCGCGCCACTCAATAGATTTTCTAAATTTTCGCGTCCTGAAATCTCTCGGGATGAAAATCGAAAACACCTTTGAAAGCCAACCAAATATTTTCAATTTGCTTGGTCGTAGCCCAGATGACATTATTGGTTTTGATGGCAAACACCACCGCGTTGCGTGTTTGCTTTAATAATCCAATCGCTTTGCCGGCAGGCGTGACGCCGATGATTGTGTCATGGTGCCACGTTTCTATGTCGCACCAGCTGCGTTTGTAAAACTCGTCCCCGATGCCAAAATCAAAAATGTCTAAACCTTGTTCGCAGGCGTTTTCGACGGCTAGGTAGAAGAGTAGGTCACCCGGTCCGCCGGCGGCATATGTCTCGTCAAACGCGCCAAATTCAACGGTGAGCCTACCATTTAGGATCGTGCACCCGATGACTGAGATTGGTTTGCCATTAAGCCGAACGGCTTTGAGTACATGGGTCGGATTCGTTTGCGCGCAGCTTTCCATAAACATTTGGGCAAACATATCTTTGATCGACTGGTCTGCAAATACGTCACAAATACCTGCTTCTTTAAAGCGAACCGCTTTCATCTCAAAAAAAGCTTGAAGTACTTCTTTGACCTGATTGCAGGGTACATGTTGTTGAATTTCAACCGTGCCTAGCTCCTCCAATTTGCGCATGTGCGCGCGCTGGCGTTTTCGTTTTCGCTTGGAATTATGCTGATCAAGAACATGTCCAAAGCCACCCTCCAGCGACAAGCTAAGAGCCACATTTGCACTTTGACTGCTTTTGGCATTTACAAAAGGGTTGGCACACCCTTGCCATTGAGTATGTTGCCGTTCAAGAAAAACAACGCTCGGCACTAGCTCTTGATTTGCTAACAAGCCTACCATGTTGATGATAATATCCGGCGTAAGTGCTTGAATATCTTGTTTCAATCCGACTGGAAAATTACCGTTTGCATGGGTGCCACCACAATAGGTTGCAACTCCCTTGGCGCTTATTTCCAAAGGCAACAGAACATCGCCATGGCCTTTTTGTGAAAAAATCAAAAAGTATGGCGTCGCATCAAGCTGCGTTAGCCAAGCGCGCAGAAAGGTTGGGTTTTGATAACCTGTTGCTATGACGTCAGGGTTGAGCTGATCAACATACGAAATCGCTTCCACACGATTTGTAATCGTCCGCAGGCGTAATGCAGATGTATCAACGAGCGCATTGATATTTGTTGTCGAAAAATCTGATGTCAAATCAACCATGTCTAAATCCTTTGGCTCTAAAGCTGGCAGACAGGGATTACATTTCTACTTAAAAGCGTTCGTCGAACCCATATTTCTAGCCAACAGGCCGCAAAATTTAAAATGACAGTTTCTAAAACCTTAATGCGCAAGGCGTTTATGATCGGTGCCCGCTACACGGGCCTGACGCATATTGTATCGCCTTTGCTCAGCGGGCAGGGCGCCATTTTGATGTTGCATCGGGTCGGAAAACCCCTGCATAAATCGGGTATAAACAATTTCTTATCCGTCGATGGCGGATTTTTGAATTTTTTACTCGAAGAATTAAAGAGAGCAGGTTACAAATTTGTGTCGATGGACGAAGCTGTCGACCGCATTAAAGCCCGCCACAGCAATGAAAAATTTCTGACTGTCACTTTAGACGATGGCTACCGCGATAATTTGCTGACCGCCGCACCGATATTCACAAATCACAACGTCCCCTATATGATTTACGCATGTACAGGTTTTTGCAGCGCGACCTCGTTTTTATGGTGGGAGATCCTAGCGCAAATCGTCGAGACAGCGGCAACGCATAGCCATACGCACCCTACAGAGGCGTTCAATTTCTTGACTGTCGCAGCGCGGCAGAAAAAAACACAGTCTACAAGCGTTTGACCGATTATTTTTGCACGCAGGTTGATGAAAAGACACAGCGTGAAATTGTCCGTGAAATGGCCTATTCCTACAAGATTGATCCGAAATCACATTGCAAAAAATCAGTGATGAATTGGTCCGAATTGAAAAAGGCAGCAAGCGATCCCTTATGCTCTGTTGGTGCTCACACGCTGAACCACTACCATCTTGCCCGTCTTGCGCGCGAAGAAGCGGCATTTGAAATGGCTCAGTCTGCGGAGATTTTAGCCGTTGAACTCGGTGAAAGGCCAAAACATTTTGCCTATCCCTATGGCGGAAAAATAGCCGCTGGTCGCCGCGAAGCCGAACTAGCCCGCGAAGCAGGCTTTGTATCCGCCGTAACCACGCGGCACGGGCTTATTCACCCTAACCATGCCGACGCGTTGCATGCGCTTCCTCGCTTATCGATCAATGGGGAATACCAAAGGGTGCATTACGTCAAAACGATGCTAAGCGGGATCACGGTGCCGGTTGCCAATCGGGGACGCCGGTTCACCACTGTTTAAGTCTGCTATTCCTGCTCTTTCTCTTTGGGCATTTTAAGCATCCACGAAATGATTGCCATGGCTGGCAGGACCCAAAGCAAGCCAGAAAACCCAAAAAATGCCAGGTGCACATACCATTCGCTGTCAGCTAAACGGTATGTCGCAATGGTCGTTGCGATCAACGCATATAAGACGACAAGTGTGACCAGAAGAACCATTCCGATAAAAGACCGCAGACTACGTGGCATTACCTTACTCCATCGATTGTTCAGGCGCTATAAATAGCACTCATTTCCGAACTGCCAACACCTATAAGAGAAAACAGTTCCAACTGAGCGTCCTTATCGTTTTGTAACGCCCGCGACAACGGTGCACTTGATGCTGGGCGACAGATTTGCCAATGAGAAACACTATCCCAAGGATGCATTACAAGTCATGGTCACCACAACAGAATACTTCAACCCGATCACAACAACAAAGCGCGCGACAAGCGAGATCAAAAACAGAGCGCTGGTTCGTGGATGGCTCTACTTCACAGCTTTGGTTTTGCTTTGCCTTGTGGTTGTGGGCGGTGCGACGCGCCTGACGGATTCCGGACTATCGATCACAGAATGGAAACCAATTCACGGGATGATTCCGCCATTGAGTGCAGCCGACTGGCAAGAAGAGCTGGAGAAATACCGTCAAATTCCAGAATATCAGTTGCAGAACAAGGGCATGAGTATGTCCGAATTTCAGTTCATCTATTGGTGGGAGTGGGCGCATCGTTTCTTGGCGCGCGGCTTAGGTCTTGTGTTTGCTCTGCCGCTAGCATTTTTCTGGGCGACTGGCCGACTAGAACCTCGGATAAAAAAACCACTTCTCGGTCTCCTTGCGCTCGGCGGTTTGCAAGGGTTTATTGGCTGGTGGATGGTGTCTTCAGGATTAAGCGAGCGCGTTGATGTGAGCCATTATCGTCTAGCGACGCATCTTTGCATGGCGGCGCTCATTCTAAGCGGGATCATTTGGGTCGCGCGATCTATTGCACCGCACACGCCGGAATTAAAGCCGACACGCTACTCTGCTCATGCAGCGGGTTTTGTTGCAGTGCTGGTCTTCCTTCAAATCTATCTCGGCGCTTTGGTTGCTGGGCTTGATGCCGGATGGGTCTATAACGAGTGGCCGCGCATGGGTGAGGGGTTCTTTCCCGCTGTCATGTGGGAGCCGGCGCTGGGATGGCACAATATAATTGAGAACCCCGCGATCGTTCAATTTGTCCATCGCACCGGTGCTTATATATTGTTGAGCGTAGCATTGCTGCATATCGTCGGCGCATGGGTCTATGCACCACGTTCGACCCACGCTTGGCGGGCGCTCCTCCTTTTTGGCCTAATACTCTCTCAGGCAGGTGTCGGCATCATGACCTTGGTGCTAGAGGTCCCACTCAATTGGGCTTTGATACATCAGGCGATGGCGTTCCTAATTTTGGCTTTTGCAGTTGCGCATTGGCGAGGGTTGGTAGGCCCCTTAGGGTTGCAAGACGGCAGGGCGCATACGCTGCAGTAGCAGATAAATTGGTACTACACAGTGGCTAGGTGCGATATAGAGATACGATAGACCCGTTCGTTTCAGACGTCTCGTCACCACGAGATTTATTTCCAAAACTTGCAAGACTGATCGCGCTGCGTGCCGCTTCACCATTCGCACGGCGCATGTCCGCAATGGTTTTGTGCGCGTCGCGCGATTGTTCAAAAACCAATTCTCCAGAACGCCCCAGCGCCGTGACCAAAGCTTGACGCGAGCAACTGGAGGCGATGATGAGAGCAAGATGGTGCAAATGCGTGCGCTTATAACAAAACTCCACCAACTGTGCCCTTTGCGCCTCGGGTAGTGAAGACGCTATCAGAGCCGCATCGGCCGGATTTGATTTTCGAAGCTCGCCAAAAACCTGTTCAGGTATCGGGCAAACCCGCTCATTGATATCAAGTCTTTTGGGAAGTTGCATTTCATTACCTCACACGTATGGCGGAAATTAAACACCCGTTTTGGTTAACAAATCCCTAAAGACAATTTACCACATCTTAGGCTTGCAACATCAAGTCCAGATTCTGCACCGCTGCGCCCGATGCACCTTTGCCAAGATTATCGAGGGACGCGATGAGATTGAGCTGCGACCCCGCTTTGTTGCCGCAGACATAAAGCTTCATTGCATCGGTACCAGCCATTTCCGTCGGATCAATCCGCGCCAAGCTGTCAATAGTATCGAGGGGGACCACGCTCACGATCTCTTGATCCGCATAATGCGCCTCTAGTGCGGCATAAACCGCCGCGCGATTAGCGCCGTTCATGGAGGCGGTATGCAGCGGAACGCTTACCAGCATGCCTTGCGCAAACCTTCCGACATTGGGCGTGAAGATCGGATCATGGCCTAACTTTGAGTGCCGTCTGATTTCCGGCACATGCTTATGGGCGAGCGATAAAGCATAGGCAAAATAGGGCGCGTCGATTTTATCACTGGCGCTGTCATCCTCAAATTGAGCGATCATTTGCTTGCCGCCGCCAGAATAACCTGACACCGCGTTGATGGTGATCGGATAGTCTAACGGCAAAAGCCCAGCGTCGGTTAAAGGCCGCAGCAGCGCAATGGCACCCGTTGAATAACAGCCAGGGTTCGACACGTTTTGCGCGGATACTATTTTCTCGCGCTGTCCGTGTTCTAACTCTGCATAACCATACACCCAGCCATCGGCAATTCGGTGCGCCGTCGATGCATCGATGAAGCGCGTGCCCGAACCTTCAGCAAGAGCAACTGCTTCGCGCGCCGCATCATCGGGCAAACACAAAATCGCAATATCTGCCTCACGCAGCATTTGAGTGCGCTTGTCGGCGTTGCGGCGGTCAGCCATAGCCAGCGATAGAAGCTCAATGTCGTCCCGATTTTGCAAGCGGGCAATGATCTGCAATCCTGTTGTGCCGTGTTCGCCGTCGATAAATATCTTTTTCAATTATTTTTACATTTCAATTGGTTAGGGAAAAGAAGGGAATCGATGTGTTAACTCGATTTTTTCTTCTGTTCCGCAAGAAGCCCTAAATAATACATGGCGATGGACGCGCCAGCAATCGCCGTTACATCCGCGTGGTCATAAGCAGGGGCGACTTCCACAATGTCTGCACCCACAATGTTAAGCGAACCAAGGCCGCGCAATACGCCGAGCATCTTAGCCGTTGATGGCCCACCTGCTACAGGCGTGCCGGTGCCTGGAGCATAGGCCGGATCAAGGCAGTCTATATCAAAGGTGATGTAGCAGGGCATAGCGCCAACACGCGCTTTAATCGCTGCGATGATTTCGGCGATGCGCAGCTCTTCGATGTCATAGCCATAAAGCATTTTAATGCCGCAATCCTCGGGCGCATGGGTACGGATACCGATCTGGATGGAATGATCCGTATCGATAATGCCATCGCGCGCTGCTCGCCCAACAAACGACCCATGATCCATGCGCTTGCCATCGTCAAACCAAGTGTCCTGATGGGCATCAAATTGCACCAGAGCCATTTTCCCATATTTGGCAAAATGCGCTTTGAGAACGGGCCAAGTGACATAATGGTCGCCGCCAATCGTGATCAGCTTTGCACCGGCCTCGATGACTTGCGCCGCCGCCCGTTCAATCTTCTTCGGGGTTAGTTGATGATTGCCATAGTCAAGAAGCACATCGCCGCGGTCGACGACGGCCAAATTTTCAAACAAATCGGCGTCAAATGGATATTGAGGGTCATTGTCAAAAATGGCCGAAGCGCGGCGCACCGCTTGTGGCCCAAAGCGCGAGCCAGGACGGTTGGAAACGGATGCATCAAACGGAACACCCATCACAGCGACATCAACACCGGCGAGTGACTTGGTATATTTGCGGCGCATAAATGACAACGCGCCCGCATGGGTGGGGTCTTCAGCAGCGCTGTGAAGATTGCGCGCAGTAAAAGCGTTATCGATTTTGGTAGAAGGCATAAGTCACCCATTTCTTATAAAGTACTGGCGCTTTAATATCAAAATTTTACCGCCAAGCCATAGATTAAATTATAACAGCGATCCAGACAGGGTACCCAAAAACAAAAAGAGCGGAGCTCGAAAGCCCCGCTCAAAGTGTCGTCCCGTGAAATGAAACGCGCGATTAGCGCTTCGAGAACTGGAAGCTGCGGCGGGCTTTGGCCTTACCGAATTTCTTACGTTCAACAACACGGCTGTCGCGCGTCAAGAATCCGCCTGGCTTCAGAACCGAGCGAAGACCTGGCTCCATGTGGCAAAGCGCCTTTGAAATGCCATGACGCACTGCACCAGCTTGGCCAGAAAGGCCGCCGCCCGAACAGGTGATCATCACGTCATATTGTGTTTCGCGGTTTGCAGCCACGAGGGGCTGCTTGATGACCATTTGCAAAACCGGACGCGCAAAATAGGTCGTGAAGTCACGCTCACGGGTTGGTGCCGCTTTTTCCTTGCGGGTTTGCGCGCGAAGCTCGAGATTCTTCGGCTCGCCGACCACGATGATCTTGCCAGTGCCGGGCTTTAGCCAAACGCGGGCAATCGCATTCTTACGCTTGCCAGTGGCATAGGCACGGCCATGGGCGTCAACTTTTTTCTCATATACAGGCGCAGATACCGGTGCCGAGGCTGCTGGTGCAAAGCCAGACGCCGCGCCCAATTCTTCAAGTGAGTTAATTTCAGCCATGATGATTAAGCAACTTTCTTGTTCTTGGAGTTCATTGCGCCGACATCAAGCATCTCTGCCTGCTGTGCCTCGTGCGGGTGGGTTGAACCGGCATAAACGCGCAGATTTTCATTTGACGACGGCCAAGTGGGCCGCGCAGGAACCATGCGCTCAACGGCTTTTTCCAACACGCGCTCTGGAAAGCGACCAACCAAAAGCTGGTCAGCTGTGCGTTGCTTGATGCCGCCTGGATGGCCTGTGTGCCAGTAATAGATTTTGTCGCTGCGCTTCTTGCCCGTAAAGACAACTTTGTCAGCATTGATAACGATGATGTTGTCACCATCGTCCACATGCGGTGTGTATGTCGGCTTGTGCTTGCCGCGAAGACGGTTGGCAATAATTGAGGCAAGACGACCAACAACGAGGCCCTCAGCGTCGATTACGACCCACTTTTTCACAACCTCATGAGGCTTTTGCGAAAATGTACCCATAATAGTTTCCTTAAGTATCATCCTTGATCGGTTAAAATCAGGCTTTTCTTGTTGCTTGAATTGGAACGACATTGATGCCGCGCCAAAAATAAACTGCGCAAGACAGCCGTTTTGCGTAGTAATCGCGGTTTAAATGCGGTTACGGCGCAAGTCAAGCCAATTAAACGGAACGATTTGTGGAATATATCGCAAAATCAGAGGTTTAACGGTGTGGTATTATTTTACCGTATTTTGGCCGTTAAATTATTGTGCTGCCTTGGTAAGCCGCAACCGCCGCCGATAAGTTATTGCGCTTAAACATTTTTTCCAGCAGTTCCTCGCTAAAGCCCACCGGCTTATCGCTGCACGCATAGATATAAAGTGCGGCTTTAGCGATAGCGTTCAGTGTAGAAAATACCACTGGGATGGTCAGCATGCCTACGAGTGCAGAAACGAACAATAAACCACCGACAACACCTGATACGGCAAATGCACCTGATGCGGCAAATGCGAGTGTCGCGAGAATGCACAAACCGACGGGTATCATCATCATGAGACTGGCAATGAATGAAAAACCGACTTCGAGTGTAAGTGCTTCGCCCCAATTCTTCTTAACGAGTTCGCCAGAGCGCTTTATGGACTCAATGGCGCTTTTCTCTTCCGCAACGATCACTGGTACCGTGAAAAAGGTACCAACGCGCCAACCAAGCCCCAAAAGATTGGAAATCATGTTTCCGAGAAAACCCATTATGGTTTTTAACCACGCTAAACAGCAGGCCGACGCTTGCTGAAATGCATGCCCAGCCGATGATTTGTGGAATCGCTTGCAAGCGACGCTTAAACCATCGGCTAGCACCGGATCTCTCCGCACAGTCGAATGAATGCGCAGGTTATTAAGCCGGTGTTGAAGAAAGTCAGGATCGTGTAGGTGATCAGTGTTAGCACGATGGTGATTGCTAGCATCATTACTAGCATCATTATAAGCGATGATCCGTTTGTCAAATTGTTCAGGTCAGGGTTACTGGAGTTAGATATATGCGCAGTAAAATACTCAAATACGCCAGCCTCCCGCAGTGAAATGCTGACAAGCATCAATGCGAAAATCGTCGTAACTGCGCTGAGGATTGGAAACAGAAGCATTTCTTTGTCGAGTGTCAGCACACGCCAGCATTCTTTTGCTAAATTCCAACTATTGATAATTCTATTAAACATCTCAGCGCCCTCCAACTTAAAGGGAGCTTAGCGAAGTTGTATTTCAGATTGGTTTATTGAAGTGGTTTTTGCTTCGTTAATACCGAGCCGAATTGCGGTATCCAACCTATTCACCGCGGCGGGATAGAATAGGTCGCGGTTGCCTGCGCGACAATTGTTCCCACTGTATCGAGAATATGGCAGTCCACCACGGCAAGACGCTTGCCCAGCTTCATCAGCGCGCAATGGGCAAGCAGCGGCCCCGGCTGCGACATGTGCATAAAATTGATGTTGAGGTTGGTCGTTACTGTGTGCTTGGCAGGACCAATATGGGCAAGAATGACCAAATAGGCACCCACATCGGCAAGCGTGAAAAGCGATGGGCCGGAAACCGTGCCGCCCGGCCGCAAATGGCGGGGAAGCGGATCGAAGGCAAGTATGACCTTACCGGATGTGACTTCCGCTACGCTAAACACGCGTCCATCCACATGCACTTCTGAAAACTCCTCATCGAGAAATCTCTCCAAGTCGGCAGCGGTCATGATGGGCGTATAAGGGGTCATCGAAAGCCTTTTAGGATAGGTTTGAACGCTTGTCATTTGGTGGTGCCACCTGATAGCCTCATACAAATCAAAATCGCAAGGTAAGATTATTAAGGCCTAAAAATGTTAAGCGAAAACCAAAAAGTAATCAGCCTGCAAAAAGGCGCGGTGCTGCATCTTACCATCAACAACGCGCCTGCAAACACACTTTCCATCGCGACGATGACTGCACTCAAGATGGCCATCGATAGCGCGGGTACGGACGACAGCGTGCATGTTGTGGTGCTGGGTCATGTGGGCAAGGTTTTTTCAGCCGGCCATGATTTGAAAGAAATGACCGCACGGCGCAGCGATGCGGACGGCGGGGCGGCGTTTTTTGCGCAAACTTTTTCGCTTTGCGCCGCGCTTATGCTGAGCATTGTCGCGTGCCCCAAACCGGTGATCGCGGTGGTCAATGGCTTGGCAACGGCGGCGGGGTGCCAGCTGGTGGCGACTTGCGATCTGGCGATAGCGACCGACAAGGCGACGTTTTGCACGCCGGGCGTAAACATCGGGCTGTTCTGCTCAACACCGATGGTGGCGCTGACCCGCAACGTACCGCGCAAACAGGCGATGGAAATGCTGCTGACTGGCGAGACGATAGACGCCGGCGATGCCAAACACTATGGCCTGATCAACCGCATCGTGCCGGAAGATTATCTGGATCAAGTGGTCACAAAATATGCGGAGGTCATTGCCTCAAAATCTGCCCAAGTGGTCAAAATCGGCAAGCAAGCGTTCTATGCGCAAGCGGAAATGCCTTTAGCTGAAGCCTATGATTATGCAGCGCGGGTAATGACACAAAACATGCTGGAGGGCGATGCCTGCGAAGGCATTGGCGCCTTTATGGAAAAACGCCATCCAAAATGGAGCGCCTGAGCCTATGATAACGAAACTCGAACCGCGCCTGACGATGATCACCCTTGGCGTTGCTGATGTGGCAAAATCAACCGCCTTTTATGAGCGGCTTGGATTTAAGAAATCATCGGCTTCCAATGACAATGTGACGTTTTTTATCACGCAGGGCACTGTGCTCAGCCTTTTCGGCAAGGCAGCACTGGCGGATGATGCGGGTGTTGCGGTTGCAGATGATAGCGACATTACCTATCGCGGCGTATCGATTTCACACAATTTAGATAGCCGTGAGGCGGTCGATGAGGCTTACGCGTTCGCAGTCTCTTGCGGTGCGACAGGCACAAAAGCGCCGCACGAGGTCTTTTGGGGCGGCTATACGTCCTATGTCGCCGATCCCGATGGTCATCTGTGGGAGCTATGCCACAACCCATTTGCGCCGCTCGATGAAAACCGCAATATGCCGCTGCCTGAGTGAATAGAGTGAACCCCATGAACCATGATTTTTATGACGATGCGTTTTTGCGCGATATATTAACGAGCGTCAAAAGCATTGCCGTGGTCGGCGCGTCGGCAAACCGCGACAGGCCGAGCAACCGCGTGATCGGGTTTTTGGTCGATAAGGGCTTTGATGTCTATGCGGTCAACCCCGGCCATTCAGGCCGCATCATCAACAAGGCGATGACCTATGCGAGCCTTGCCGATATCGACGCGCCGATTGACATGATCGACGTGTTTCGCGCGCCGGAACATTTGTTCAGCGTGGTGGAAGAGGCGCTGGATTTGAACCCACGGCCAAAATATATCTGGTCGCAGCTTGGTGTGCGCGATGATAAGGCCGCTGAATTTGCGCAAAACCACGGTATGGTGGTGGTTCAAGACCGCTGTCCAGCGATTGAAATGCCAAGGCTTCGCATACGCTCAAAATGAATTTCTATTTTCGAGCGATTTATGCGGTTAGAGCGCCATAAATGTCGCGTGATTAGAAAAATTTGCTTTGCTTGACGGGCTAGGCTGGTGAATAACCGACCCAACAATAAAACAGTGGATGGAGAATATAAATGGCGCCGAAAATTCCGGGTTTTGATACACTTGCAATTCATGCGGGAGCTTCGCCTGATCCCACCACCGGCGCACGCATAACGCCGATCTATCAGACAACGGCCTATGTTTTCCGTGACACAGACCATGCGGCGAAACTGTTCGGCTTGCAGGAGTTTGGCAACATCTACACGCGGTTGATGAACCCAACGACCGCAGTGCTCGAAGAAAAAATTGCAGCGCTCGAAGGCGGCACTGCAGCGCTTGCTTGTTCATCGGGCCATGCGGCGCAGCTGTTGGTTTTCCATACGATCATGCAAGCTGGCGACAATTTTATCGCAGCAAACCGGCTTTATGGTGGGTCGATCAACCAGTTTAACCAAGCATTTAAGAACTTCGATTGGCATGTGCGCTGGGCCGATATGGATGATCTATCGACCATCGAAAGCCAGATCGACGAAAAGACCAAAGCCATTTATTGCGAGAGCTTGGCGAACCCGGGCGGTATCGTAACCGACCTTGAAGCGGTGGCGGCAATTGCCCAAAAGCATGGCATTCCGCTGATTGTCGATAACACGATGGCAACGCCGTATTTAATCCGTCCGTTCGAACATGGGGCGGACATCGTTGTGCACTCGCTGACGAAATTTATCGGTGGCCATGGCAATTCAATGGGCGGGCTCATCATTGATGGCGGCACGTTTGATTGGTCGCGCGTCAAAGGCAAATATCCGATGTTGTCGGAACCACGCGGCGAATATGCCGGCGTTGTGTTGCATCAAGCGCTAGGCAACATCGCCTTCGCAATTGCCTGCCGAGTGTTGGGCATGCGCGATTTTGGTCCAGTCATTTCACCGCAAAATTCGTTCAACATTTTGACGGGTGCGGAAACTTTGTCGCTGCGCATGCAGCGCCACTGCGAAAATGCGCTAGCCGTGGCAGAGCATTTAACAAAGCATCCCAAAATAGCATGGGTGCGCTATGCGGGTCTGCCGGATAATCCCTACAATGCGTTGCAGAAAAAATATGCGCCCAATGGGGCAGGGGCGGTATTTACCGTTGGTCTAAAGGGCGGCTACGATGCGGGTATCAAGTTTGTCGAAGGGCTAGAACTGTTCAGCCTCGTGGCAAATTTGGGCGACACACGCTCGCTGGTGATCCATCCGGCTTCCACAACGCACAGACAATTGACTGACGCGCAGCGCGAGGCGGCAGGTGCGGGCAATGATGTGGTGCGGCTGGGGGGGGGGGGGGGGGGGGGGGGGGGGGGGGGGGGGGGGGGGGGGGGGTCCCCCCCCCCTCGGTGGGCATCGAGAGCATAGCCGATATCATCGCTGATATTGATCAGGCGCTGGCAAAAATATAATAGAAGGTGGCGGAATTCTCGTCCGCCACATCTCGTTTACTTTTTCGCGCTATTAAAAGGCATGGAAAATAAACGCGTCTATCTCTCAAATCTTGATTTGCTGCGGTTTTTGGCAGCGCTTTATGTGGTTGCAACCCATTACGGCTTTATTGACCAAGCTGGGGCATGATCGGTTACGCGCCTTCGACGCCGACTGGCGTCGTCGCAGATTTTTTTCGGCTTGGGTTTGTTGGTGTGCCGATCTTTTTTGCCCTGTCGGGCTTTTTGATCGCCCATGTTAGCCAGAAGACCGATGCGATAAGATTTGGTGTCAATCGCATTTTCCGGCTTATGCCGGGCTTTTGGGCCTCGATGACGCTGAGCTTTATCGTTTTAATGGTGTTGGGCAGCCCCCATGAAGTCACATTTAAGACGTGGGCGGCAAACCTATTTCTGCTTCCTCAGATTGCAGGCGAACCCTTCGTCGACGGCGTTTATTGGACGCTGGTTTATGAATTTGTCTTCTATGGTTGGGCCGCAGTATTTTTATTCTTCGGAATATTCCACCGTTACCTGTTGTGGATCTGTGCTGGCTGGCTCGCTATTGCGACAGCCAATGTGTTTGTCTTACAAATCGGTGCCATTGACCGCATATTTATCGCTACATTTGCCGGAGCATTTATCATCGGTCTTTCGTTATGGCATATCTATCAACATGGGCGTTCATTTTTTGCGATGGGGCTAATTGCGGCATCGTCTTTGCATCTTTCATTTGGATTGCGAACGGCTTCGCTTCAAGATTATCTACCAAATCCACCTGAACAATTGTCGCTTGTGTTTTGTTTGATCATTTCTGCGCTGATCGTGGGAATTGTTTCATTGGCAATCTTCGGCCCGCAAATAAAGCGCAATACAGACTTGCTGGTAACGCTGGGTGCAATTTCCTATCCGTTATATTTGATCCACCAGGAGATTGGCTACGCAGTGTTTAGGCATTTGGCATTTTTAGACCAACCGGTCCTATTAGCGCTGCTGATGACACTTGTGTCTGTGGTGCTGGCCTATGCGATCCACGAGGTGGCTGAGACGCCGCTGAGGAACTGGTTGCAATCAAAATTTATGCCGCTCACGGCGCGGCTGGCTGACCGCATCAATGCGATCAATCCATTTGGGCACTCCCTAAAACCGCTTTAGCGCATTCCGCGTTCAGTGATACCTGATGTTTCAAGTTAAACCCGAGAAGGTTTAAGCGGCTGAATATTCTGGAACGGCGTCAAGCGCTGCCTGCGCTTCGGCATCGGCTTCTATGCAGATCATATGCTGGCGCAAATAGAACTTGCGCACGCCTTCAACCCAAAGCTCAAGCCAAATGTTTTCATTGCTGATCGCTGACATAAGGCCGGGCGTACTGCCCGGCACGACGAGCGCATGCAACTTCGTGCCATCGGTAAATGTGACAATAACCGCTAATTTTGATTTAGCACCACCAAACATGATCAGTCTCTCCTGATTGATTTTCTAATTGGTGCATATATCAATCTAATTAAAGAATGCTGATGGTTTGAATTTATTGCAAATCTGCGAATGCTTCACCCATGCGTTTTACAGCGTCTTCAATCTGCGCGCGGGGGCAGGCGATATTAAAGCGCATAAAGTTTTCCCCGCCGCTGCCAAAGGTGGGGCCGTGATTGGCCGCGATTTTTGCAACGCGCTCGACGCGGCTGGTAAATTCCTCGCGGTCCATACCGGTGCCAGAAAAATCCACCCAAGCCAAATAGGTCGCCTCAAGTGCCATCGAGTGCAGGCCGGGAATGGCGTTGATGCCTGCATCGAAGACACGGCGATTTTCAGTCAAATAATCAAGCAATGCTTCCAGCCATTCATCGCCGCTTTTATAAGCGGCCTCAGTCATGCGGATACCAAAACTATTGGGCGATATGCCGTTGGCCTTCAGCGTTTCGTCAAACTGGTTGCGCAGAACAGCGTCCTCTATGATCACATTACCGCAATGAGCGCCCGCCATGTTGAAGGTTTTGGAACTCGCTGTCAGCATCACAAGGCGCGATTTAACCGCTTCCGAAATATGCGCCATCACTGTGTGTTTGGTATTGCCGAAAACCAAATCGTGGTGAATTTCATCGGACACCAAAAGCAAGTTATGCTTGATGCAAAAATCGCAGATCCCCTGCAGCTCTTCGCGCGTCCATACGCGGCCACCGGGATTATGCGGCGAACAGAAAATTAGCATTTTTTCATCGCCTTGAAGGCTTGCCTCTAGTGCGCTCAAATCAAACGTGTAGCGACCATCGGTGTTGACGAGCGGGCTTTCGTGGACGCGGCGGCCATTGGCTTTAATAGTCCGCGCAAAGGCATGATATACCGGTGTAAATAGGATGACCGCCTCACTCGGCTTTGTCCACGTCTGCACGCAAAACGCGACTGCGTTGACGAGCCCATGCGTGGTAAAAATCCATGCGGGATCAACAGTCCACTGGTGGCGGCGCGCCATCCAAGACGCGATGGCATTTTTGTAAGATGTTTGGTCGCCGTAATAGCCGAACACGCCATGATCGACCATGTTGGTCAATTCATCGAGCACCGCCTGAGGCGGGTGAAACTCCATATCCGCCACCCACATGGCCAAGCCTTCATCGGCGGGAATTTTGTAAATGCTTTCAAGCGCATCCCATTTAGAGCAATTGGTGCCGATGCGGTTGATAGGCGTATCAAAATCTGGCTTTGTCATCGTGTCTCTCAAAACTGTTTGTGCTTTTGTGATGTCATTTTTAAGCGACATATTCCAGCGCTTTCCTTGCCGATTAGCACTATCCGGCGATAACTTTGTCTAGCCCATGGAAATGGAAAATATCGCGATACTTTGGCGTCTCTCGGAATTTTAAACCAGGTATTCGCGCAAATAGCGTCTTCAAGCCCACCAGCAATTCCAGCCGCGCGAGCGGCGCGCCGATGCAAAAATGAATACCAGCGCCGAACGAAACATTGGCTTGAAATGGCCGCTCTGGCCAAAATAAATCGGGATTTTCAAATTTGCGTGGGTCACGATTGGCGGCACCAAGCAGCAACCCTATTTTCTGGCCTTTTTTGAGCACAATATTCGCGCCTTCTAAATTAAGTTCCAAATCCTCAAGTGCATAGCGCGTGAACATGTGCAGTGGTGCATCAAAGCGCAAACATTCTTCGACTGTGGCGATGGCTGAAGCCTCGCTTGCAAATAGCTGCGCAGGCAAGATACCACTTTCGATTATGGACTTAACGGCATTGCCCAGCTGGTGAACGGTTGCCTCATGCCCTGCGTTCAAAAGCACGACCACCGTGGAAATCAGCTCGGCTTCAGTAAGACATTCTCCGTCTTCGGTTTCAGCAATTAACCGCGACAATAAATCATCGCATGGATGTTTCTTGTGGATAGCAATTTGTTCGCGCAAAAACGCTGCGAATTCTGCCGCGGCTTTGTCCGCCGCCAACTGATCCTCCATCGTTGGATCAAGCATATACATTTTGACGATGGCATGGCTCCAATCGAGCAATTGCTGCCCTGCCTCAAGCGGAACGCCGAGCATGCGGCAAATTGTGGTCAGCGGTATGGGGGTAGCATAGTCCGTGATGAGATCGATTTCGCTGCAGCTTGAAAAACCATCAATGAGACGATGGCAAAGGCTCTCGATCTGCGGACGCAGCAGCTCAACTTGCCGAGATACGAAGGCGCGATTGACCAATTTCCGTATGCGCGTGTGGCCGGGCGGTTCAAGCTCAAGAAGCGAAAATTGCTCGACCGCATCAAAGTTTTTAAGGTGTGCCGGCCGCGGCGCCAGCCCGAGTTCATCGCGCGTTGCCACATGCAAAATCTGGCGGCCAAAGCGTTTGTCGCGAAAAAGCGCGTTAACAGCATCAAAGCCAGCAAAACACCAAAGGCCATATTGCTCCCAGAAGAACACGGGATGACCACGGTGATGAAGCGCGTTGTAAGCCGCATAAGGGTTTTGCACAAACGCTGCTTCTCGCGGGTCGATAGAGATATTGACCGCCGTTCCCGTAGGCGTTTGCTTTATCGTTAAATAGTCGGGAATTCGTGTCATCGATGTTTTGACCAATTTAAAGGCAAGTTTCAAACGTTCCAGCGACAGGTCAAGCACAAACTACTGCCGTAAAATTCCACTGAAGCATCCATAAACCATTTTATCCATCAGACCTTGCGAAATCATAGCACTGCGCCCTATCTATAGGGTTCAAATCTTCTGATTCTCGCAAGTTATTGCCCTATGTGAGAAATTCATCAAGATGTTCTGGGGCAACAGAACAAGCAAAGGTACCCAATGAGCAAAGTAATTGAAACCGCGATGAACTTGGTGCCAATGGTCGTCGAGCAGTCGGCACGGGGCGAACGCGCCTATGATATTTTTTCTCGCCTTCTAAAAGAGCGTATTATATTCATTACCGGTCCAATTGAAGACGGCATGGCCACACTTGTGTGTGCGCAGCTGTTGTTTTTGGAAGCAGAGAACCCGAAAAAAGAAATCGCGATGTACATCAACTCGCCCGGCGGCGTGGTTACAGCGGGTATGTCGATCTATGACACCATGCAATTCATTAAGCCGAAGGTATCAACCCTTTGCACGGGTCAAGCTGCATCAATGGGCTCACTTTTGTTGGCGGCGGGTGAAAAAGACATGCGCTTTGCGCTTCCCCATGCCAGCATAATGGTTCACCAGCCATCGGGCGGTGCGCAGGGTAAAGTGACTGATATCATGATCCAGGCGCAATTTAGCCAGAACCTAAAGCGCATGCTCAATGAAATATACGTCAAGCATACGGGTAATGATTACGAGACAATCGAAAAGGCTTTGGATCGTGATAACTTCATGACACCAGAACAGGCAAAAGATTTTGGTTTGATTGATAAAGTGATAACATCCCGTGCCGCACTGGAAGGTGAGACCAAATCATAGCCGATTTCACGTGCTTTTTACTGCAGTGCGGCAAATGTAACACGCCTTTGCGATTGCCTAATTGATCAATACGTTTACATTTCACTTGAGGTTAATGCGTTAGTTACCACCGTTGTGTTCTATGATACGAATCAGGCTGGATGTATTCTGCGCCGAAATGGTCTAATCTCCTTATTTACCCTATGGTTGGGTATTTCTGGGAGATTTGCCGCTAAGTGTGGTTAAACGCGGTGCTTTGGGTATGATGCCGCAAGAATGAGGACGAAGACATGAGCAAAGTTGGCAACACGAGCGGTGGTTCTGGCGGCGACGCTAAGAACACGCTTTATTGTTCGTTCTGCGGCAAAAGTCAGCATGAGGTGCGAAAACTGATCGCGGGGCCCACGGTCTTTATCTGCGATGAGTGCGTTGAATTGTGCATGGACATCATTCGCGAGGAAAACAAATCCTCTGTCGCGAAATCAACCGAAGGTGTGCCGACGCCGCAGCAGATCCTCAAGGCGCTTGATGATTATGTCATTGGCCAGCCTTACGCTAAACGCATTCTTTCAGTGGCCGTCCATAACCACTACAAGCGCTTGGCGCACAGCCAAAAGAATGACGACGTAGAATTGGCAAAATCAAACATTTTGCTGATTGGACCAACAGGGTGCGGAAAGACATTGCTGGCGCAAACATTGGCGCGGGTCATTGACGTGCCGTTCACGATGGCTGATGCAACCACATTGACCGAGGCTGGCTATGTGGGCGAAGACGTAGAAAACATCATTTTGAAGCTTCTTCAGGCATCAGACTATAATGTTGAGCGCGCGCAGCGCGGCATCGTTTACATCGACGAAATCGATAAGATTTCGCGCAAATCTGATAATCCTTCTATCACCCGCGACGTATCGGGCGAGGGGGTTCAGCAAGCGCTTCTAAAAATCATGGAAGGTACAATTGCATCGGTGCCACCGCAGGGCGGACGCAAACATCCGCAACAAGAGTTTCTGCAAGTCGATACATCAAATATTTTGTTTATCGCTGGTGGTGCGTTTGCGGGTCTTGACCGTATTATTTCTGAGCGCGGTAAGGGCACGTCGATCGGTTTTGGTGCATCGGTTGAAGCGCCTGATGAGCGCAAGACAGGTGAATTGTTCCGCAAAGTTGAGCCGGAAGATTTGCTACGATTTGGACTTATTCCTGAATTTGTTGGACGATTACCGGTTCTTGCGACCCTAGAAGATCTTGATGTGGCAGCGCTCATTCAGATTTTGACGGAGCCAAAAAATGCGATTGTTAAGCAATATCAGCGTTTATTTGAAATGGAGGATGTTGATCTAACCTTCCACGAGGATGCGCTGACCGCAATCGCAGAAAAAGCAATCGAGCGCAAAACCGGCGCACGCGGGCTTCGTTCGATCATGGAAAGCATTTTGCTTGACACCATGTTTGAGCTTCCGGCAATGGAAGGCGTTCGAGAAGTCGTGATATCGGAAGAAGTCATTAAAGGCGGCGCTCGGCCGCTCTATATCTACCAAGATATCAGAAGAGAAGAAAACGTTTCCGCGTGATAATGACTGGTATGGATTAAGACAAAGTCAGGTAGATCCCCGCTGCTTTTTCGCTACTCACAATGTTGAGTTCAGAATTGCATCCGCTCTCGCCGAATATGTATCTTAAAGACAAATTCTGGATCGCAGAAAAGTTCTTTGCTTGTAAAAACGCCGATCTTGCAAGGGGGTGCAAGATCGGCGTTTACCTTGGCGTGGATGTATGGGGGACTGTGCCAAGGTAATTAGGCAAACTTAGTGCGCTTCATGCATTTTAATTGCTCGCAAGTTGCCGGCGATTATCTTCAATCGTAACCCAGCGGCCTGCGTGCCCGGTTGATTGGCGTTTCAGATATTTATACGGCGTGTCGCGCCATTCGTTGATACGTCCAACCAGATTGTCGAGAATAAAATCGCCGCGATCAGTTCGCACAGTCAGCACGGCATGGCCGTCGCCATTGGGTTGCTTGACCACAGTGATCAGCAAATTACTGGCAGCAAAGCCTTCTTGCATAAGTTCTTTTCGCTTCTGCAGTACATAATCTTCACAATCACCAACGGTTGTAGGATAAGACCAGACTTCCACCTTGCCCCAAATTTGATCGTCCGTCAGCGGAGCGACGCGTGTGTTGACCGCATTATTAATATCAACGATGGCGGCCCAATTTTCACGGGTCAACACATGCGGTGCAACATTTGGACTAATCGCTTTACACTCTGTGGGAGAAGCCTTGCAAAATTCATAATGTCCAATAGGCTGTGTCGTGGCGCCTGTCGTCACCATATTTGCGTTGGCAAAGCCATTGTTGCTTGTAAGCAGAAAAAACGCTGCGGAACGCAGCCAACGCCGCCACTCGCTTATTACTTATTACCGAAAATACCATGCCACAACTCCCTTATGGAGACATAATGGCACAAAAAATTTTATGTTCTGCAAAGATGGTTCAATGCATTTAAATAGAGATTACCGAATCTTTAATAAAAAGGCGCGCGGTTAATTTAAGAAATCAGAAAGACTTTCACGGCGCTGAATAACTGCAAATTCGATCGCGACACCATCGTCAAAGTGGCGCACAACAGTTCCACGCATATTACCTAAGTTCACTTTTGTGC
Organism: Ahrensia sp.; assembly: GCA_034519905.1. GTDB lineage: Bacteria > Pseudomonadota > Alphaproteobacteria > Rhizobiales > Rhizobiaceae > Ahrensia. The sequence continues at coordinate 79,153 of JAXHNY010000033.1, forward strand.
CCAACGATGGACGAACCTTTATCTCGATTGCAGCACCAGAAAGTGACAGATCAATAATTCGGCAGCGATATTGTCTGCCGTCAGGCAAAGAGATCATGCTCATTTGTTTCTGCGGCACGACGCGCTCATGGCGACGATCTTCCGGCAAAGCAAGTTCGTGTTTGTTGGCAAGCCATGTTAATTGTGCTGCTAGCTTTTCCTGTTTGCGCGGAGATGATATTAACTCCACGCCAAAACCGTCTGTCGTCAAACGCGTGATTTCGCCTTCAATACGTCCGACATGGTCAATGTAAGCAACAATTCGTTCTCCTACTTGGCCCACTGTTGTGCATTTGAAACGCGCACTGCCCGGTGACATATCAGAAACGGTGCAATCAAATTCTTGTCGATTTTCGAGCATATAACGGCCGTGCAGGTTTACTGCCACCCGTTGAAATTGGCGCCGTGAAAAGTCGATTTGAGTTGTTGCGGTGGCTAATGACATTTTAAGTCTCGCAGTTACGACAAAGATCAAGTTATCTAGGTACTGCCTTGAAGGTTAATAAGCCGTAAGTTGCGAACTAAAAATGCAAACTAAATCGCAAAATCTGACAAATAAGAGCCCCGTGACTTTTCAGTTGCCAGATAAAAGCGCCGATAGCTGATACCTGCCAAGACAACTATAGATGGCCGGATTAATTCAGCCCACCTTGGACTACTGTTAAATTCGGTTTTTTGCCATGATGTTCGCTCTGCAAAACCTGACGGCTCGCCAGCATTGAGCCTCCATCGAGCACTGAAAAAGTCGGCGTTTTTGAGCGCAGGTCTTCCAAATGTTCGCGGTGCGGCATCCGTATCGATGGGCGATTGTGCAAGCTAATAAGGCTACGATCCGCATCCATGAGCCGCACGCTTGCAATATGCGTGCTTATAATCCGCTCTGTGCCAACCCAATAGGGCATGTCTAAGATGTGTATTGCACCCAATAGACGCGGCTGAAAATCGCCAAGGGGGAGAAGAATGCACTCAAGGAATACCTCGCGCCCCGTCTCCGAAAAACAATGGAGCAAGAGTTGAAGCACAGTGTGCTCTGAATGAACAACCTTTAAAAGTCGGTGTGTTAGACGGCGATCATAGCGATAGATTAAGCTATCAAAGGTCTGCGACTTGAGTTCGTTCCCAAAAAAGAGACATATGTTTGTGCCTGCAAGGCGAAATTGAAATGCGGCCTCTCCATTGGTTTCGAGAATGAATGTTGAGGGCAATATCTTTGCAATAGCGGAAGGCTCAATTTCCACCCGCAGGGGAGCAGGGCGATCAGCTTTTAAGTTTCGCCAGTAATCAAACAAAATCTGTGTCCCGTTGTGAAGCATAGTCGTCTCAATATCCGTTAGCTCGCAGCCGTGCCGCGCGTTAAATCCCAGTTCGGCACAAATATGATCGTGCTAGAACTGCCTAACTTCTTCAGTGCAGGATGGGTGCCAAGTGGTTTGGGGATATATTAAATTTCTCCGCCGTCGTATTAACCTTAACAGACGGTTTGCGTTGCGTTCGCCGCATTAATATGTCATTAAGATATCAACTTTGGAGCCACTCGTTCCAAACAGCACAGACGACCAATTCGGGGTGAGCAGGGACTCGTCCAGACCGTTGAAAGAAATTTCAACGGTCTTTTTTTGTTAAACGAACGATTTTGCCGCGCTGCTTTTTTCGCGGCTATGTGTAGGGTATCCCCATGCAAAACGAATCGCGGCAATCTGACGAAAATCTGGAAGAGCCTTCTGCTGTTGGTTCCGACCAATTCCCGGCTTCACCATCACAGCCACTTTTTAATCTTCCCAGTGTTCTAATTTTTCTGGTTGTGCTATGTGTAGCGATACATGTGCTTCGGACTTATATCCTAAATCCAGATTGGCAAATTTGGTTATTGGTCACTTTTGCTTATATCCCAGCCCGCTTTGCCCCCGTTTATTTTCAGTTTGATGTGCCCACATTTATTTCACCGATTGTCCATACGCTCTTGCATGGTGATTGGGCTCATTTGGGCATGAATATGATCTGGCTGGTCGCTTTCGGTGCACCGGTCGCTTACCGCATCGGCACGGTCCGGTCATTGCTTTTTTGGTGCATCACGGCGGTAGGTGCAGTGTTGTTGCACACGGCTATTTATTTTGGTGACAGCGTTCCTTTGATTGGGGCGTCCGGTGCCGTGTCAGGATTTCTGGTGCAGCGGCGCGCTTCGGTTTTCGCTCTAATAACGCAATCCGCGGGCAGGTCTCGCCGGTCCGCTTTTCAGCCCAATGCAGTCCTTGCGGCAAAAAGGTGTGTTGCCGTTTTTGCTCGTATGGATGGTTATCAATTTTGCATTTGGTTCGGATATATTCGGACTTTCTGACGGCGCTTCAATTGCCTGGAAGCCCATATTGTGCGCTAGTGACCGTGATTTTTCGCGATAGCGCTTTTGGATCCCAAATCGGAATTTTTTAAATCGAGCTACGAATTTCCGCTTGTCAAAACCCCTTATCAGACGCATCCTTTCGGCTCATGGGACGTTCGGGAGGAGGACATCATGTCAGTTGCTCGTATTTTAGAAAGCAAGGGCCGCGAAGTGTACACGCTGCCACCCAGCACAAAAACGATGGATGCTGTTATAGCGCTGCGTGAGCATAAAATCGGTGCGCTGGTTATCTCCAGTGGCAATGCTTCTATAGATGGCATTTTATCAGAGCGCGATGTTGTTCGTGCTATTGCCAATCATGGCGCGGTGGCGCTTGATCAACCCGTATCCAAACATATGACTGCCGAAGTGGTCACGTGCTCGGAGGCGACCGTTGTACCAGAATTGATGGATTTGATGACCTCAGGGCGTTTTAGGCATCTTCCTGTGTCGCGCGATGGCAAATTGGTTGGAATTATTTCCATTGGCGATGTAGTTAAGCGGCGTATCGCTGACGTGGTCGCGGAAGCTGAGCAGATCAAGTCCTACATCGAATCGGTGTAAGATTTAACAACAAGTCCCTGATATCGAACTACTTATAGACAATATTTGGGTCAAAACGTGGATGATCGGCATCGTCAAAAATCAATGCCGTCTGACCAGTCTCATCCATAGTAACAGTGCGGTAAAAACAACTTTTACGGCCGGTATGGCAATTGGCACCGGTATCAAGCGTGCGCACCCGCAGCAAGATAGCGTCTTGATCGCAGTCCGTGCGCATCTCGACAATCTGTTGTATGTTGCCAGAGGTTTCGCCTTTTTTCCAAAGGGCTTTGCGCGAGCGTGACCAATAGGTCGCAATGCCCGTGGTAAGGCTCATCGATAGGGCCTCAGCATTCATATGAGCAAGCATTAGTATTGTGTTATCGTCAGCATCCACCGCGATGGCGATGATCAACCCATCGGCGTTAAAACGCGGTGCGAAGATAGTGCCGCTATCAAGCTCACTTTTAGAATACGCTTCGGTTGAAAACTGTGCTGATCGTATATTTTTCATACTTGTACCTTTATGGGAGCCGACGACAGTGGGCAAGTGCGTAACTATATGAAGGTACGGGTGCCGTTGGCTTGAAATCTTTTTTGCGTTATTTAACAATCCCGTTGCATATAAAAAGTTTTGACGAAAAATTTTTGCAAACAACTAGAATAGTCCGCAAACACTGCCGCCACGAAAGCCGAGCTTGTGAAGCCGAAGTAGCGCTTTTGCAAATATATTTATGATCCCTCAACGCGGATCAGGCCTTCGCGGTGTGGTTCCGACTGCGGGAGTTTAACATCAGACACAAGGCCGAGCCGTTGTAGTGCCAAGATCAACCGAAATCCAATATCTGACTGGTCGGGCTCTAAACCCAGTTTGGCCGAATGTGGAAACGCATGATGGTTGGCATGCCAGCTCTCACCGAATGTAATCAGGCCAGCGCGGCGCACATTATAACCTTGAACGGGCAGGCCATCGATTTTCCAAGTCTGGTCGCCGCTACGATGGGCAAAATGACCAACGAGCCAGTGGCCAAAAAGTGAAACGAAAATGCGCAGGCTGATGCCCCAAAGCACGAAAGGAAGGCCGCCAAGCCAATAAAGCAGAATGCCAAGCGGGATTTGCTGTGCCATCCATGTGCGCTCAACAAACTGGTAGAATTTGTCATTTTTTATTGCTGGTTCGATGACAAATATTGGTGGTTTAGAAAGATTGAACTGACAACATAATTGCCACCACGCATCGCGCCAAAAGCCTGCATCATGGGAAGGATGGGGTGGGCATAATTTTTGCCGTTGGTGCCAGTCACGCATGTCATGGGCATAAATCATTCCAAAAGGACCAGCCATACCCACCAAAACACCAAGCCAGACAAGCAGATATTCGAGATATTTATTGGCCTTAAAGCTTCGGTGGATCAGCAGGCGGTGCATACCTACCGAGTGGCCAGCGCATATGGTGATTGCCGTGAGGGTGAGGAAAACAATAAGCGCTTCGACGTGCGGGAAAGCAATAACGCCAATCAGACCTGCGCACCCATGGGCAAACAGCCATAGTGTTTTGGTGGGGCTGATCTGGATTTTGCCATCGGTGGCGCAGGTATCAGGCATGACAACGACGCGGTCGGTTGAAATCCATTGGGATGGATTTTTTTCAGCTTCACGCATCTGGACTTTGCGCACGCGCTTTAACGTCATCGGCAAGCACACCCATGGCTAAATAGGCCGCGCCCTTCATGGCGTAATTGAAAAACCATGCAGGCGATAATAGGCGCTCATATTCTAACGAGACATTCAGCTGTGTAACTGTGCCCATAGGTATAACTTCATAGGTAAGCGATTTATATGCAATCCATTGGGCATAGGGCGAGGTGTCTGAAAGAACATCAAACCGCACATGGTTCTCATTACGCTGTGTGACCTGCAACGTCAGATATCCTGTACCTTCACGGCCACTCATTTTTACTTTTCGTAAGGCCCCAAGCGCCGTGCCTTCATCAATGGTCACTTCCACCGGTTGCGGAAAATAGCGCAAGGCTTGTGGCAATAAAAATTGGGGCGATGTGGCTGTTTGAAGCGTTTGCCAAACTACATCTGGGCTTTTGGGAATAAAGGTTGAAGCAACGGATCGGTTACTTGCGGCAAAAGAATACGTATTCGGCAACCCTTCCAAGCTGCTAATGCCTAAGAGCAAAAACGCGACGCCAAGACTGCCAAAGTCAAAAAGACGGGTGTCATTGCCACCGTCAGAGCCATCGGGCGTCTTTTTCAAAGAGGAGTAAACATATCGCGCTAATTTAAAACCGTAGCGAATGATTAAAGTCAAAATTGCGATGACCGCCGACAACATAGCAAGGCAAATTAAGACGACCAGTAGTCCCTCAAAGGAATCTCCGGCTGCCTTTGAAGGCATGGGTGCGATGATACTGTAGCCTGTGATAAGTAAGCACATCCACACAGCAGATTGGGTGGTTTGACGGAATAGGTCGCTTGAAAATCCCGGCTGCAGACGGTCAAATGCCGCCATCCAAGTCAAATGGACAAATAGTATGATGATCACAGGCGCGATAAACTGCAGCCCGGTACGGACATAATCGGACTGAGAAATTAGCCATGCATATGTAAGAGCTAACGCGCAAGCGCTAAGGTGCGAAAGGAGGCCGGAGCGCCATGAGGATTTCTTAAGAACCATATTTTTACGAATCTTAAGCATCCAATTACTCCGGCCTTTAACCTACCGCCGCAGCATCTCTAAAAACCGATATTGATTTTCCGGCTTTTTAAATTCGCCCGTATAGGTAGTGGTGATCGTGGTCGAGCCTTGTTTGCGGATGCCGCGCATCGCCATACACATATGCTCGGCTTCAATCATAACAGCCATGCCCCGTGGGCTAAGACTGTCGTCGATAGCGGATGCAATTTGCGCCGTCATGCTCTCTTGCGTTTGCAGACGGTGTGCAAAAATATCGACAACACGAGCAATTTTGGACAGACCGAGCACACACCCGTCGGGCAGATAAGCAACATGAGCCTTGCCAATGATTGGCACCATGTGGTGTTCGCAGTGCGAATGGAACTGAATGTCCTTCACAAGCACAATGTCATTATACCCAGCGACCTCTTCGAAGGTTCGTCCGAGAACTTCCTCGGGGTCGGCATCATAGCCACCGAACAATTCCTTATAGGCGTTTGCAACGCGCTTGGGCGTGTCCAGCAAGCCTTCGCGGTTTATATCTTCTCCCATCCATTTAAGGAGTGTCCGCACGGCATCTTCGGCCTGTTCTTGGGTTGGTCTAATGTAATCAAGGCCGTCCGTAGGGGCAGCGCCTGGCAGCTTTTTAACAATTGCATCCATGGCTAGTCTCCAAATGAGGATATGTATCCTTTCAACATTGACGCGATGCCGAATTAGTCTGCGTCAATTGGTAAAGAACAATGGCGCAGTTAATACTTGCCTCATTGCCCCTCGACACCTTACATATAAGTCACGTGCGGATAAACTTCCACCTTTATGTGTAAACTTTTTGGTACACTTTGATATGTTAAACGATGTTTACAATTCGAAACTCTTGGCCTTTGCAGGTAATATTTCGCGTATTGGAACGTTGGAAAATGCCGATGCGACCGCAAAAGCTCACTCAAAACTGTGTGGATCGTCAATTAGTGTCGATTTGAAGATGAATGGCGATGTGGTTGAAGATTTTGCGCAAACCGTAAAAGCTTGCGCCCTCGGACAATCTGCCGCATCTGTTGTGGCGGCAAATATAGTGGGCGCCACCGCCAAAGAGGTGCGTGATGCCCGCGCGCAGATGCTTGCGATGCTGAAACACGATGGCGAGCCGCCGAGCGGTCGCTTTGATGATTTGAAATTTTTGGCACCAGTCAAAGATTACAAAGCCCGCCACGCGTCGGCGATGTTGGTCTTTGATGCACTTGTCGATTGCCTCAACCAGATTGAGCAAAAGACCAAGGCTGCCTGAACTGATGTGCGCGCAGCATCCAAACGCGCCAAAATCGCGCAATTGGCAAGGCAGCTGGCGTAAAACACCGGGCAGAGTGCTTGGCGTAGGGCTCATACGCCTTTACCAGCTCACACTTTCGGGCTTCGTCGGCAATACCTGTCGCCATCTCCCGACGTGTTCGGAATATGGTTATGAGGCCATCGCGCGCCACGGGCTGTTGCGGGGTGTGTGGCTGACTTTTACCAGAGTTATCCGCTGCGGCCCCGGTGGCACAAGCGGCATCGACAACGTGCCGGACTAACTTGCGCCGTCATCCGGATTTCGCGCCAAATACCGCGGGTAGAGCGTGCCGCGTTTAACTTGAAACTTCAGATATCACCAAACGCTTTTGCATTTGCATTTTGCTCCGCCTTATATAGGTCTGAAAGGTAGGATATGTGATTGGTATCCCCTTAAGGATCGATAGATAATGTCGGACGTGAGCACACTACCAGAGGCAAATATAATCGCCTTAAGCGGCGCCGATATATATGGCGACGATGGAGTCCTCCGCAGCGATTTCATCGAACAAATTCTCAGTGCTGTTGACGCTGGCAATGTGGAAACATTGGTCAGTGCCGTTGAAAACCTGCACGAATCTGAACTGGGTCATCTCATTGAAGCCATTGATCCGGCAGAACGCCAAGAGCTTGTGGCTTTGCTTGGCGAACGGTTTGATTTTTCTGCGCTCACAGAGATCGACGATGCCATTCGCATGGATATCGTCACGGCGTTACCCAATGAGCAGATCGCGCTGGCGCTTCAAGAGTTAGATACCGACGATGCGGTGTTCATTCTGGAAGACATGGCGAGCGAAGACCAAGCCGATATCTTGGCGCGCATACCGTTTACCGAACGCATTCGTCTGCGCCGTTCGTTGGACTATCCCGAAGAATCCGCCGGTCGGCGTATGCAGTCAGAATTTGTTGCGGTGCCGCCCTATTGGACGGTGGGGCAAACCATTGATTATTTGCGAGACTCACAAGATTTGCCGGATCGGTTTTCACAGATTTATGTGATTGACCCGACTTTTCGTCTTGTTGGCGCAGTCGATCTTGACCGGGTGCTGCGGTCAGGTCGAAGTATTCGCATTGAAGACATTAAGGAAGAAACGCGCCACGCCATTCCTGCTGCCATGGACCAAGAAGAAGCAGCGCAGATTTTCGAACAGTACGACCTCATCTCTGCCGCCGTTGTCGATGAAAACGAACGTCTTGTCGGGGTGCTCACCATCGACGACATTGTTGATGTTATTCAGCAAGAAGCCGAAGAGGACTTTAAGCGCCTCGTTGGTGTTGGTGATGAAGAACTTTCCGACAATGTCATTGAGACCACAAAATCGCGTTTTGTGTGGCTGCTGGTCAATCTTGGCACTGCGATCATCGCTTCATACATTATCGGGCTTTTTGATGTGACCATTGAAAAAATGGTGGCGTTGGCCGTGCTGATGCCAATCGTGGCCTCGATGGGCGGCAATGCGGGAACACAGACGATGACCGTTGCGGTGCGCGCACTCGCGACCAAAGACATCGATATTTACAATTCGGGACGCATCATAAGGCGCGAGCTGACTGTGGGTTTTATCAACGGTGTCTTATTTGCGCTGCTGATTGGCGTCATGGCGGCGCTCTGGTTCGGAAATACGGCGCTCGGTGTTATCATCGCCGTTGCCATGATCATCAATATGGTTTGCGCCGCACTTGCGGGCATTCTTATTCCACTGTTTTTAGACAAAATGGATATTGATCCGGCCAGCGCATCCAGCGTTTTTGTGACCACGGTTACCGACGTGGTGGGGTTTTTTGCGTTCTTGGGTCTGGCCGCGCTGTTTCTGGTTTAGGATCGTTAATAAGCAGACCCACACCTGTGGCCTCATCGGTTGTTTGACTTTTACGTAAGAATTTGTAGAACACACATGGGGACCAAGAAAATTGCCTTGGTTAGGGTAAAGCAATAATATTATGCGCGAATTTTACACAATCACTGAAATGACCAAAGAGTTTGGCATTTCCACTCGGACACTTCGTTTTTACGAGGATGAAGCACTCATCTCGCCCGTTCGCCGGGGTCGCACGCGGCTTTTTCGCCCCGCAGATCGTTTGCTCATCAAACAAATCATGCGCGGAAAGCGCCTTGGATTTTCCATCGCGGAAATCCGCGAAATTATCCAAATGTATAAAGCACCGCCGGGTGAAACAGGCCAGCTGCGCACGATTATCGCCAAGGTCGAAGAACGGCGCATTGAGCTGCGCCAAAAGCGCAAAGACATCGAAGACACGCTCGCTGAACTCGATGCGGTGGAAGAAACTTGCGTTAATCGGCTGGCCGAAATGCGGGTGACGTCATAATCTTTGGGTCCAGACCCTAAATCCAGCGGTTCACTTTTTTCTTGTAAGAGCGAAAATTATTGCCAAACTTGTGCTCAAGGTGGATTTCCTCGCGCTCTATCGCCAGTTTTTGCGTGGCAAAGGCGGCAAATGGCATGATGAAGACATGCCAAAAAGTGCCCATCACCAAGCCTATGCCGATAATTAAAATGGCGTTCGCCAGATATATTGGATTGCGGCTGAAGGCGAAAACGCCAGTCGTCACCATATGTTCGCTGCCCTTGTGCGGCATGATGGTGGTTTTTGCCTTTTGCATCGTGCGCATGGCAGCGATATCGATCAGCAGCGCGACGATGATCATCATAAGACCGAGCCCAAACACAAGATCGCCAAGCGGCGTTGTCGGCACGCTGAGGCTGTAGATCCCTTGCGCGATAAAACCGATGGCAATCGACGAAATCAAAATAATCGGCGGCCACGGAATTGTATTCGGCCTGTCAAATCGGTTTGTGGTCATGGTTGTGGTTTCTGCTCTTGCTCTTGATCTTGTGGGACATCAAACATTTCGATGCTGCATTGTTGCGAAATTTCTGCCGGTTTGCCAGTGTTAAATCCGATAGCGCCTGTAGCAACCGGCGTAAAAAGCCCGGCCTCATCTAAACCTGCTTCAACGCAACCACAAAAATAGGCGCAAGCTGCGACCGTGTTGTTTATCTCGCACGCCATTTGGCAGCTTGTTGCAAAATCACTGCGCAGCGCGGCTTCATCTATTTGCGCCGGAAAAACCAATGAATAGCCGTAGATGAGCGCGATTAAAACGGGTTGATGTACCAGATAGGTGAGAAGGCTATGGCGGCCTAAAAACCCAAGCACACCGCCGACGCGCGAGCCAGACAATCGATCTTTTTGCGGCAAGCGTGCGAGAAAGCCTGATGATAGCGCGAATTTCGACGCCGCCATACCGATAAGCACCGCGCCGAACCATGGAAATACCGGCACATAATCATTTGAACGCACGAACTCTGCCTGAAGTCCAGTCCAACTCATATGCACGCCGTCGAGCAACTCCGTTTTGAGGTAAGGAGCGAAAAATATGATTGCCGTACCTAAGATGAGCAGCGCCAAGGCAGGAATGCGCAAAAATAACAGTCCGGCCAAGCTTGCAAATGCAATCTGATGCAAAATGCCAAAAAAGATGAAAGCATCTGGCGTGAAATAAAAGGTCGCAATTGTAATCACCAAGGCTGCTGCCGCGACTTTGAACCAGCGTTTCCAAAACCCGCGCCAAATGATGCCATCCTGATGCGCCAAAACAAGGCTGAAGCCGACGAGCAAAAGAAACGAAGAGGCAATGCAGCGCGCGAAAATCTTCCACGGCCCGTCATTGACCGACGCAGAACTCACATAACCAAAAAACGACAAATCCCAGCCAAAATGGTAAATTGCCATGGCTACCAATGCGACACCGCGAAGGACGTCTAGCAGCGGAATTCGCTTTTTAGTATTTGTCAGGGTCTTTTCAGTCATTTTGGCTCGGCTTGCTTAGGACCGCCGGATTTCATGATAAAAAGCCCGATCAGTACAAGCATCAGCGCAATTATCACTTGGGGGGCAAGCGGTTCGTTGAGGATCAGAAACCCTAGGAAAATACCAAATACCGGGATGAGATTAATCGACATTGAGAACGTCGAATAGCCGACTTTGTTGATGAGATAAAACCGCAAAATATAAGCGATACCGGTTGGAAATACGCCTAAGAATATCAATGCATATAAGGCATTTGACGAAGGCATGGATTGTGGCGCGCCGTCAACCATGAGTGCAACTGGGACCAAAACCAATGTGCCGATTGCGAGTGCAAGAAATGCCAGACGCGTTGGTGGTATGTCGATGCGGCGGATCAAAATTCCTGCGATCACATAGCAGACCGATCCGCCGATGGCTGCCAATTGTGCCAACAGATTTTGCCCGCCAAGCTGGGTGACGGCATCCCAACCAACGATGGCAAGCACACCGCAGAACCCAAAAGCCACACCGATTGACTTTCGTGTATTGATTTTATCGTCGGTTGTAAAAAAATGACTGCCGAGCAGTGCCAAAAATGGACCAATGCCCATCAGCAAAGATGTTACACCCGCATCAATTGTCAGTTCCGCCCATGATATGAGAAAAAACGGAATCACGACGTTGAACACTGCCATGGTCGTAACGAGTGCCCAGATGCGAATGCTTGAGGGCAGAACTATGCCGCGATAAATCGCGTAAGGTGCTAGAACGATTGCGCCGATAGCAACGCGAATAGCTGCGAGCCATAGAGGGCCAACGTCGACCACGGCAATTTTTATTGCAATAAATGCCGATGCCCAAATAAATGCTACCAACAACAGAAGCGCGAAATCGGTCGGGGAGGCTTTAACAATGGCTTTCATAGAATCGGCTGTTCCTTCGATCAGCGTATGATTAAAGCAAACTTAATCAAGCTAACACAGACTTGTGGCGTTATTTTCGATTATGGAACGCCATTTGATGTGATTGTGGCGTTATTTTTGAGCGCCCGTCTCATTTTCGACCAATTTATTAAAAGATGTTAACATTTTGAGAGTTGTATAAAATATTGAAATATAACAATAATATATCATCATGCAGGATATTCATGGCTCTTATGCCTTGGAAATGCCATGTTTTCACTTGCTCGGCCTGTTTTCGAGGCGTATAGCGCGCCACGCTGCTCTAGTGCAGTGCACAAAATTGGATTTAAACAAATATGAGTTTGAATTTTATGGACGAAAATGTTGGAAAGCCATGCTGGAATATAACCGTATGGGCACTTGCGGCTTTCGTAGTTGTTGTATGCGCGGTTTTGCTTATGAGCGGCACAGGGCCAGAGGTTGCATCCGTAGCGCAACAGCCAATCGGCTGATCTAAACCCCAAACATCTTTCTGTTCTCTGTGCTGCTTTAATACAAAAAAGCGTGGGGACGGGACTATCGTTTTTATTTGATAACGGTATCATCGCCTTGCAACCGAGGCATTGGGATGTTTCTTTCCGTATTTGACCTTTATAAGAATAGGCATCGGTCCGTCATCGTCTCATACGATGGAGCCAATGACCGCCGCGGCGCGATTTCTATCCGATATAGCCGGAACCGATTGGCCAAGACCTGCCGGTGCGATGGTTAAACACCTATCAGTGTCACTGCATGGATCGCTGGCATTCACGGGCGTTGGCCATGCGACAGACCGCGCGGTCATTCTGGGACTTGCCGGATTTCTGCCCGATCAGATTGATCCCGATGCGATCGATGCAACAATCGCCAAGATTATGCAGACCGGTGAAGTTCAGCCGCAGGGTCATCCAGTGTATCGTTTTGACCCAGCCACTGATCTCACATTTGATAAAATTTCGCCTTTGCCCGGCCATGCCAACGGTCTTTCATTCAGCGCTTTAGACGATGATGGGCGCGTGCTGCTCCGCCGCGTCTATTATTCGATTGGCGGCGGTTTTGTCGTTTCGGAAGACGAACTTGGACGCGCTAAAAATGCGAGCAAATCTGATGGTAGACCCACCGTTCCATTTCCATTCAAGACAGCAGATGAAATGCTGTCCATGGCAAAAGCGTCCGGCATGTCGATTGCGAAAATGAAGTTGGCCAATGAGCGCATGAGCCGAGACGACGCGGCGATCAACGCCCAGCTCGACACCATATGGGAAGCGATGGACGCTTGCATTGAGCGCGGGATGAACCAAAGTGGCATTTTGCCCGGTGGGCTTAAAGTGCGCCGCCGTGCAAGCCAATTGGCGCAGAAGCTTGACGAGCGCCGCTTGTCCAATAAGCCGAACCCGTTGGAAGCAAACGATTGGCTAAACGTATACGCCATGGCGGTTAACGAAGAAAATGCCGCTGGCGGACGTGTTGTGACGGCACCGACAAATGGCGCGGCGGGCGTAGTGCCGGCGGTGCTAAAATATATGACAAAGTTTCACGATGGCATCGGCAAAGAGCAGATACGCATTTTTTTGCTGACATCTGCCGCTGTTGGCGGCCTTATCAAACACAATGCATCCATATCTGGCGCTGAAGTCGGTTGCCAAGGCGAGGTAGGATCGGCCTCTGCAATGGCTGCTGCTGGCATAGCCGCAATCATGGGCGGAACACCGGAACAAATTGAAAACGCCGCCGAAATCGCCCTTGAGCATCATCTTGGCATGACATGCGACCCCGTTGCAGGTCTCGTGCAAGTGCCCTGTATTGAGCGAAACGGGCTAGGTGCGGTTAAAGCTGTGACCGCGGCCTCGTTGGCATTGATGGGCGACGGTACGCACATTGTATCTCTGGACGCGTGTGTTGAGACCATGCGGCAAACGGGCAAAGACATGACCGAACGAATATAAGAGAAACGAGCCGCGCGGTGGGCTCGCGGTCAACGTCAATATCGTGGCTTGCTGAAGCGTTTCGCGTTAAACTTAGAACGCCAAACCCTGCCTAAAATTCAGATTTCAACGCGTTAGGCGATACCTTATGTTTCAATTTAGACGCGAACCCCTCTGATGTGAAGTTTTTTGCGTGCAGCCAAGATTTTGATTGATGTTTTTCAGTCATCGTCTATTCCGCCCCGATGGCTGTAAATCTGATTAAATTATGTGTCGGTGTTGAAACCGTTGAGCAACTGCAAAAACATATAACTTTGCGCACAAATATATTGCGTGCAGCAAAGCAGCCATTGGCGATGGTGCACACAACACGGATGACACCAAAACGCGCCGATGAAATTATCGGCAAAGGCTCGCTGTATTGGGTGATCAAAAGTCGCGTTCAATGCCGCCAAGAGATCATTGATTTGCAAATTTACAACGATGAACATGGTGTGAGCTATTGCGATATCGTCATGAAGCCCAAGCTCATTCTTACAGCCCATCAGCCTAAGCGGCCATTTCAAGGTTGGCGCTATTTTAAAGCAGAAGATGCACCGCGCGATTTGGGTGAGGGCGAACAGGCGATCACTCAAATGCCAGAAGAATTACGGGCGGAGCTTGCAAGCCTTGGTTTGTTATAGGTTCGGTATTTCTTCGGCAGCGCGCTTTAACCATGAATGTTGTTAGTGACTTGTTTACCATAGGAAAAGTGGCATATTTTGCGCGAAACTACCTGTTTTGAGTAAATTGTAATGCGTTTTGATACTCTTTCCGCCGTGCTGCCGCGACCGCGCAAACTTGGTGATTGCCATGTGATCGTATGCGGCAACGAAAAGGGTGGATCGGGTAAATCCACAATCGCCATGCATGTCGCAACAAGCTTGCTCAAACTTGGATTTAAGGTCGCGACCGTTGATCTTGACACACGGCAGCAAACATTTTCCCGCTTTAGCAACTATCGCCGTCGGTGGATGCAAAATGCTGCGGTCGAGATAGAATGTGCGGATCACTATACGCTTCACCATGAAGCGGCGCTGTTGTATGAAATCAGCACCGATGAAACATGCGGCGTTTTTGACGCCATTTTGAGCGGTTGGCGGCGCGCCTATGATTTTATTGTTATTGATACGCCCGGTTCTTTTACCATGCTGTCGACGGCAGCACACCGTCAGGCCGACACACTGATAACGCCCATCAATGACAGCTTCTTAGACTTTGATGTGCTGGCCAATGTGGATCCCCTAACACTAGAAGTGGAAAGTATTGCACAATATGCCGCGTCGGTGAGAGATTCGCGGCGCATTCGCGAAGCACAAAGCACATCTGGGGCTCGCGGTATTCTGGATTGGATCGTGGTGCGAAACCGGATGTCTAATATCTCCTCGCGCAATGAACGCCGCGTGGATGAATGTCTGCGCATGCTTTCCATGCGGCTCGGATTTAGGGTAGCGCATGGTATTGCCGAGCGTGTTGTTTACCGCGAGAGTTTTATCAGAGGGCTAACGGCGCTTGATGAGACCGCAGAATATGAAAAACGGATTAAAATTATCTCTATCCCATTTGTCTGCGCGCAACGAAGTGCGTGCGCTGGTCGCTGCCTTGCAATTGCCCATCGATGAACAAGGGCTGAAAAGAGCAGCGACGCGAAAAATTGGCTTAAACAAAAACGGCCAGTCTTGGTTGTTCCCGATATTTTTGCCGAAGAAGTCGAGTAAAAGTAAAGTTGGCCGGCGGCACTTTTGCTTGGTCGTTCAAATTTCCCGCTAGATCACTTGCAACCTGCTTTCCAAGAACCATTTTATGGGGATGATGAGCGTTAAAAATTCCGACATTCAAAAAGTTAAAACCTTGCGGAGCCAGTGAACCGCTCTAAATCGGATTCCAGCGAAATATCTGCGTTTTTGAGCGCAGCAAAATCGGCTGGAAACGGCGCAAAGGGCCGTGTCGTGTTTGCGCTTGATGCCACCATGAGCCGCCAGCCGACCTGGGACATGGCCTGCCATATTCAGGGTGATATGTTTATATCTACCGGAAAAACGACACCACTTTCGATGCAGCTGGTGTATTTTCGCGGCTTTGATGAGTGCCGCGCTTCGCGCTGGGCAAGGTCCGGCGAAGAGTTTGCCAACATGATGGCGCGTATTGACTGCCGTGCTGGCCACACCCAAATTGAAAAGGTACTAAAACACGCTCACGCCGAAAACACCAAAATGCCAATCAATGCTCTGGTCTATATTGGCGATGCTATGGAGGAGAACCCTGATGCACTTGGCGCCGTAGCGGGACAGCTGGGCCTCAGAAATGTGCCAGTTTTTATGTTTCAAGAAGGGCATGATGGCCCTACAGAAAGCGTGTTTAAAGAAGTAGCACGGCTTACCCGTGGTGGGTGGTTTAGGTTTGATAGAAATTCGCCCGATGTCCTGAAGGGATTACTGTCATCTATCGCCGTCTATGCCACGGGCGGTATCAAAGCGCTTCAGTTGCGCGGTGCAAAATCTGACCAATTGTTGATCGATCAAATGGGACGAGGCGGCACAGCAAAATGAACACATTGCTGCTTTTAATCGGTGTGTTGGGGTTTGCTTCATTGGCCGCAAACTACTTTATAAATGCGCAGCCCGCACATATTGCAAAAATAGTTCGCTTAGCAGGCCCGCTTCTGTTGGGCACTATTGGCCTTGTTTTGTCGGTTGCGGGCAGGGTGGGCATTGGTGGTCCGATGATGATGTTTGCCGTTATCCTAATTGCACGAAGTCGCAAAAATAATCGAGTGACAAAATCGGCATCTCAACAATCAACCGTGCGCAGCGCCATGTTGGAAATGATGCTGGATCACGATACGGGTTCAATGAATGGAATAGTGTTAGCCGGTAAATATGAGGGCATGGCGCTAGACGATATGGATGACGCAAGCCTGCTGTCTTTGGCAAGTGAAATTGCTTCAGACGATGAAAGTACTCAGCTCTTAGAGGCGTATCTTGACCGCCGCATGCCGGATTGGCGTGATCACGTTGAGGCGGATGCGCGCGCGCGGCGCACTGGCCCTGCTCAATCGGGCGCCATGACAGAGCAAGAGGCCTATCAGATCCTTGGCCTTGAGCTTGGAGCGAGCGCTGCCGAGATCCGCAAGGCGCATCGAGGCTTGATGCAGCGCGTCCACCCCGATGTTGGCGGCAGTGCTTTTTTGGCGCAAAGGATTAACGAAGCTAAAGACTTTTTGATGCGAACTCATAAAGACAAATCCTGATACAAGAAACAAATTCAGGTTGATTGACGTTTCTGCTGCGGTTATTTTTGGTAGGCGACACAAGAATACTTATATTTTTTAAGGGCAGAGCAGGCGTTCCAGGCATCGGTCTTCGATGCAAAACCCGCAAATCGTGCACGGTGGTAGGTTGCAGCACCCTTTTCGAACACTTCGACAAATGGATCACGCTTGGCCAAAACCGATTTCGCTTTGGTTTGTGCATCGCGCAGGTAGTCTAGCGCTGAGCGCCTGACTATCAAGCGCCCCAATTTGGATGACCCAGCCGCTTCGCGGTTTTAGTGATGCCGTGGTGATTTCTGGATCAATATTTACTTTGGGTGTTGGAGTCGGTGCGTATGCGACGATAGGGGCTTCGACCGCAGCTTCATTCGGACGCACATTTGGTTTTGGAATGTTCGGAGTCGAGACCGATGCCACGGCAATCGGCGCTTTTGTTTCAGCTTGCGGGGTGGTGACCGGAGCCTTTGCGATAAGATTTCCATTGCCGCGACGCGATGCTTTGGGCAAATACTGTGCGATCAGCTGTGTCATTTGTGCGTTGCGAGCCGCGCCAGATTTTCCGCCCATGACCACGCCCACGATGCTGCGACCGTCAGTGTTTACAGATGAAACGAGATTGTAACCTGAGGCGCGGGTGTATCCGGTTTTGATACCGTCAACGCCTTTAACGCGGCCAAGCAACTTGTTGTGGTTAGCCATGCGCGAGCGGCCGTAATTAAATTCGCGCGTGCTGAAATATTTAAACTCTCGCGGAAAATGCTCTTGAAGCGCAATGCCAAGCCTCGCCATATCGCGTGCAGTCGAGACCTGCAGCGAATTGGGTAAGCCCGATGCGTTTTTAAAAGTCGTAGATTTCATGCCGATGCTGCGTGCTTTTTGCGTCATCATGACCGCAAAATTGGTTTCGGTGCGCCCCAAGTGCTCGGCGACGGCGGCTGCAACGTCATTGGCCGACTTTGTGACAAGCGCATATACAGCTTGCTCTGCTGTCAGCGAGCCGCCTGGTTTTATGCCAAGTTTCGATGGCACCATTGATGCGGCATATTTTGAGACCACGATTTTCGTAGACTTGCTCACCTTACCTTGCTTCATGGCATCAAAAAGCATGTAAAGCGTCATCATCTTCGTCAGAGAGGCTGGATAGCGTTTTTCATCGGCCTCATAACTGTATAGTGTTTTGCCTGTTTTCGTATCGATTACGATACCCGCATATTTTGAAGCTGCATGGGCTTGGCTGGCAGGAATTCCAGCGAAAAGCGTTGCCGCAATTGACGCCACCATAACAAATTTTGAAAAAATACCAAAAGGCAACGAACGGTCAAAAGACTTGATCAACACAAACACTCACTCAAATTACGCTTACACAAACACAGGCACAAAGACCGCCTTCGATCAGCGTAGGCAATCAGGGTTACCAATCCGTTTATGGTTTCCATTTCCTTTCGTGATTTGTTTGATTTGTACGAGAAATACGTAAAATTGAGATTATGTTGCACCGCACAAAAATAAAGCTTGCATATTTGTGCAGTGCACTCTATTGATTACGTAACGGAGCCTCCCAAGCGACTCGCGTTTACAAAACCGGATAGGAACAAAAAATGATGAAATCTTTTGAAGACATGAACAAGACAAGCAAAGAATTGATGGACAATTCATTGAAGTCATACGCATCAATGACAAAAGGCATGCAGGTCATTGCAACAGAAGCCACTGACTTTACAAAAGCACAATACGAGCAGGGCACTGCGGTATTTGAAAAATTGACTGCAACAAAATCAGTCGAAAAAGCGATGGAAGTGCAGACAGAATATGCAAAGTCAGCCTATGAGGCCTTTGTTGCACAAGCGACAAAAATGTCTGAGCTTTACATGAATGTTGCTAAAGAAGCCTACAAGCCTTTCGAAGCTTTTATGCCAGCAGCAGCTAAAACTTCAGCAAAGTAATTTGGATGTTTGAGCGGTGTTGTTTCATCGCTCGCGTTTGGATTTTAGAGCCCGTCTGTTCAGATGAACAGGCGGGCTTTTGTTTGCCGTGACAAAATAGTCTATTTTGCAAAGTGTTTTATTTAGGGTCTTAACATCGCGCATAATCGGACTACATTGTCGCTCATAATGGTGTTGATGACACCACCAAGAGCAATGCAGTTTTTATGATAGATTTCATTCCACATTCAATATCCGCGGGGCCTGTCGACAGGGGGCAGGGTGAAGATGATAATGACATGGGCAGTGGCGGCGGCGGCCGCGGCACCGGCGTTATCACGCGCACAGAAAAAAAGCTGAAGAAGCCCAATCTTTACCGCGTATTATTGCTCAATGATGATTTCACGCCAATGGAATTTGTTATCCACGTGCTTGAAAGATTTTTTCAAAAAAACCGTGACCAAGCCACGCAAATCATGTTGCATGTACACCAGCATGGTGTTGGCGAGTGCGGTGTGTATACTTATGAAGTCGCCGAAACCAAAGTAACGCAGGTAATGGATTTTGCCCGTCAGAATCAGCATCCCTTGCAATGTGTGATGGAGAAAAAATAATGCCGGCATTTACCCAAAGCTTGGAAAAAGCCCTTCACCAAGCGCTGACCCTCGCCAATGAGCGCGAGCATGAATATGCAACGCTTGAACACCTGTTGCTGGCACTCATTGATGATGCCGATGCAAAATCAGTGCTTGATGCTTGCAATGTTGATGTCGACGCGCTGCGCAAGACGCTATCGGAATATGTCGAGAACGAACTTGGCAATCTTGCAACGGGCTACGATGAAGACGCAAAACCGACGGCTGGCTTCCAGCGCGTCATCCAGCGCGCTGTCATTCATGTGCAATCGTCTGGCCGCGAAGAAGTAACCGGTGCCAATGTGCTGGTTGCAATTTTTGCCGAGCGCGAAAGCCATGCAGCCTATTTTCTGCAAGAGCAAAATATGACGCGTTATGATGCGGTCAATTTTATCGCCCATGGCATTGCAAAACGTCCAGGCGCATCGGTAAACCGCACACCAGATGGTGCCGAAAGTGGCAACCCCAATCCAACCGGCGCCGGAAATGAGGGCGAAGAAGGGGCTAAAAAAGCGGAAAGCGCCTTGGCAGCTTATTGCGTTGATTTGAACGCCAAAGCGCGAGCCGGCAAAATTGACGTTCTGATCGGCCGCGGCGATGAGATCAACCGTACGATTCAAATTCTGTGCCGTCGCTCAAAAAACAACCCACTTTATGTGGGCGATCCCGGTGTCGGCAAGACTGCAATCGCCGAGGGTCTTGCCAAGCGTATTGTCGATGGCGATGTGCCTGAAGTGCTCGAAAATGATGTGATCTATTCACTGGATATGGGGTCACTGATAGCAGGAACCCGTTATCGCGGTGATTTTGAAGAGCGCCTAAAGCAGGTTGTCAAAGAACTTGAAGCGTTGCCAAACTCTGTGTTGTTCATCGACGAGATCCACACGGTGATTGGCGCTGGTGCGACCTCCGGCGGTGCGATGGATGCGTCGAATTTGCTAAAACCTGCACTATCGTCTGGTTCAATTCGCTGTATCGGATCAACGACTTACAAAGAGTTCCGCAACTTCTTTGAGAAAGACCGCGCGCTTGTTCGCCGGTTCCAGAAAATTGACGTTAAGGAACCGTCAATTGCTGACGCCATCGATATTATGCGTGGCTTGAAGCCGTATTTTGAAGATTATCACAAGCTGAAATATTCCGACGAGGCGATCAAAGCCTCGGTTGAGCTCTCCGCACGATACATCAATGATCGCAAACTACCCGATAAAGCAATCGACGTGATCGACGAGACTGGCGCGCGTCAAATGCTGGTGCCTGCGAAAAAGCGTAAGAAGCTCATCGAGGTTACAGATATCGAAGAGACAATTGCGACGATTGCGCGAATTCCGCCGAAATCCGTGTCAAAAGACGATGAAAAAGTGCTATTTGGTCTTGAAAAAGAACTAAAACGCGTCGTTTACGGTCAAGATTTAGCCATCGAGGCGCTGACATCTTCCATCAAGCTTGCCCGTGCAGGCTTGCGTGAGCCGGAAAAGCCGATTGGGTCCTATTTGTTTTCAGGCCCAACCGGCGTCGGCAAGACCGAAGTGGCAAAGCAACTGGCCTCGTCGCTTGGCGTCGAGCTGCTGCGCTTTGATATGTCCGAATATATGGAGCGGCACACGGTGTCGCGCCTGATCGGTGCGCCTCCCGGCTATGTTGGTTTTGATCAGGGCGGTTTGTTGACGGAGGGTGTCGATCAAAATCCGCACAGTGTGTTGTTGCTTGACGAGATCGAAAAGGCCCATCCTGATCTCTTCAACATTTTGTTGCAAGTCATGGATAACGGCAAGCTGACGGACAATAATGGCAAGCAGGTCGACTTCCGCAACGTGATCATCATCATGACCACCAATGCGGGGGCATCAGATGCCGCGCGCAACGCCATCGGCTTTGGTTCTGCCAAGCGTGAAGGCGATGACGTGGAAGCCATCAACCGCCTGTTTACGCCAGAGTTTCGCAACCGTCTGGATGCAATCGTGCCATTTGGCTCATTGCCAGTGCCGGTCATCCACAAAGTTGTCGAAAAGTTTGTTATGCAGTTGGAAGCGCAGTTGGCCGATCGCAATGTTGTGTTCGATTTGTCGAAGCCGGCGATTTCTTACCTTGCTGACAAAGGCTATGATGAGCGTATGGGCGCACGTCCGCTTGGCCGCGTCATTCAGGAAGTCATCAAGAAGCCACTGGCTGAAGAGCTGCTTTTCGGAAAGTTGAAAAACGGCGGAACTGTCAAAGTTGGCATAGAGAAGGATGAAAACGGCAAAGACAAGCTGCTTCTAGAGTATATTTCCGGAGAAGCGCCCATAAAGCCAAAGTCAGAAATTGCAGCGAAGGAAAAACCTGCAACCGAGAAAGTGGCGGCGAAGGCTGACGCAAAAAAGAAAGCCATCGCAAAAAAGTCGAGCGGTGATGAGGGCGATGAGCCGTCGCCGAAGCCGAGGACAACCGTGCCTAAAGTGCCGCGCAAATAAATCTGTATGACATGGTCTAAGTTTAAAAAGCGCTGGAGGAAGCCGGCGCTTTTTTGTTTATACTGGCTTGAATTAACGCGATACACAAAGCGCTATGGAAAACGACGAACAGACCAACAGCAATTTGCATCGTTACTGGCTGCTCAAAGGCATGCGCGAGGCGTTATGTCTGCCGACATTATTGTTGATGTGTGCCTTTGTCGGCTTTGCGGGGTTTGCCAAGGAAAGCGGCATCACCCTGCCGCAAGCATTGGTAATGACTTCAATGATCTGGGCGCTGCCAGCATGTGTCGTCTTGGTCACCTCTATTTCTAACGGCGCAACTCTTTTTGCGGCTTTTATTGCAGTCACTCTGTCGTCCGCACGGATGATGCCCATGGCCATTGCGCTTATTCCAGAAATGCGAACGAAAGACACCCGCACTTGGGTTTTGCTCATTCTTTCACACTTCGTTGCGATCACCGCATGGGTTATCGCGCTGCGCCAATTTAAAGATGTGCCCAAGGCGTTTAGGACGTCGTATTTTGGCGGTTTGGCTGGCACAATAACGCTGATCAATCAATTCGTCGTGGCAATTGTTTTTCTTTCGGCAAATAGCCTGCCGCCAAAAGTGCTTGGTGCTCTGTTTTTTCTAACGCCGATTTATTTTATTGTTTCGCTGTGGGGCAGTGCCCGCGAGCAAACGGGTAAAATCGCTATGGTCGTCGGGCTGATCCTTGGGCCTGTTTTTCATATTTATCTGCCCGGATTTGACCTGCTCGCAACCGGCTTTATCGGTGGAACTCTGGCCTATTTTATCGGACGGACCTTCAAGCCAAAGGTTGCCAAATCATGACATTTGACGCGATTGATGCTTGGTGGTGGCCGTTTTTATTCATTCTGGTTGCAGGATGGCTAGCAACCGACATATGGCGCTGGATTGGTGTCTTTCTTGGCAACAAAATCGACGAGACGGCCGAGCTCTTGGTTTATGTGCGCGCCGTTGCGACGGCGCTCGTTGCGGCGGTCATCGCGCAACTGATACTGTTCCCGTCGGGGGCATTGGCCGAAACGGCAATTGGCTTGCGAATTTTGGCGACGGTCATTGGGTTTGCACTGTATCTTTATTTTAGCTCCCGCATCGCTGTGGGTGTTTTTTCCAGCCTAATGGTTCTGACGATCGGGATGTTAATGGGCTATTAACCATTTCTGCACACCAATTGATAAGAAAACAGACTTGTCTCGATTGCATGGCGAGAAATTAGTGTTGAAACTGCCTAACGATTCTTTGCTGCGCTTTGCTTGAAACTCATACGCAAGAGTTCCATTTAAGCTAAGTGGCAGCGCCAAAATAAAACGACCGCGTTGTTGCCTGAACACCACGGTCGCAAAGCCGAATGGCTCGAAAGGATAGACTATGAGTAAGGAAATTGGTGAAACGACAGTGGGTGGTAAGGACGGGCAATTCGCCGTTTTGCCATTGCGCGATATTGTTGTTTTTCCGCACATGATTGTTCCGCTGTTTGTTGGCCGCGATAAATCCATCCGCGCGCTTGAATATGTGATGGAACATGAAAAGCAAATTTTACTCGTCACGCAGCATGATGCGTCGCACGACGATCCAGCGCCTGAAGCGATTTATCGCCACGGGACGATCGCCAATGTGCTTCAACTACTAAAGCTGCCAGATAACACCGTGAAAGTCTTGGTTGAAGGCGTGCGGCGCGCCCATGTAACTGATTTTACCAACAGTGATGATTTCATGACAGCCAATGCTGTGGATGTTGTCGAACCGAAAGATGATCCAGTTGAAGTCGAGGCATTGTCGCGGTCGGTGGTCACTGATTTTGAAGATTATGTGAAGCTGAATAAAAAGATTTCGCCCGATGTCGTTGGCACCATCAGCCAGATTGAGGATTATTCCAAACTTGCTGACACAGTCGCATCGCATCTGGCTATCAAAATTGCCGAAAAGCAGGAGCTTTTAGAAGCAGCATCTGTAAAAATTCGTTTTGAAAAAGCGCTGGGTCATATGGAAGCGGAAATTTCTGTGCTTCAAGTGGAAAAGCGCATTCGTGGTCGCGTGAAGCGCCAGATGGAAAAGACACAGCGCGAATACTACCTCAACGAGCAGATGAAGGCGATCCAAAAAGAGCTCGGCGACGGCGAAGATGGTGGCGGCGAAATGGCGGAGCTTGAGAGAAAGCTTGCCGACACCAAGTTTACCAAAGAAGCGCGTGAAAAGGTCGATGCAGAGCTTAAGAAACTCAAGCAAATGAGCCCGATGTCGGCAGAGGCGACCGTTGTGCGCAATTACATGGATTGGATGGTTTCAATTCCGTGGAACAAGAAAACTAAGGTCAAATATGATCTTGATTTGGCACAAGAGACTTTGGACAACGACCACTATGGCCTGGATAAAGTCAAAGAGCGCATCATCGAATATTTGGCTGTGCAAAAACGCCAAAACCAGCTCAAAGGCCCGATTCTGTGCCTTGTTGGCCCTCCCGGTGTAGGTAAAACCTCACTTGGCAAATCTATAGCGAAGGCCACTGGCCGCGAGTTTGTGCGCATGGCGCTCGGCGGCGTGCGTGATGAGGCGGAGATACGTGGCCATAGACGCACCTATATTGGCTCAATGCCTGGTAAGATCATTCAATCGATGAAAAAGGCGAAGAAATCAAACCCGCTGTTTTTGCTCGATGAAATCGACAAAATGGGCCAAGATTTCCGCGGTGATCCCTCGTCTGCGTTACTTGAGGTGCTTGATCCAGAACAAAACAATGCGTTTATGGATCACTATCTTGAGGTCGAGTACGATCTGTCTTCAACGATGTTCATAACGACGGCGAACACCTTGAATATTCCTGGCCCATTGATGGACCGGATGGAGATCATTCGCATCGCGGGTTATACCGAAGATGAGAAGGTGCAGATTGCAATGCGGCATTTGTTGCCAAAAGCAATTCGTGACAACGCGCTGCAAAAAGGCGAGTTTGACGTTTCGGAACCAGCAGTCCGCAAGACTGTGCAGCAATATACCCGCGAAGCTGGTGTGCGTTCGCTTGAGCGTGAGTTAATGAAACTTGGGCGAAAAGCGGTGACGGAGATTCTGCGCAAAGGCGTCAAAAAAGTCGAAATCACGCCAGATAATTTGCATGAATATTTAGGCGTGCCAAAATACCGGCACGGCGAAATTGACGGCAAAGATCAAGTGGGTGTGGTCACCGGTCTTGCATGGACAGAAGTTGGCGGCGAACTGCTGACAATCGAAGGCATCGCCATGCCCGGTAAGGGCAAGATGACTGTGACTGGCAACTTGAAAGACGTGATGAAAGAGAGCATCTCGGCGGCTGCGTCTTATGTGCGTTCGCGCGCAGTGGACTTTGGCATCAAGCCGACCTTGTTCGACAAACGCGATATTCATGTTCACGTGCCGGAGGGCGCAACACCTAAAGACGGGCCATCGGCTGGTATAGCCATGGCAACGTCGATTGTGTCGACGCTGACTGGAATTGCAATCCACAAAGACATCGCAATGACGGGTGAAATTACACTTCGGGGCAGGGTGCTTCCCATCGGTGGATTGAAGGAAAAGCTGCTGGCAGCAGTGCGCGGCGGTATCAAAAAGGTGCTGATACCGGAAGACAACGCGAAGGATCTGGCCGATATTCCCGACAACGTAAAAAGTGCGCTGGAAATTATACCCGTTTCTCATCTTGATGAGGTGCTGAAACATGCGCTGGTGGAGCAACCGGTGCCGATTGAATGGAGCGAAGCAGACGAGGCAGCTGCTGTCGACTTGCGCATATCACAGGCCAATGAGGCAGCAAATCTGGCCCACTAGGTTCAGGGTTGATTTTGGAACTGTAAAAGAACGCCGCCTTGAGCGGCGTTTTTTGTTTTTTTGAGCGAAAGAATGCTGCAAATCCCCGAAAAATAAGGTGTTTGGGATGATTCGGATTTCTTGATTGGCGCGAAAGCAGGTAAACTTTTATATCGCTGAGAAGCGGAAACGATTCGCTTTATTAAGCGAAGGCAAACACCGGAGAGAAAATTATGAACAAAAATGAACTAGCGGGCGCTGTTGCTGAGAAAACAGGCATGGCAAAAGGCGAAGCGGCGACGGCTGTTGATGCAGTTTTTGATGTTATCACCGAAACATTAAAGAGCGGCGGCGACGTGCGCGTACTTGGTTTTGGAAACTTCGTTGTTCAGCAACGTGCTGCTACCACGGGCCGCAACCCGATGACTGGGCAGCCCGTTGAAATCCCCGCAAAACGCGTGCCTAAGTTCTCTGCCGGCAAGGGTCTAAAAGACTCTGTAAATGGCTAAGCGCTGTTCGCGATAAGTTGAAGAAAAAGGCGTGCTTAGTGGCTCGCCTTTTTTGTTTTTTAGAGTATTCGGTGCGGGTTAGATAAGGCTTGGAGTGCTTTCCGTGTTTTCAAAACCATTTTCACACATAAATGCGCGGCTAGTCTTAGTATCATTTCTAGCGCTTATCGTATCTGCGTGCTCGACCTCTCAGACCTTGGATGTCGCAAAATATAAAAATGATAGCAATTACGCGTCTATCGTGGTCGATGCGGGCAGTGGGAAAGTGCTATTTGAGAAAAATTCGGATGCTATTCGCTATCCAGCCTCATTAGCTAAAATGATGACTTTATATCTGGTTTTCGATGCGCTTAAATCGGGCAGCATGACACTTGATACGGATATTGCGGTTTCATCCTACGCAGCAGGGCGTCCAGCATCAAAACTGTATCTTCAAGCCGGTTCGACGATAAAAGCCGATACAGCTATCCGCGCGCTCGTGGTAAAATCTGCCAACGACGTTGCAAGCGCGGTCGCAGAGCATTTAGGTGGTTCTGAGGCAGCATTTGCCAGTATGATGACAGCCAAAGCACAAAAATTGGGCATGCGTTCAACCCGTTTTACCAATGCCTCTGGTCTGCCTGACCCGAATATGCGCACTACGGCGCGCGATATGGCACTTCTTGCTCTGGCATTAAAGCGCAATCATGGTGAGTATTACAGTTTCTTTAAAATCACCAACTTCAGCTTTAATGGAAAAAATGTCACTGGGCATAACAACGTGCTCGCAAGTTATCGCGGCGCTGATGGCTTAAAAACCGGCTACACCCGAGCATCGGGTTTCAATCTGGCTACATCGGCAAAGCGTGATGGCAAATCCGTTGTTGCAGTTGTTCTCGGCGGCGATTCGGCCGCACAGCGCGATGCGCACATGGTCGAACTGCTCGATGGGGTGCTTGCGGTAGTGGAAAAGATCATCGCATTTCTGATTGAAAGCGAAAAGCTTAAATCCGTATTGCGAAAAACGAAACCGCTTGGCGAGGACCGGTTTGAAAATTCGGCAGAACATTCATGGCAGACCTGTCTGGCCGCTATGCTGCTGCTTGAAGAGGCACCGGACCACCTCGATCGCCTAAAAGTCCTAAAAATGCTGATTATCCATGATATTGTAGAAATCGATGCAGGCGATGTTTTTGTCTATGATCAAGCGGCGCGTGATGCGGCTTTTGAAGCGGAGGCCGCTGCAGCTGCGCGTCTCTTTGGTTTGTTAGATGAGCATATTGGAAATCCGTTGACTGATTTGTGGCATGAATTTGAGGCAGGGCAGACCCCAGAAGCCAAATTTGCGAAAGCTGCCGACCGCGTTATGCCGGTTATACAAAATCTGACGGCGGGCGGGCAAAGCTGGACAGATCACGGCATAACAAAAGACCAAGTATTGGAGCGCAATACCGCAATTGCCGACGCGAACCCTCAGCTTTGGGAACTCTTGAGATTAAAAATTGAAACCGCTGATTTTATTGCAGACACTTGAGGTGCAAAGCTAAACTTTAGTTCTTGAAACCGTTTGCCTTACATCCATTGCTAAGTGCCTGGCCTTTTACAGCCCTCGTCGTGCATGTATACTTCGCTTTCGTCCTGCCACTGAGACGGGTAATACCAACAATAGTAGCAACTGATATAAGAGCTCCAATTAATCCATATTCAACAGCTGTTGCACCGCTTTTATTGTTGGCCAGAGTGCGTCCAAAAAGAAAAGCCCGGCGTGTCACATCATGTTTCATATCAATCCCCAATTTTTGCAAACATCGTTCTGCGTTTACCTTAAAACATCACTTCAAGCTTAAAGCGAAACGAGTTGGTGCGGAGACTATCGGAATTATGATGCCAAAAGGCTAAGAGATACGGTTAATTATTATTTAATTAAAAGTGCCAGCCGGCTGTGCATTAAGAAATAAAATCAGAACGTTTCAAATCGAAAATACTTTGGAGGGACTGGTGGGCGATGAGAGACTCGAACTCCCGACATCTTCGGTGTAAACGAAGCGCTCTACCAACTGAGCTAATCGCCCCAACAGGCGTGCTTCTAAGCATCTTCCGCAAATAGCGCAAGCCTTTCTTGCGTTGGAAGTGGTGTTTTTATTGACCTCTATTTTTTTGTCGCAAACCACAGAAAACCTCGCTTGACACAGGTTTTATAAGCGCTTAAGCCAACCTCAAGTCAGCAAGGCTGGCTCCAGTGAAAATGCGCGGGTGTAGCTCAGTTGGTTAGAGTGCCGGCCTGTCACGCCGGAGGTCGCGGGTTCGAGCCCCGTCACTCGCGCCATTTTCCCTTAACCGTCTCTCGCCATTATAAGTTTTGACGGCGTTTAAGACAAAATCCGTCTTGGCTTTTTCCATATAGCTATTGCGGTGCAGGCGTGTGCGAATTATTCGAAAACTTGGCCTGTGTGGCAGTTGTGTTTTGTTGCTGTAAGGCATAAAACCCAGCAAAAATTACAAGCGTATCAATGCGCTATTCGGAATGAAAAACCATGGACGCAGTCATCTCATCCTACTTGCCGATCATCATATTCTTGGTGCGTGTGTCTGGGCATAGGAGCCGCATTATTGATTGCGCCATTTTTGATCGCTTATCGCAATCCTGATCCCGAAAAACTATCAGCCTACGAATGTGGGTTTAACGCTTTTGACGATGCGCGGATGAAATTTGACGTGCGCTTTTATTTGGTCGCGATCCTGTTCATCATATTCGATTTGGAAGTCGCCTTTTTGTTTCCTTGGGCTGTGTCATTTAGCGGCATTGGCATGTTTGGATTTTGGTCGATGATGGTATTTTTGGGCGTGCTGACGATTGGCTTCGTTTACGAATGGAAGAAGGGTGCATTAGATTGGGATTGATCGAAAACAAAGAAATGGTGTCACCCGCACCCAAGGGCATCATTGATCCATCGACCGGCAAACCGATCGGTGCCAATGATCCTTATTTCGGCGAGATCAACAATGAACTTGCCGATAAAGGCTTTCTAGTCACATCAACAGACGACCTGATCAATTGGGCGCGCCAAGGTTCGCTGATGTGGATGACATTCGGGCTTGCGTGCTGCGCCGTGGAAATGATGCACACATCCATGCCGCGTTATGATGCCGAGCGGTTTGGTATTGCGCCGCGCGCATCGCCGCGCCAGTCAGATGTGATGATTGTTGCAGGAACACTGACGAACAAGATGGCGCCGGCGCTTCGCAAAGTTTATGACCAAATGCCGGAACCGCGCTACGTTATTTCGATGGGCTCTTGCGCTAATGGCGGTGGATATTATCACTACTCCTATTCTGTCGTGCGTGGCTGCGACCGAATTGTGCCAATTGATATTTACATTCCAGGTTGTCCACCGACGGCCGAAGCGCTGCTCTACGGCATATTGATGCTGCAAAAGAAGATACGCCGCACCGGAACCATTGAACGATAATATTGTAATTTGCGCGTAAAATACGGGCAGGGGAAAAGGCAGATGGCAACATCGCAAATTAGGCTTGATGATACTGCGGTGCATGAATTGCAGGGCACTGTGGCAGACTTGCTTGAAGGCATCAATCCTGATTTCAGTCTTGCCTATGGCGAGCTGACAATTGGGGTTTCGATAGAAAATATCTGCAAAACCTTGCAAGTTTTAAAGAGCGATATGCAGCTCAAGTTCATTTCATTTATCGATCTTTGCGGTGTTGATTATCCGGGTCGTGAGAAGCGCTTTGATGTCGTTTATCATTTGATGAGCCCAACGCTAAACCAGCGAATTCGCATCAAAGTGCAAACCGACGAAGATACGCCGGTGCCAAGCGTGACAGATATTTTCCCCGGCGCAAATTGGTTTGAGCGCGAAGCCTACGACATGTATGGCATCTTATTTACCGGGCATCCGGACTTGCGCCGTCTGCTCACCGATTATGGTTTTGAAGGCCATCCGCTGCGCAAGGATTTTCCGCTGACCGGCTTTGTTGAAGTGCGCTACGATGATGAGACAAAACGCGTGGTCTATGAGCCCGTGCATTTGCGCCAAGAGTTTAGAGATTTTGATTTTGAAAGCCCATGGGAAGGTACAGATTATGTGCTGCCGGGCGATGAAAAGAGGACGTAAATAAAATGGGGGGTCTGGGACCAGTGCAATTATTACTTTTGGCGATTCTATTGGTTCTGCCCATTGTTTGCATGTGGAAAATACTCCCACGGGCGGGCATCGCGTCCTACTGGTCGGTGTTGTGCATATTGCCATTTTTCCTCTTCATTTTTCTCATTGTGTTGGCCTTTAAAAGATGGCCAGGGGATGCAGCGTGACCGAACATAACGTTAGAAATTTTAACATCAATTTCGGCCCGCAGCACCCTGCTGCGCATGGCGTTTTGCGCCTCGTTCTAGAACTTGATGGTGAAATCTGCGAGCGTGTTGATCCACATATCGGCCTTTTGCACCGGGGCACCGAAAAGCTGATCGAGCACAAGACTTATTTACAGGCAGTGCCGTATTTTGACCGTTTAGACTATGTGTCGCCGATGAACCAAGAGCATGCCTTTGCGCTTGCTGTAGAAAAGTTGGCTGGCATCACAGTGCCGCGCCGCGGACAGTTGATCCGTGTGCTATATTCAGAAATTGGGCGTATCTTATCCCATTTGCTCAACATCACGACGCAGGCGCTTGACGTTGGTGCGCTGACCCCGCCGCTATGGGGCTTTGAAGAGCGCGAAAAGCTGATGATTTTTTATGAACGGGCCTGTGGTGCGCGTCTTCATGCCGCCTATTTCCGCCCGGGCGGTGTGCATCAGGATTTGCCTGAACAATTGGTGCGCGACATCGGCGCTTGGATTGATCCATTTTTAGGTGTCGTTGAAGAAATTGACGGGCTTCTGACCCCTAACCGTATTTTCAAACAGCGCAACGTCGACATTGGCGTGGTTAAGCTGGACGATGCCTGGGAGTGGGGTTTTTCCGGCGTTATGGTGCGCGGATCAGGAGCTAAATGGGATTTGCGCAAAAGCCAGCCCTATGAATGCTACGATGAAATGAAATTCGATATTCCAATTGGCAAAAATGGCGATTGTTATGATCGTTATTTGATCCGTATGGAAGAAATGCGGCAATCGGCGGAAATCATGCGCCAATGCGTGGAAAAGTTGCTGGCGCCTGAAGGTCAGGGTCCTGTTTCTTCTACCGATGGCAAAATGGTGCCACCGAAACGCGGCGAGATGAAGCGCTCGATGGAGGCTCTGATCCACCACTTCAAGCTTTATACAGAGGGCTACAAAGTGCCAGCGGGCGAGGTTTATGCCTGCGTTGAAGCGCCGAAGGGCGAGTTCGGTGTTTATGTGGTGTCTGATGGTTCTAACAAGCCCTATCGCTGCAAAGTGCGTGCGCCTGGCTTTGCGCATTTACAAGCCATGGATTTTCTATGCCGTGGGCATATGTTGGCCGACGTGTCTGCCGTGCTCGGCTCCCTTGATATCGTTTTTGGTGAGGTGGACCGCTAATGTCCGTTCGTCGTTTAGCAGAAGATGCGCTTCAGCCCGAGGGCTTTAAATTCAACCGCGAGTTGGGCGCAGAGGCAAAGGTCTGGATTAAGAAATATCCAAAGGGCCGCGAGCAATCGGCGGTTATTCCGCTTCTTATGCTTGCGCAAGAGCAAGAAGGCTGGGTCACGAAAGCATCCATCGAACACATCGCGCAGATGCTCGGCATGCCGCTTATTCGTGTGTTGGAAGTGGCAACATTTTACACGCAATTTATGCTGCAACCCGTTGGTACTAAAGCACATATTCAGGTTTGCGGTACAACGCCTTGCATGTTGCGCGGATCGGAAGATTTGATCGCCGTTTGCAAAACCAAAATCAGCCCGAACCAGTTTGAACCAAACGCCGATGGCACTTTGTCTTGGGAAGAAGTGGAATGCCAAGGCGCATGCGTTAACGCGCCGATGGTGATGATTTTCAAAGATACCTATGAAGACCTGACACCTCTGCGGCTTGAAGAAATCATCGATGCTTTTGAGGCAGGCGATGGGGCAAATGTGAAAACCGGCCCGCAAATTGACCGGATTTTTTCGGCGCCAGCAGGTGGCCTCACGACATTAAACGGCATCGCGATCGGCAAGCCTGCGTCTGGTAAAAAATCGCCGCCCAAAAAAGCGGCCGCTGCGCCAAAAGCGGCAAATACGGCAACTGTAAAAGTGGTGAAAACACCGGCGGCAAAAAACGCGGCTGCACCCAAATCTGCAGGGCCAGAGCGGCTTAAAGCGCCCGTTGGTAAAGCCGATGATTTGAAGCTGATTTCGGGTGTTGGCCCGAAACTTGAACAAACACTCAATACGCTCGGCTTCTGGCATTTCAGCCAGATCGCCAAATGGAAAAAGGCAGATATTGCCATCGTTGACAGCGAATTGACATTCAAAGGCCGCATCGAGCGAGACGACTGGATTGCCCAGGCGAAAGCCTTGGCTAAGGGCGGGCGCGATGAATATGTGCGCGTTTTCGGTAAGGAGCCACGCTAATGGCTTCGTGTGACGCTAAAAAGATGATCAGGGTTTGATTTAATGCTGCAAGATAAAGATCGTATCTTCAATAATATTTATGGAATTCACGACAAATCGCTGAAGGGTGTGATGTCGCGCGGTCATTGGGATGGCACTAAGCAAATCATCGAAAAAGGCCGTGATTGGATTATCAATGAGATGAAGGCATCGGGCTTGCGCGGGCGCGGTGGTGCTGGTTTCCCGACAGGCCTGAAATGGTCATTTATGCCCAAAGAAGTCACAGACCGCCCGCATTATCTGGTGGTCAATGCCGATGAGTCTGAGCCCGGCACATGCAAAGACCGTGATATCATGCGGCACGATCCGCATACGTTAATTGAAGGGTGCTTGATCGCATCTTTCGCCATGCGCGCGCACGTGGCTTACATCTATGTGCGCGGCGAATATATCCGTGAGCGCTATGCGCTGCAGGCCGCTATCGACGAGTGCTATGAGGCAGGTCTGCTCGGCAAAAATAACAAATGTGGCTGGGACATGGATGTCTATGTGCACCATGGTGCGGGCGCTTACATTTGCGGCGAGGAAACCGCGCTTCTTGAAAGCCTTGAGGGCAAAAAGGGTCAACCGCGCTTAAAGCCGCCATTTCCGGCCAATGTGGGTCTCTATGGTTGCCCGACGACTGTCAACAACGTGGAGTCCATCGCTGTTGCGCCAACGATTTTGCGCCGCGGTGCATCGTGGTTTGCCGGATTTGGCAAAGAAAACAACAAAGGCACAAAGCTGTTCTGCGTATCTGGACACGTCAATCAGCCAGCAACATTTGAAGAAGAGATGTCCATACCGTTCAGGCAGATGATCGATAAGCATTGCGGCGGTATACGCGGTGGATGGGACAATCTGATGTGCGTGATACCGGGCGGCTCGTCGGTGCCGCTGGTGCCAGCAGAGCAGATTATCGATTGCCCGATGGATTTTGACAGCCTGCGCGCACTGCAATCGGGGCTTGGTACGGCTGCGGTGATCGTGATGGATAAGTCCACAGACGTTGTCAAAGCGATTGCGCGGTTGAGCTATTTTTATAAGCACGAGAGCTGCGGCCAGTGCACGCCCTGCCGCGAAGGCACAGGCTGGATGTGGCGCGTGATGGAACGCATGGTGACAGGCAATGCGCAAAAGCGCGAGATCGACATGTTGCTCGAAGTGACAAAACAGGTCGAAGGCCACACGATTTGCGCGTTGGGCGATGCAGCCGCATGGCCAATTCAAGGGCTTGTGCGCCATTATCGCGGCGAAATGGAACGCCGCATTGATGAGTTTTCACGCAATGCTGACGCCGATCGGCCGGCATTGATTGCAGCTGAGTGATGGCGCAAAATAACGTGAATAAAAACACCAAAAACGTTGGCGCAGAAATCCCTACCGACCTCTGGATGACGGCTATGCATACAGGGGCATTACCTTCGCAGGTCATATCCTCTCTTGCCGCGTCGTCGGCGATGGGATTTACGCTGTATTCACAGTGGCTAGGGGCGGTGATGGCCGCTGCACATGGTGCGCCGCAGTCAATGTGGTTCAATCCATTAACGTTTGAATGGAAGCGCATAGAAACTGATACGGGAAGTGACGCGAAAAACGCGACTTCGTCCAGCAAATCAAAGGTGGGTTCAAATAGGGCTGCCGATAAAACGCCAACGAAATCGTCTCCGAAAAGTGTTGAGATGGGTGCTGTCGCGATCACTCAAAAACCGTCGATGATGCATAAACCTGAATCACCAGATGACTTGAAGTTGATATCTGGCGTTGGTCCGAAACTGGAAAAAGTGCTGAACGGTTTGGGCGTTTGGACATTTGAGCAAGTGGCCGCTTGGACACCGGCTGAGATTGCATGGGTAGACGACTTTTTGCAGTTCAGCGGACGTATTGAGCGCGATAAATGGATTGAACAAGCGTCGCGGTTGTCGGCAAAGGTTTAAGCGCGGAAAATTGAAGATGAAGTCCGAATAATACAAACTAGGCTATTTACCGCGAAGGCTTGCAGTGGTTAAAAGCGCGCAGATGTCGCGCCTTCAAATGGCGATGGAAACGGAATAAAGCGATGGCGAAGGTCAAAGTTGACGGCAACGAAGTAGAGGTTCCAGACCACTACACCATTTTGCAGGCATGCGAAGCTGCAGGCGCTGAAATCCCGCGTTTTTGCTATCACGAGCGCTTGTCTATCGCTGGCAACTGCCGCATGTGCCTTGTCGAAGTCAAGGGCGGGCCGCCGAAGCCGACCGCTTCCTGCGCGATGGGTGTAAGAGATCTGCGCCCAGGGCCTGAAGGGCAACCGCCGGAAATATTCACCAACACACCCATGGTAAAAAAAGCGCGTGAAGGGGTGATGGAGTTTCTGCTTATCAACCATCCACTCGATTGCCCGATTTGCGACCAAGGCGGTGAATGCGATTTGCAAGACCAAGCCATGGCTTACGGCGTCGATAGTTCGCGCTATCAAGAAAACAAACGCGCCGTGGAAGACAAAAACATTGGCCCGCTGGTCAAAACCATCATGACGCGCTGCATCCATTGCACGCGCTGTGTTCGGTTTACGACGGAGGTCGCAGGCGTATCAGAGCTTGGGCTTCTGGGACGCGGTGAAGATGCTGAAATTACGACATATTTAGAGCAGGCGATGACGTCTGAATTGCAGGGCAATGTTATCGATCTGTGCCCCGTTGGCGCGCTGACATCAAAGCCCTACGCGTTTCAGGCGCGTCCTTGGGAGTTGACCAAAACCGAATCGATTGACGTTATGGATGCGGTTGGCTCGGCCATACGCGTTGATACGCGGGGGCGCGAAGTCATGCGCATTATGCCGCGCGTTAACGAAGAAGTGAACGAAGAATGGATTTCCGACAAAACGCGCTTCGTTTGGGACGGTTTGCGCACGCAGCGCCTCGATCGTCCATTTGTGCGAGGCGTGGATGGAAAATTGTCAGCGGCAACTTGGCCGCAGGCATTTGCTGCGATTAAAACTGCGCTCAATGGCAAGTCTGGAAATCAAATTGCAGCTATTGCTGGCGATTTGTCCGGCGTAGAAGAAATGTATGCGATGAAAGAATTGCTCGCGTCATTAGGTTCGGCAAGCATCGATTGTCGCCAAGATGGTTCTGCGGTTGATCCAGCGCATGGCCGTTCAACTTATATTTTTAATCCAACGATTGACGGCATAGAACAGGCAGACGCGGTGCTGATTATTGGCGCAAATCCGCGCTTTGAAGCATCGGTGCTGAATGCGCGTATTCGCAAAGCCTACCGTGCAAACGGTATGCCCATCGGCGTGATCGGCGATATGGGCGATCTGCGCTACGCATATGAGATGCTTGGTGCTGGGCCGGATACACTCAAAGAAGTCGTAGACGGTAAACATAAATTTGCGGGCGTGTTGAAAAAGGCCAAGCGTCCGATGATTATCATCGGGCAGGGTGCACTCGCACGCGGCGATGGTGCAGCAGTTCTGGCGCATGCTGCCAAGATTGCTGAGAATTGCGGCGCGGTTAAAGCCGATTGGAACGGTTTTGCCGTTCTGCACACGGCAGCATCGCGCGTTGGCGGACTTGATCTTGGGTTTGTGCCCACCGGAAGCGATGCGTTGGATACGACAACCGCAATTAAACAAGCGGATGTCCTATTTTTAATGGGTGCGGATGAGCTTGATCTAAGTAGCCGCAAAGCGGGAAGCACGACTATTTATATGGGCACGCACGGCGATGTCGGCGCACACCATGCTGATATAATTCTGCCAGCCTCAGCTTACACGGAAAAATCGGCAACCTACGTGAACACCGAGGGGCGTGTGCAGATGACAAACCGCGCCGGTTTTGCACCGGGCGATGCAAAAGAAGATTGGGCGATATTACGAGCGCTGTCCGATGTCCTTGGCCTCCGTCTGCCATTCGACTCGTTGCAGCAGTTGCGCGCGAAACTGTACGAAACGCATCCTCACTTTGCAGCAATCGATCAAATCGTCGTCGGTGATGGCAGCCCTATTGCCGCTTTGGCAAAAAAAGGCGGGCGTTTAGGCAAATCTGCATTTGCATCGTCGGTAAAAGACTTCTATTTGACCAACCCAATAGCAAGAGCATCAGCTGTGATGGCAGAGTGTTCTCGTTTGGCCGCAAAAACAATAAGCAAAGCGGCAGAGTGAATTGATTAATGTTTGATGCCTACATATTTCCAGGCCTGATAATGCTGCTGCAAAGTGTTGTGCTTTTGGTGGCGCTTTTGGTATTCACAGCCTTCATATTGTATGCGGACCGTAAAATCTGGGCCGCCGTCATGTCGCGTAAGGGGCCAAACGTCGTAGGGCCTTTTGGGTTATTACAATCGTTCGCCGATCTTTTGAAATTTTGTCGTCAAAGAGCCGATTATTCCCGCCGGTGCCAACAAAGGCGTGTTCCTGCTTGCGCCGCTGCTTTCAGCCGCGCTCGCGCTTGCCGGTTGGGCGGTGATCCCGATAAATGAGGGCTGGGCAATCGCCTCCATCAATGTCGGGATATTGTATGTTTTTGCAATCTCTTCGCTTGAAGTTTACGGCGTGATCTTTGCCGCTGGTGCGCCACTATTCCGAAATATTCATTTTAGTGGGCGCGTGCTCTGCGGCACAAATGGTGTCCTATGAAGTGTCGATTGGGTTTGTTATCGTAACAGTGCTTTTGTGTGTTGGCTCGCTTAACATGACTGACATTGTGATGAGCCAAAAGGACGGGCTCGGCACCCATCTGGGTTTTGGAAATTCATTCCTTGATTGGCACTGGATCGGGCTTTCCAATGCTAGCGTCATATTTCTTTCATCTCGCTCTTGGCAGAGATGAACCATCCGCTCGTTCGCTTTACTTTGCCCCTGCAGGGTGAGGGCTTTACGGAATCTGTAGGCTGTTGCAGGCCATATGATCGAATATTCATCAACGCCTTATTTGTTGTTTATGCTCGGCGAATACATCGCAGACTTTTGCTAATAGTGCTCGCTTACCGTGATCTTATTTATGGGTGGATGGCTACCGCCGTTTGATGTCGCGCCATTCACGTGTATGAAAGGCTTCATCTCGTTATTTTTTTAAGTCTCATGCTTTTGTGTTCTTCTTCGTGTCGATCGTCAAAACAATCGTGCCGCGCTACCGCTATGACCAACTGATGCGCCTTGGCTGGAAAGTGTTTCTGCCGATATCTTTGTTTATGGTCGTGGCGACAGCATCATTCTTAAAAATTTTCAATTTGGCATAAAAGAGCAGAGAAAGGAACTGACATGAGCACATTCGCACAAGCAGCAAAATCACTTCTGCTGCTCGAATTCATCTCTGCATTTGGATTGGCGATGAAGCGCTTTTTTGCGCCCAAAGCAACGCTGAACTATCCGCATGAAAAAGGCCGTCTTAGCCCGCGGTTTCGCGGTGAGCATGCGCTGCGTCGCTATCCGAACGGCGAAGAGCGTTGTATCGCTTGCAAGTTGTGCGAGGCGATTTGAACCTACGCAAGCCATGACAAATCCGAAGCGGGGCCGCGCCGCAATGACGGTGCCCTCCTCACAGTGCGTTATGACATTGACATGGTAAAGTGCATTTACTGTGGCTTTTGCCAAGCAAGCGCTGTCCCGTTGACGCAATCGTCGAGGGGCCGGGTTTTGAATTCGCGACAGAAAACACGCGAAGCAAATTGTATTACGGTTAAAGATAAACTATTGGCTAATGGAGATCGGTGGGAGCGCGAAATCGCGCGCAACATCGCTCTGGATTCGCCTTATAGATAAGATTATTAGCGCAACTAAACAGGCGGCGCACAGCCAAGCAAATATGCTGGCTTAGAAGGAATTCGGGGGACACCCATGTTGCTAACTGGACTAGGCGCTGCCTTCTTCTATTTGTTTGCATTCATCGCGCGTTTCTGTCGCGAATTCAAAATTTGGCCCCTCGACGATTGCGTCAACGGGACACGCTTCTTGGCAAAAGCCACAATAAATGCACTTTACCATGTCAATGTCATAACACTGTGCAGGCGAGTCTGCATCATGCAGGCACGGCCCGCTTCGACCAGCGGCTTGCGCCGAACCTCGCCACGCAGCGCTACGCGAAGCGATACAACGCTCTTCATGGACGACGCGGCCTCGCGAACCGCAGGCGCTAAGACGGCTGCTGCCGGACTCAATTCAGCGTTGCTGAGATAGCACCGCTTCATCGCCAGTCCAAATGCAGAGATGAGGGCGGCAGAAATGCATTTTGCTGCTTGTACGAATGTGCTCATGTCGGTTCCTTTTCTCGCCAACAGCAGAATGATATCGCCACGACTTCGGCGATGCGCCAGCCAGGCTTGCATCCGGCGCGGCATCCGCGATGCGCGACTTCGACAAAACGGGGCTTAAACAGGCCGAAGCCCGGCGCCCGCGAAGGGCGCGATCAAACGGCGGAAACCATCCGCGCCATAGGCGCAAGGTCACGGTAAGCGGCACGACCAAGGTGCGATGCGTTCACCGAGCATAAACAACAAATGGGCGTTGATTAATTCCTCGTGACTGCGAGCAGAAGCGAGATTCGCACTCAGCCGTCGGCGGAATGAGATTCTGTTGGCGGCGGAAAAGCCCGATCCGGTAATCAGGAACGAACCCAGATGGGTGCCGAGCCCGTCGCTGGCTCATCTGTGTCAGTCGCGCGGCAAGCGAGCCAGCGCACAAAGCACTGTTGTCCAGCAAACCCAATCGACGCGCTCAGATGTCCGAATTGAAGGCCCAGCCCTCGCACGCCGTAAACTCAAGCGAAAGTGCAAAAACGCCACAAGGATCCCGACATTGGTGGAGGCATCGGTTCGAAAGCGCAGCGCGAGCGCAGCGGCACGCTGTTGGCACCGGCAGCAAAATATCGGCTCTTTGACGACACGTAGATCGGCGAAAAGTTGAATAGCCCAAAAGGCCCTACGTTTGGCCGCCTGACGGCGGCGGAACACGATTTTGTAAGGTAAAAAAGCCGTGAATCAAGCGCCGCCAAAAAACAACATGTAGCAGCTGGGCGCATCAAACATTAATCAATTCGCTCTGCCGCTTTGCTGTGTTGCGGTAGCATACTACGGCTTTGTCTCTTTGCTGTGGGTTGGTCAAATAAGTCTTTTACCCGACGATGCAAATGCCGGTAAACGCCCGCCTTTTTTGCCAAGGCGGCTGTCATCACCGACGACATTGTAACCCCAATGGACGTTTCGTACAGTTTCTTGCGCGATACTACGGCGAGTCGATGGCAGACGGGTTATCGGAAAACTTTGCCGTAATATCGCCCGGTCACTTTTTGCGTCGCCCGGTGCGCGGTTTGTCTGCACACGTCGATGTTCACATTGTAAGCGGGCTGGCGAAACCTGTCGGCGGTGCGCCGACATCTGCGTCATGCCTATAAATGGTCGACCTTCCCGCTGCGGCGCAGATCAAGCTCATCCGCACTAAAAATAGAACATCCGCTTGTTTGGTGCGGTTGTCGTATCCCAGCATCGCCGGCAGGCACAAACCCAGATCAAATCCGCCAACGCGGTGTGCCGTAAGGCCTGCGTCGGCTTAACCACGCCGCAATTCTCAGCGGTATCTTGGCGCCAGGCCTGCACCATCGCCGCGTGCGGATACTGCCCGATGATCATCGGACGCTTGGCCGCCAACACGCCCTGCAAGCCCTTGTTTGCGTGCCGTGCTTCCTGGTGTATCCAGCCCAGCTCTTACATCTGCGTAGCGCAGGTCGCCCATATCGCCGATCACCGATGGAAACACCCGTTGCACGGCAAACGCCGAATACGAGCGTTATTACCGTGCCAAGCAGTTTGCGCCGTCTGTTCTATACCGTCAGTCGTTAGTTAAAATATAAGTTGAACGAGCCCATGCGCTGGATCAGCCGCAGAACCATCTTGGCGACAATGCTTGCCGAACTGTGACGCAGTATTCACTAAATGCATACCCGCTATTTCTACGCCAGGCGCCGGCGATGGTGTGCCGGGCACTGCCGATGAAGCCTGGTTAACGCCTGCGGCCAAGTTGCCGCTCCATCCCTCTAAATGAACGTCAGGCACTGCGCCAAACTCGCCCCAAACTGAAGCGCGTCGGAAATCCATTCTTCGTTTTCTTCGTTAACGCGGCATAACTCCACGGTAAGCGCCCAGCAGCACCGGAAAAACCTACCGTATTACCCAAACGCCTTTGCTTCCCTTCCAGCGCTGCCCATATCAGCGCAAGGCAACACGACCCAACCGCGTCCATCATTTGTCAACTCCCAAGGGCATAGAAAACGCGTGGGGCATATCGCGCCAACGAGGCACAGATCGACTGGCGGCCCAGAACGTCATCGCCTGCTCACAAAGTACGTCGTGAATTTCAGCATCTTCACCGCGTCCCAGAAGCCCAAGCTCCATGCGCCTGCGACCTCCGTCAGCAAGCGCAGCATTGTGCAGCATGATGGTTCAACGTACGGCGCGTTTGTTTATAGCGCCTCGACGCCGCTGGTAAATCATTCACCGCGCGGTAAATCGAAGACGATCAGTGGATGGTGAGTAAGCAAGCCCGTAAAAGCCGCTGCGCGCTTGTGTTGGTGAGGGGAATTTCCGGCGTGGTACGGGCGCAAAGCGAAACAAC
>JAXHNY010000002.1:0-40260 GCA_034519905.1 Ahrensia sp.
ACATGAAGTATGCGAAGTCTTTATTTTCTGCGTTCGCTAAGTGGCTTCCCGGGCCGCATAGCAGGCACATTCAATATCAT
Source organism: Ahrensia sp. (assembly GCA_034519905.1). Classification (GTDB taxonomy): domain Bacteria; phylum Pseudomonadota; class Alphaproteobacteria; order Rhizobiales; family Rhizobiaceae; genus Ahrensia. The sequence goes on from JAXHNY010000002.1 coordinate 81, forward strand.
AAAAAGCTTCTAGAGTCATGTGGAACAACCCCCATTATGGGTCATTTAAACAAAGATCGCTCTTGCAAAAGTTACGAGAAGCAATGAACAGCTTTTGAAAAGAGACTGACATCATCTCAGCACTTTATATGCTCAATGAGGCATACAAAATAATTTTGATGAAGCGTTTGTAGTTAGTCAGGGACTCTGATCTAACGCCAGTACATGTGATACAGGCAGAATTTCGGAGAAAAAGTAACAAAAATAGTTTCTCCGCAGATACGCGGGGCATAGTAAAGAAATGGCAAAAATAGTCGGAAAGAATAAGCTATCCTCTATAAAGCCATTTACAGAGATCACTTTTTCTGAACCGATATGGCTGCTGACACAGGCGTAATAATTGCTCAAAGACCAGCTGATATGATACACCGTAACTTCCTCAACCACATTCGCTAACATCTTTTATTTTAACAAATGCGCGCCCGTTACTATATTGAAGAGTTCGCCCCGCGGTTTACTAGGTCTAACGCACTTCTCATGAATAAATAACGACAAAGACGTATTCACGCCCGAGCAACTTTCAAGCTAATAAGCTCCGTTGTCTCACGCTTTAATTTATCAAAATACTATCGGGCGCGCAATGTAGTAGCGCAAAATGACGATTTCAGCCGCGTAAAGTTTCTCCCTCGCCGTAAAACTCATGCAGCTATTTACAAGGCAGATGGCCATGTGTACTTCGTCTGACGGAAAGTTAGTGCGTTTGCCTTCCTACGAAGATAGTGTCCAGCTCTATTAGCTTTCGCACAAATTGCCCAGTTGTACCTAAAATGAGCAGCTGGATATTAAAACGGAAACTTCATGCCCGGCGGTATCGGCAACCCGGCGGTCATTTCGCGGGTTTTTTCCGCCATCACCGCTTCGATTTTGCCTTTGGCATCGGCGTGGGCGGCAACGATTAAGTCTTCCAAGATTTCCGCATCGTGGTCTGCAAAAACCGATGGGTCAATTTTGAGGCCCGTCAACGCGCCCTTGCCGCTCATGGTCACGGTGACCACGCCGCCGCCTGACGTGCCTTGCGCGCTCAAGTTTTCCATATCGGCTTGCATTTCAGCCATTTTGGCTTGCATTTCTTTGGCCTTGCTCATCAGGCCCATCAAATCTTTCATCTCGTTTTTCCTGTTTTAAAAATCATCCATACGGTCTGAATCTTCTGGATCAATCGGCACCGTTTGCGCCATGTCTTCTTCGCCGTCTTCAGATACGATATCGGCATCGAGAGCGCCTTGTGCAAGGCGCACATCGACAATTTTTGCGCCCGGAAATGCGGTGAGAATGGCGGCAATTTCCGGCTCGCGCGAGGCATCGGCCAGCATCGCGCTGCGCTTGCCGTCTTCCATTTCTTCGAGCGTTTGCCCCGCCCTTTTCATCGCGGCTGACAGATACCATCCAGCGCGCACCTGTCCACTCACCCAGCTTTCGGCTCAAATCGCTGACAAGGCTAACCGGCGCATCATCCGTGAGGCTGATCGACAAATTGCCCGCGGACACTGACACAAGCCGCACGCATTTGCGGATGTTGACACGCATCAGCGCGTCGCGGTGCTTTTCTGCCAGCTTTTCCAAATCATGCAGCGATGTGACCGGCACTTGCGGAACGGTGATGGCTTCTGCCACGGGCTCCAGCTGTGGGGTTTGGTTTGGGTTTTGGGTTTTGGTTTTAGTACTGGCAACCATCGCGATGGGCGAACCCGCCGCGACCATGCGCAGGGTGGGCATTTCCGCGTTGACCGCAACTGACGCTGGCGGATTAACCATCGTTGGCTTTGGTTGTGTTTGCGGTTGTGCGGGTAGAGCGCTCATTTGATTTTGTTGCGGCGCGCTTTGCGTAGGCGCGCCATCAAACTTTTTTAGCGCTTCATCCAATGTTGGCATTGTGGACGCATAGGCAAGCCGGATGAGTACCATCTCTGCGGCTGCCACCGGGCGCGCGGCGTTTTGCGCCTCTGGAATGCCTTTCAACAGCATCTGCCACGTGCGCGCCAGCGCGCTAACCGCAATTTTTTGTGAAAAGACAAGGCCACGCTCTTTCTCATCGGGCGACAACGTAGGATCATTTTCCACCGCACTTGGCACAAAGCGCAGGCGGGTCACCAAATGGGTAAATTCAGCCAGGTCAGACAGGATGACCGACGGGTCTGCGCCCACATTATATTGCGCGCGAAACTCGGCCAAAGCTTCCGTGATTCGGCCCGCCATGATGTGCTCAAACAAATCAACAATCCGCGTGCGGTCGGCAAGGCCGAGCATCGCGCGCACGGTTTCGCTCTCCACCTTGCCAGAGCCGTGGGCAATCGCTTGATCTAAGATCGACAGTGCGTCACGCACCGAGCCTTCCGATGCCCGCGCGATCATCGCCAGCGAGGTGTCATCGGCCTCGACACGCTCTTGAGCGACGATGGACGCCAAATGCGCGGCCATTTCAGCGGTTTCCACGCGGCGCAAATCAAAGCGCTGGCAGCGCGACAGCACTGTGATCGGCACTTTACGAATTTCGGTCGTCGCGAAAATAAATTTCGCATGGGGCGGCGGCTCTTCCAGCGTTTTCAACAGCGCGTTGAACGCCTTGTCTGACAACATGTGAATTTCGTCGATGATGTAAACTTTATAACGCGCCGACACGGGCGAATAGCGCGCGCCATCTATGATCTGCTTTATGTCGTCAATGCCCGTGTGCGAGGCCGCATCCATCTCAATCACATCGATATGAGTGCCGTCCATTATGGCCTTGCAGTCAAGGCCCGGCGTTGACAGATCGACGCTAGGCACATCGACGCTATCGGTTTTGTAGTTGAGGGCGCGGGCTAAAATACGCGCCGTTGTGGTTTTTCCCACACCGCGCACACCGGTCAGCATCCACGCCTGCGCGATGCGTCCTGATTCAAACGCATTGGTGAGCGTGCGCACCATCGGCTCTTGGCCGATCAGTGAGGTAAAGTCAGCCGGGCGGTATTTACGCGCTAGAACGCGGTAGGGCGTAGCTTTGGTCGAGGTGTCGTTCATGGGCGAACTCTAGCGCAAAACGGATGGAAGTGGCGAGTCTTGAATTGCGTTTTTAAAAGGTATTGTTGCTGGATAGATCGTAGTGGGATCCATCGCGTTTTCGCTGCGCTGTTTGGTTAAGCCGCTTACATTTTCGCTGCGCAAAAATTGCTGGCGGCTTTCGCGTTTTCGCTGCGCTGTTTGGTTAAGCCGCTTACATTTTCGCTGCGCAAAAATTGCTGGCGGCTTTCGCGTTTTCGCTGCGCGAAAACGCTTAGGTGGAAGATCGGTGATGTGACCCGAGGCGAAATCGTTGGGGCTGCTTCCTTCCGGACCTGACCCGGTTGGCGAGTGCTTCGTCCACAGCCGACCTTCCGCAATTCATATGTGATTTTTAATCGCACAATGCAAGTGTAAAGCAGAGATGTTACGAGCCTTGCATAAACAGAGGAGAATCATCGTTGCAAAATTTTAAACTTGATCCGAAGCTTTACGCCGATACTTGGCCCGTTACGGACTTGGGTCTATGCCAGCTTTTGTTGATGAATGATGCGCGGTATACATGGTTTATCTTGGTGCCGCAGCGCGTATCCTTAAGCGAAATCTTTGAGTTAACACCCTCAGATCAAACGCAGCTGATGGCGGAAATTTCTCTTGTGTCCAAACTGCTGAAACAAATGACCAACTGCACAAAGATCAATGTCGGTGCGCTGGGCAATATCGTGCGCCAGCTGCATATTCATGTGATCGCAAGGCATGATGACAAAAGTGCGCCTGATCTGGCTTGGCCGGGGCCGGTCTGGGGCAACGGGGTGGCCATACCCTATGACGATCACACGGCACAATCTGTCATCAATCGGTTTACGAAACTGCTTACATCGGTAGAATAGAACCCTGATTTGCTGCGAGATATTATGCCTTCTACTTCCTTCACGCTTTTTGATGCGCCCTACCCTGAACATTCCGCCGCCTCTGCCTTTAGTGGAAACAGGCTCAATCGCTTTTCAGAGCGGCGCAGCGAAACCTGCGTCAAAGATGCGATGGCTGACCCAAATGCAAGGCTGCTTGTCGTCGCTTTTGGTAAATTGCTGCTGCGTGAGACAGACGGCGCGCTGAATGGAATTTTTACTGTTGCTGATCTGGATGCGTTAAACGCAGCAGGCGGCACAATTGTTTTGCTCGGCTGGGACCAAAAGGGGTGTCCGTGGCTCGCGGCGCAGTCGGCGCTGTGCGAAGAAGATCTGCCAAACGGAATTAGCGCCGTGGATTTTCGCTCGGTCTATATCCAAGGGCTATTGGACGACGAACAACTGGGCATGCTGGCGCAAGGCGGCGCGCTTTTGGCGTGGCATAAAAGCCATCAATTTTGCTCTAAATGCGGGCACCCGAGCGAAATTAAAGACGGTGGCTATAAACGGCTTTGCCCTTCCTGCGAGGCGCAGCATTTTCCGCGCACCGATCCGGTGGTCATTATGCTTACCGTCTCGCCGGATAATGAAAGTTGTCTATTGGGCCGCAGTCCGCATTTTCCAGGTGGTATGTATTCCTGCCTTGCAGGCTTTGTGGAGCCGGGCGAAACCATTGAACAGGCGATGCGCCGCGAAACCAAAGAAGAGGCCGGCATCGACGTGACACACGTACAATATCACGCCTCGCAGCCGTGGCCGTTTCCCTACACGTTGATGATCGGCTGTTTTGGCGTGGCGGCAACGACTGAGATTACCATCGACGATGAGCTGGATGATGCGCGCTGGTTCAGCCGCGCCGATGTGCAAAAAATGGTCGATGGCACCCATCCCGAAGGGTTTAAAATGCCGCCCAAAGGCGCAATTGCCAGCAACCTCGTGATGCATTGGCTGACCTCAAAGGGATAAAGGCCCAGCCCCTCACCGCTTCTGATCGACGCGAAATTGCGCGGCTGGATAGACGCCCAGCAACTCAAAATGGTCGGTAAAAAACCTCAGTTCCTCCAGCGCTAATTTTACATTCGCGTCATCGGGGTGGCCTTCAATATCGGCGTAAAACTGTGTGGCTGTGAACGCGCCGCCAAGCTGATAGCTTTCAAGTTTGGTCATATTGACGTTATTGGTGGCAAAACCGCCCATCGCTTTATAAAGCGCGGCGGGGATGTTGCGCACGCGAAACACAAATGTGCACATCACAAGGTCGTCGGGCGCTTTGCGCGCACAAGGCTTTGGCGTTTTTGAGAGCACCACAAAACGTGTCACATTATTGTCAGTGTCCTCAACATTTTCGCGCAATATCTCTAAGCCATAGAGCTTGGCAGCCAGCAGCGGCGACAACGCGGCCATGGTGGGATCGCCCATTTCCGCAACCATTTTTGCAGCCCCTGCCGTATCGCCAGCGGCGACGGCCTTCCAACCGTTCTCGCGGATGATTTTGCGACATTGGCCAAGTCCGTGAATGTGCGTGTGCACAGATTTGATGTGCGACAACTTTGTGCCCGGCAGCACCATCAAATGAAAATGGATCGGCAGAAAAAACTCACCAATTATATGAAGCCCTGAGTCCGGCAACAAATGATGAATATCGGCAACGCGCCCCGCGAGCGTGTTTTCAATCGGGATCATCGCAAGCTTTGCCTGTCCGCTTTCAACGGCGTTGAATGCGTCTTCAAAAGTTGGGCATGGCAACGGCGTCATGTCAGGAAACATCTGGCGCGCGGCATTGTCAGAATTTGCCCCATGGTCGCCTTGGAATGCGATAAGTTTTGCTGCGTTCGTCATCTATCTATTGTCCAGCTTTTGATGAAAGCACCTGTCGTGCTTTTTCTAAATCTGGCGGTGTATCGACACCCAGCGGCACCGTGTCAACAAGCATCGCATGGATTTGCATGCCATCTTCAAGCGCGCGCAATTGTTCCAGCTTTTCGCGCATCTCAAGGACGGATGGTTTGGCGCTGATAAAATTCTTCAGCGATTGACGCCGATAGACGTAAAGCCCGATGTGATGATAATGAGGTCCATCACCATAGGGTGCTGTCGTGCGCGTAAAATATAAAGCGCGCAAGATGTTTGGATTTGGAATTTCACCGCCGCGCGCGCGCAGCGGGGCACCGACTAATTTAACCACGTTCGGATTTGTCTCCTCAGCCTCATCGGTGATGATCGCGCACAAGGTGGCGATGTCACAATCAGGGTCGTCCATCACCGAAAGCGCCGCGCGCACCAGTGCCGGATCAAGTGTCGGCAGGTCACCTTGAACATTGATAATGATGTCATGGTTGCCCTGCGGGTCATAGTTTTCGAGCGCCTCGTAAATACGGTCTGACCCAGAGGCATGGTCTGCGCGTGTCATGACAGCGCAATAGCCGTGCTCCTCGGCGGCTTTTATAATGCGCGTGTCATCGGCTGCGATAAGCACATCGCCGCAAGAGGCCTCTGCAGCTCGGTCAGCCACATGCACGATCATGGGTTTTCCCGCGATGTCTGCTAGCGGTTTTCCTGGCAAACGGGTCGATCCCATGCGCGCGGGAATAATAATCAGTGGCTTCATTATTGTTGAACCTGTAGGTGGCAAAAAGTCTCATTGAATGCGTCTTTATAAGTATTGCATGCAAAGCGCAAAAGACATAGTTTCCGCGCAAAACTCAGCTACATTCAAGCAACTAAGACAACGGTGAATAGCTCAATGGACTCGATGAAGACAACAATGTATGCGGGCGCGTTTTTAGCCACGGGTGTCATGTTAATGACGCTTAATATTATTGGCGGCGCGCTTTTCCACTCAGAAACACCTGAACAGTTCGGCTATGAAATCGCCGCGGCAGAAGGTTCAGCGCCAGCCAGCGAGGAAGCGGCCCCGGCAGAATTGGCAGCCATTACGCCGTTGCTCGCCAGTGCAGATGTTGCATCGGGTGAAACAATTTTCAAAAAGTGTGCGTCGTGTCACAATGTGGCCGATGGTGCCGCAAACAAAGTCGGGCCCAACCTTTGGAATGTGATTGGTCATGTGCCCGGTGCAATGGAAGGTTTCAAATATTCGAGCGCTATGGTCAGCTTCGGCGCTGAACATGGTCCTTGGGATTTCGAATCGCTCAATGGTTTTTTGCTGAAGCCAAAAGAATATATCAAAGGTACAGCCATGGGTTTTGCTGGTCTTGAAAAGGAAAAAGACCGTGCGGATTTGATCGCATACCTCAACAGCCAAAGCGCGAGCCCTGTTGCCTATTGATAGGCTTCAATCAAAACTTGTTTCATTGATTTTGGCTCGGGTTTCCCGAGCCTTTTTCATATTAGGGCTTTGAATTGCCGTAAATCTGCCTACTCTATATCTCTGTAACATGGGAGATTAGAATTTGGGCAAGATTGCGTTTTTACAAAAAGTTGGCCTTTCGGTTGCTGTTGTGGTTGCTACCGCTTTAATTCATGGGGCGATGGCGCAAGAGGCCAGCGGCTGGGTGACGACCGACTCTCTGATCGGAACCAGTAAATACGCTGCCGGATTCAGCCACTATGCTCACGCCAATCCCGATGCGCCAAAAGGCGGCACGGTTAACATGGCAGCCCAAGGCACGTTTGATAGTCTCAATCCCTATATTATCCGAGGCAACGCCGCTGCAGGCCTTGCGGTGCGCGGTTTTGGCGGTGGTTTGTTATATGATACACTACGCGACCAGAGCGTTGATGAGCCTTCTACCAGCCACCCGCTTTTGGCGCAGGCGTTTACTTATCCCGATGATTATTCATTTGCGATTTACCGGCTCAACCCTGCTGCTAAGTGGCACGATGGTGTGCCTATTTCGCCTGATGATGTGGTATGGAGCTTTGAAAAGCTCAAAGAGCTGAACCAGCTTTACAAACAATATTATGCCAATGTGACATCAGCGGAAATTCTGAACGCCACCGATATAAAGTTCTCATTCAACGAGAAAAATAACCGCGAGCTGCCGCAAATTCTTGGTGACATGCCTGTACTGCCAAAACATTGGTGGGAAGGGGTGGATGCCAAAGGTGCCAAGCGCGATATTTCTGAGCCTACACTGGAGCCGCCGCTGGGCAGTGGGCCATACAAAATTGCGTCCTTTGATGCGGGCACGTCGATCACGTGGGAACGCGCGACAAACTATTGGGCAGCAGACCTTGCGGTCAATAAGGGGCGCAACAATTTCGATAAATATGTCTACACTTATTTTTTAGACGACACGCCCATTTGGGAGGCGTTTAAAAAAGGCGGTGTTCAGGATTTTAGAACCGAAACCAGATCTGCGCGCTGGGCGGCAGAATATAATTTCACGGCGTTTGAGGCGGGCGAGGTTAAAAAACGGAGCTTTGAGACCAACAGCCCGCAGGCGATGCAAGGCTTTGCAATGAATATGCGCCGCGATAAGTTCAAAGACCCGCGCATTCGCAAAGCACTCTTACATCTGTTTGATTTTGAATCGGTCAACCGCCTGCAATTGTCCAATTTGCGCACGCGCACAGACAGTTATTTTGAAGGCGGTGAATTGCAATCCTCCGGCATTCCAGAAGGCCGCGAATTGGAAATATTGGAAGAATTTCGCGGCGCGGTGCCGGACGAATTATTCTTAAACCCTTATGCAAATCCGGTCGGCGGTGACCAAGCCAAAAACCGCGCCAATCAGCGCATCGCCGCGGGGCTTTTCCGCGAAGCAGGCTATGAGCCCCGTGACGGCTTTTGGACCAACACAAAAACGGGCGAGAAATTCAGCATCGAAATTTTGGGTGGCTCTGCGGTCACCAATATTATCGCCGGACAGTTTAATGAAGATTTGATCAAATTTGGCATCGACTCTAGCATTCGCATCGTCGATTCCAGCCAGTATGTCGCGCGCCTTGAAGAGTTTAACTTTGACATGACCACCACAGTGCTGTCGCAGTCATTATCGCCGGGCAATGAGCAGCGCGATTTCTGGGCTTCGACCTCCGTGGATGCGCCCAACTCGCGCAATATGTCTGGCATCAACAATCCGGTCGTGGACGCGCTGATCGACAAAATTATCTTTGCCAAAGACCGTGATGAGTTGATTGCGGTGACGCGTGCGCTCGACCGCGTGCTGCTGTGGAACTATTATTATATTCCGCAATGGCATTCGCCTTCAGTCTGGGTTGCGTGGTGGGACAAATTTGATTTTGTCGACAATCAGCCACCCTATTCAGGGGTCGATTTTAATTCGTGGTGGGTAAAGCCAGAGGCGGCGCAATGATTATTGATCGGAGGCGATTTTTAGGCGTTGCTGCGGGCGGTGTTTTAGGCGCAGTGAACGCACCTAAACTATCCTTTGCAGCAAACCCTGCGGCCACGCCGCTCCATGGTCTTTCGGCATTTGGTGATTTGAAATATCAAAAAGACTTTTCGCATTTTGATTACGCATCGCCCGAAGCGCCTGTCGGCGGACGGTTCAACTTTCAGCCGCCCAATTGGAACTTTAATCAGAACACGCAAACTTTTAACACGCTGAATAGTTTTGTTGCCAAGGGCGATGCACCGCCGCGCATGGAAATGTGCTTTGATAGTCTGGTGGTATCGGCGCTCGATGAACCCGATGCTGTTTATTGTCACTTGGCGCAAAGCGTTACGATTTCCGAAGATGGCAATCGCTTCACCTTTAAATTAAGAGACACAGCGCGCTGGCATGACGGCACGGCGATCACCGCCGATGATGTGGTTTTTTCCTATTTAACACTCAAAGAAAAAGGCCATCCGGAGCTTTTGTTGCCCTTAGCTACGCTGGTCGACGCGATTGCCGACGATGCATCAACCGTGACTTTGATCTTTGACGGTACGCAGTCCGCGCAAGATATTTTGAGCAATGCGGGCATGCCGATTATATCAAAGGCGTGGTACGCAGCGGCAGAGTTCGATGCATCGACCCTGGTTCCGCCCCTTGGGTCAGGCCCCTACAAGGTCGGGCGCTTTAATGCGGGCAGCTTTATTGAATATGAGCGTGTTGAAAATTATTGGGCGAAGGATTTGGGCACGGCAAAGGGCCTCAACCATTTCCAAACGATACGCATCGACTTTTTCACCGAGCGGCAAGCCGGATTTGAGGCGTTTAAAAAAGGCGATGTGACTTTTCGCCAAGAGTTCACATCAAAAAGTTGGGCAACCGAATATAATTTTCCAGCCGTGGAAGAGGGGCGCGTTGTGCAACGCCTGTTCGACGGTGAGCGGCGACCCGGCATGCAGGCTTGGTGTTTGAATTTGCGCCGACCGAAATTTCAAGACCGCCGCGTGCGCGATGCCATAGCGCAATGTTTTGATTTTGAGTGGACAAATAAGAACCTGTTTTACGATGCCTATGTGCGCAGCCAATCAATTTTTTCTGGCTCGCAATATGAAGCTTCTGGCAAGCCGAATGCGGCTGAAATCGAAATGCTCAATGCGCTGGCCAAGGATCACACGCTGCCCGATGGTGTCTTTGACGAAGCCTACACGCAGACAGTTGCCGATGGCTCCGGACGCGATCGCGCACGCCTGCGGGAGGCCGCGCGTTTGCTGCGCGATGCGGGCTGGACCGTGGGGACGGGCAGCGATGGTTTATTGCGTAACATGGCCGGCGAAACACTCGATCTAGAATTTCTCATTTCGGCCAGTGTTTTCCAGCGCATCTATGGCCCTTATGTTGAGACCATGCGCGCGGTCGGCATCAATGCAAACCTTCGGCTTGTTGATCCCGCGCAATATCAAGCGCGTACATCGTTGTTTGATTTTGACATGGCTGGCCTTGCGCTCAGCTGGGGCGCAACACCCACCGAAAGCAGCTTAAGCAGCATGCTCGGCACAAAATCCGCCGCGACCGAAGGTTCGCGCAATTGGCCCGGGCTGGCAAATCCGCTTGTCGATGCCATTATTTCACAGATTGGCGCGGCAAAAACGCGAGAAACACACGAAACAGGCATGAGAGTTCTCGATAGGGTCTTGCGGCAGACGCGCGAATGGATTCCAAATTGGACTTCGGCGAATCACCGCGTCGCTTATTGGGATATGTTTGGTTTTAAAGAGCCTAAGCCCGACTATGCGTGGCCGGTGGAAGCGCTCTGGTGGGTGGACAAACAAAAGGCTGAAAAGCTTGGTAAAGCGTAATACGACCGGATCAACGTTCCTCTTCGGCATCGGAGAGCGCTGAACCATGGGCGCTTATATTCTTCGCCGCCTCTTGCTGATGATACCGACTATTTTGGGCATCATGGCGATTTCGTTTGTCGTCGTGCAATTTGCCCCCGGTGGCCCCGTTGAACAAGTCATTGCGCAGCTGACTGGCCAAGGCGGCGATGCAACCGACCGCATCACCGGCGGTGGCAGCGACTTTGGCAATGATGATATTGGCTCCAGCATTGAATCGGGCGGCGTTGCCAGTTCTAAATATCGCGGGGCGCAGGGGCTTGACCCAGCCTTTATCGAAGATTTGGAGCGCCAGTTCGGGTTTGATAAACCGCCGTTGGAACGCTTCGGCCTTATGATCTGGAACTATCTTCGGTTTGATTTCGGCGATAGTTATTTTCGCGATATTTCCGTGATTGATTTGGTGCTGGAAAAAATGCCCGTATCGATTTCGCTCGGGCTTTGGATTACGCTGATCTCCTATGCGATTTCGATCCCGATGGGCATTAAGAAGGCCGTTTCCGATGGATCGTCTTTTGACACGTGGACCAGCGGCATCATCATTGTCGCCTATGCCATCCCCGGCTTTCTGTTTGCGATTATGCTGATCGTCTTGTTTGCGGGCGGTTCGTTTTACGATTGGTTTCCGCTGCGCGGTCTCTTCTCGGATAATTTTGCCGAACTATCGTGGTATGAGAAAATCATCGATTATTTTTGGCATTTGACATTGCCGCTGCTCGCCATGGTGTTGTCGGCCTTTGCCACCACGACGCTGCTCACCAAAAATTCGTTCCTCGATGAAATTCGCAAGCAATATGTCACCACCGCCCGCGCCAAGGGCTTGGCCGATAACAAGGTTCTTTATGGCCACGTTTTTCGCAATGCGATGTTGATCATTATTGCTGGATTTCCAGCGGCATTTATCTCTGCGTTTTTCACCGGTTCGCTTTTGATTGAGACGATCTTTTCACTCGATGGGCTCGGCTTGCTTGGCTTTAAGTCCGTGGTCGATCGCGATTATCCGGTTGTCTTTGCCACGCTTTATATTTTCTCGCTGATGGGCTTGCTTGTCAGTCTGCTGTCCGACCTGATGTATACGTGGGTTGATCCGCGCATCGATTTTGAATCGCGGGACGTGTGATCTGATGACCGCAAAAACGCAAAAAACAAAGCGCCCGTTTTTGTCGCCGATCAATCAGCGGCGTTGGCAAAACTTCAAGGCCAATCGGCGCGGCTACTGGTCGATGTGGATTTTTCTGGCGCTGTTTTTGGTGTCGATGATGGCGGAATTTATCGCCAATGACCGCCCCATCATTATTTCCTATAAGGGCGAAATCCTAACGCCTGTTTTTGTCAATTATCCCGAAGAAAAGTTTGGCGGCTTTCTGGCCCGCACAGACTATACGGACCCGTTTATTCAAGAAGAAATAAACCAAAATGGCTGGATGGTGTGGCCGCCTATTCGCTACTCCTACCGCACCACCAACAAGGAAGTGCCAACCACCGCGCCTTCCAAGCCGGCCTTCATGTTTGATAATCGCGCAGAGCTCTGCGCGCGCTATCCAAACGGTGTCGATGATGCCAATTGCATCGCGGGCAATTTCAACTGGCTTGGCACGGACGATCAGGCGCGTGATGTGTTTGCGCGCACGCTCTACGGCTTTCGCATCTCAGTTCTGTTTGGCCTTATTTTGACAGCAGCCTCTGCCGTTATTGGCGTGGCGGCGGGCGCAGTTCAAGGCTATTTTGGCGGTTGGACGGATTTGATCTTACAGCGCATTATCGAAATTTGGTCATCGATCCCCGTGCTCTATATTCTGCTGATTATGGCTGCGGTATTGCCGCCCGGCTTTTGGATTTTGCTCGGTATCATGTTGTTGTTTTCATGGGTTGGGTTCGTCGGCATCGTTCGCGCGGAGTTTTTGCGTGCGCGTAATTTTGAATATGTTAACGCGGCGCGCGCCCTCGGCGTCTCCAATGGCACGATCATGTTCCGTCACCTGCTGCCCAATGCTATGGTCGCAACGCTGACATTTTTGCCCTTTATTTTGAACGGTTCAATCACGACGCTGACCTCGCTTGACTTTCTCGGCTTTGGCCTGCCGCCTGGATCAGCATCGCTTGGCGAACTGATCCTGCAAGGCAAAAACAATTTGCAAGCACCATGGCTCGGCTTTTCCGGCTTTATCGTGATATCGATCATGCTGTCGTTGCTGATTTTTATCGGCGAAGCGACGCGCGATGCCTTTGACCCACGAAAGACATTTGCGTGATGGTTCAGCCCCTTTTATCGGTTCGCAATTTGGGCGTTGACTTTAGCCAAGGTGGCAAAAAGACCCGCGCCGTGGACGGTGTATCATTTGACATCGGCCCGCGCGAGACGGTGGCGCTGGTCGGCGAATCCGGTTCAGGAAAGTCCGTCACAGCGCTGTCGGTTCTGAAGCTCTTGCAATATCCCGCGGCCAGCCATCCTTTTGGTGAAATCATTTTCAACGGACGTGACTTGCTCAAAGTGCCTGAGCCGGACTTGCGCAAAGTGCGCGGCAATGATGTGGCGATGATCTTCCAAGAACCCATGACATCGCTTAACCCGCTGCACACGATTGAACGGCAGATTGGCGAGATATTGGCACTGCACCAGACGGTGGCCAAGGCTGATATTCGCTCGCACACCATCGACCTTCTCAACAAGGTGGGGATCCGCGAGCCGGAAAAGCGCCTAAACGCCTATCCGCACCAAATGTCTGGCGGCCAACGCCAGCGCGTTATGATTGCCATGGCGCTGGCCAATACGCCGAAACTGCTGATCGCCGATGAGCCGACAACGGCGCTCGATGTGACCGTACAAGCGCAAATCCTCAAGCTTCTGTCTGGCCTTAAAGACGACTTTAACATGTCGATGCTGTTTATCACGCACGACCTTGGCATCGTGCGCAAAATTGCCGACCGGGTCTGCGTGATGACGGCAGGTAAAATTGTTGAAACCGGCCCTACGGCGGAAATTTTCAACAATCCGCAACATGCCTATACGCAGCATTTGCTTGCCGCAGAACCCAAGGGCCGCCCACCCGTATTGGACTTAACCGCCAAAACCATCATGAAAGGCGACCAGGTTAAAGTGTGGTTCCCGATCAAAAAAGGTTTTTTGCGCAAAACCGTTGACCACGTGAAAGCCGTGGACGGCATTGATATCACCGTACGCGCGGGGCAAACGCTGGGCGTTGTCGGCGAATCGGGGTCTGGCAAGACGACGCTCGGTTTAGCGCTATCGCGTTTGATTTCATCGGAAGGCAAAATCACCTTTGATGGCCAAGACATCGGCAAACGCAGCTTCAAAGAAATGCGCCCGGTGCGCAAAGATCTGCAAATTGTGTTTCAAGACCCGTTCGGCTCGCTTTCACCGCGCATGTCAATTGAGGAGATTATCGCCGAGGGGCTTGCCATTCACGCGCCGAACCTGTCGCGCGAACAGCAGCAGCAGAAGGTGGTCGATGTGCTTGGCGAAGTGGGTCTCGATCCTGAAACACGGTTTCGCTATCCGCACGAATTTTCTGGTGGTCAGCGTCAACGCATTGCCATTGCCCGCGCAATGGTTTTAACGCCAAAGTTCATCATGCTTGATGAGCCGACGTCAGCGCTCGATATGAGTGTGCAGGCACAGGTGGTTGATCTCTTGCGGGCCTTGCAAAAGAAGCACGGTCTGGCCTATTTGTTCATCAGCCATGATTTAAAAGTCGTGCGCGCACTGGCCAATGAAGTCATTGTGATGCGCAACGGCAAAATTGTCGAATATGGGCCAGCGGCGCAAATTTTCGATGCGCCAAAAACCGATTATACCAAGGCGCTGATGGCCGCCGCCTTTGACATTGAAGCTGCACCCGAAGGTGTGGTGGCGGACTAATGGCAGACGAATATGATCCGCTTGCGCCACGCCAAGATGCTTTTATGAGAACACTCGGCGAGGCAGTCAACGAATTCAGAGCGATGGATGTTCGGGCTGTTTTTACGACAGTTTGTCTGCTGACCATCCTGTTTTCTGGTTATTACATTCCGCTCTATGGTCTGGACCTTGAGATGGTCAGCCAAATGAAACTTTCCAGCGGCGCGATTGACCGTGTTTCTATGCTTACACTGAGTGTCGCGCCGTGGGTATCCGTCGTCATTCTCGTTGAAACTATTGGTCTATTCATAGCGCCGCTGCGTGCTTCAATTGGCTTTAGAGATGGCCACTGCAATCCTTTTCATTGGTTCGTCATCTTGCTGACGATGGTATTAACTGCCGTTCAAGCCTATGGCATCAACACGGCTTATCAAGCCACTGGACTGGTAAGCGTTGTCAGCCTTCTTTCATCAATCGTGATTATTGGAAGTATCGTTGCCGGAACAATCGTCACTGTCCTTATCGCTGCATTTATCAACGCATGGGGTGTGGGTTATGGATTTTGGCTGGTCTTTGGTTTTACCTTGCCATTCGCGATTCCAGATTCTTTACACACTCGTTTTGAGCTGGCGCGTGAAGGTCAGATACCATTTTTTCCCGGATGGGCAATTGAAGTGGGTATACTGCTAGCGGTGATGCTCGTCACGGTTTTGATGACCCGAAGTCTAATAAACAAAGAAATAACAACGCCGGCCCGGCTTCGTGTTTCCACTGATGATCGGTGGGCAGCTTGCAGCTTATGCCCTCGCTTTCACTTATTATATAACTAATTATCAGCTCTCTATTTTTGAGGCCAATCTCGTCTTTATTGCTCTAATGTCCGCTTTTACAATGTTGCTGCTTTGGATATATCTGCGAGACTTATTTGACTGGAAGCTCTTACTTTTAGCTGTGACTTGCCTGTCAGCGTTTTCGATTTCGCCAACGCTTTTGGCGATGGTCGGCTTTGATAATGGATGGTATTGGACAGCAACTGCCGTTGAAACAGTTGCATTTATCGCCTGCCTCACATTTATTGCTTCTGGCGTTTACGGCCGCCGCAATACGGTGGGAAAACCGTAAAGATACCGAATGCGTTCGATGGCATTTTCGAGCGGCTCTAGCGCCACATCCATGGTGTGACCATTGGCGTGGATCAACGTTTGTGGATCGCGCATAATGCCCACATGACCTTTCCAGAACACCAAGTCGCCGCGCATCAGACCGCCATCCATGGCAGCAAACCCAAGTTCCGTGCCGATGGTTTTTGCCTGCATATCGGTGTCGCGCTGGACTTTTTTGCCTGCCAGAAGCATCGACAGCTGGACAAGGCCAGAACAATCGGTGCCAAAAGCCGTGCACCCGCCCCACAGATAAGGCGTATGCAAGAGCATTTCTGCCACGGAGACATAGTCATCCACATATCGGTCCATCGGCTGCAAATGCTTGGCGATAATGTATTTTCCGTCTACGGTTTCGGCGTAGTCAGTGCCCCGCGTTTGAGTGGCTCCTGTGACAACAATGGCCGAACCAATCGACAGCGCATCAAAGATCGGCAACTTCATATCGGGCTCGTCATAGCGGAAGGTGCGTGGAACGCACACCACATGCGTCGTGGGCAGCGCTGTGCGCAGGCTCGCGCCAAGGGCGTTTTCGGGGATATAGCCCACATAATTATCGCGCAGCGATTGCACCCACGCCCAGCCATCTGCCTCGTCAAAGACGCGTACGGGATCATTAAACAACAGCTGGCTATCGATGCCGATATCGCGGTTAGGCGCAGGCCTAAGATCGACGTGCGGGACGGCGATACGGCGGCGCTCCCCGCGCACAAATTTCGCCGCTTTGACTTTGCCCATAAGCGCTTCGTCCGCGAGGTCCTCGCGGTAGGCAAACAGGCGGCGGTCAAATTGTGGTTGCTCTCCAGATTTCAATGGGGCAACTCCCGCCCCTTGGCGATGATGTTGTCCGCAAAGCGCTCCAAGTAATTGGCACCGTTGACTGTGCGCGAAATAATAACATTGCGCCGGTCGCGCGGATCGCGGTGGCGGCTGACAAGTTTCATGATACCCATCGTATCCAGCGCACGCGTGATCACCGGCTTCGTCACATTTAAATGCTTGGCGAGCCCGCGCACCGTGTGCGGCGGCGGATCGAGATATATGGTCAGCAGGATCGCCATTTGGCGCATGGTAAGGTCGGGCGCGCTGTCACGCACTTCTGCCAAATTGACACTATGCCATAGGGTGAGCGCTTGGCTTGGCCTTAAACTTATGGACATATCCGGACCCTTATACTGTTACGGAACCGAACCAATATGCGCGCAATAGGTATTTGAACGCAAGCCCCTGATTGAATACAGGGATTTAGGTATACCTCTTAGCCAATGCTGCAAACAATGCACGTATCGCTTGCGCCTCACCGCCTATCGAAGCGTGGGGCTTATTTGTTGGGCTCCAGCCGAAAATATCAAGATGCGTCCAGCTGATGGATGGGTCTACAAACCGCTGCAGAAAAAGACCCGCCGTGATTGAGCCGGCAAACCCATCGGTGGTGACATTGTTCATGTCTGCCACTTGCGAGCTAAGCGCCTTGTTATAGTTTTGCCACAACGGAAGGCGCCAAACCGGATCATGCTCTTGCGTTGAGGCGGCATAAAGCGCATCGGCAAAACCTTCATCGTTGGTGAAAAATGGTGGCAATTCTGGCCCCAGCGCCACGCGCGCCGCGCCGGTCAACGTCGCCATATCGATGATCATGTCCGGCTTTTGTTCGCACGCATAGGTGAGCGCATCGGCCAGCACGAGGCGGCCTTCGGCATCGGTGTTGCCAATTTCAACCGTCAACCCTTTGCGGCTTGTCAGTATATCGCCGGGCCGAAATGCATTGGCGGAAATGGAATTTTCCACAGCCGAAATTAATACCTGAAGGCGGATGTTCAGTCCTGCACTCATGATCATCTGCGCTAGCCCAAGCACGTTGGCAGCCCCGCCCATGTCCTTTTTCATGTTGCGCATCGCGCTTGACGGCTTGATATCAAGACCACCCGTGTCGAATGCAACGCCCTTTCCCACCAGCGTCACCAGTGGCGCTTTTTTGCTACCTCCCCAGCGCAGATCAATCAGACGCGGGGCGCTGGCCGAGGCGCGCCCGACCGCATGGATCATGGGGAAGTTTTTAGCCAAAAGCGCATCGCCTTTAATGACGCTGATTTTCGCTTTGGCTGTTTTTGCGATTTTTACAGCCGCAGCCTCAATTTGATCTGGCCCCATATCATTGGTCGGGGTGTTGATCATATCGCGTGCAAGAAAACTGCCTTCGATTTGGCGCACAATATCTGCGTGATCGAGCGAAGCATCAAGCATCAGCTTTGGCCTTGAGCTTAGGCTTGAGCTTGGGCTTGCGTTTGTGTCGTGTTTATAATTTTCGAACTGATAGCTGCCGAGCAGAAAGCCTATCGTCGCTAATCTGGCATCAAAAGAAGAAAAGCTGGCAAAACGCCATAGGCCTTCAGGCAATTGTTTTGCCAGGCTACCGGTCACGAAGGGATCGTCGCCAACACCAATGAGTGCGGCTGAAACTTGCTTCCCATCGGCTGAAGGCACCAGAAGCACGGCGCCTGGTTTGGCTTTAAAATTATTGGCTTTTGCCCATGGTGCACTGTTATCCGGCAGCGCCGCAAGCTCTTCGCGCGTTACGCAATAAATTGGCCGCGCAAGTTTTGTCTTCGCATCAAATTTGGCAAGGATGGCATCTAACATCTGGATCTCAATTCTTACTTCTTAATTGTTCATCAACATTCACGGGCCTGCGTTAACCAAGCGTTAGGGTTAACAGAATATTGATTTTTATTAACATTGGGCAATTCGTCGTCAGGATAGTTATATTTCTTATGTCGGCAAGCAGGAGAATGAACATGGGGTCAGAATTTGTTACCGATTGCCAGACCAACGGAAAAGGCCGTCAAAAACGCCTCCTTTCTGTGTTGTCGGTCGGCCTTCTTTGCGCAACCATAGCAGGCTGTGCAACCGATGGACGCTCCACAGGATCCATTAACCGCGGTGGCAAACCAGTAGAACAAATGACCGCTGGTGAATTGGCACAGTCGATTGATTCTTACCGCGCTCTGTATGACCGCGATCCGAAGAACAAGTCCGTTGCGATGGCTTATGCCTCGATTTTGCGTGCCAACAATATGAACGAGCAAGCCCTCGCGGTTATGCGCAAGGCTGCCATCGTCCACAGCAGCGATAGAGACGTGCTGGCCGCCTATGGCAAAGCGCTTGCGGGTGCATCGGAATTTTCAGCAGCGCTTGATGCGCTGCAACGGGCGCAAGACCCAACACGCCCCGACTGGCGTTTAATTTCTGCCGAAGGGGCGATCTATGATCAAACCGGCCGCAGCGAGGAAGCCCGTAGCCTTTATCAAAAGGCACTTGGTTTGCGCCCAAATGAACCTACCATTCTGTCTAACCTAGCGATGAGCCATGTGCTTGAAAATGACTTGGTAACGGCCGAAAACTATTTGCGCACAGCTGTCCAACAGCCGGCCGCCGATAGCCGTGTACGGCAAAACCTTGCTATGGTTGTCGGACTTCAGGGGCGCTTCGACGAAGCGATGGATATCGCTAAACGCGAACTTTCTCCGCAGCAAGCAGAAGCTAATGTTGCCTATCTGCGCACAATTTTATCGCAGCAAAACGCTTGGAGTTTGATCAAAAAGGAAGATCAGTGGCTAGTAGGCGTCAATCAACTAACGAAGCGCCGATCTGACTTAACGTAAAGACCGTCCGAACATCGATTCATAAACACAAAGGCTTGGTTTGGAATTGCGCCAACCAAGCTTTTTCTTTTTTGTTCACTTTGCGCATTATAATGCGTTGCGTTTTATCTCTTCTATTAGAAAATACCGCCGCGTGCGGAAATTTGTATGCCAGCAGGCCCGAGAATAACGCCGAACAACACCGGCAAGAAGAACAGGATCATTGGTACTGTCAATTTAGGTGGCAACGCTGCAGCCTTTTTCTCAGCGGCATTCATACGCATTTGACGGCTTTCACCAGATAAGACGCGCAGAGCTTGGCCAACCGGCGTTCCATATTTTTCCGCTTGAATAAGCGCCTGTGACACGCCTTTCACAGCTTCCAGACCAGTACGCATGTACAAATTTTGATAAGCCATTTTACGTTCTGCCAAAAATGATAGTTCAGCACCGACAAGCACCATTTCTTCTGCAAGAGCGGTTGACTGCGAGCCGATTTCGTTGGCAACTTTTCTAAAGCCCGCCTCAATGGACATGCCTGATTCGACGCAAATGAGGAGCAAATCAAGCGCATCTGGCCACGCTTTGCCAATAGATGTTTTCCGTTTTGTCGCTTTGTTGTTGACGTAGAAGTTGGGCGCATAAAAGCCGATAAATGCGATACCCAAACAATAAACAAACTTCATACCCGTAGTTTCTTCTGGAAACCCGCCGAGGCCAAAACTGTAAATTAATGCACCCGCAAAGAACACGAATGGGAGTAAAAACCTGAAAAAGAGGAACATCGTTAGCGGCTGTTGGCCGCGAAAACCTGCCATCCGAAGATTGGCAATCGTCTTTTCGTCGGCCAACGCTTTCTTCAAATCAAGCTTTTCGACAAGCGAGCGAATACCGCGGTTTCCACCTGCATCCATACGCAAATTTGCGCGACCTTGTGTTTTTTCGACGGCGAGACGAGAACGCTCACGCGCACGAATTTCGTCCCGTTCAATCGCGACATTTTTCATGCGATTTTTTAGATCGTTACCACCAAGCTGCGGCGCAACTAAGGTCAGGATTGTGGCGAAAACGCCTATCGAAACGAGGACAGCCATTAAAAACTGACCCGATGTTAAAAGACCAACGATATCTGATGACATTTTTAGCCCCTACACATCGAAATTAATCATTTGCTTCATAACGAAAACACCGATCGCCATCCACACAGCAGAGACACCTAGTATCAGATAGCCGGTGTCAGTTGTGAATAGGAGCATAATGTATTCGCGGTTTGCGAAATAAACCAGCACTGTCACGACAGGCGGCAATGTCGCGATGATCGCAGCGGACGCTTTGGCTTCCATAGACATCGCAGCTACCTTAGCCTTCATCTGGGCTCGTGAACGCAATACCGTTGACAGGTTACCCAACGCTTCGGACAAGTTGCCGCCTGCCTGCGCTTGAATTTGTATAACGATCGCGAAAAAATTTGCCTCCGGACATGGCATCGTTTCATACATTCTCAAGCAAGCTTCGGGCACCGACATCCCCAATTGTTGTGCTTCTACGATGCGCTGAAATTCGGATTTTACCGGTTCACGTGCCTCTGTGGCGATCAGACGAATGCCATCATTTAAGGGCAAACCCGATTTTATCGCGCGGACAATGATATCGATCGAATTTGGAAACTCGGCCAGAAACTGCTTGATCCGACGTTTGCGTAAGAACGAAAGAACCCACCGTGGGGCACCCATGCCAGCCGCAAACATTACTCCCAATGCATAGAGAAATGGGACGCCCAAAAAAAGTGCTATTATAAGCTACACCCAAGACCGAATAGTGCCGAATAAATGTAAAAGTTTCGAACAGTGAGTTTAAGACCCGCCTGTTTGATTTGAATTTTAAGCGATGGTTTGGTGATGTTTTTTTCGCGCGCTTTATTTTTCTCTTCAATGTCATCAAGCGAGCTCGAAACTTGTTTACGGCGCTTTTGACCTTCTTGTTCGCGGTCTATGACTACTCGTTTTGATTTCGTATCTGTCTGGAGAGACTTGACAGTCGCTATTCTCCGGTTGCGCGTTTTTTCAGCTTCAAGATTTGGTAGATAGCAAAGCGTATAAAATGCCGCCCACGCCGAGGCCCGCTAACGTAATCATACCCAAAGCGTTGAAGGTAAGGCCAAAAATCATTTTTGAACCCCTTTATGCAAATAATCATTTTTCGCGAAGATCATCACTCTGCGACATCCATTGCGTCGAGTGCCTCAGCCAAGCGCTTCTCTTCGTTGTAATAACGTGCTCGATCCCACATATGCGGGCGACCAACCCCGGTTGAACTATGCTTGCCAATAAATTTGCCATTGGCATCTTCGCCGACAATATTATAAAGCATAAGGTCTTGCGTTATGATCACATCGCCTTCCATACCGATAACCTCGGTTATGTGCGTTATGCGCCGAGAACCATCGCGCAGACGTGCCGCCTGAATAATGATGTCGACCGAACCGCATATGATTTCACGCACAGTTTTCTGTGGCAATGAAAAGCCGCCCATCGCAATCATCGATTCCATACGGCTCAAACACTCGCGCGGTGAGTTGGAGTGGATTGTGCCCATTGAGCCATCGTGTCCCGTGTTCATCGCCTGAAGAAGGTCAAACACCTCAGGTCCACGAACCTCACCTACGATGATCCGTTCAGGACGCATCCGCAGACAGTTTTTCACCAGGTCGGTCATGGTGATTTTGCCCTCACCTTCCAAGTTTGGCGGGCGCGTTTCTAACCTAACAACATGGGGCTGCTGAAGTTGAAGTTCCGCACTGTCCTCACATGTGATAACACGCTCATCTTTGTCGATATAGTTTGTTAGGCAATTGAGAAGCGTCGTTTTACCCGAACCGGTACCGCCGGAAATAACAACATTGCAGCGCACGCGGCCAATAATCTGGAGCAGTGTTGCTCCCTCTGGGGAAATAGCACCAAATTTCACCAGCTGATCAAGTGTCAACTTGTCTTTCTTAAACTTACGAATCGTAAGCGCAGCACCATCGATCGCAAGTGGTGGCGCGATTACGTTAACACGGGAACCGTCCGCAAGACGCGCGTCACAAATCGGACTGGCTTCGTCCACACGCCGGCCTACCTGGCTCACAATCCGCTGACAGATGGATAATAATTGTTGGCCATCGCGAAACCTTATGCCCGCATCAATAACTTTACCGTTTACCTCTATGTAGGCGGCGTCCGGGCCATTGATCATAATATCAGCAATATCATCGCGGGCGAGCAGTGGCTCTAATGGGCCATATCCAAGAACATCGTTGCAAATGTCTTCAAGCAGTTCTTCCTGCTCGGAAATCGACATTGCATAATTTTTTATCGCAATAATATCATTAACAATATCACGAATTTCTTCGCGTGCGCTTTGCGCATCAAGTTTGGCTAACTGCGAAAGATCAATCGTCTCAATGAGCGCTGCGAAAACTTGCGTTTTTGTATCGTAGTAGTCTTCGCCCTTTATAGCAGTTTTTTTCGCTTGAACTTCTGGTTGTAACATCGGAGGAGGCGTGACTTTCGCACGCGCTGCCGGTATCGGTTCTGCACTTGCTAACGAGCTGCCACTTGGCGCTTTCGGTACATCTACCGCCACATTCGGCGCTGCAGACGTTGGTGCTAGAGGTACCAACGACGCCTTCTGCGAACCACCCCCAAAGGCTGATCCCCCTGAACCTTTTTTGCCGAACATGAACTTACCCCGTAACTCAGATTACAAATTATTTCTTTTTAAGCTTAGCCAAAACACTTTTTAAGCCGCCTTTGGGCTTAGCTGCCACGATGCCACGACCTGTCACGATGTGCGCAAGATC
The DNA here is from genome assembly GCA_034519905.1 of Ahrensia sp. Lineage (GTDB taxonomy): Bacteria > Pseudomonadota > Alphaproteobacteria > Rhizobiales > Rhizobiaceae > Ahrensia. Next base: position 23,709 of record JAXHNY010000002.1, read on the forward strand.
AGAGATCGTCGCAATAATCGGGTGCCCTGAATCGGACTCGGCCAGCATCCGACCATTGTTTCCAGCCGTCCCAAACAAATGAGGATCAAACGGGATGACCGCTGAAGCGTCCATTCCAAGCGAGTTTAGGAAGTCTTTAACCGATATCTCTGGTCTTTTTGGCACACCAACTTGGTTCAAAATTAACTTTGGTACAAAATCATTTGGCCGCAGTTGTTTTAAGGTATCGATCATATTTTTTGTGTTGCGTAAATTCGCCAGTTCTGGCGATGCTACAATCACAACCTCGTCAGCCCGTGCCAAAGTTTTGCGCGTCCAGCCATTCCACACGTGGGGAATGTCAAGCACTACACAGGGTGCGGTGCGCTGCGCGACATCAATCAGCTGCGTGAAATCATCGGGGCCAAAATCATACACTTTATCGAGCATAGATGGTGCGGCAAGCAGTGAAAGGTGCTCCGCGCATGTCGAAAGCAGGCGATCTAAATAAGTTTCATCGATGCGATCGGGCGAAAAGACCGCTTCTGCAATTCCTTGTGCTGGATCTTGATCGAAATTGATATTGGCTGTTCCGAACGGCAGATCCATGTCCGCAACAACCACTTCATTTTGAAAAATGGTTGAAATTGACCAAGCCACATTGTGAGCCAAAGTCGAAGACCCAACACCGCCCTTTGCACCCATAAATGCGATGGTTTTGCCTAAGGGTTCCGCATCCGGGTCTACAAACAAATTCGTTATAACCAGCATCAGATCGGCAATAGATACGGGCGCCACCAAGTATTCTGCTATGCCATTTCTTGTCAGTTCACGATAGAGCGCCACATCATTGTGATGGCCTATAATAACCACGCGTGAGGATGGATCACAAACCTCCGCCAAATCGCTAAGACCACGCATAAGCTCATCTGGTTTCAAGGTCGTTTCAAGCAAAATTAAGTTGGGTGTTGGCGCTGATTGAAAAAATTCGACCGCTGCACCGAGTCCGCCCATGTAAACGCGCGTTTGAGCTTTGGCCAAACGCCGGTCATCGGCCATCCGCTCAATTGGTCCAGCAACCCCTTGCGTTTCACAAAATGCTTGGATTGTAATGCGCGGTACAGGACGTACCTGGCGCAACGTATCAGGGTCAACATCAATCATATCGATGTCGGAAAGTCTGATATCTTCGTTCATTGCTGCGTCTGACATTTCTCTATCCTTAGCGGACTTAAGTTAATTTTTACGGTTAAACGTTCGGTTATTCCTGGTATGTTTTGATAACCGCAGCGCGGTTCTCCGCGTCTATCGGAGACATCTGTCGGGGTCCCAAAAGATCACCAGGATTTGCGATTTGAGCCGCAAGATTGTTTTGGGTTGAGCAGCCATAATCGTTGTAATTTTGATTTTCTGCCGTGTTCAAAATGTCGTCAGTCCATTTACCACACTCACTCGTCGACGCCGTTACTCCGCTATAAGATAGTCTGACGGGTGCCGAAGTACCGTGGTTGCTGGCATCATAAGATTGATAGGTGATCACACCAGAACCGCCACCCGATTGGACCGCATCCACAATTTGATCTTTTACGCGGTGCACAGCAGCCTCATTTGCCGATCCCGATGGCAACATTACAACAATTGCACCCGTTCCAGATGTGGCAAACTCCGCAGCAAACGCTTTAACGTTGCTTAATGTTGCGACGCTCAATTCGCGCGCAGATGATGCAACTGGAATATCAAGCGTCTGCTCTTTTTCAGACAGCACAATTGGATGCCGCTTTGTGTAGTCGGTTGGTATGCTGCCGACGGTAAAACTGTCGCGCTTAGCGGTTGCACAGCCTGATAGAACCACCGCGCAAAACAAAGCGCTGGCAGAGAGAGTTGTTTTTTTAGCAAACATGGCTTGCGTACTCCGGTTACTTATAAATGAAGCCGACAGCACCATGGTAACGGCCCTGTGGTAATTTTTGATCGACGCTTCCATAGATGCGGTTAACGCGGCCAAGCATGTTGGCAGCTGCATCCGAAGACAAAACGAGATTGTCAGTGGGCAACGCAATTTGTGATGCTGCGACTGGACGCACCAGATAAGGTGTTACCATAATCACCAGTTCTGATTCGCTCCGCACAAAATCTCGACTTCTGAAAAGCGTTCCGAGCACCGGCAGTTTTGACAAACCCGGGAAGCCTGAAATCACTTGACGCACATCATCGCGGATAAGCCCCGCAATCATCATGGAGCCGCCTGACGGCAACTCGACCGTCGTTTCAGCATCGCGGCGGCGTATCGACAAAATGTTTGTGCTCAGTCCACTTCGTGTACCGACGCCAAGAGTATTTGTGCCGTCCGATGTCGGTTCGGAAACTTCGGTCTTAATTTTTAAGCTGATTCGGCCAGGCGAAAGGACAACGGGAGTAAATTCCAAGCCGACACCATATTCTACTTCCTTAAAATCGTAAGTAATCCTGCCATCTTCATCGACGTCTGATCCATTGACGATTGAGTATTCGCCACCGGCAAAAAATTTAGCCGGCTCACCAGATATAGCTGTCAATGTCGGCGAAGACAGCGTTTTCATAACGCCCGCCTCTTCCATCGCCCTGAAATATGCCTCGAGATCAAGTCCGCCAATAGCACCGCCAAGCGAAAAACCGCTGTTCGAAAGGCTCTTTCCAAGCGCGCCGGCTAAATTTTGCGAAATTCCGTTAAACGAAATACCATTCCCGCCGGTGCGCGATCCAAGCAAGTTAATACCTAGCTGCTTCATCACCGAACGCTGGACTTCAGCAACCACCACTTTAAGTGTTACTTGGTCTCCGCCAATAATCTCGATAAGGTTGACGATTTGGCTTTTACCGCCGGGCAAAATGACAGCGTCAACATCGGTTCCGCCCTCTACCGAAACGACAGAGCCTTGTGACACCTTGTTGCCGCCGGTGATAAAAATTTCGGCCAGCTTTAAAGCGCGACCGGAATCCTGTGGCGTTTGAACGGTTCCCGTTAAAACGATGTTATCGTTGATAATTTCAGCTCGGATATCTGAACCGGGAATGAAACGCTTCAGATAAATATCTAAACCCGCTACATCGCGTTCAATTTGAAGATCAAGACTGACGATTTGATTTCCAGACTTGTCGAAAATGAAAATATTGGTGCTACCGACCTCTTTACCGAAGAGGTAAATGCGCCGCTTTGTGCGCGATATTGCGTCTGCGACTTCCGGATTTGCGACCAAAATATCGAACGCATCATCGGGCAAATCAAGCACGATCGATTTGTTAAGGCCGAGTGAAACACGCTCTGACCCTTGTCCTGAGCGCTTAACCTTTACAATGTTTTGAGCATTTGCCTGCGATAGCCCGACAAGGCCGAACTGCATCGGCATGAACGCCGTCGCGGTAACAATCGCAGTTGTCGAACAGATGAGTTTTACGAGTTTTGCAGACCCCTGAAATGTCTTGGCAGTACGCATTGACTTACTCTTGCTTGGCTGTTTGGAAGTTGTTCTTGCTAAGATCATTTGTCTGCAACCTCTGTTTTTACGCCTGACTTAATCATTGTTACGACACCATCTTTTTTGTTCGCGATCAGATGGTCTGCGTTGGCTTCACTGCGTCCTGCTTCAATGTCCTTGATGGACCGAAGTGCGAGTGTCAGCCGTTCTGCCATCTGTTGGGCAACGGACATTATCTGCACTTCTTGCGGGGTGAGCTCCAGAGTCGCCGTCTGGCCGACTTGAACCAGTTGCCCGTTTTCATCTTCCCGAATGGTCTGATCGATTGCCAACACGCGGATGTTCGACAAAATAGTCTCGGTTGAGAACTTATTTTCACCCTCCGCGCGAGTCGTCATGACCACATCGACATAATCGTCGGGCAAAATGAAGCCACCGGCAGACGTATCAGCTGCGATTGTCGTTGCCACAGCGCGTTTGCCGGACGGTAATATGGACGACATGAAGCTCTGATCTGCACCTAGTATTTTTATGAGACGGATTGGCTCACCGGCAGTAATCATTGAGCGTACGATTGATCCCTCAAGCTCTTCAATCGCATTTGGGCGACTAGAAATCGTGATAAAGCCAGACTCGGCACTCGCAGCCTCGGCCGGCCAATCTTGCCAACGAAGCGAACCTTCAATTTTCGCGCCCGTAAGAATAGTACTGCTGGCGACTAAAACTTGATCCAGTTCTATCGCAGGCGCTGTTGGCACCTCTAATACTGTTTGTGGGGCTGTCGGCGCTGACATGTTCAAGGCGAGAAATCCAGCACCGCCGGACGCCAAGACTGCAACTCCTAAGATAACCATACGCATTGACATGCTGACACCTACACGTTTTCAAAGCGAATAATTTCGCGTTGGTGTTATTCTGCACTTAGAATGGTGTACTTATGGTTAATAGAACGGTGAGAATTATGATTAACAAAGTCTGTATTTATAGTGAACGACGATCTTCCACAAAGCCTTGGTCGTAGAAAATTGTACTAGGGTCTGGACCTATAAATTTTGACAAAATAGCAGGCAAAAGACCAAAATATGCAAGGAAAACAGTTTAGGACGGGCCTGCGCCCGTTCAAACTGTTTGACGCCGCAGATTAAAGTGAGTTGCCTGTCGCTGCCAAAATCGGGCGCTTTTAGGCGATTGCGTTGTCGCATAGGCTTGAAAATGCTCGCATTTCCAGCGCCACCGCTCCGAACACTTGCCAAAAATCACCTCGACCATTTCGCCAGAATTAATAGGTCCAGACCCTAGCTGGCAAAGTAGTTGAGCGCGTACACCATCGGTGCGGTTTCGACGAAAGTCACCAATCCCCCAGTAGCCAATGCTATGCCATAGGGAATGTCCTTTTCATCAACGATGCGGCGCAAGGCAGGCACTTCCCCAACAAATACCGAAAAACTTGAGTTGCGTAAGGCCATCAAAAGTAATGTAAGGACACCGCCGGCAACGGTGGCAATAAGTAAGTATGTCATCAAATGTGTCGTAAAACCCATCCATAGCGCCGTTGATGCCATTAGTTTTGCATCGCCTCCGCCCATTGTGCCTAAGGCAAATAAAGTGAAAGTCGCGGCTAAAACGACCGCAAATCCAAGCACATGTAAACCGAACTCTGACCAAGACGAAAATATAAAAGGTGCGATTAATAGAAATGTTACAATCAGCAGCCCTGACACGCGGTTTGCGATTGTCATCGTTAGCGCGTCAGACAAGGCTGCGTAAATCATTGCAAATGGAAATACGACAAGGATAATAGCTGCAATCATAATTTTTTTCCAAACACCGGTTAAATTACTAGGCTAGTGAATTTGCATTAAATTTCCATAAATATTGAATTTTATGTATCAATTGATTGCAATTTGACGACGCGCAATGCGTTCTGAAGAAGCAAAACGACCTGCCTTCGATGGAAGACAGGCCGCAGTAACTTATCGCGTTTGCGACAGTGCTAATCTTGAAGATTAAGCGCCTGTACCAACTTTCGTGGCAATCGCACCGAACTTCGCGTTCAAGTTTGAACCAAGTGAAGTTGCGCCAGCAATGATCGCAACAGCGATGAGGGCAGCGATTAGGCCGTATTCGATTGCAGTTGCGCCTGATTCGTCATTCATAAATTTCTTAAACATATTGAGCTCCTTACTCGTTGATTTGTTTTACAGCACACCGTCGATGTTTTTGTTTGTATCGTTCGGATGAGCTGAAACTACACGAGCCATCTTGCCATCGACTTAAAAAACATAGTTGCTCAAAACTTAATCGATATTTGCGTGGTTTATGGTAAATAAATCGTAGCAACTCAATTTAAGACGTCCCTGCCATCAAACTTGTATTGCCACCTGCCGCCGTCGTATCAATACAAACATGGCGCTCCAGTGTCAGCCATCGCTCGACATCATCACCGCTCAAAATGGGCACTAAAGGACCACTGCGTGCGGCTAGATTTTGTCGCAACGATTTGATTAGATAACCGTCCGCCGTTTCTAAATCTACTATCACTGCCGACACATCACCCAGTCCATCTAATTCGCGTAAGCATGTCGGCATGGCTGCATCCAGCACGATCGGCGCGCACCCATGTTTGGCCGCCAGCACCGCTTGCTTTTGAGCCACATCATTCATCGGCCCCAAACAAACCACAGTGCCGCGTGGATGGGCGCTATAGCGATTGCTTTCGCCTGTTGGGCCAGGCAACTGGCGTGCGCTCACATCATCGGATGGTTGAAACTTTATCGGCTGTATAAAGCGATAGAGGTATTTTGGTCCTCCTGCCTTAGGCCCCGTCCCGCTTAGTCCCTCACCTCCAAATGGCTGCGACCCGACGATTGCCCCAATCTGGTTGCGGCTGATATAGATATTGCCCGCTTTGACGCGGTCGATCACATGCTGAACGCGGTCATCAATCCGGCTGTGAAAACCAAAGGTCAGCCCATAGCCGGTTGCATTAATCTCATTGATCACCCGGTCAAATGCATCGGCTTTAAATGTCGCAATGTGTAACACCGGGCCGAAAATCTCTTGCTGAACATCGTTTATCGATCTGACTTTAATAAGCGCGGGGCCAACAAAAGTGCCGCCAAGGCCATTTTGTTCGGGCGCAGCAACTTGGCTTATGAGCCGCCCTTCATTTTTTGCGCGCAAAATATGCGCATCGATTTTCGCCTTTGCGCCCGCATCAATCACGGGGCCCACGTCGGTGGCAAAATCTGCTGGGTTGCCGATCACCAGCTCATCCATGGCACCTTGAAGCATTTTGATAAATGCAGGCGCGACTTCTTCTTGCACATAGGCAACGCGCAGCGCACTGCATCGCTGACCCGCAGATTGGAACGCAGAAGCCACCATATCGGCCACAGCCTGCTCTGGCAGCGCGGTGCTATCGACGATCATCGCGTTAATGCCGCCGGTTTCAGCGATCAAGGGCGCCATGGGATCAAGGTGCTGCGCCATCGCTCGATTGATCTTTTGCGCCGTTGGTGTTGATCCCGTGAAACAAATACCATTGACGCTTGGCAGAGAGCAAAGCGCTGAACCCACCTCAGCGCCGGTTCCCGGTAGCAAAAATAGAGCATTTTTGGGCACGCCCGCACGGTGCATGAGCTCGACGGCAAAATTTGCAATCAGCGGCGTCGTCTCAGCGGGCTTGGCAAGAACGGCATTTCCCGCGGCAAGGGCTGCACCTATTTGACCGGTAAAAATAGCCAGCGGAAAATTCCAAGGGGAAATGCAAACGAATGTGCCAAGGGCTTTCCCGTCAATTTTTTCGGCTTCACCGGCATAAAAACGCAGGAAATCCACTGCCTCGCGCAGCTCACCAACACAATCATTGATGGTTTTGCCCGCTTCACGGGTTAGCAGCGCAAATATTTCATGCGCATTGTCTTCATAGAGCGCAGCGATTTTTCGCAAAATAGCGGCGCGCGTGCGAACTGGCGCATCCCAAATTTTAGCGGTTTTCGCAGCCGCTTTAACATCTGCCAGATTTGCCAGCTTCACTGTACCGACAATTTCACCCGTAGCGGGATTGAAGATTTTTTCGATGTCACCTGAAAGTGCTTCAAATTTCCATGTTTTATCGGCAAAGCGGTCTATGCCAGCGCGCAGTTCGTCAAGCGTTGCGGGGTTTTCCAAATCCCAGCCGCGTGAATTGATCCGGCTCGGCGCAAAAAGATTAAACGGTAGTGCGATATTTGGATTGTGCGCATCGTCGACGAACCGCTCAACGGCCACAAATGGATCGGCGCCTACCACTTCTGGCGCAACGGTCTCATCGACGATCTGATTGACGAATGACGAATTGGCCCCGTTTTCAAGCAGGCGGCGCACCAGATAGGCCAGCAAATCTTTGTGGGCACCAACCGGTGCATAAATGCGGCAGTTGGTTTTTTCAGCTCCAAGCACCAGATCATGCAGCGCTTCGCCCATGCCGTGCAGGCGCTGAAACTCATAGGTCTCCTTGTCACCCGCCATATGCAGAATAGCGGCAACCGAATGCGCATTGTGCGTTGCAAATTGCGGATAGATGCGGTCGGTCATGCTGAGCAGCTTTTTGGCGCAAGCAATATAGCTCACATCGGTCGAGGCTTTTTGCGTAAACACAGGAAACTCATCCAAACCTTCCGTTTGCGCGTGTTTGATTTCCGTGTCCCAATATGCCCCTTTGACGAGCCGGATCATAATTCGGCGATCATACTTTTGCGCCATCGCATAGAGCTGATCGATCACATGGGGCGCACTTTTGTTATAGGCTTGGACAACGATGCCAAAGCCATCCCAGTTTTTGAGCGCTGTGTCGGCCAATATCGCATCGATAATATCCAGGGATAGTTCCAGTCTTCCTGCCTCTTCGGCATCGATGTTAAGGCCAATGCCAGCCGATTTTGCCAGAATAGCCAACGACAAAGCGCGCGGAACCAGTTCGTTCATCACGCGGGCTTTTTTCATCGTTTCATAGCGCGGATGCAGCGCCGACAGCTTAATCGATATGCCGGGGTTTTCGCGGATGTTATCGTGCTTTGCCGCTTTGGCGATTTGCCCAATAGCATCGGAATAGCTCAAAAGGTAGCGCTGCGCGTCGGCTTCTGTGCGCGCGGCCTCGCCGAGCATGTCATAAGAATAAGTAAAGCCCTTGGCTTCCATCTTTGCAGCGCGGGCCATCGCTTTTTCAATGGTTTGTCCCAGCACAAATTGGCGGCCAAGCTCTTTCATCACGGTTGAAACCGCCTGCCGGATGACCGGTTCGCCAAGACGTTTTACCGCGCGGCGCAATAGATCCGCCATATTTTTTGACGATCTGCCATTTGCCTTGGGTTCATCCAGCACTTTGCCGGTTAAGAACAATGCCCATGTGGAAGCATTGACCAGCGGAGAATGGGATTGACCCAGATGTTCACCCCATTTTGATGGGGCAATTTTATCTTCGATGAGCGCGTCCATGGTTATAGCGTCAGGCACGCGCAGCAGGGCTTCTGCCAGACACATTAGCGCCACGCCCTCGTCCGACGAAAGGCCATATTCGGCCAAAAAAAGTTCCATCGTCGATGGATTGCTGTGGGCGCGGATATCGCGCACCAAATCTGCCGCCTTTTTGGATATTGCTTTGCGTTCCTCTTGGCTCAGCGCCGCCAGCGCGATCAGGCGCTTTAAGGCGTTCGACTCGTCGTTTGACTTCACAAATTGATCAGAAACTTGAATATTCATGGCACTCTCCAAGGACAGATGAAAAGCATAACTCTATTGAACGAATTTTATTTCCGTGATTTATCTAGCGTGAAGACAAATTTTCGGTTTAATTGAGGTTACACAGTATGAGTGGCAAAAATTTAAACGATCTGGACAGCTTTGACCGAAAAATTCTGAATGCTGTGAGCCGTGATGCGCGCATCAGTTTGAACGCGCTTTCTGATGTTGTCGGGCTTTCAAAGTCACCTTGTCATGCGCGTTTGAAACGCCTTGAAGCCGATGGTGTCATACTTGGTTATCGCGCCATCATAGACCCGGTAAAGCTTGGCGTTGATCATATCGCGTTTCGTGGAGGTCAAATTGCATGACACAAAGGAAAGCGCCCTTCGAGCGTTTAATGAACAGGTGATGAAGCTGCCGGAAGTAGAACAGTGCCATATGATCGCGGGCGGGTTCGACTATCTGTTAAAAGTTCGCACAACCGATATGGAGGCCTATCGCCGCTTTTTAGGCGAGGTTTTGTCCAACCTACCATATCTGGCCAACACATCGACCTATGTGGTGATGGAAGCGGTTAAAGATGTCGCGGTGATCGATTAGCTATTTAACAAGCGCACGTACCAGTTGCTCAATGTTGCCACCGCGCGCCATTTCGCCCTGTTCAAACGCTTTGTTGTCGGCCTTATAGGTCGCAAATTGCGCCTCAACCTGCCTTAGCACCTCTTGGCGAATTTTCGTGCACCCGCGGTCGTCTTCAACCGTCAAGCCAACCGTTGCCGCGATGATATCACTGGCCAATTTTTTGATGAGATCGCCGTGCACTTTTTCATGGGCGGTAATACCGCTTAGGAATACCTGCCACTTTTGCGCCATTTGATCGCTCAATTTTTGCGTTGGCTTCGGCAGCGTATAGGTAATCTTGACCAAAGGGGTAGCACGGGCCAAAACGCAGGCATTGCCGGTGGGCTGATAATCGCGCCGCCATTTCAAATCCCAATTGGTCACTGCAATGGTGCGCGTGCCGCTATTGATGACCGGGCCATTTTGGCCAATGGATTTATAGATCGCTGCACCTGACGCGCCATCTACGCTGTAATATTCTGTGGTTTCCTTGGCGGTCCATTCGGTGGCACCCGCCTGATGGCTGGCGACCAAACAAAGGCCGCCAACAATAATTGAAGCATAAAGCTTGATCTTACGCATCCACCTTCAGCACTTGAATAAAGGCTTCCTGCGGGATTTCCACGCGGCCAAACTGCCGCATTTTCTTTTTGCCCTCTTTTTGCTTGTCGAGCAGCTTGCGCTTACGGCTCACGTCACCGCCATAACATTTGGCGGTCACGTCCTTGCGCATCGCTGAAATCGTCTCGCGGGCAACCACCTTGCCGCCAATCGCCGCTTGGATCGGAATTTTGAACATATGGCGCGGGATGAGGTCTTTGAGCTTTTCGCACATGTTGCGCCCGCGTTTTTCTGCCGCTGCGCGGTGCACCAGCATCGACAGCGCGTCCACTGGCTCTTCGTTGACGAGCACGCTCATGCGCACGAGGTCGCCTTCGCGGTGGTCGGTCAACTGATAGTCAAAAGAAGCATAACCCTTTGAAATCGACTTCAAACGATCATAAAAATCAAAAACCACTTCGTTTAATGGCAGATCATAGACCACCATCGCGCGGTTGCCCACATAGGATAGGTCGGTTTGAATGCCACGGCGCTCTTGGCAAAGCTGCAAGATTGAGCCCAGATATTCATCGGGGGTCAAAATAGTCGCCTTAATCCACGGCTCTTCAATCGTCTTAATGCGCACAACGTCCGGCATATCAGCCGGATTGTGCAATTCAATTTGCGATCCGTCCGTCAGGTTCATTTTATAGACCACCGATGGCGCGGTCGCGATGAGCTCTAGGTCAAATTCGCGGCTGAGGCGCTCTTGGATAATCTCCAGATGCAGCAGACCTAAGAAGCCGCAGCGGAAGCCAAAGCCCAGCGCTGCCGACGTTTCCATTTCAAATGAGAAGCTCGCGTCGTTGAGGCGCAGCTTGCCAATCGCCGCGCGCAGATCTTCAAAATCGTCCGCATCGACCGGAAACAACCCGCAGAACACAACGGGCTGCGCTGGCTTAAAGCCCGGCAACCGGTCGGCACATGGGCGCTTGTCTTCGGTGATTGTATCACCGACGCGCGTGTCGGCGACCTCTTTAATCGAGCCCGTAAAGACACCGATTTCACCAGGCCCGATATTATCAACCGGAACGAGCTTGGGCGTCATCACGCCCACACGGTCGACCAGATATTTAGCATCCGTGCCAATCATGCGAATAGTCTGGCCGCGCTTCATTTCGCCGTCGATAATCCGCACCAAAACCACAACACCCAAATAGGTGTCATACCAGCTATCAACCAGAAGTGCTTTCAGAGGTGCGGACCGATCGCCTGTTTTCGGCGCTGGCAATTGATGAACGATTGCTTCCAAAACAGCCGGAATGCCGAGGCCCGTTTTGGCGGAAATTTCCACCGCATGGGTTGTGTCGAGGCCGATCACTTCTTCGATCTGCTCTTTGATCCGCTCCGGTTCAGCAGCCGGAAGATCGATCTTGTTGAGCACCGTTACGATTTCATGATTGTTATCGATGGCTTGGTACACATTGGCAAGTGTTTGCGCCTCTACGCCTTGGCTTGCGTCCACCACCAAAAGCGAGCCTTCGCAGGCGGCCAGTGACCGCGACACTTCATAAGCAAAGTCCACATGACCCGGCGTGTCGATCAGGTTCAGCACATAATCTTCGCCGTTCAGCGCTTTGTATTCAAGGCGCACGGTGTTGGCTTTAATGGTAATGCCGCGCTCGCGCTCGATGTCCATCGAGTCAAGAATTTGATCTTTCATGTCGCGCGCTTGAAGCGTGCCGGTCTCTTGGATCAACCGGTCGGCAAGCGTTGACTTGCCGTGATCGATGTGCGCGACGATAGAAAAATTGCGAATGTGTGATATAGGTGTGTGGGTCATTCCTGCCATATAGAGCGCTATTGGCATTCGGGAAAGTGGATATTTTAGCGCAGTTAAAGCGTTTAGCTTTAAACTTAAATCACCAAGTCGCCGTCAGAAATCATAGATTTCACCGCGCGTTAGGTGATACCTTGCTGCTTCAGTATTAAACGCGAAACGCTTTGCATGACCGGATGGATTTGGCGCGCTCGCCCCAAATCAGCTTTTTGTAATCAAACCCATATTCCAGTGTCGGTTTCACCACAGAGAAATAGGGCGACAGATCAAAGTCACGTGGCGTGAACAACGAATGGTGCCTGATGTGCAAAATTTCACGGCGTGAATAGTCCGATGTTGCGCGGGCGCGCCCGGGTGCTGCGGTGATCTCCGGCAGGATTGGATATTTAATTTCCTGAAAAGCTTGGGCAATCAGTGTGGAACAAATCGCGCGGGTCGGATCGCCCGATCCAAATTGCAACATGCGCCGCCGCCATCGTACCGGCACCGGCGGTGTTGGCACCAGATAACGCACCATGTCGATGATGTTTCTCGTATCATATTGAATGCCAATTTTCGAGATCATGAAACGGATGACCTTCTCGCGGTCAGCTGGTGTAAGCCCTGCCGCGCGGCAAATGCGCGTGTTGTGTGCTCGATATTTTTCAAGCGGTTCAGCGGTGCATCCCGTGCCCAGATTGACCTCAATCAAACGTTTTTTGTTGCCGTCCGCGTCGGCCTCCTCTAACTCATCGCCGATATAAAGTGCGGCATGGCTCCATGTTGATTGGGTCAGATACTTGATCGCTGCGGAAATTTTCCGGTTGCCTTCGACCAGCAAAATATCGCCAGGCTGCAGCGTGCGATAAAGCGTTTCAGGATCTGACGGCGTGTAGGGCATATAGCCAGAGGATTGGCGTTCAAGCCGCCCCGCCAGCCATTTGCCTAAACGCACTGATATGCTGTTTGAAACTTCGGTCACGCTACACTTCTCCTAGCACTATGGATAAAACGGGATCTTGTGACAGGTCAATGACAAGGCACTGTACCTTGTTCATTTCTGCGTGACTTGTATTTTATAGTCCAACACAGTCCCTTGACGCATTGCGATGAGCGGCCTACTTTAGAACTATTCTAAAAAGGTACGCCCATGCTTCATCGCTTTTTTCAATCAGGACGACGCGAGTTTAACTCTCTTTCTGAGCAAGAAATTCTAGCCCTTGCGATTTCGGCGGAGGAAGATGATGCGCGCATTTATTTAGCCTATGCAGAAGGGCTGCGCGAAGAGTTTCCAGCTTCGGCAAAGATATTTGAAGACATGTCGCAAGAGGAACACGGCCACCGCGACCGGCTCATTGCGCTGCATAAAAAACGATTTGGCGACACCATTCCGCTGATACGCCGCGAACATGTGAAGGGCTATTTTGAGCGAAAACCCGATTGGCTGGTGCGTCCGCTCGGCATTGAAAAAGTGCGCGGCATGGCTGCGGAAATGGAAGCCCAAGCGCAGCGTTTCTACATGCGTGCGGCTCAGCAAACACGCGATGCCGATACGCGCAAATTGCTGGGCGATCTCGCGCTTGCCGAAAGTGGCCACCAAACAACCGCGCAGGAACTGGAAGCAAAACATACGCCGAGCGATGTGCGGGACGAAGAAAATCAGGCCGACCGCAAGCAGTTTATTTTGACTTATGTGCAGCCCGGTCTTGCAGGTTTAATGGATGGGTCGGTGTCAACATTGGCACCCATTTTTGCCGTTGCCTTTGCCACGCAAGACACATGGACGACTTTTTTGGTGGGATTGGCTGCTTCTGTTGGTGCAGGCATATCCATGGGCTTCACGGAAGTTGCGTCGGACGACGGCGTGCTTTCTGGGCGCGGCTCGCCGATCAAGCGCGGCTTTGCGGCGGGCATCATGACCACTGTTGGTGGCCTTGGCCACGCGCTGCCTTATTTGATCCCCAATTTTTGGACAGCAACGATCATTGCCATTATCGTTGTATTCTTGGAGCTCGGTGCGATCACGTGGATCCAAAATAAATACATGGAAACACCGTGGGCAAAGGCGATTTTTCAAGTTGTCCTCGGCGGCGCGCTCGTGCTCGCGGCTGGACTGTTGATTGGCCAGGCTTAGCTTCGAAGGGTTAACAGCGTTATTTAACCGACCCGACGATGCGCATATCCTTTTGCTCTATCGATACCCACTGGCCCGGATGGCGCTCTGATTGACGCTTGAGGTAATCGTAGGGCGTCTGATCCCAACTTTTGACCTGATTGTTCAAATTATCCAGAACAAAATCGCCGCGGTCCGTGCGAACGGTTAACACTGCATGCCCCTCGCCGTCCGGTTTGCGCACCACAGTAACCAACAATGCGCCCGGTGATACGCCGTCGTTAATAAGCATTTGACGCTTTAAAAGCACATAGTCTTCGCAGTCACCGGCTAAATCGGGGAACGTCCAAACCTCTTCGCGGCCATAGATATCCATGTCGCTTTTTGGCTCGATGACCATATTGATCGCGGAATTGATGTTGACGATTTGCGACCAATTCTCTTTTGTCAGCTTTAACGGCTTTAGGTCGACATCGCGCTGCTGTTTGCATTCGTCGGCATAGGCCAAGCAAAACTCATAATGACCGATGGGTTGCGAGGTCAATTTCCGAGAACCTCGCCATTTATGCCATTGCGGGACCCGTGACGGGGCTTTTGGTGCAGCCGATCATTGGACATTTGAGTGATCGCACTTGGAGCCCTAAATGGGGCAGGAGGCACCCATTTTTTCTGATTGGTGCGATCTTGAAGACTTTGGCACTCTTGGTCATGCCCAATTCGCCCGGCCTCTACTTCTCGATAGGATGCTTTGGGTCATGGATAGCGCCTTTAACATTTCCATGGATTCTTTCGCGCCTTTGCGGGTGATATGCTGCCCGAGCGCCAACGGACGATGGGATATGCCATGCAAAGCTTCTTCATCGGCTTGGGTTCAGGCGACAGCTCAGCCTCTTGCCTACGCTTCTGACTTCCTCCGGGAAGCGCGGGCGTCGCCAACGTCGCCGAAAAGCATGAGATTCCTGACTCGGTCAAGTTTTCCTTTTACATCGGCGCAGCAGTTTTGCTTGCGGCCGTTTTGGTCACGGTATTTACGACCAAGGAATATCCACCAGCAGATTTGAAGGCTTTTGAAGCCGAAAAAGCAGAAATCCAAAGGCATTTTGCATGCCTTCACGGAGATCATTGGGGGACTATTGAGCATGCCCAAGACCATGCTGCTGCAGCTGGCTGTCGTTCAGTTTTTTACATGGTTTGGATTGAATGCGATGTGGGCATTTATGACGCCGACCGTGGCCAGCAACATCTTTCAGACCAAAGATACTGAGTCGGCTGCATTTCAAGAGGCTGGCAACTGGGCTGGTGTGATGTTTGCGTGCTATTCCTTATGCCAAGCTTTACAGGCATTTTTGCTGCCCGTACTCGCCAAGGCTACCTCGCGCAAAACTACGCACCTGATTGCGCTGGCTTTAGGAGGCATTTCGATTTCGATTTTCTTTTTCATCCACGACAAATACATGCTGCTGCTGCCAATGATCGGCGTTGGTATCGCTTGGGCGAGCTTGTTGTCGATGCCTTACGCCATTCTTGTCGGGCGCACTGCCAGAAGGGAAGCTCGGCTACTACGTCGGCGTTTTCAACTTCTTCATTGTCATACCGCAATTGGTGGCGAGCACCACATTGGGCCCGATCCTCAAGCATGTATTTGAAGGCGAAACACTGTATATGAGTGTGCTGGAGGTGTTTCCTTCCTGATCGCTGCCCTTTCAGTGTTGATCGTCCAAGACAAAGTTGTAGATCCCAAACTTAACAAGATATGATCGAATGATATGCGATTGACCCCAACCTTGAACCTTCGATTCACCTTCAGGACCTTGCTCAGCTTTGGATTTTGTCTGCTGATGGTAGGCCAAGCCAAGGCGCAATTCAATACTGCCGCTCAAAATGGCGTGATCGCAGCAGGCGAATATGGCTCGCATGTCAATGGGCAGAACCAGCAAACAGATGGCGCACAACTTATTTCATGTCTTGGGATGCCAGCAATCTCTACCTGGCCTTTGGGACCACTCACAACGAAGCAGCCATTCTTTACTCCGGATATAGATCCCCAAATCCCCGTGAACGGTGGCACAAATGCCAATTGGCAGCCTTCAGGGACTCTATACTTATGACCGCAACTTTATGCAGCAGCCTCTTCAGGGCCGATTTCTTTGTGCTTGTACTACAAAAACGGGTACCATGAGTTTCGCCTCGTGACGATGGTGCAGGCTACTGGAATGGCCCGACCTCCAATACATTGGCAGTGGGTACCAACGGAGGAACCAATACAGTAGAGATTGCCATTCCTTGGAATACGATCACTAG
>JAXHNY010000046.1:0-16960 GCA_034519905.1 Ahrensia sp.
AAGTTACGTATTGCTTGGCATTTATGATTACGTTTGCGGCAGGGGTTGCGATGGAGCGCCTTGTGATCAACATTTGATGCACCGGCCACTGGAAACCCTGTTGGCTACATTTGGCATATCAATTGCGCTGCAACAATTGGCAAAACATTTTCGACGCAAGCCTGTCCCCTCACATCGCCCGCATGGCTTGATGGTTCTTGGGTAATCAACGACATTATTTGATCAGCTATATTCGTGCGGCGATCTTTTTCATAGCGCTGATATTCTTGCTTTTATTGCTCTTCATTCTCAACCGCACGCGGCTCGACTCTGAAGTGCGCGCTGTGACGCAAAATCCGCGCATGGCATCCTCGATGGGGATCAACCCGCGATAAGATTAACATGCTCACCTTTGGTCTCGGCTCAGGCATTGCTGGCATTGCGGGGGTGGCTATCGGTCTGTTTGCACAAGTCACCTCCGAAATCGGCCTGGTTACATCGTACAAAGCTTTATGACTGTTGTTGTCGGCGGTGTCGGCAATGTTTGGGCACTCTGGCCGGGGCAAGCATGATCGGATCGTTGCAAAAGGTAATTGAGTTTTCAACCTGCTCAATTCCGGCAGCAGACCTACATGATTATTTTATCATCATTTTCATTCAATTTAGGCCGAAGGGAATTATTGCTTCCAGGCCGCGCGGCAGGGGATTGAGATGAATATGGAACGCAGTTTTCTAATCCGCCAGCCGTCGGTGTTTGTCTTTATCGGTCTGCTTGCTCTTTTCACCCTTGGTGCAACGATTTTGTCCGAAGGTTTTATGGGCTGATTTCGACCAGCTTCATCAAAAAACATTGGGCAAAACCCTCTGTTTGCGTCTCATCGCCTTGGCGATGGATTTGGTCTGGGGTTATTGCGGAATATTGTCCCTTGGTCATTTCGCCTTTTTTGGCCTTGGCGGCTACATGATTGGAATGTGGCTGATGTACGCCCGCACTGAGCAAATTGTTAATAATGCGCTGAGCACGGGCCGTTGCCCGCAACGGTAGCAAGAAATTCGCGATGGCATAGGAAACCAGATTTTTGGCGTGCGGTTGGTGGAAGCGAAATCCCAAGCATTTGGGCCTTCGCGCACAGTTTGCCGATCCAATTGGCGTTGGTTATTTTAGTGCCCGGTCTGCTTGCTCTTATGTTTGGCTGGCTGGCCTTTCGCAGCCGTGCGGACGGGTGTGTATTATCAATTTTGACACAAGCGATGACTTTGGCTTTAGCGCTCTACGGTTTCAAATGACAGCGGCCTGCGCGGTAATAACGGACTTTCCGGGATTCAAAATATTCCGGGTGCAGCAAGTGTGTCGCAAGATCTCATCTCGATTTGGTTTTTGTGGGCCTCTGCTTTTGCATTAGGGGCTGGCTATTTGTTTGCAGCGTGGCTTGTGTCGGGGAAATTTGGCAGCGTTGTTCGCGCAATCCGCGATGACGAAACGCGCGTGCGATATTTGGGCTATTCAGTGGAGGCCTACAAGCTGGTTGCGTTCGTGGTTACAGCCATCATCGCAGCAATCGCTGGCGCGTTATACTACCCGCAGGCAGGTATCATCAACTGGCTGAAATTGCACCGATAGCTTCGATCTATTTTGGCGGTATGGGTCGTGCGATTGGCGGGCGTGGGCGACTTTGGCGGGGCGATCATTGGCGCGGCTTTTGTCTCACTCATATCGAGCTGGTTTACATCGGGCCAAGTGCCGAACCTGCCCCTTGGCTTTTATACAATTAACTGGGTGGACTGGTGGCTCGTTTTGCTCGGTTTGGGCTTTGTGCTGGTCACACTTTTCGCGCCGAAAGGCTTAGGCGGCCTGTTCGACCGCTTGGTCCGAGGCAAGAACCATGAACCCTAATCCTATGCTTTTGAAGTGTCTGGCGTCGGTAACATTTGATGGTTTCCGTGCAATCAATAATCTTTAGTTTTCAACAGGCCGGAGCGGAATTGCGGGCAATCATCGGTCCAAATGGCGCTGGCAAAACAACGATGATGGATATTATCACCGGCAAAACAAAACCAGATACCGGCACCGTAACCTATGGAACGCCGGGCAAAAATTTGTTGCAGATGAATGAGAGTACTATTGCGCGGCTGGCATTGGCCGCAAATTTCAACGGCCAACGATTTTTGAAAATCAAAGTGTGTTCGATAATCTTATCATAGCGCTCAAAAAACATCGTGGACCATTCGAGGTAGTGTTTTATCGGCGAGAAGCGAAGACATTGGTGAGGATAAAAATGATTTAGCTGCCGAAATCGGTCTAACCGAGCAATTGCAGCGGATCTCTGGGGAATTGTCCTATGGGCAAAAGCAGTGGCTAGAAATCGGCACAGCCGCTAGCGCAAGATCCGCAATTGTTAAGCTTGTCGATGAGCCTGCAGTGATGACGCCGGAAGAACGGGAACATACGACAGATATTTTACGAAATGCCGCGCTTACCCGCGCGGTCATCGTTGTGGAGCACGATATGGAGTTTGTGCGCCGCCTCAACTGCCGCGTCACAGTTCTGCATGAAGGTTCGGTTTTGGCTGAAGGCAAGTATCGACTATGTTACGAAAAATGATGCAGTTATCGACGTATATTTTTGGGACGCTGAGCAATGCTAAAAATTGATAATCTGAGTTTGCATTATGGCCAGTCTCAAATTTTTAAAAGATATCTCGCTTGAAGCCGGAGCTGGGAAAAGTAACCTGGCATTATGGGCACAAAACGGCGTTGGCAAAACGAGTTTATTAAAAGCTATTTCGAAGGGGGTGTGCACCATCGATCTGGCGGCTCAATGGCACTCGCAAGTGTGCAGGAGTGAATAAAAATTCCGCCCTATGATTAGCGAAATTGGGGGTGGGATATGTTCCACAAGGGCGCGATATTTTTTCCGCTGTTAACAGTGCGCTGAAGAATTTAGAGAAGCTGGCTTTGCTTGTTTGCCGAGAAGTGAGCGAAAAAATACCTGACGAGATTTTTGAGCTTTTCTTAGTTCTTAAACAGATGGAAAAATCGGCGTGGCGGCGATTTGTCCGGCGGTCGATAACTGTTAAATTATCAATAGGCCGTGCGCTCGTCCACCAATCCCAAGTTACTGCTGCTTGATGAGCCAACAGAGGAATTCAACCCAACATTATTCAGCAAATAGGTCGCGTCATCGAATATTTGCGCGACCGCGGTGGATATGGCTATTGTTTTAGTCGAACAGTATTTTGAGTTTGCCTCATAATTTGGCGGACAGGTTTTATGTTCTACGTCGTGGTGAGAAATAACAATGAGCGGCGATAAAACCACGCTGCAAAAGCTGATATGTTACGTGCGGTGTCATCAAAGTAAGATTTCAATTGAAACACACTCGCCTTGGCAGTGTTAGAATGAAACAAAATGATTGATGCGAGCCTGAAGCGCAACCCTTGGGCGCAGGCTACATTGACCGAACTTTTGATGGAGGCAAAAGCTCGCTTAAGCCGATAGAAGTCGAAGTCTAGGCAATTACTGGAAATATGCATCACGTCGTCCTCACTCTTTTAAAGGACACAATATGTACCGAATGCAAAATGTCGCGGATAACGTTATTGCGATATGCCACAAGATAGTTTTTCGACTTTTGCCGCAGGCGCTGGGAATTTTTATTGCGATCTTATTGAGTTTGAAGCGGGTGGCAAAGGTTTATGTACGAAACCCGTTGGAATAAGCTGACACGGATAAGGTGTTAAAGAACTGTCATCTTGAAGCATCAAACCGGTTGTAAAGCTTAGGCCTTCTAACACTGAGAGACCAATTGTGAATGCACTCGGCCTATGATTTTAAATCGGAGGTAAAATCCTGCAGTTCGGCTTCTCCGAACCCGCCATTTATGCTTGCGGCTATTTGAGCTGACACCGCGAATGATGGCATCTGGCGGTTCGGGCCGATGGCGACAGCGAGTAAATTAAAAAAGCACATTTGAGACGGCATTAAAAAGTTCAAATGAAAAGCCTACACTAATTTGGGTTATTTTCGTTCAAAACTTGCTGCCGTTGACCTTGCCGTGAACATAGCTAATTCGGGACACCATGATTAACAGGGCAAATTTTCCCTGCTTACGGCACGATCACAGGCAGACTGTTTTTCTGAATTTTACATGAACTGACATTTGTAAAAAGCGGCATTTTATCTTACCTTGGCGCTCGTACTTGTGCCAAGCAGTAATTCAGCTTCTAAAAGAATATGGGGCGGCGTGTCGCGCCCCTCGATGAGATCAATCAGTAAATTAGCGCAAATGCCGCCGTGCTGGCGAATACCGGACCGCATCACCGTCATTGAAACCATGCTGGTCGCAGCATTCATAAACGACAAATTATCGTCAAAAGCCATCAATGAAACATCGCGGCCAATGCGTAAATCCATTTCATAAAGGGCCCGCTGTGCGCCGATTGCCATCAGCATTGATGAACATAAAATAGCCGTCGGCGGCTCGGGTTGGCGCATAAAACGGCGCACTGCCATGTTGGCAACCGGCTCGATCATCTCGTCAGAAACCATCAGTTCTTCGCGGATCGGCAAACCAGCCTCTTGCATCGCCGCCATAAAACCCTCGCGGCGTTTGATGGCAAAAACCATGTGTTCCCATCCGTTGATCAGCGCGATATTTTTGTGGCCGAGGCCGATCAAATGTGCGGTTGCTTGGCTGAACGCCCGCCTATTGTTGACATCGACCCAATTATAACTGTCGTCATTATGATAGGTGCGGCCATGAACAACAAACGGCATATCTAACGATTTAAGCAACGCGATGCGCGGATCATTGGCTGTTGGCGCATGCACGATTACGCCGTCCACACGCCCATCACGCTTCATTTTGTGGTAGGCATCTTCTTCTTCGGAGGCGGCGACAACTGAAATGAGCATATCATAATGGTGCTTGTTATAAGCCTCACCAGCCCCCGCTATAAAGTCGGAAAAATGCGGATTGATCATGTCGTGTTTTGCAAGTGGAACGACATGCCCGATGGTTTTTGACTTGCCGGTGGCGAGTCTTTGAGCGTTGGAATTAGGCTGATAATTCATTTTGCGGGCCGCATTGATTACCCGCTTGCGCGTATTTTCATTGACTTCAGGATAGCCGTTGAGCGCGCGACTGACCGTCGTTTGTGACAGACCTAAATTTTCGGAAAGCTTTTTTAAATTCGACAATTTAGCCTCCCCAAATTGTTTTAGTTTTATCCAAAGTGCTTTGGATAATGCATGGAAAAGCAAAAAAGAAAAGCCCATGGTGTTTGAGAAAAATAATGAATATGTGCCAATCTGTCGCGATTTGCCGATATTTTTGTTTTTTTGCAATGTTTGCTGCGCTGCAGCAACGAAGTCGCTTGACTCTTGATGCAACACAGTAAAGTTTAGTGCAGCCAAAGCGCTTTGAAAGCGTCCGGTAACTGTGCAATTTATGTTAGATTGTGCAAACTTAAATTTCGGGAGATTATTCTATGAAGAAATTATTGCTCGCAAGCGTTGCAGCGTTTGCTCTGACACTGTCACCAGCACTTTCCGCTGGTCATACAACACTTAAGTTTCCAGTCGGCGAAGGCGCATTCAGCTGGGATAGCTACAATGCATGGGTTGCAAGCGCTCCAGACCTGAAAGGTCAGACCGTAACAATTTCTGGCCCATGGTTGCAGCCAGAAGACGACGCATTCCGCAGTGCAGTGGCTTATTTCGCAGCCGCGACAGGCGCTGAAGTCATTTACACCGGATCAGACTCCTTTGAGCAGCAAATCGTGATCGATGCGGAAGCTGGTTCTGCACCGAACATCGCCGTTTTCCCGCAGCCAGGTCTGGCCGCTGATTTGGCAAAACGTGGTCTTTTGACGCCGCTTCCAGCAGGGACAGCGGACTGGGTTGCCAACAACTACGGCGCAGGTCAATCTTGGGTAGACCTTGGCACATTTGCTGACAAAGACGGCGCTAAGCAGTTGTTTGGCTTCTTCTACAACGTCAACGTGAAGTCACTAGTCTGGTATGTGCCAGAAAACTTCAAAGATGCCGGTTACACAGTCCCAGATACGATGGAAGGCCTTAAAGCCCTTACAGAAAAAATCGCTGCCGATGGCCAAACACCTTGGTGTATCGGTCTAGGTTCAGGCGCAGCAACAGGCTGGCCAGCAACGGACTGGGTCGAAGACATCATGCTTCGCACACAGCCAGCAGATGTGTATGACGGTTGGACAAAGAACGAAGTGAAATTCAACGATCCGCGCGTTGTAGCGGCGATCGAAGAATTTGGTTCTTTCGCACGTAACGACAAATATGTGTCTGGCGGCGCTGGTGCCGTTGCATCAACAGACTTCCGCGACTCGCCAAAAGGCCTCTTTGCGTCGCCAGCACAGTGCTACATGCACCGTCAGGCATCATTCGTGCCAGCGTTCTTCCCAGAAGGCATTGAATTTGGCGAAGATGTAGACTTCTTCTACTTCCCAGCCTTTGCCGGCAAGGATCTCGGTAAGCCAGTTCTTGGCGGTGGTACATTGATGTCAATCACGAAGGCATCGGATGCAACGTCTGAGTTGATGAAGTTCTTCCAATTGCCGATCGCACACGAAGTGATGATGGCACAAACGGGCTTCTTGACACCGCACAAGGGCGTAAATGCAGACACCTACATGAACGCTGCTCTAAAAGGCCAAGGCGAGATTCTGGTCAATGCGACAACATTCCGCTTTGACGGTTCTGACTTGATGCCAGGCGGCGTCGGCGCTGGTTCATTCTGGACAGGCATGGTTGACTACACGGGCGGCAAAGACGCTCAAGCAGTTGCCGATGCGATCCAGAAAAGCTGGGACGATTTGAAGTAAGCAAGACTTTTACCAAAATTGTACACCGGGGCAGGGAGGCTCCGGTGTACGCCAAACAGATTTTATATTCGGTTTGAGGGACTGAAGCATTTCGCATTTAAATTGAAGCATCAGCTATCTAGGTGATTATGGTTTAACGCGAAACGCTTTAAAATGGGAGGAAGCCATGAATCCGGCACTGCAAGGGCTCATTACTATTCTGATCGGAGTGGGAGGCTGCATCGGCTACTTCTACTTTTCAAACCGTATCATGGACACCTTTATATTTCCCGCGACGGGCAAAAATGCCGGACGCAACATCAACCGTGCCAACATGGTGCGCCCATGGCTGTTTTTAGCCCCCGCTATTTTCGCGCTCGCGCTTTATCTGGGTTATCCGGTCTTTGAGACGCTGCGCATGTCGTTGACCGACCGCGCCCAAGATGGCGCTTTTGTAGGCCTTGCAAACTATAATCAGATGCTCAGCGAGCCAAAGTTTTGGGAAGCGATGCGCAACAACATGTTATGGCTCATCGTCGTTCCTGCTGCGGCCACCGCTTTTGGGTTGCTTTCGGCACAACTGACAGACCGCATATCGTGGGGCAATATCGCAAAATCGCTGATATTTATGCCGATGGCAATTTCATTTGTCGGCGCTGGCGTTATTTTTAAATTGATCTATGAAGCTCGCCCAGGCGATGCGGCACAAATCGGCATTATGAACGCCATATGGCTGAGCTTTGACGGCGGTGCGGGCAGCGTACTGATGCTCAAGGTTCTGCCAAGTATCATCTTAATTTCATTTGCAGGCGTCATCGCCTATGTCATTTATAATCTGATCAAGCCGATGATTGAGGGCTCGCGCAATTCATCCGCGCTTACAAACGTGTTGCGTGTTGCAGCGTTTGCCGGCGGTGCTTGGCTGATTTGGAAATCACTGTCGTCGTTGATTGCCGTCTGGACGGTCAGCCTCACCTATGGCGAACCGCAAAACTGGCTCACCTTGCCGTTTTGGAACAACTTCTTTTTGATGGTCGTATTGATTTGGATTCAGACAGGCTTTGCCATGGTTATCCTGTCGGCAGCCTTGCGCGGTATTCCCGGAAGAGACGATTGAGGCCGCCGTCATCGATGGCGCAAACCCGTTTGAAATCTTTTTCAAAATCAAAGTTCCGCAAATCATGGGCACCATCGTTGTGGTGTGGACGACGATCACGCTGGTGGTGTTGAAGGTATTCGACATCGTGTTTGCCATGACCAATGGTCAGTGGGAAACGCAAGTACTGGCAAATTATATGTACGACAAACTTTTCCGCGCCAGCGATTGGGGTGTCGGCTCTGCCAGCGCGATGGTGATCATGCTGCTGGTGTCGCCGATTTTGATTTGGAACGTCTATAATGCGCGCAAAGAAATGCGCTAAGTCGAGAGGAGATCGCCGAGATGAGTGAAATGGTAGGCAAAAAATCTGCGTTGACTTGGGCGGTGCATCTTTCGGTACTTGCGCTCGTTCTCTTGTGGATATTTCCAACGGTTGGGCTTTTGATTTCGTCGTTTAGAACAGCCGATCAGATTTCTGCGTCCGGCTGGTGGGGTTCACTGACTGCAAGTGAGCAAAACTTGCAAGTTCGAACCGGCGGCGGCAGCGTCGCGGTCAAGCAAGGCGATGTTTATGTTGTTACGGGCAATTTCCTCACGGACGAGGGCGGGCTTGGCACCAAGTCAACCATGACAACTTTCGGTGTGTCATCGCGCGATATCGCTGCTTTTAAAATTGGCGACACCGCTACATTTGGGGATGGTAAAGAGACGCTGACTATCAACCCAGATGGCAGCTACCGTTACACAAATGTGGAAGAGCCAGGCAGACGCGGGGCGCGCGTGTTCATCACCGCATCCAAACCACCGGAATTCTCCTTTGATAATTACAAAACCATTTTGTTTTCCGGCACCGGTCAAGACAATATGGCCAAAGCGTTTTTCAACACACTAACAGTGACTGTGCCGGCGACGATTATTCCAATTGTGGTGGCTGCCTTTGCCGCCTATGCGCTAGCGTGGATGGAGTTTCCGGGCCGAGCGCTCTTGATTGCGATTGTTGTTGGCTTGCTGGTTGTGCCGCTGCAACTGGCGCTTATTCCTCTGCTGCGCCTGCATTTGGGCATCGGCATCGGCAAGGGTTATTTAGGTGTGTGGCTTGCCCATACGGCATTCGGCCTGCCACTTGCGATATATCTGCTGCGAAATTACATGGTCGGCTTGCCGCGCGATATAATTGAAAACGCGCGCGTCGATGGCGCAACCGAGTTTCAAATTTTCACCAAAGTGATCCTGCCGCTTTCATTTCCTGCACTCGCCTCATTCGCGATCTTCCAGTTTCTATGGACATGGAACGACTTGCTGGTGGCAAAAGTGTTTTTGATTGACTCAACCGGTTCAACCACCGTGATGACGAACCAGATTGTCGAGTTACTCGGCACAAGGGGCGGGAATTGGGAAATTTTGGCAACAGCAGCCTTTGTCTCTATTGCCGTACCGCTGGTCGTGTTTTTTGCGATGCAACGCTATCTCGTACGCGGCCTGCTCGCGGGTTCCGTAAAATAGGTATTTAATAATGAACGTAGTCTCTCATTTTTCAGCCGATCAGGCCACAGCTCTGATGTCCGAAAGCGCAGGCGCAACCGATTGGTGGCGCGGCGCGGTGATCTATCAGATTTATCCGCGCTCGTTTCAAGATAGCAACGATGATGGTATCGGCGATTTGCGCGGTATTACCCGCCGCTTGCCCTACATCGCCTCACTGGGCGTTGACGCGATCTGGCTGTCACCATTTTTTAAATCCCCAATGCTCGACTTTGGCTATGATGTTTCGGACTATACGGCGGTTGATCCGATGTTTGGCACCATGGCAGATTTTGATGCGATGATCGCTGAGGCGCATCGCCTTGGCCTCAAAGTAATGATCGATCAGGTGATATCCCATTCGTCTGACCAACATTCTTGGTTTAAAGAAAGCCGAGCCAGCAAAGACAATCCAAAATCCGATTGGTATGTCTGGGCAGACGCAAAGCCGGATGGCTCGCCGCCCAACAATTGGTTGTCCATTTTTGGCGGGTCCGCATGGGAATGGGACACATCACGCTGCCAGTATTTCCTACATAATTTTTTGAGGTCACAGCCAGATTTAAACTTTCACACGATGGACGTGCAAGATGCGTTGCTTGAAACCGTTCGCTTCTGGTTGAAGCGCGGGGTCGATGGCTTTCGTTTGGATACGATCAATTTTTATATGCACGATCAACAGCTGCGCGATAATCCGGCTTTGGCCATTGAGCGCCGCAATGATTCCACCGCACCAGCGGTCAACCCCTATAATTATCAAGATCATTTGTATGATAAAAACCAGCCAGAGAACCTTGCGTTTCTGAAGCGGTTTCGTGCGTTGCTCGATGAATATGGTGCGGCCGCCGTCGGCGAAGTTGGCGATAGCCAATATGGCCTCGAGATTGTGTCGCAATATACATCGGGCAATGATAAAGTGCAGATGTGCTATGCTTTTGACTTCTTGTCGCCAGAACCGATTACCGCTGAACGGGTAGCAAAAGTGGTCTCTGACTTTGAAATATCCGCGCCGACCGGTTGGTCGTGCTGGGCATTTTCAAACCATGATGTTGTGCGCCATGCATCGCGCTGGGCCGATCAGGTTGCCGACAGAGATGGTTTCCTCAAGATGGTGGCTACCGTCATCATGACATTGCGCGGATCGGTGTGCCTTTATCAAGGCGAAGAGCTTGGGTTGACCGAGGCAAACATTGCCTATGAGGATTTGCAGGATCCTTACGGTATTCAGTTCTGGCCGACATTTAAAGGCCGCGATGGCTGCCGCACGCCTATGGTATGGTCTCACAATGATATCAATGGCGGGTTTTCTGCTGCAAAACCATGGCTGCCTGTTCCGCAGGAACACATCGATAACGCGGCCAACACGCAGGATGGAAGCGATGGCTCGCTGCTTGAACATTATCGTAGTTTTCTTCATTTCCGCCGCAAACATACAGCGCTCATTAAAGGCTCGATCAAATTTGTGGGCAGTGATGATGGTGTTCTCGTATTTGAGCGGAGCCATAACGGTGAGACATTACTGGTCGCCATCAACATGACCGATGCGCCAAAACAAATGACTGCGCCTCATCGGTTAGAAGTGTTAAGCGAAGGAACGCGTAAGGCGAAGTTGCAAGGCTCGGTATTAAAGCTTGACGGTTACGGTTCTCTGATCGCAAGGTTGAAGTAACAAAATACCAGACAGGAAAACGGCGGGGGAGGATGCATGGCAAACTTAAAACTTACGGGCGTTAAGAAAGCCTATGGTGCGGTTGAGATACTGCATGGCATCGACCTCGATATTAAAAGCGGCGAATTTATCGTGTTTGTCGGCCCATCGGGTTGCGGAAAATCAACCCTTCTGCGCACGATTGCGGGCTTGGAAAAAATCACCGGTGGTACACTGGAAATTGACGGCATGGTGGTCAACGATGTGCCACCGTCGCTACGCGGTATTGCCATGGTGTTCCAGACCTATGCGCTTTATCCGCATATGACTGTTTATGATAATTTGGCTTTTGGCCTGCGCCTTTCAAAAGCGACAAAACAGGAAATCGATGATCGCGTGCGCGCTTCGGCGGCGATTTTGCAGCTTGAGCCCTATTTAGATCGTTTGCCAAAGGCATTATCGGGTGGTCAGCGCCAGCGTGTGGCTATTGGCCGTGCAATTTGCCGCAATCCAAAAGTCTTCCTATTTGATGAGCCGCTATCCAACCTTGATGCGGCTCTGCGGGTCGCGACACGCATTGAGATCGCAAAGTTGTCTGAATCAATGCCCAATACGACGATGATCTATGTGACGCACGACCAAGTCGAGGCGATGACATTGGCTGACCGCATTGTCGTTTTGCGCGATGGTTATATCGAGCAAGTTGGCTCGCCTTTGGAGCTTTATCATAAACCGGCTAACTTGTTTGTGGCACAGTTTATTGGATCGCCCGCGATGAATATAGTTTCGGGCACCGTAAAAGCGGCTTCCGCAAAATCCGTAACCGTCGATGTGGCCGGTGGCGGAAACGCGATCATCCCTGTCAATGGTTCGAGTTTGAAAACGGGTGAGGCAGTAAGCATCGGCGTGCGGCCAGAAGATTTTGCGCTGGCTTCGTCTGGCAAAGACGCGGTTATTTCCGGTGAAGTGGATTTCGTAGAAGCGCTCGGCGAAGTAACCCTCGCTTACGTTCGTGTCCCAAGCCTAGAGAGCGCGGTCATTGCAAAATTGCCGGGCGATACGAGCATAAAGTCTGGATCTAAAATTGACCTAACCGCGTCGAAGGATGCCTTACAATTGTTCAACAGCAATGGTCAGTCGATGATGCGCGAGGGCATGTAAAAAATCAGGCGGCATCCAGCTTTTTAGTTTGCTTGATTTCCATAAATGCCTTGAGCACAATTCGGAAATCCTCATCTTCGATCATATCAATCGCATGGTCTATGGGAAACCATTGGCGCTGGCGTTCTTTCATCTCGGCCCACTTGTTCTGTTCTTTGAGCACTTCAAGCGGAAAAAACCGAATGGAAACCGGCTCTATGCCGTCGGGTGAAGACTTTCCGATGGATGGCATCAATCACATGTTTTTTATCAAGTTTGCCTTTAACACCCGCCTCTTCGAAAGCCTCGCGCGCACCGGCCTGAGCGCCAGTCTCACCTTTTTCAATATTTCCATTTGGGAATATCCAGCGCTTGCGCGTCTGCGACGTGACCATCATCACCCATAGATTTATCATCTTCAATCATATAGGGAATGACGCCGTAGAGTTGTTTTTTTATTTTGGTTGCCATTAAAGCCTATTGATCTTGAAATGATGCGACACGACATGCTGCCAATATTAGTCAGACTAAATGCCGTTAGATGATACTTACTGCAAGCTAAACGGGAAACGCTTACAGCCTGCTGAATCACCATCAATTATAGAAAAGCTTCATATCATAATTTTTTTATGAAAATAGCTGCTGACAGTATTTGGCGCAGCTTCTGCGATCACGCTCCCAATGAGCGCACATAATTGACCAACCCAGCCGTCGAACTATCAAGCTTATCTAAACCTTCGCCGGACTGCACAACGGGCAGCAGGTTTGTCGCCAGCTCTTTGCCAAGCTCCACACCCCATTGGTCAAACGCGTTGATCCCATAAAGCTGCGCTTCAACAAAAACGCGGTGCTCATAAAGCGCAATCAAACGGCCAAGCGCATAGGGCGTCAGCTTGTTATGGATCAGCGTGATCGACGGACGGTTGCCGGCAAATACGCGGTGCGGCGCAATCTGATCAATAAATGCGTCCCCAAGACCTTTGGCTTTCATTTGCGCGCGGGCTTCATGGAGTGTGCGGCCTTTCATCAAGGCTTCCGACTGCGCAAGGCAGTTTGCGAGCAGCAGCTGGTGATGAATATCCATATCCTTCCCGGTTTCAAACGCATTGGCCGCTACAATAAATTCGACCGGAATGATATCCGTTCCCTGATGGATAAGCTGGAAGAATGCGTGCTGTCCGTTGGTACCAGGCTCGCCCCAGACGACGGGGCCTGAAGGGCCAGACACGGCAGCCGATTTCATCGTCACGCTCTTGCCATTGGATTCCATGTCGAGCTGTTGCAAATAGGCAGGTAAGCCGCGACAGCCGCTGGTCATAGGGAATGACCGCCCGAGTAGAATAGTTGCAAATGACCCGGTGATAATAGCCGATTAACCCAAGCATCATGGGCAGATTTTGCGTCGTTGGCGCTTGGCGGAAATGATTGTCCATAGCGGTGTTGCGCCAGTCCAAAATGCCAGGAAAATCATCAGGCGTTTACATTGGCGAGCATAATCGGCAAGGCCAATTGCACCCCTGGCTTGAGCAACAGCGCCGCTGACTCCAGTCCAAAATCCGAATACTTTGTCCGCATCAATGCCGAAATCAGCAGCATCATCGCTGAGGTGGATACCGCACTAAAAAGCCTGTTTTGCGCGAGCTGCTGCCAAATTGGTTGCGCAAACATGCCCGCGTCAAGTTGCATTCGTCA
Organism: Ahrensia sp.; assembly: GCA_034519905.1. Classification (GTDB taxonomy): domain Bacteria; phylum Pseudomonadota; class Alphaproteobacteria; order Rhizobiales; family Rhizobiaceae; genus Ahrensia. The sequence continues at coordinate 13,913 of JAXHNY010000046.1, forward strand.
TCGTTGCCGAATTGTCGGAAGCGTTTTGAGGCGCCACGATGAAAAGCGTTGTCTCCGCATCAAGCCCTTCGAGGGTATCGGCCACATGGGCGCCGTCAACATTGGAGACGAAATGAATGCGTGGCCCATCATGCAAGGGTGCAAGCGCGAGAACCGCCATCGCGGGGCCAAGATCTGATCCACCGATACCGATATTGACCACGTCCGTAAACACTCCGCCCATACCCCCGTGGCAACACTGGCGCCGTACCCGCCCTAAAACACGCGCGCATCAGGCATTTATAGATGTCGGGCATAATATCTGCGCCCTCAACCACAATCGGTGATTTGGAACGATTGCGCAAAGCCGTGTGCAGCACAGCGCGATCTTCTGTGATATTGATACGTTCGCCGGCAAACATCGCATCGCGATTTGCGGCAACACCGCAGGCCTCGCTTAAGTCTTCGAGCAGCGCAAGCGTGGTCTCATTGACTGCGCATTTCGACCAATCCATCAACAGGTCATCGAGCGATATTGAGTGCTTTTCGAAGCGCTGCCTATCGGCTGAAAACGCGGCGCGCATATCCTTCGGTGCATCGGTTTTAAAATGATTTTTGAGCGCTTTGATGGCGTTATTTTTTGTCATACTTAATCCTATCGACCCGAACCTAGAGGTGCGCCGCACTTCTAGCAGATAAATTGACACTATGGATTAAATATAAAGCGATTACCGAAGCTCACGCCTCAAAATTTTACCGACATTGGTCTTGGGTAGATCGTTTCGAAATTCCACAAATTTCGGGCGTTTATAATTGGTGAGGTTTTTCGCGCAATGGTCTTTTACGTCCTGTTCGGTCAAGTTCGGGTCTTTCTTCACGACAAACAATTTGACAACTTCGCCCGAATGTTCGTCGGCAACGCCAACCGCTGCCGCTTCTAAAATACCGTCATGCATGACGGCCACTTCTTCAACTTCGTTGGGGTAAACATTAAAGCCGGAAACAAGGATCATATCTTTTTTGCGATCAACGATGACTGTTGCGCCAATCTCATCGATATAGCCCATATCCCCCGAGCGGAAGAACCCATCCGCGCTCATCACTTTTGCTGTTTCGTCGTCGCGGTTCCAATATCCAGCCATCACTTGTGGGCCTTTGATACAGATTTCGCCGACTTCTCCTAGGGCGACATTATCACCATTTTCATCACGAATTGAAATGGTTGTCGATGGCATCGGATAGCCGATGTTTCCAGTAAAGGAAGCTTCATCGAGCCGCATGCCGGTGGCCACCGGCGATGTTTCCGACAGCCCATAACCTTGGGTAATGACGCAGCCCGTCAGTTTTTGCCATTTGTCAGCCACAGGTTTTTGGATGGCCATACCGCCGCCGAACGTCATTCTTAGGTTTGAGAAATTGAGCTTCTTGAAGTCATCATTGTTCATCAAGGCGGTGAAGAGCGTGTTTAAGCCAGGAAAGAAATGGAAGTCGACTTTTTGCAGCTCTTTTACAAATCCAGGAATATCGCGTGGATTTGTAATGAGGATATTTGTGCCGCCCTCTTTGATTCCAATAAATGCATTCACGGTCAGGGCGAAAATATGATACAATGGAAGCGCACAAATAAAGTTAATTGTGTCCGGCTTCCCACCTTTGCGGTAGCCCACATCAAGCCACATCTTTGATTGGGTGATGTTTGAGAGGATATTGCTATGTGTTAGCGTCGCGCCTTTGGAAACGCCAGTCGTGCCGCCCGTATATTGAAGAAAGGCCACATCGCTGAGTGCTTGTGCAACTGGTTTGAATGATTTTGCTTTTCCGTCGGCAATTGCCTGCTTGTAACTCGTGTGCCCGGGCAACGACCAAGCAGGCACCATTTTTTTAACGTTACGAACAACGAAATTAACAATATAACCTTTGAGGCCAAGCGCATCGCCGATTGTGCCCACAATCACATGTTTGACATCGGTTTTTGCGATAACTTGTTGCAGCGTGACTGCAAAGTTTTCGAGAAGAATGATGCCTTTTGCGCCAGAATCCTTCAACTGGTGCTCCAGCTCGCGCGGCGTATAGAGTGGGTTCACGTTGACCACGATCAGTCCTGCCCGCAAAATTCCGATCATCGCGATAGGATATTGCAACACGTTCGGCATCATGATGGCGATACGGTCGCCCTTAACAAAGCCTTTGGCTTGAAGATGCGCCGCAAAGGCCTTCGAGCTGGCATCAAGTTCGGCGTAGCTGATGGCTTTACCCATGCACACAAAGGCTGTGCGCGAAGCGTATTTTTTCAAATAAGTGTCAAAGAAGGCAGACAGCGATGTCTCTGCTAAATTTTCCATTACCCGCGATACACCATCGGGATAGGATTTAAGCCAGATCTGTTCAAGTTGCGCAGCATTATCAAGTGCCATTTTTATCTCCCTGAGCGCTTTAGTTCTAGAGTGCTGTTCTCCCAACAAACACTTACCAACGCATAAATTTCAGACTTTAGATGTAGACACTAGGTTAATAAACGCAAGTTTTTTTGATAATTTGGTTAGGTTTTAGGGTGGCAATAAAAAAGCCCCGCACGGTTGCGAGGCTTCTTTTTAGCGAAAATTTTAGGATTGCTTTAAATCACGATGACACGAGCGCCGACAGGCACGCGGTTGTAAAGATCAATTACATGCGCATCAATCATACGGATACAGCCATTTGAAACGGAACGGCCAATGGATGAGGGTTGCGTTGTCCCGTGGATACGGAAAAGCGTGTCACGCTTGCCCTGATAAAGATAGAGCGCACGCGCCCCCAGTGGATTTCCTGGGCCGCCGGGAACACCATCGGCAAATTTAGCGTATTTCGCGGGTTCGCGCTTGATCATGCTCTTTGTGGGTGTCCAGCTTGGCCATTCGGCTTTACGGGCAATTGTTGCCGAGCCTTTGAATGCTAGGCCCGCCTTGCCAACGCCGACGCCATAGCGCCGCGCACCGCCATCGCCTTCGATTAAATAAAGAAAATGATTTCTCGCATCGACAACAATTGTCCCGCGCTTATAATCGCTGCGGCAATGCAATCAGAACGCTA
>JAXHNY010000040.1:0-10085 GCA_034519905.1 Ahrensia sp.
GATTTCATTTCTAGGACCAATAAATGCAAAAGGACGTGCTTGATCTAAGATGTAATTATCTTCGTCCTTTCATCTGCGCCCAGAAGACCGTTCAACAATATATGACAACTGATTGCGCCCATTTTTTGAAACAGCTTTTATTATTCCATCGGTTGTCATGCGAGAAAATGCTGTAACTTCTTGCTCGCGTAAAAGCGTTGCCAGCAGACCATTTTCCGTCATCTTTAACCACCGCAAGTGTGTTGCCATCGGTCGAACTGTCAGCTCGTTTAATAGCAATATCGCGCACATTATTGATGAGGTGAGACGCGAGCAACGATATATCAAGCGACACATAGTTTCCCTCAACATCTGTATATCGATATTCCCCTAAAACCCCTTTGCTTGGCCGCACGTGTAGAGATGCACCTTCATTTTCAATAATAGGTAATCCGCGCGCTGTACCATTTGCGCTTGATTACTGTAATTTTAGCGGCGCTTTAGTTCTTTTAACGCGCGCTCAACAGCCAATATTCAGCACCGCTCGTAAAAATTTGCAGATTTCGGCCTGCGACCAAACGTTCTATACGTTCTCCACCAGGCACATCCATTGGTACAAGCGCAGGGCCATTAGCTTCGGTAAATCGCTCATCAAAATTATAATAATCGCCGACGACCGAAAAAGACCAAGCGTTAGGAACACCTTTATACCCACCAATGAGGAGGCGCTGCGCATAGAAGGTGCCGCAGTGGGCATAGCCTCGATCGGCTGAAAATACGGGTTCACCAGGTGCAACACCTGGAGTGCGTTCAAAAGAAAGGATTGCGGCATCTGTTTTGTTAATTACACGGCCAGAAACAGCCCATCCGTCGCCTTTATTAACATTACCTGAAAAGTTACCAGTGACTTTTGTTCCCGATGCATTGCCGCTGGAAGAAACAACCGTCAAACCCAATGAGACGTTGGGCAGCTCTAAAAATAGCCGTCTCAATATCGTTGGCAAGCGCAGTCATATCGGTTTGGTAAGTTTAGTGAGATTGCATCTTGACCTGATACTGTCAGCACAAAAACACTTGTCGTATTAAGGCCAACAAACTCAAGCTCCCAAACGGCAGCCACGCCGTTGGTATAAGCGCCACCGCCAATTGGCCCGCCATAATCGTAATTAAACACATTCTCAAAAGGCGCATAATCGACAGACCAATTTGTAGCACCTGCATGCTTTAAGCGCCGTGTCTGCAAATCATTGTGAAATAGCAACATGGTGCCGAGTTGCTGCGCAACGGTCATTGTGTCAATATTTCAGCCGTTACATCGGCAACTTCAACCGTGCTTAACCCGGCTGTTTGACCCCAAACCTCAAATGATACCTGGTAAAAAAACAATATCATAAGTTGAGCCGTCCGATGCATTAAAAGCAAATAGGCGAGATGCATTATTACTGATGGCACCGATATCGACTAAGCCACCGCGCAGTCTTAAACCCGCCTCTTGCGGTACTGACAACAACATTTTCCATGTGTTTAGTGCCAGTGGAAAAATATTTAAGCTGAGTGCGCTCGTGCAAAAGCGGATCGATTTCACCGGCTGAAAATCCCGCTTTTGTTGCCGCCCTGGACGACCAGCCATTATTCACGGCTCCAATTGTATGCACCTGAAGCACTGCCACGACGTGCGCGCAGAAACGGAGAATTATCAAAATCAGCAATCCGCGTTTGGTGTTGCAAAAGCTGTCTTCACGAATAGCGGCGCGCATTTTTCCGCCGCGCAAATTTTCCTGCAGGCACGTGCCATCAAGCCTCATTGATTAAAACATGGTGCCAACGCGGTAGTCGGAAGCCAGCGAAACGGCAAAATGCGCTGCAATGGCGCAGATCGTTGCTGATTTGGAGCTTTGCTGTCCATAAATGCGGATCGGGTCTAAATTTCACCATGGCAAACAATGGATTTGCATTGGCGACTGACTTGGTTGGCCGTCAAAATATAGCGTGTAAATCGGCGATCAGGATCCTGTGATATCATCGCTGAGCCAAATCGGCGGACCAAGCCAGGACCTGGTATATTAAAAACATAATCATAGCCGGAATCCAATGGAACCCCAAGCGTGTTGTGTGAGAGTTGACGAACTTCCATGGCAAAAGTTGAAAAAGGCGAAAGCGATAAATTGAAATCTACGATTTCTTCATAGGCAGCAAGCGCAGCCGCAGCACCATCTGTTTCCTCGTCAAAATCTTGCAGAGCGGTCTTCGCCACGATACGAAGGCATGCGGCGTTTTCACAATATCGAGTGCTATCAAAGCGCCATTTAGCTATTCCTCAAATTTTGAAAAGTGCCGCGCCGGAATGCGTACCGGCACGGCGCGCAAGGCAATAACTTACGTTGCCGCCGTTGCGTTTGCCAAAACGACTGTAATGACGTTGTTTGTGTTGACCATGACGTAAAGGCAGCATAGGCGCACCTGGAAGTCCCATTGAGACAGCCAATTGATCGCCTGTTTTAATGCGGTGCGCGACAGCATTAAAGTAACCGGATGTTTGAACAGCTGCTGCGGCATCGCCCGTCACGTATCCGTGCGAAGAGCAAATTGAACCAGCATTGCCCGTTAGCGTGCCGATATGATCGTATGTTTTGAAACCTTTTGACATCAAAAGCCATAGAATTTTTCCTTTTGTTTTGGCCTTGAAGGCCTTTCTTATAAGATGAAAATCCGGCGCGAACGCCGGATCAAAAATCAGACGACGGCAATGGTGGAGTTGGTGCTGGTTCTAAAGCGAAGAATGATACCGTTTCCTTCTTTGCATGACGACGGCACATCCTTTTTTGACTGCATATTAATGGTCCAGCAGTCTTCGTAGTTGTCCCACTGCGGAATGACGCGCAGATCGGTGTGGTTACCCCAGCCGATGGATGATTTGTGCCAAATAAAGAAATCTTGTTTATTGGTAGCTGGCACAGGATAAAGGTCTTGAGCATCTTCTTCGACTTCGCAAAAAACCAATTTATACCGTTCCGGAAAGCGCGTGTCCGTTGCCTTACTAAACGGCAAATCTACTCCTTGACGTGCTCGGCACTATTGACAACTTGTGTTGGCGATAAATGTGGTTCCACCGTGGCGGGAACGGTCCTAAACCTACAAAAAGCGTTTTGCCGTCCCATTTGACTTTTTGGTTTTGTAATCGTGCGCAAAGATCAAAGGGCATTGGCAGCAGTAAAAGGTTGTTCGTGCCTTTGAATAATCAACATCTGCCGCCGGTTTTGCTTCTTTCTGTTTTATTGTAGATTTCAATGTCTGTGGCACGTCCAAGTGCCATAGCGCCCGATTGATAGACGATTTCTTTTTCGTCAACAGACATGCGGTCAAGGTCGAATTCTTCCAACGGTGTCAAAAGCGGACCCAAGTTTCAAAAAGCGCCGCTTCAAACTTTTTTGCGGTCTGCACTGCCAGGTATATTTGCGCTGATTGCGCGTGTTTTTTCGTGCTACGGTTTTACCGGCAAGCCAAAAAACGGCTTTTTCTGCGCCTTCAATGTGATGTCGCTTGACTTACGAGTCGGTGCGAAGCCGGTTGCCTTCATGTTCCTTGATAAATATGCATGCCTCGTTTGCATGTTGCGTTGCGAACCAGTTTGGTGCGTTGGTTGTCATTGAACCTCGTTGTTTAAATGGTGAAAGCCAACGGAATGGAGAGGCCATAAAACCAGCGGGTCCACACAACCCTTATGGGGGTTCAGGAGAGAGCCTGCAGACGTTATACGGTCCGCCCGTGTCTAAGATAAAACTTAAATCGGGCGGCGTAACGTCAACTGTTGCAAAAATTAAAAAGCCGGTTTTTGCGGGCTGCGACTTTTATAAAAATCGTCATTGAGCCCGAAGCTGCCCGGGTCAAAGCGTTTTGCAGGATCGAAATGATCGCGATTGCGCGGATCGATGAGATGGGTCTGCATCAAGCTTTCTGACTTCACTTTCAGTCAAAGCACCAGGCTGCCCACCTTCACCTTCACTATGCGAAAACCACTTTCGCTTAAACGACCAGACAAGGCTTTTAAAAGAACATTGCCTGCCGCATCATCAGTCATGCCGATTAAATACTGGCTGACCTGTTCTTTCATGGTTTCTGGTATTCCTTTAAGCTGATTGACAAGCCCTTTGGCAAACGTATCAGCTGCGGTTAGCTCGCGTGTTGCGCCTTCACGGTCAAGACCAAGCGCTTCTTGAAATATCTTTAATTCATTTGCCGGATTATAGGGCGCAGCCAAAGCGCCGCTTGCAACAAGAGGGGCATAGGTATCTTCAATAAAGCCTGAAAACGCATCGGGTGACATGCCGTGCTTTAGTGCAGCGCTTTGTTAGCATCCAATAGCAGGATTAGCGGTAAGATCGTCGCCAAAATATGGCTTTAGCGCATCAGAAGGCTGATAGACATAGCCGTCAATAGTCTCTGGCGCTTTGGGCATATTGGCCAATTTTTCACGAATACCATTAAACCGCGTGTTGCTTTCATTGTAACCACCAAGCAGCTTTGTAATTGCTCGACTGGCATCTGCGCCTCTAAAGCTTTCAGGCAGTCCTTCGGGCGGTGACCATGCATTCGCTGTGGCGCTACCGGCTGCATTGGGTGCAGATGAAGGCTCACCGGTTCCGCTTTCATTTGGTGCCTCATACACGGGTCGACTGTAATTTGAAAAATCACGCATTAGATTTCCTTTGCTATATCGCGGTTACTGATTTTTTCGTTTCTGCCCAAAGCAATCTGCCGGGCAATTTCAAACGCAAGCGCGTTTTGTCCTTCGCGGAATGCGCCGAAAACGGCCATGCGTTGAACTCTAAATCAAGACCAACAAAAAATGTTGTGCGCATAAGCGTTGAGGCGGCAAGCGCATCGAGCGCTTGCGTCCGGCTGCCGTATCATAAAATTCTGCCCACGCACGCGCGATTGCCTTGGAATTTTCTGCCGATAATCCTGTTCAACCTAAGCCGATCGGAAATTTCCGGATCAAGTTTATCAAACATTTCCCAGCCGCCATTGCAGCACCTTTGATAAAATCTTCTAAGCCATTTGGCCCCATTATACACCACCCGTTCCGGCCAAAGCCGATGCAGGCAGCCATATTGCAGCCTGCTGCTCTCCACTCTGCGCTTCCTGCTCAATCATTGCCGTTCTCTCTCTTGTCGAAACAATGTAAGGCGACGGAATGCCCATTTCGCGCGCAAGATCGGCCAGCAAAACTTCAACCTTTGCCACATGATTGACGTATAGGCTGCATTGGCAGGCCAGCCGCCGTTGCCATAACCATCTGCAACCATTGCACTGTCCGCTCAAACCCTTGCGCCTGACGGGCGAGCACCAGTGGCGACTTGACAGAAACACGAAACAGCAATTGATCGATGTTTAATTCCTGCGCAATCAACTGGCGATCATAAGCGAGCTCTAAAACCCGCTTGAACGGCGTGTACTGCAATTTCTGCGGATTAAGCGACCCGATGCGCCAATATGATCAGAAGCTAAGCGCTTAACGCGTTCCATAATTTCTGTCGCAGATTTCACAGCGCCGCCTCTTGTGGCAAAGCTTGATCCATCATTGTTGCCTTAATACCCATCTGCATTTCTTAAGAACAAGATTGGTCTAAAATCGAGCCTTGGATCTGGTTGGCGCTGAATAGATGGACCAAGCGAGCCACCGTTGCGCGCAACTTTCATATGTGCCCGGCTCAATGCGGTATAGATCGGGATTAAAGACGCCATCATCAACAGCCGTATAAATACCAACTGATGCAATGGCCGCTGCAATCAGTTGCAGGCGCGTACGAGGTGTTTGCGGTTTTGATCGTCGGCATTGCCAAATGCAGAACGCCGCGGCCATAAGTCTCGCCTGAAATACGATAATAGCGCGGCGTTAGCCACGGGCATGTCCCGATTGACTTTTAAAAATAGGATTTTCTTCGTCTTTAACCCAGACCACCATATGCCAGCGTCGCTCTTTTGCGTCAAAAATAGTATCAAGATAGACATCAATTTTTTCTTCGCTTTTTTCGGCAAATCGGTCTTTTAGAGTTTTTGAAAAATCACCTTCTGGCCACGTGTCAAAGAGCACGCGCAGCGACATATTTCGATCCCAAAATATCCCGCTTATTTCGCCATTGACACCCCTGTTCCCAAATCAATTGATCCATCGGCACGGACATTGGGTCCCAAAGTTTTTCAGGATCAGAAGACGAGTTCATTAAAATTGCGGCGCTACCTGCAGTCAAATCAATGGCCATTTCGTGAAATGCCATGTCCCATCGACCATCATCAAAAAACGATTGTGCAACTTTGGTCAGCAATTCAAGCTGATATTCTGCCGCCAGCTCTTCGCGCTGAGCCGGGTCAATAATAATCGGCCCCATTTGCAGCTCAAAGTTTTGGCCACCAGCGGGAAAAAGTCCTGCTGAAACTTTCCTGCAAATCTAAAGCCGCATCACTAAGCCGTATGATCAAAGACTTGATCAACACGCACTTCGCCGGAACCTGTATTGCGCGTCGATTTGCGAAATGGAATGCCGTACTGATAGGCTTCATCCATCGATTGGCTGGTGCGCATCACGCTCCGGCTTGCTTGCCTCACGGCGTTTTTGAGGTGATCTGTCGTAAACATTATCCGAGCGTCGCTTGGCCTGAACCCGAAAGGAACGTCAGCAGACCACGACCTGATTGGCCGCGACCTTTTTTGGCTGTCGCTTGGTCCGTATCAGCTTGTTGCTGAGAAAGCACTTTTTTTTTTTTTTTTTTTTCAGCCAAACTTCTACGCTGACTTTCTTCTTGCTGCTGTTTTGCAAGTTTACCGGCCTTATCGCCACCTAAAAGGTTTCCCATATCCATTTTTCTCCAAATTCATGTTGCGACAAATATTTAAAACCCATCATTGCAGCAATTCTTTTTCCTGCTTCTGATGTGCAAATGGTATAGACTTCACGATATGGCGTTTTAGGCAACGTCAACCGACTAGCACGGCATATGGAAAGCATTGAGCTTTGTGCGCTTGGCTTAATGTCAAACCATGCTTCACCCAAATTATCCGCGTCGGCATAAATACCTAAGACACCGATTGTTTCTCCATTTTTTACAAACGCCCAGCTTATTCCGCCGCTGAGCATTTCTTTTGCAATCCACCAATGCAGACGCGTTGATATCGCCATGACTTCTGCAATATCATAAACCGATGCAGGACTAATGCACTGAACAGTCATCTTGCGCTTACCGACAGCTCCAACACTGTGAACATCAAACCACCCTTATTACTTTTGACACTTGATTGATTTGACCATGCGCTTTGGCCGGAAAAACCTGTCGATGAGCTGTCATTTTTTAGACCTGCGGCACCGCGTAAAGCGCCAACACGGCCCCGAATACCGAGCACCAAATATTGCAAAGCATCGTGCAAGTCTGAATGAGGATGGTTTTTTTCCGGCTGGTCTTCATACGTTGCTGACGCGGTATTTGGACGGCGTTTGTACCTATATTTCCCTTCAAATCCTTCGATAAGATTTGGACACTTTTGCGGACAAATTATCAAATGTGTATTAGGTTCAAGATAACCGCGAAGCTCTGCTTTAACCGCATCAAGGCGCATACCAAGTTCGTTTGACCCACCTGCCGGGCAACAAAACTGGCAGACCAAGAATGATTGCAAGTGTTTCAAGGAAAGTCATCTGGCCACCCTCTTTGTCCGCGCCGTATGCGGCAGCCGGATCGACGTACAACCTTATTTTTATTGATGCACTCGGGTAGTCCATGTCGAGCTTTTGTTTGATGGCTTCAGCAAATCTTGCCGCACCGACACCATGCCCCATCTGTAATTCGTCAATAATCGCAATGCGACCGGGAGCGTGCACTTGGCCAAAAACAGCAGCAGGGTTAAGGGTGTTCATCGAGCCATCAATACCAATGATCAATTCTAACGCCGGATTGAATGCAATTGGTTGAAGTGCAACATGCCTTGTGCGATCAAACCCTTCATAGACAGGCTTACCGGCGCGCGAATAGCCAAACTTGTTGTGCACAATACGCATCACGGTTGAAGCCTCTTGGTTCGCCGCAATGCGTTCGTAGTAGTTCAACTCAAGTTTATGCCTATTTTCAGCGTTTTCCTCCATACCGCCTGGCTGCCTGTAAAAGCGACGATCTGGTGTGTTTTGGATATTCTTGACAAATATTTTATAAACTGGATTGTCTAATGTTGGCGCATTAAAATCACCAATGACCAAACCGTAGCGCTGACCAGAATTTATTCGATACCCATTTTTTCGGCTTAATTCTTCCAGTTCTTCGACAGTGAGCAACAAATCTTTTCGAGGATAACGACCAACGCGCCCTTCGACATCATCAAGTGCACCTTCGGCATGCGTGTCGGTTTCGTTCAGCCAACTCCCCGAATACTCACGGCCCTTCATAAGCGTTTCAATTGAATTTTCACCAAGGCCAGCAAATTCTGTTATCGCCTCAATACGAACGCCGTCAGCGCCCATAAATCGCAAAACCATGCGTGACCGGACGATCATTTCCGCCTGCCCATGTGGAGCTTGGATAATTTTTATGAAACCACTGCTTCCAACTTTCTAAAACAGTTTTTTCAGCGGATCGAAAACTATCGCGCAGCACAACCCAGCGACACATGCGCGTTGGAACATTATCGGTTGGATACCACGCAACCGGTGCAACACTTGCCGCATAAATTCTTTTAAACGCACAGGCCGTTGTTTTACCAGACCCGACGGGCCCCATAATTGCCGTGGTCGCAGTTAAGTCGGTAATAAATTGCTGAGCGACCGGACCAGGCGGCGTGTAAGAAAAAGGGTCAAATTCTTCATCGATTTCGTATTGCTTGACGAGTTTTACAAGCTGCTCGGCCTCATAACGCCGAAACTCTTCATCGGTAATAATTTCCGAAAGATGCTTACTCACAGAAAATGCCTCACATTTTGCTCAAAAGCATACCGCGCACGCACGGCCGTCAATTTGACGGCCGTGCACAAACCAACAAAAGTCGCGCCAGCGGCGCGCCCGCATTTGCTATCATTTAAAAAATTAAAGATCATTCTATACAATCCGTTAGCACCCCAACCCCTTAAGCAAGCACAAATCTAGCGCGGGCGACTAAAACTGGCACCCCTACCCCGTTTTTTGCAAACAATTCGCGCGGTTCAGAAAAAACATATTCACATTGACAATTCAAAACCGTGATCGGTGTGCGCACAATCCCCCCTATATGGGTGTAGGGGGCCGTCTTCGGGGGAGGTGTTGCGCGCGACCGGCCCTCATGCGCCGCACCTTGGGCCGCGACCCATCTTGCGCCCATCGCCGCTGCCATATGACTGACCTTGCCAAACATGCCGGTCCCCTCTTTAATCGCACCGCCTATTGACACATCGTGTCGGTGATTTCTAATCATCGGTTCAATCCACATTTTATCAAGCGAAATCAATTGGTTGCTTGTTATGTGAGACGATATAGTGTGAGACGCGATCATTCGTCATCACCCAAGTCATTGTTTTTATTAACATTTTGCACCGCCCCGTGACCAAGAGGCGATCCCACCGATAAAACCTTGCGATGCTCGATTTGCGCGCCTTGTTCAAGCTGGTTCGTGCCCAGATTGACGATAAGCGCTGGCAGGCGTTCATCCATGATCTGCACTTGTATCGGTTTCTTGCCATAGAGATATGGCCGGATGCGCTCAGCCTCGCCCAATTGCTCTTTGATGATTTCCATCAGCGATGGCACCGCCAGCACGGTTTGCTTGCCCACGGCCTTCTGGGCCCGTTCGTTCTCAATAAACCACGCCTGCAGGTCGAGCGGGTTCAGCGATAGCCACCGCGCAGACGCTTCCATCGGGTCCAAAAACCCTTGAGCGCGATACCACACGTCAAAATCGCGGCTTTTCTTGTTCCTTGCACCGGCTGGACGGCCACGGCCACGCCCGCGCTGACCTTTGCGCAGCGCTTCAAGTTCGTCCACATCGCCGTCACGTTGCTTATTGGCTGAAAACTCGCGTTCCAACAGCCGCCTGCGCGATGCACCGGCATCGAGCCAGTCTTCGTCGAGGCCATCGGCATGCGCCTCATCCC
>JAXHNY010000011.1:0-5568 GCA_034519905.1 Ahrensia sp.
ATTACGTATTGCTACATCTTTGCCATTTTGTTTGACAATATTGTACATAGAAGGCGCCACCCACGTACCGTCTGGGCCTTGCTGCTCGCTAAGGTTAATACCAAAAGCGTTCTCGGTCAGTGTTCCTTGCTTGTTGCGTGGCCAAGTGTATGCCTTGTAGCCGCAACCAACAATGCAGTAGTGGCACGTTACATTATGCACTGCAGCATCCTTTGGAGGAATTGGCAGGCGATCTATTTGTCTTTTGTAAGCCATAATTTAATTCCTCCTCAAAGCACGTTGGACGGACGACCAAAGATTAGGTCGCTGGCGCCTTCGGCGTAAATGTCACCTTTGGCATCAACCGAAAGCGTGAACTGTGGAACGTTTTGTGTGGCATGGCCCCAAACCTGCTGGCCGCCTGCCTCGCAGTCAAAACGCGAAAAATGACCAGGGCAATTGAGGGTCTTGTCTTCTGGGCGATAGGCCATCTGCCAACCCTTGTGCGGGCACAGCACGGAATAGGCGACGATGTCGCCGTCTGGGCCTACACCGCCTTCGACTGCTTGGCCAATTTTCAGCAAAATGCCGGGGCTGTTTGCATCTGGGAAATTGATATCAAGAGGGGTGTTCGCCGTAAGATCGGCTATATTGCCAAGCTTTACTGCCGGATAGTCCAGCTGCGCGCTAGACGCGGCCGCTTTTGCTTGTTCAGCTGGCAATACAGCCGCTGCAGTTACCCCAACCGCGGCAACAGCGCCGCCTCTCAAAAAATGACGCCGACCTACATCGACCAGTTTATCGCATCGTGACATGTGTTCCTCCAAGTTTGCCTTGCAAGAACAGATAAGCACGTCGCGTGCCAGTTTATTAAGTATATGATTTAAAAGAATAAAACTTTAAAATGAAGTGAACTTGCAATTAAATGTTCGGAATAGCGAACATGCTGCACTGCCGAAGGTTCAATTTTCCGAACGTTTCAATTCAATACCCAGTTTAGACATCTTTTCCCAAAGCGTGGTGCGCGATACGCCCAGCAATTTAGCACTTTCTGCAATTTGCCCGCCAGTTTTTGATAGAGCCCGTTCGATATGTCTACGCTCGGCGTCATCGCGAATATCTGCAAGCTGTACAAAACTGCCATTGCCTGCATCGGCGGAAACGTTCTCCGGAAACATGTCACTGGGTTGAATAAGCGGACCTTTGCTCACGGCGACCGCCCGCTCAATTCGGTTTAAAAGTTCGCGAATATTGCCGCGCCATCTGTGTTCAAGGGCCAATTCCTCCACAAAAATCGAAAACCCTTCAATTGGCCTTTTCTGTCGTTCGCACGCTTGCTTCAAAAATGTCTGCATAAAACGGATGATGTCCTGCGGGCGCTCGCGCAGCGGCGCAATACTGATGGGCAACACGGCAAGTCTATAAAAAAGATCTTCTCTGAATTGTTTTTCGGCGATTGCTTTTTGTAAATCCCGATGTGTGGCAGCCACAATGCGCCCTTGAAATGCCAAGGGGGTCTCGCCGCCAACGCGGTAAAAACTTCTATCTTCAACCAAGCGCAAAATCTTCGATTGCAGCGATAAAGGCATGTCGCCAATTTCGTCTAAAAAAGCGTGCCCTTGCCTGTGCGTTCAGCATATCCAGCATGTTGCCGGTTCGCGCCCGTAAAAGCACCTTTTTCATGGCCAAAGATTTCGCTCTCCAAAAGCTCTGCGGGAATAGCCGCACAATTGACGGCCATGAACGGGCCCTGAGCAAACCCTGATTTTGTGTGCAAAAGACGCGCGGTGACCTCTTTGCCGGAGCCAGTTTCACCGGTAATCATAACCGGCAAATCATTTCCGGCGTAGTTTTCCAATAATTTTTCAGCTTCGCGCATTTGCGGAGAAACGCCCAGCATGCCGAACTCTTGAGTTGTTAAATGCCCCCGCCGAGCATTCTGCTTCAAGCGAAGATGAAATTCTTCAAACTCAAAAGGTTTTTGTAAGTAATCAACAGCACCCATTTGCATGAGTTGGACGGCCTGCTCAATTTCGCCATAACCTGTCACAAATATAAAAGGTGGGGTATCGTCGCCAATCAGCAATTGCTGGAATATGTCAGCGCCCACCATGTCTGGAAGGCGGATGTCGCAAACAACAATATCCGACGAAGCTAAATCAGCAGAAGCAAGAGCTTCCTTGCCAGTTTGATACCAATTGACAGAACATCCCTCAATGGTGAGACGTTGAACGATCGACTCGCCCATGATGGGATCATCTTCGATCAGACCCACTTTTAGGTTTTCATGCAGCATTTTCGATCTCCGGTTTCACTTCAATGGGCAATGCCATGGAAATGATACTGCCTCCGCCTGCGCGCGGCGTCACTTCTAATTTCGCATCCAATTCACTGGCAATTTGCCGCACGACCCAAAGACCGAGCCCCTTTCCCGCGGGCAGCGATTTTTCAATTTGGCCGGTGAGCATTTTTACAGATTCTATCGGTAATCCACCTCCACGATCGCCAACCTCTATTTGCAAACGATCTGCAGATCTTTTGACTTTTAGGAGTAGATCAGCATGATCATAGGATGCAGCACTGGCATTGAGCAACAGATTTGTCATGGCCTGCCGAACGGGTCCCGACGGAAGGTTGCAAGCAAATCCACTATCCCAATCGGTTTCAAGATCTAGCTTCTGATTACGCTGCCTCAATTCGGGTGATATCAGCATTTTAACATCGTGAAAATCACCTTCGCCAAGAGGCCTTGATTGGCGATCAGGGCGATAAGTCGCCAGCGCTCCGCGCACAACTTCTGCTATGCCTTGCAAGCCTCTTTCGAGCAAATCAACCGAACGGTCGCGAATTTGGGCATTAGCGCCGTGTTTCCTGATGGTATCAACAGCATTAAGAAGCCCTCCAAGCGGGTTATTGATCTCGTGTGCCATAACCGACGAGAGCCTTCCCAAGCTAGCAAGTCGCTCTTCCTCGGCCAATTTAAAGGAAAGTTCGCGCCGCTGTTCGTCAGCTTCAATCAGGCTATTATAAGCTCTAAACAGGCGACGCGCTTCCCAGTTTCTGGCGAGTGAACTTCCAACCAAAATTTTTTGCGCCTTTCCATCTACAGCCTCTATCATGTGAGATTCGAGCGTCTGCAGCGGACGAAGCATGCGCCTAACTGTCAGAAATCCCCCAAAAGCAAGGAGCGCTGTAACAAGCGCGTTAGTAAGGATCAGCGTCGTCAGCACCTCCTTGCGTTCGTTTAGAAGCGTTTTTGCGTCAAAGACAGTGTAAATTTTGCCGATTTTTTTATCCTGATACTGGATGTCGCGTTCGAGAAATGCCAGCGCACTTTCGCTCGATATTCGGATGGCAGTGCTGGAAAACTGCGAAATCAAATCTTCTGGCAACTGAGAAAGGCTCGGGTGCTTTACTGGATCAGTCGCCGCCAAGATAGTTCCTGCTTTATTGGTGACGATAGTTTGAATAGGTACGATAGCAGTGTTGGTGGGCTTAAGCCGCTCCAATACGTCAAAAATTTCCCAGCTGTCTTCATTTATGACCGATGATGAGATCGACGCGTTGACCCCATTTACATAGGAATCTGCCGTACTTTGCAGGTATATTTGCTGAATAGTCCCAAGGCGGTTTAAAACTCTTTCCGTAATAACTGCGGACACAAGAATCATGAGCAATGCGACGGCAAGCGTCACGCGCCAAATAAGCGGTATTCGTAATAGTGAAAATGGTCTGCTCACAACACTTCCCGTAGCTTCGAGACCATTTGTGCAATCCCGTCAAAATTTGCCTCTTGCGGCAACCCAAAACCTGTCAGCTTAAAAAGTTCCAGCACCTGTCGGCCTTGCGCGTTGTTGGCCATGTCAATCAATGCTGTTTGTAACAAATGAATTTTTTGCGACCCTGCAAACTTAACGCTGGTTGCAATCGGCGGAAAGCCAAGCCACTGCGATTTGCGCAGGATCCGTGTGCGCGAAACCAGCTCTGGCTCCATTTCAAGCATGACTTCCCAAACATAGCCATCGACACTGCCAGATTGCGCTAGGCCGGATGCTACCGCGCGGATGACATTGCGGTGTCCATAGGTGTACAGGGTCTTCCTGAAAAACGTTTCCGGTTGAAAACCATGTTCAAACATCAAAGATCGCGTAACCAGAAAACCTGAATTGGAGTCGGGATCAGAAAATGCATGGATGTCGTTTCGCAGGTCGGTGATGTCATCAGCGTTCCTATCAGTGCCAACAATTAAATAGGACTGGTAAAGTTGCTTTCCATTCCATTCCGGAACAGCCAACAATTCCAGGTCATCTTTAAATTGTATATAGGGATAGCCACAAATCCATGCCCCATCTACCTGCCCAGAAATAAGAAGAGCGGTTACTTCCTGATAGGTTCGCCTGCTTACAAGCTCCACAGAATATCCCGTAGCAGTTTCCAGATAAGATTTCAGTGTCTCTAATAATTGCAGATCATTGTTTAGGAATACGGGCGTTAAGCCGAAACGAAGCGAGTTATCTTGCGCAGCCTTCGATGCACCAAGATTGCCAAAGAACAGGCAGGAGGCACCTCCGCCCGTAAAGCTGCGCCGTGAAAGCCATGTCGATTTGCGCATTAAGGCCAGTTCTCCCATACGTCCTCCTGCGCGCAGTGTAACGCCAAAGCTCTTTTCACTTCAAACAGAAAGTGAAGAAAACGTAAGCTGCAAATTGAAACGCATGGACAAAGAAAACCTACGTTAGGGTCAGCCGCATACGCTGTTTGCCATCAACGTCTAATGGAGTGATTGAGTTAGGTGCCTAAGAAATAGTTTTCCGCTCATCATTACCGTCACGGAGTATGCGACTGGGCGGGTAAACTCTCGGTGCCAATAACGGGTCAATTTTAAGACGACCCCACAAATTGCCTCAAGTCGTGCTGTTGAATCAATCTTGTAAGTTTTTCCCAAACTAAATTTGAATAAGAAGCGAAGATACAATTGTCGGGCTATTGGTGTGGCACACAACAAATCTACCACCTAATCCATTGAAAAATAGAGATAAAATAGATAGCTGGCGGACAGACAGGATCTGAACTCGGAGACGGTCACCCGTCTACACACTTTCCAGGCGTGCGCCTTCGACCACTCGGCCACCTGTCCACTTTAACGAAGATCTGCCAATCTGTTTGGCTTGCCACACGAAGCAAGCACAACTGATTAGGATCTACGTTTCGCTCGCTCTAGCGCGTGACCGCATAGGGGGCAAGTCCTTTTGCACTGCAGCGCCAGCATTAAATTCAACCTACAAAAAATGCCACAATTGTGTTTTACCTATAAACTCTTTATGCGAGCACCTCCGAAAGTTTTAAACATACCACTGGCAGCAACCTCGATGTTACGTTTCCTATTCAAAACCATGGCCGTCATGTGCCTTGCCATTTCGGTCATGTTCATCATCATCGACGCGACGCGGTCCTTGGGCGCGTCAGAATTAGTCGTCACCTCTCTTTCCGAAAGCTGGACATCATTTGCACCCAGCAGTTTTGCGTTGTTCGATCAATGGACTAACGAAGATATGCCAACATTTATCCGCGATACCATTCTTGCAAATC
>JAXHNY010000050.1:0-10611 GCA_034519905.1 Ahrensia sp.
ACCGCACGATCGCTGACACCATGACTTTGGTCGCTTCGCTTAAAGCGAAGCCGAAAACAAATCCGCATAGGAATCGCGTAGAATATTTTTCTGAACCTTGCCCATCGTGTTGCGCGGCAGCGCTTCTACCACAATAAGCCGGCGCGGATGTTTGAACCGCGCTAGGCTTTTTGAGACCGCCGCGCTAATGGCGTCGAGATCAGGGGTCTGGCCTTTTTGGGGAACAAGAAACCCGACAACAGTTTCACCAAAATCGGGATGGGGCACGCCAACCACGGCGCTTTCTAAGATGCCGACCTGATCATCGAGCAACATTTCAATTTCTTTTGGATAAATATTATAGCCACCAGAGATGATGAGGTCTTTACTGCGTCCGACGATCTGAACGTAGCCGTGATCATCGATCAGCCCCAAGTCACCCGTTATAAAAAAGCCGTTAGCTCGAAGTTCTTCAGCGGTTTTTTCCGGCATATTCCAATAGCCTTTAAAGACATTGGGGCCGCGCACTTCGATAATACCAATCTCGCCTTGCGGCAATGTTTCGCCCGTTTGCCGATCAGTGATCTTGATGTCCACACCCGGTAAAGCAAACCCAACAGTGCCGGCGCGGCGCGCGCCGTCATAGGGGTTTGATGTGTTCATATTCGTTTCAGTCATGCCATAACGTTCAAGGATCCGGTGACCAGTGCGCTCCTCAAAAGCAATATGTGTTTCAGCCAGAAGCGGCGCTGAACCCGATGTAAACAGCCGCATATGCGCAACAAGGTCGTGCGTAAAGCGCGGATCGTCCAGCATGCGCGTGCAGAATGTCGGCACGCCCATCATGGTTGTTGCCTTTGGTAGCAGTGCGATCACTTGGTCAAGATCAAATTTTGGTAAAAAAATCATCGCGCCACCGGCAAGCAACATCACATTCGACGCTACAAAAAGGCCGTGCGTATGGAAAATAGGCAGTGCGTGCAGCAACACATCGTCTGCACTAAACCGCCAGCAATCCTTAAGCACTTCTGAATTTGACAACAGGTTCATCTGCGTCAGCATCGCGCCTTTCGAGCGCCCAGTGGTGCCCGATGTGTAAAGAAACGCGGCAAGATCATCGCCGTCACGCGCAACAGTTTCGAATGTTTCTGGCAGATGACGTGCCGCATCGGGCAGGGTGCCTCGGCCAGCAGCATCAAGTGTCATAAGCGATGCCCCCGCTGCGACGGCGACTGAGTGTAGAAGCTCCGACTTCGTAGGATCACACAGAAGCAGCTTCGCACCGCTGTCGTTGATGAAATATACCAATTCATCGACCGTGTAGCCGGTGTTGAGCGGCAAGAAAATAATACCCGCCTGCACACAAGCCGCATAGACCGCAAGCGCTTCAGGCGATTTTTCGACCTGCGCTGCAAGCCGATCCCCCGGGCACAATCCCGCTGCAACGAACGCCTGAGCATAGCGGGAAGCAAGGCGCAAAAATTCGTCATAGGTAAATGTCTGACCATCGGCCAAATGTATGAACGGTGCTCGGCTTCCCGCATGACGACCAAAAAGCGTATCATAAAGCGGATTGTTGAACGTGCTCATCCTCATCGGGCGGCACCCATGACAGTATCGGGAAGCCATGTTGCCAAGCCCGGAAAGATGCAGAGCAAAATGATTGCCAGCACCATGCAACCGACATAGGGCAGCGAGCCATAGAGGATGGTCTTGAGTTTAATATCTGGCGCAATTGAATTGATCACATAGAGATTGAGACCAACTGGCGGTGAAATTAGGCCGATCTCCATATTGATCGTCAGTATGACGGCAAACCAAATCGGGTCGAACCCAGCCGTGGTGATGATCGGCATCAGGATTGGCGCAGCCATCAGGATCACTGCAACGGGCGGCAGGAAAAAGCCCGCAAACAGAAGAAACACATTGACCGCGCCCATCAGCACCCAGCGGTTGACATCCAGCGTGCCGATCCATGCGGCAATCGACTGTGTGATAAACAGCGATGACAGCATGTAAGAAAATACGCCAGCCGCCGCGATGATAAACAGGATCATCACGCTTTCGCGGGTGCTATCGCGCAACACCACCCAAATCGCCGTTGGTGACCAAAGCTTGTAGATGATCATCGCGATAAGAAGGCACAGCAAAGCGCCGACGGCTGCTGTTTCCGACGGTGTGGCAATACCGCCATACATAGAATAGAGCACCCCGAGGATGATGGCGAAAAACGGAAGAACGCGCGGCAAAATTTCGATGCGCTCGCGCCAGCTATAACTGCGCCCGTTCAGCAAATTCATGTCGCCTGATCGCCATGTCGAATAAAGCGACCATGCCATAAACAGCCCCACCAACATGAAGCCCCGGTATCACGCCCGCAAGAAACAGCCGCCCGATTGAGGTTTCTGTGGCGATGCCGTACACGATCATCGTAACTGAAGGCGGGATCAAAATGCCCAGCGTTCCGCCTGCGGCAATAGAACCTGCTGCAACGGAATCAGGATAGCCGCGCTTTCGCATCTCAGGGATGCCCATTTTGCCGATGGCGGCGCAGGTGGCTGGCGAAGAGCCAGACATCGCCGAGAAAAGCGCGCAAGCCCCCAAGTTGGAAATTACGAGCCCGCCCGGCACACGCGTCATCCAACGTTCAAGCGCTTCGTAAAGATCGGCGCCCGCACGCGTCGACGCAATCGATGCGCCCATAATGATAAACATCGGGATCGACAGAAGGGCAAAGTTGTTCAACTTGCCAAATAGTATTTCAGGCAGCAATTCGAGTGAGCGTATTCCATCAAACACAAGCAAAAAACCACCGGATACGATGAGAAGACCCAGCGCAACCGAGACACCTGAAAACAGGACGACAATGGTTAAAAGACCAACAATTGCCCCTAATAAAAGCGGATCCATTAAGCGTCCTCCAAACCAAAGGGCGCATCAATATCCAATACCAGCGCAACAAAATCTGCAATTAATTGTAGAAGAAAAAGCCCGAGCCCAACGGGTACGGCAAGATAAGGGATCCACAGTTTAATCGCCCAAACAGATTCCGAGGTCCAACCACGCGCCCAAGCAACATGCCAGAATTCATAGCCATACCAAACCATGACTGCTACAATTATGATGGATAGCGTAAGGGTTACCACCGCAAGACCTTTGCGCGCACGGCGCGGCAAGGCAAGTGGGATAAGATCAACATTCACATGCCCGCGCAAACGCTGCACATAAGAGAGCCCCAAAAGCGTTGCCGCGATCATAAGGTAAATAACAGCCTCGGTTTGCCAAAACGTATTGCCGTTCATAACAAAACGGATCCAGATCATTTGGCAGGTGATGAATACGGACGCGACAATCATTGCCGCAGAAATCCAACCTGCCAACGTCGATAGCGCAGCAACTGCGCGCAAAAAAGGGTTCTGTCCGGTAGGCGCAATTGCGCCCGCTTGATGGCCAGCCATGGTAAACCTCTTGTCAGAGTTTAATGGAAAAACAGCTACCGCATAGGTTTACGCGGTAGCTGAAAGATCTAATGATAAGCCGTTATTCGACTGCAAATGCCATGTCGAGCAATGCCTGGCCATCGGGAACGCTTTTCACAAATTCCGCGTAGGAAGTTTCCGTGGCAAGGGCACGCCAAGCAGCAAAATCGTCAAGCGTCATCTCAGCGATTTCGACACCCGCATTGCGAAATACTTCAACCGACGCCGCATCTTCTTTTTTGGCTTCATCCAGATAAAAGGCCTCTGCCTTTTTTCCTGCCGCTCTCAGCGCTGCCTGCTGTTTTTCATTCAATCCATCAAATGTGGATTTATTGATCAAAAGCGGCTGATACATAAACCACAAAGCAACATCGCTCGCTGGCGTGTAGCATTTGACCTGCTCATAAAGGCGAAACGATACGAACGATGAAGACGATGTGTTGACCGCGTCGAGAACACCGGTTTGTATCGCGTTGTAAATTTCGGAACTTGCCATTGAGGAGATTGATGCACCGGCACCCACAAGCATCTGCTCGAAAGATTTTCCGGCGGCGCGGGTCTGCATGCCTGCCACATCAGCAGGTTTGGTGATGCATTTTTCTCTGCTTGCAAAACCGCCAGCAAGATAACCGTGCACCAAAACCATCACGTCGTCTTCCGCCATTTTCGCTTCAAGCGCTTGCATGAAAGGGCTGCTAGACAAACGGGCGGCGTGGTCGTGGTTTTTCACGAGGCCTGGCATTAGTGTTAGGTTGAAAGCGGGTTGCTGGCCGCCTGCATAGCTGAGCGGCAACACAGTCATATCAAGTTGACCACCGCTGAGGGGTTTATACTGTTCCCGCGCCTTGAAAAGTGATTCAGAGCCAAAAATTTTGATGTCGAGATCAACACCGGCTGCCGCCACTTCATCGGCGACAATTTGCGCAACTTTGTGCCGTACGTCTGAATTTGACCATTGGTGCGAAAGGCGAAGTTCAGCCGCATTTGCAACGCCTGCCAAAAGCAGCGCGCCCGCGGTGATCGCCGTCATAATAGTGTGTTTCATATAGTCCTCCCGTTACTGCCGTGGATGTTATAATCCCTTAGCGAAGCATAACCTTTGGCGATTTACCCTCAGAGTCAAGGCTTTCGCACGCAATAACGGTAATCTTGACCGCTAATCTTGCACACAAATTTTAACCTCTCAATTTTTAGTCGAGATAAAATGTTGCTGTAAAGTCACCGTCTTGAAATTACAGGCTATGAAGATGATGTTTTCGCCAATACATCTTGGAGCCGGTTTTAGAAAAACAGCCATCCACACCGCGATCTATCGCTGACTTATTTGCCAGTTTGGGTTTATCAAAACTTGGCTGTTATCAGGTGCAAGGGGAACTTTTCCAAGAATATGATCTGCCGCTTTTTCGCCAACCATGATTGACGGAGCGTTCAGATTTCCATTGGTGATTTGCGGAAATATAGAGCTGTCGACCACGCGTAAATTGTTAACCCCAATGACGCGGCATTCTTGATCAACAACGGCCATTTTATCGGTGGCTTTTCCCATTTTTGCCGTTCCGCATGGGTGATAAGCACTCTCCGCGTGATCACGAATAAAATGGTCGAGTTCATCATCGCTCTGAAGGCTTACCCCCGGCTGTATCTCGTTTTTGTAATAGGGCTTAAATGCTTCTTGCCCAAAAATCTCTCGGGTCAGCCTTATGCATCGCCGGAAATCGACCCAGTCTTTATCGTGGCTCATATAGTTAAACTGAATTTTTGGCGCATCGCCTGGATCGTTGGAGCGAAGGGTAATTTCGCCGCGGCTGGGTGAACGCATGGGCCCCACATGGGCCTGAAAGCCATGCCCCTCTGCGGCTGCTTTGCCATTATATTGGACCGCGATGGGGAGAAAATGATATTGAATATCTGGATATTCGACGCCTGCCGCAGAGCGGATAAAAGCCGTACTTTCAAACTGGTTCGACGCGCCGGGGCCGGTTTTTGTGAATAACCACCGCGCGCCGACATAGGCTTTGCCTAACAAATTCCAATATTTATAAAGGCTAACCGGCTTTGATGCTGCTGCTTGGATGTAAAGTTCCAAGTGGTCTTGCAAGTTTTTGCCGACGCCAGGTCTGTCGGCGATGACATCAATTTGGTGTGTTCGCAGTTCAGATGCCGGACCGATCCCTGACAACAAAAGCAACTTCGGTGAATTGATCGATGATGCAGCCAGAATGACTTCGATATTTGCCATGACGGTTCTGATGCTGCCGCCTTGCTCAATTTCAACGCCTATTGCTTTGCCATCTTTGATGATCACCTTGCGCGCAAAGGCTTTTATGAGCGTGCAATTTTTCGTTTTAAGTGCGGGCTTAAGGTATGCGCTTGCCGCAGACCATCGGCGCCCCTTCCAGACGGTCATATCAAATGGCCCAAAACCCTCTTGGCTTTCGCCATTGTAGTCCGGTGTAACGGGATAACCCGCTTGTTTGCCCGCTTCAACAAAAGCCCGCGTCAAAGGATTGTCGCGCTTGCCGCGTGTCACATAAAGAGGCCCTGTTGTGCCGCGCCACCGCGCATCGCCGCCATGGCCTCCATCATGCCAGTTTTCCATGCGCTTAAAATACGGAAGCACATCCGCATAGCCCCAACCGGTGGCACCACTATCGCGCCAATGGTCAAAATCACGGGCATGGCCGCGCACATAAATCATGCCATTGATGGAAGATGATCCGCCGACGACTTTGCCGCGCGGTGTCGCTAAGCGCCTTCCACCCAGATGTGGTTCGGGCTCGGTCTGAAAGCCCCAATCGTACATTTTCATATTCATGGGATAGGAAAGTGCGCCTGGCATCTGGATCAGCGGGCCAGCGTCAGAGCCACCAAACTCGATGACAATGACGCTTTTGCCCGCTTCTGATAATCGATAAGCCACCGCGCACCCGGCAGACCCAGCACCCACAATAACGTAGTCAGCGTGCATTAGAACTGGCTTTCCACGCGGCCCATCTCAACATAGACCGTTTTTAATTGTGTGTAATGGTTGATGGCAGCTTTTGAATTTTCGCGGCCTACGCCAGACATTTTGCTGCCACCGAAGGGGATTTCAACCGGTGCGATGTTATAGGTGTTGATCCAGCATGTGCCGGCATTTAGATTTGCGATCACTCGGTGCGCGCGCGAAAGATCACGCGTAAAAATCCCTGCCGATAAGCCAAATTCTGTATCGTTTGCACGTGCAATAACTTCGTCTTCCGTATCAAAATCAGCCACGCACATGACTGGGCCAAAAATTTCCTCGCGCATAATTGTCATATCATCTGTGACATCGGTAAAAATCGTGGGCGGGAAATAAAATCCGTCGCGCTCTAGGCGCTTCCCGCCGCATAGAAGTGTAGCACCTTCTGCAATGCCTTTTTTGACATAGCTTTGCACAATTTCGAGCTGCGCTTCAGACACCATAGGCCCAAAATTGGTTGCCTCATCCATCGGATCGCCAATGATTGCTTGATGGGTACGCTCTAGCAGCCGAGCGATAAATTCTTCTTTTATGGCACGCTGAACAAAAACGCGCGTGCCGTTGGAGCAGACCTGTCCAGATGAGTAAAAATTGCCGAGAATTGCCCCTGATACCGCATCTTCCAGATGGGCATCGTCAAAAACGATGAGGGGCGATTTACCGCCTAGCTCCATCGTTACATGCTTTATTTGAGATGCGGCTGCCGCATATACCTTTCTGCCTGTTGGCACCGAACCGGTAAGGGATACCTTATCGACGCGGGGGTCGCTGACCAGTGCCGCGCCCACAGTCCCGCGACCCTGAATGACATTATAGACACCTTTTGGAACACCGGCCTCGGTAAGGATTTCAGCAATTTTCAGGGCGCAAAGCGGCGTCATATCTGATGGTTTGAAGATCATCGTGTTGCCACAGGCCAGCGCCGGTGCGCCTTTCCAGCAGGCAATTTGCGTTGGATAATTCCAAGCGCCTATCCCAACACACAGGCCAAGGGGCTCGCGTATCGTGTAAGCCCAGTTTTCACCAAGCTGGATATGTTCGCCGGTTAGCGTACCTGCCAAACCGCCAAAATATTCCAGCGCGTCAGCACCCGAAGTCGCATCGGCCACCAGCGTTTCTTGCAAGGGTTTGCCAGTATCAAAGGTTTCAAGAATTGACAATTCACGGTTTCGCGTTCGGATAATGTCTGCGGCGCGACGCAATATCCTTCCGCGTTCGCTGCCCGTCATTTTTGCCCATGTGTTTTGTGCGCGTCTCGCGGCGCTGATAGCTTTTTCTATGATCTCGGGTGTAGCGCAATGCACCTGTGCGATGACTTCTCCCGTTGCGGGATAAATCACGTCGATCATCTCGCCTGAGGTATCTTCAACGTAAACGCCATCGATAAAATGGCTGGCTACGGGTTGCGCCTTCATAAATCAGACCTTCAGATGGGTTGCAAAAATTCACTCGTTTATCTCTGCTTACACTAAGTCGAGTGTTGATTAGGCGCAACTGTTCAGCGGCATAAAGCTCTGTCGCGCAAACAGCATCATGGATTATAACCGGTAATTGACTTGGTAATTTGTCATTTTGGCGCTTCCCTTCAAGATTTTCTGCGCCTAGACTTTCTGAGAGGCAATGGAAATAATTTCCACACCTATGGGAGGAGCTCATTTTCACACTGGGTTTCGGTGAGAAAAATGGTCACTCAGTTGCAAGAGGAAGCGAATATGCAAAAAACAATTTTCACCGCCGCGCTCGCGCTGGTTTTATCCACAGGCGTTGCAGCTGCGCAATGCGATACGGTCACATTTTCAGATGTGGGCTGGACTGACATAACAGCCACCACTGCAGTTCCTGAAAACCGACCAGACCATATCGAGAGCACGATATCGGAGAGACTGATCGTCTTGTGCCGCCGGTATAGCGGAACTCGCTTTGCCACCATCCGCCGTTTTGAGGAGAACCCGCAGCCGGGTTGTCCACATTGGTGCGGGGGCTGAAGTAGGTGCCTGTGTTCATCGCTCCACTGTGCATGAACACGGTGCCAGTGAAGCTGGTGTCCTGGAAGGTCAGGCTGGGGCATCGTCACCAGTCAGGGTGTCGGTGAGCGTGGTATTGGTGTTGACCAGATTTCGCGTTGCCGTTGGCTCCGGTAAAAGTGGTCGTCCAGAGCACGGCCCTGCGCGGAAGCTGCGAGAAGAATGGTGGCGGCGATGGTGAGGTGGATTTTGTGTTTCATGCGATTTCTAGGAATCGTTCGAAAGACTTATCTAAAAATAAGCGACTAAATATAGGTTTTTACACCACGGTGGGTGGGTTGCGAAAGAAAATAATGTAATTTCCCGTAAAATAATGTAATTATTTTGACTACATTTTGAGAGGGAGAAATTCGCTGAAAACATCTGCCAGGGAAGGATGTAGCTCGAAATCCCCCGGATTTACGCTGAAACTTCCGTCCTTAGATTCGTCTCCCCAATCGCGATTGAAAATACGGCGGCGGCTTCCGTGAACTGAAAAACCAAGCTGCCGAGGTGCTTGTGGTTGTTACTGAGAATCTCTCCCCCAGGGACATTTTTTTACTCACCCACTTCGTCATCCTTGCCTTCTTTTTCGACCTCCGACTTGCGGCGCAGATTTGGATTCACCTTCGGTTCCGGCTCACCCGGAAGCTGCCCCATACGGGGCGGTTCCACTTTAAACAGCCCGAAATCATTCAGATCTACCTGTGAGTTTTCAATACTATCTAGTTTCTTCTGAACCTTCTCCGGCAGTTTCTGCCCGCTCTTCCTCCGTGTCCGCTGGCCCGTCAAAAATCACCTTACCGTCTGGATCACGCATCTCGACATGCGTCTTCCCGTCATTCCGCGTAATCTTCACCGAACCGTCGTTGTCACGGTAGCTCATCTGCGAGTTCTCCATCTTCATAAAACCGGAACCGCCGCCCATGCTTCCCAGACTATTAAACCCCGCTTCCATCTCCGCCTCGCATCCGCGCTATTTGCTCCTCGATTTCGCGGAAACTCCCCAACCCGCCGAAATCCCCAAATCCCATCCCTTCAAAACGGATCACTAAACGGATCCTGGCCAAACACACTGCGCGAGCGGTTCTGTGTCGCCGGATTTTTCTGCGACGACCTTGCCGAGGACGCGATTTCCTTTTCAATCAATACCGCATCGACGACCTGCGGATCGCCCTTGCGCACCACCCTATCTTTACTCATCACCCTTCTTCTGGCCGCGAATCAGCTCGCGGGAAAGTCTGAGGCGAATCCAAAACAACTCCATCTAGCTTCACCAAAATATCGTGCTCCGCGATTCCCGCTTTAGCCGCAGGGCCCTCCGGAACAACCGCACTCACAGCAATTCCGCCTTCCAGCCCCAACTGAGTTTGAGTAACCTTCGACAGTGGCTCGGTCGCGACTCCCAACCACGGAGCCACATCACTCGACTCGGGCTGCCCTTAACAAAAAGCACTCCGACTCGCCGCAATCCTCGCTTTCTTCTTCAATCCCGATCTCCGTCGGTTCATCGAAAAATTCGTAATATCCGCCCGCAAGATCACAGCGGGAACCGCCACGATTGCTATCGCGAGCCATTTATAGCTGATTTTTGTTTTCATCGTTTAACGCTAATTGTTCGATGGTTAGTCCGTTCAATCGGCACCAGCAGCCGATGCCCCTGCGGCACCGATAATTCTATCCGGATTGCCGTTTTCATCGATCCACTGGTATCGGTCATGATACTTGTAGTATACTTTGCGTTGCGGTTGATTATTCTCGTCAAAAATCACGCCTTCATCCGTCGGCGGTTGAAACATTGCTTGGCTTTCACCGGATGAAAACCTGCGTCGATCTCCGTGGGATCGCTCTGTTCGGCGACACCTTGTCCACGACACCGTCACCGCCCAGCGATCCCCGTAAAATCACCGCCAGCCCTAAAAACAAAGCCACAGCGGCCGCCGCCGCTATTGGCCGGAACCAGTGCGGCATCACCGTCTCTTCTCTCGCCAACGCCATCGGCACGACATTATCTTCACTATCAAAGATCGAAAACCTTTGCTCAAAAATCCGCAGACAATTCCGTCGGCTTCAAACGCCGCAGCTCAGCTTCCAACTCATCAAATTCGCTTTCGTTGTAATCTTTCATGACGTGGGTGTCGTTAGG
>JAXHNY010000008.1:0-52118 GCA_034519905.1 Ahrensia sp.
ACATAGTCATCGGCGCCGGCATCAATACCTGATACTTTATCACTCCAACGATCACGCGCTGTCAAAATTAGAACTGGCATGGTGCGCCCGTCATCACGCCACCGCTGCAAGACGCTGATTCCATCCATCAGAGGCAATCCAACGTCTAAGATGACGCAATCATAGGGCTCAGTTTCCCCTAAAAAATGACCTTCTTCACCATCAAACGCAGTATCCACGACATATCCGGCATCCTCTACGGCTGCCTTCAATTGACGATTTAGATCCTTGTCGTCTTCGACCACCAATAGTCGCATAATTGCCTCCGCACGGAATCAACGCCGGCATCAAGATACAACATCGAGAGATAAGACCTAGTGGTTTTAGAGCGGTAAATATACGACCTCGCGCTTTGGCCTGTTGCCGTTAGATGCCTCGCGCAAGACAACCACTTCACATACGGCACGGCCATCCTTCAGCGCTTCTTTTGCTGCCACAACTGAAACATTGTTTTGTTTGGCGTAATTTTCGCCCACATCAAAACAAGTTTCCGCCGCCCTTGCAAAAGAGGTGATAAAAACTACGGCAATCAGTAGCCCAACCACCATCGTTACATTTTTAGGTATTGATTTGTTTTTCATCATGCGCGTTCATATCAATTTCGACCTGAACGGTATATGAACAAAATTCAGATTAATTTGGAATTAGCGGTCACGCGGCCAAGTATTGCAAAGACGCCTGCAACAGCGGAAACGATTTGCAACAAGCCATCAGTCAGTCCCTGCCTTCCCGCTTCATCAATTGGGACACCGAAGAAGGTCGCCACTGTGGCTAAAATGCTAATAACAGCTGCCCAAATCGTTTTAGACAAATACCAAGGTTTCTCGTTTTGCATCATAATTTTCCTTTCATGATTGCAGGAGTTGAACTGTTTTTGTGGCTGGAAGTCCGTCACCTATCCGTTGGCTGATTTGCTTAACGGTGACATTGATCGACGCTGGTAGACTTCCAATTGCAGCGAGGATTTCAGTCTGAGAAATTGTCAATCTTGGTTCGCTGACTTCAGCATTCCAAATTGTTGCTCCGGCAGTATTCGTCAGCTCAACACGATAGGCCTGTGTTTCTTCGCCAAGCGGTATTTCACTACCCAGCCAGACATCCGCACCAACGCGCGATCGCCGTATCCACGAAACGTCAAGCGCACCAGATGGTCTGTATCGTGCTTTGATGTGCACCGGCGATAATGGTGTTATTTCGCGTAATCCACCTTGCGCTGAAACGGTTGTAAAATAGCGATCGGAGAACTCTTTGCCCAGCGGACCCACGCGATAGTTTAAATTTAGCCCGACTTCGTTTTCACCAAGCTCAATGGGCACGACTGAATCATCAAGTACAACAACTTGAGCGCCCGCCACAGCCCCGCTGATCATTGCATCTTCAGTGCCACCCTGTCCGCGCAAAAGCCCCGATAATTTCCAGACGTTTGGTGATTGCTCTATGGCTTTAGAAAATTGAACAACCTCCCATTCACCATTAGATGATTTAACGGCAAGCATATTTCTGCCTGATAAAAGCAGTTGTTCATTTACACTTTCAAGCTCACCCTCTGGCAGTTCAATAATCAGCGAAGCGGCAAAATCATATCTGCCAGAAAACGAGCCGCTCAAAGGGCTGGTCAATCTTGCGATTAATGCATTTTTATTCACAATTGTTTTGAACTGATAGCCATCTGCTGTTGGTGACGCATAAACGGTTTGTGGTTGATTTGGCATCGCTCGAACCGCGATATAAAAATCGCTAGGTGACTGGTTTGCTCCCGAGTTTGGTAGGTCTAGTAAAATCACTTCTGGCGCGCCACCAAAGGAGCCAGAACTAGCAGGTGCCAAGTGCCGGGTTGATCGGACAGGGCAAAACTTCTCGAAATCAGCTTTTGTTTTGGTCACGCGTCTGGCTTCAATTTCGATATATTTTCCGACAATTGCACGCTCGACCATCCAATCAATCATTAGGCATGTTATCAAAAGTTAGTACAGTTCCTGTTTTCAGATTTGGCATAGCTAAGCGGCAGACTAAATTGCGTTTTTGCATGAGCCAGCTCCATAGGTCAGCTAGCAGCCTATCTGCCAGTGTTTGAGCGGCTTGCCAGTCCATAGCAGCGGGCGCTTCAAATGCCATTTGACCGCCAGTCGCTTCCTTCTTCGCGCCGCGAATAGCATGTTGCCGCGCGATAATCGTCCATCGGATCGCGAAATGTGACCGTAAACTTCTGAAGGTAACTCACTTTTTTGAATGTAGTGTCGACTTTCGAAAGCGCTTCTTTGTCGATATCAACACAGTCGTCGTGCGTTGAACCGAGCACCGCCTTATAGGCTTGAATGCCTGAAATTTGTTAGCTGACCACCATGTACCATCGTCCG
The DNA here is from genome assembly GCA_034519905.1 of Ahrensia sp. Lineage (GTDB taxonomy): Bacteria > Pseudomonadota > Alphaproteobacteria > Rhizobiales > Rhizobiaceae > Ahrensia. The sequence goes on from JAXHNY010000008.1 coordinate 2,397, forward strand.
AGGCTGTTGCACCACTTAATTGAAGCAAGTGGCTCGATTGTACCGCGCGCACTATTTGGCGATCCAATCACGATGCCTGTAACACACCCATCGACATTGCTCAGTACTGGTTCTTCTAGGCGATGATCTCCGAAAATAGCGCGGATGGCGTCTGCCATATAAGCGATACCCAACCGGCCATTGAGCCAATGTCCGCCGCCCCAGTTGACACCGTCACCCCAAAGGTCTGTGTTTAAGGGGAACACTGGAAATGGGCGAGCATCCCACGCCCAGTTATATATCCGTGCTGGTATCCAGCATTTTCTGGCCATATACGGACGAGCTGGGATTTTGACTTTCGTTGGCATTCCAATAGTCATGGTGAGCCTGCAAGAAGTTGCGCTGTTCAACATCATCTCTGGTGCCATCTGATCCAAGCGGTAATCTACTTTCAAACGATTTCGCATCTGAAAACGCGTTAGGTTCACGCGCCCCAAGATTGATTGCTGGACACCCAAGCTCCGTAAACCATATGGGTTTACTTTGCGGTATCCAAGACGTTGTCTGAGCTGACTTCTACGCCACCTACTCGGTCATAATGATAGTTTTCCCACCAAGATTTTAGATCTTTATATCTGAACACCCAAGGTTTATTGTAGGCACCATCGGTGATATCGGAGCCGCCAGCCGGTTTTCACGCGCCTGAGATGAGGCGTAATACCAATCAAAACCCTCTTTACCTGCAATCGCTGCTTTAAAAGCAGCAATATCTGAACGCCACAACGCATCATCCGGATTAACATTTCCTGTGTCGGCATCCATGTCACGCCAGTCTGAAAGCGGCATGTAGTTATCTATTGCGACCGCCGCGATGTTTGGATCAGACCAGAGCGGGTCTAAATGAAAGAATACATCATTTGAACCGTCAGTAGGATGATAGCCAAAATACTCCGACCAATCTGCGCCGTAAATTATCTTACAATTCGGCCCAACAATCTGACGCACATCGGCTGCTAGACTTTTTAACGCTTGCACAAACGGAAATTGATTTTGATGATCTCGCAGCGTGGTTAAGCCAATTAATTCACTGCCTATTATAATTGTGTCAACACCGCCCGCTTGAACACTAAGTTGGGCATAGTGCAAAATCATGCGCCTATATTTGAAGTCGTTGAGACTTCCTGGCTGGCTGTTTCCAACAAATGAATTTATCTCAGCTGTAATTGCAGCAGTTTTATCAATCGTATTTGGCTGCTGAGGCGCAGGAATACATGTTATTCGCCCGCGCCATGGATGTGCTGATTGGCTATCATATCCGTACGGATCAGGCAGCATATTGCCAGCTGGTATGTCCATCAGGACAAACGGGTTAAGCGTTACATTTAAACCACGTCTTTTTAGGTCAGCGATGGCATCAAGAACACTTTGATCGTTCGGTGTGCCGCCGTAGTTCGCGTTGCCGTTTTCATCTGATGATATGAGATGTACATTTTGCGCGTTACGGGTCTGATCGCTTACACTCCAATTTCGACTTTCTTGGTTTGAAACTTTTGAAATAACACCAGGGCGGATTTGGCACGACGAAGCCCTTAAATCATTACCATACCAAGCAAGCACCAAAGACACATGTTGTAAGTTTGGGCACACAGCCTGTAGTTCATCAACCGATGCATGCCAATCGCTGGCGCCATATAGTTGATGTCTATTGAGCTCAATCGTTGTGTTACCACGTTTTGCTTGCACCGGTGTTGGATCAATTCCATGTTCTGTTGCACCTGGAATAATCGAAATCGCCTGAATACTACTTTCCAAACGACCTACAGGCCGGATAACTTCAACTTGTATTTGCGGAAGCCGATTGCCGAATTGATCAACCGGCAAACGCTCGAACACGATATAAGCTAAACCGCGATAACATGGTACTTTATCTGCACCTTGTTTGGCTTCAATCAGCGGATCTGGCTCTTGGTCTTCCGCCCCCGTGTAAAGCCGATAGGAAATATCGGTGAGATCGAGTTCTTTACCGTCCGCCCAAATGCGTTTTATGCCGCCGATAGTGCCCTCGCAAAGCCCTACAGCAAAATTTCCAAAATAGGTGTAGGAAGTGACTTTTGGCCCACCCTTAGCGCCTTGCCGCGAAGTCGTTCGCTCTTCTTCAAGCTGCGTTGCCCAAATAACAGTGCCTGTGACTTTTGCATATCCATAAACCCTAATTATGGGCGACCCTTCTTCTGCAGTCATGGGGCGCGCACCGCTCAGCCTCGCACCTTCGATGTGTTTGGTCGAATTGATCACCGCATTATCAATAGCATAGCCTGCTGCAGACCCAATCGCTGAGCCTATGGCCGAACCAATTGGCCCAAATAAACTGCCAATCGTCGCGCCGACAGACTGCAAAATCAGCGTTGCCATTTAAGTCTCCTGAAAATCTGGAAAGCGAAATACGCCCGATATGCGGCGCTGCCATTGAGGAACGATCGTCGTTTCACGCACATCATGACGCTCATAAGCATGAATCATTTTGTCCGCAGAAGTCGCAATCGCTAAATGTTTCGATACGGTGGTAGCGCGCCAGCGGAAATACCAAAACATCGCCGCGCTGCCAGTCGCCATTGTTTGTTAGGTATGAGATATCGATGCGCTGCGTTAAGCAGTTTATCGTCGGTCGAGCACTCTGCCCAATCGCGCGAATACTGTGGGAGGTGGCTGGGTAGTTGCCCCACCCAGCTCGCTCAAACTCCCAAGAACAAGACCAAGGCAGTCGCAACCCACATGCTTTAGTGTGCCCTGATGCCTGTAAGGCGTGCCGATCCAACTGCGTGCAGCGCGCACAACTTCCAGGGGATCAGCGCTATGGGACAAGCGGTGCACCATCAAAAATGGTCGCATTATCAGCGTAATTAAGTGCTTTGTCGTTAGACGGGATGGGTAAAATCCGCGAAAATTCAGCTGATTGAAAAAACGATCGCGACAAGTCGCAAATCGTTTATCACAGCCAACACTTAGCACCAAAGTGTCGGCACCTTGAGGTGCCAACGGTAGTGGAACGATGAGTGTAATTTCTGCGGTATTACTCCAGATGCCCGTGCACATGTGGCAATTCGGTGCGTCGTACTATCAAGTTGCGCCGCCGATAAACTCGATCCTTTCCGCCGTTGAAATTTTGATAATCAATCGGTGTTGAAGTAATGACAAATAGCCGTTGTGGCGATTGTGAGCTATCGGCTTGAATGCTTGCAGCCACTCGCCTGTCACTTTGCGTCATATCGACTTGACAGCGGTGATCGCCCAGATCAGCATCGCAATCACGCCGAAAATAACGCCCTTTAATTTGGTCAAACTGCGAGGATATTGAACGCAATTCAACAACAAATTTATCGTCTGCAACCGTGATTTCACCCATATGGAAATGGCGAACAACGCGCGCATCTTCGGGAGCGTTCCAGTCAAGTTGAAATTGTATGATCCGCGCTCGGTCATATTTTCCAAGCTCTATATCGTCTCGCGATATTTTCTGTGAGCTAAGAGCGCCCTCAACTTGGCTTATGTCTGCGCTAAGGCCAATCGCTGCCTCAGCGGCACCTGCTGTAAAACCAGAATTTGGTTCGCACACAGATGTCGCCCACAATGATTGACCGATCATGATCCGTAAAACCGAGCACAACACCATCTTTACGGATAACATGCCACGCATAACACCAAGTACCTGTGTCAAATGTAGCGTCCATTACAGGTGTACCTCCACAAGATTTATGTCTGAGATTGATGCAGTGTCCATCGTTGTTCTGGATGCTATAAGTTGATCGTTTTCGAAGCGAACTGCGATGAAAAACTCAAACCCAGCTGTCACCAAGCTGCCGGAGTTCGGCGGCGTGCCAAAACGCAGCGTACCATCGGGCAAAACCATGTAACCGGTGGTAATTTCTGCGCCGCCAACGCCAATTTTGAGTGATGTTAAAACTGGCAACATGACCCTGCGCCCGTTTCGATCGCGAAGCTCAAAATCAGTTTTTTGACCATCACCGAGACCTAAATTCACATTATTGGCTGAAACACTTGCCCCAGCGACCGCGGTCGAATTATGCATCGGATCGCGAAATTTGAAGCTGCGAAGTGGGCCGTTACGCGCTTCGAAAAATGCAAGCAACTCTTGTGCTTCGGCGATAGGACGTTGACCCAGCGCAACAATATATTTTCGGCGCGGCTGAGACCAACGCGTGTTTCGCTGTTCATAGCCAGAGGCCAGCCGCGTGATATCGACCCGCACTTCTGCCACTGAATCGATGCTAAATGCCAAACGCGATGGAAACACCACATTATCAAAATTTTGTGTCATGAGAGCTCCTAATTGCCCCGCCGACCACGGGCGACAGCTCGGGTCAATGCTGCAGATATTTGGCCTGATGATCGTTGAAAGCTCTGGGAATCTGGTGTTGAAATGTTGATCGTCACATTCGATGCGCCATTCGAATTTCCGCCCGCAGCGACCCCAAGACGTCCATCGGCTCCGCGCCTGAGAGGTAGAATTGCTTCACTTCCTGCCTCGCCCATAAGCCCGATAGAGTTCCCGTTTGGAAAGTATGTTGGAGATCCAACCACGCCCCCATTGGCAAATGGCGTTACGGACCCAAAACCTTTAAAGAGATTAGCGCCAAAACTGTTGAGGATATTTTGGAGCGGTGCCAGTCCGGCATTCAGCGCAGACCCAGCTAGAGACAAGCCGATTGAGCGTAACGTGTCTTCAAATGATTTGCCCGAGACAATCGCTGATTTAAATGCCCCAGTAATTGTCGTACCAAAATTGTTTGCTTGTTTTTCGAGGCTCTTCAACGCACTCTCAAAACCCTGCGTGTCGGCATCAATTGCCACTATGAATGTTTCATCGCTCATATCTGATCTCTTGTATTTATGGCTTCTAATCAGGAAATTGCCTAAGCAACTCCACTAAATCCTGTTGGCTTGGCGGCCTTGGTGTTGCGTTTTGGTATGCCTGCATTGCCGCAAAAATTTCGCGCGGTGTCGCATTCCAAAATTGCGTTGGTGATAACTTCAAAATACCGAGCCCGAAGGTCATCACTTCCCGCCATGGAAATGGCTCAGGTGTTTGTGGCACTGTTATCCCCAAAGGTAACCGTCAAAAGTTCGGCTGCAATTTTGGCATAACCATGCAAACCGCCTTCGGCCTGCATTTCTGCGACTTCTTCACGGCTGAAAGTGTGTCCACCGCCCAAAAGACCTGCATGGATAATTGAAATCAAATCGGCTGCGGCCAGCTTCCCGGTTGCAAAACGCTCTGCCAGTGCTGAAAGATCGCCCACAGCAAAATAGCTCTCCAGCTGCGCCAGTGCACCAAGCGTCAAGCACAGACAGCGTTGCTTGCCACCAAGTTCTGCGGAAATCTCGCCACGATGTCGGTTGACCATCATTACAGCGCTCCAAACGTGAGTTCACCTGCCGATTCCAGCGCAATATCAAAAGTGACTTCACCATCATGATTGCCAGAATATTCCATCGCAGTGATTTGGAAGGCCCCTTCGATGAGACCAAAATCTGGGATGAGCAATTGACACGCGGGGGTTTGATTGGCGAAAAATGCAGCGCGCACGATTTCGTCCGACGCACTATCTTTAAAAATTCCAGAGGCGGAAATGGAAGCCGATTTAACCCCCGCACCTCCGAGCAATTCGCGCCATCTTCCAGCTTGATTCTGAGTCCGTTATATCGACGGACTGGGCGTTAAAACTGATGCGTTTGGTGCGAAGCCCGGCAACAGACACGAAGGCTGTTTGCCCACCATTTTGCATTTTCAATAAGATATCTTTTCCGCGTTGGGACGCCATGATTTTTCCTCTGAGTTAAAACTATTAAATGGGCTCTACGAGAATTCGGGTGCGCAATGTCGCGCGGATCGCCTTTGTCGCTGCGTCGTTCTCAACGCTCATGCCAACGGGCTGCACCAGAATTATTTTTGCGTTGGCGCTCTGTCCAAATTCTAACGCTTGTGCCGACGCACCATTGAGTGCAGCGGTTACTCTGTCGGCGATCCTCAACACCTGTTTTCGTCCTGCGGTCCCCGACCAGCAGTTGAGCGTTACGATGTAAGCGCTGCCAAAATCATCGCTGGTGCTCCAGTCAACGGCAGAAAGCGGGCCGAACGATACATAGGGAAATGCAGCTTGTTTTGGCGGCGTGTCATATATCTTTGGACCGCCCAGAAGCACGGCAAGCGCCGCATCGTTGCTCAGCAAATCGAACAGCGCGTTTTGTAAATCGAGCGCGGCGATCATTCTTCGCCACCGGGTGATTTTGGCTGTTGATTGCTATCTGTCTGCTTCTCGATTTTGCGTGAGGTTTCAGCGGTTTTGGCATCGGCCAAAATATAAGTGCTTTGCCGCAGTGCGCCGATCAGAAGATCAATATTGGTGCGAATGGTCATTTTCATGCATCAATCTCCTTGCATATACAGCGCCAATAACGACCTGTTTCATCGGGATCGAAGCGCGACAGAACCTCAAATCTTCGAACCGAATTTTCGGCACGAAACTGCGCGCCAACAGCGACATCCAGCGGTTGCTCTGCACGTCAATGACATCTGTGTGTTTTTGTTTACGGCACGGTCACCAATTATTTCATCGTTGAGGTGCCAGGCGTAATCTGGCGCCCATGCAAGCCCGGCTGATTGCCAATCATCCATGAAGCCACCACAACCGTCTGGCTCAGATTGGTTGATATACAGGGAAACAAGTGTATCCAGAGCGCCCGCATCAAGATGTAATTTATCTTTCCTCATATCCGCACCTGGCGGTAGTGGCGCGTGAGACGGGTATAAATCTCGGGCACAGAAAAAGCCTGATCGGCTGGCGCAACTGGTGCCCCTAAATTCGTACCAATGGGCGATCAACGCCAAAAGTGCCCGTTGCAACTATGTCGGGAATATCAATACCCAAATCTCCGAACCCGGCGTCAAAGTCGATCTCAATGCCGTTGCACAGGCCGCTTGGCAGTGCTGAACGGTCAAAGCGCAGGCGCGCTGGCCGTGTTACAGCGTTGAGGAAATAGGTATTTCCCCCCAAGACGTTTGGCGTGCCAGTTTGGTCATACCAAACAACATTCGTGATCCGCTGAACTGGATTTCGTGGCAATTCCACAATGCCAGTTGTCGGTATATCGTCAAGCCAAAGGCGCCAGCCTTGCGTTACCAACGCGAGCGCTGTTTCGGTCTCAAGTAAGGCGATTGCTGACTGAATAAGTCCCAGCAAGAGTTCATCCTCTGCCCCACTGATAATGCGTAAATGACTTTTAACTTGCGCAAGCGTCAGCGCGGGCACACTTGGTGCCAAAATTTGCTTTTGGGCCATGGGATTTCCTGATTTTCAAAAGAGGGGCGGCTCCGTAGGGAGGATACGGGGTCGCGTCGGCTGCGGGTCGCGGAAGAATTTCGCGCGTTACCGTCGCCGCCGAATGCTTAGCTTTTAGTTGACGCCGAACTTGACGAGTTTGATGGCATCAAAGTCCTGCACGCCGCCGCCAACACGTTTTGTTGTATAGAACAGCACATAGGGTTTGGCAGAGTATGGATCGCGCAAAACCGAAACGCCCTGACGGTCCACAATCAAATAGCCGCGACCAAAATCACCAAAAGCTATGGCATTGGCATCGGCTGCGGCATCAGGCATATCTTCCGCCTCAACAACACCAAAGCCCATCAGCATGGCATTTTGGCCAACAGCTGCCGGTGGTTGCCATAGGTAATTACCATCGGCGTCTTTGAGTTTACGGATCGACGCCTGCGTTTTTCGGTTCATCACCCAATTTGCATTTTGGCGATAGCCCGCTTTGAGTGCGTAAACCGCGTCAATCAAGACATCCGAGGCATCGGCCGCTGGCAGCTGACCAGAAACTCCGGTTGCCACATAACCCAAATTACCCCATGTCCACGCGCTCTCGGCAACACTGTTATAGTCCAAAAAGCCTTTTGGTTTATTGACGCCATCACCGCCCACAAATGCCGCACCTTCTTGCTCGGCAAATGCGGCTTCAACTTCCGACGCAATCCATTGATCAATATTAACCGCGCTATCGTCCAGCAGGCTCGCCGTTGCCGCTGGCATTGCATAGAGTTCCATCGTCGGGAACTGAAGCTCCGCCAGTTGGCTTGCCGATGTTTCAGGCCGCGGCGCTGTTTCGCCAACCCAGCCAACGGCTGGCCCCGTGATTGAAAACGGCTTTTTGAGAACCGCACCCGTTACTTGGCGCACCATCGCAATGGAACGTATTGGGGAAATTGCTGCCAAACGAGCACCAATGGATGTTTCGGTCTCCGCTGGCACCAAAAAGCCACCATCCGGGCCAGAGCCATAAGACATCGCTTTGCCTTCGATGCTACGCAACCCGCGCTCATCGCCGCTGCGGATATATTTTTCAAACGCCGATTTGTGCTCGCCATTGTTTGAAAAATGGGAACTGCCATTAAGCTGTGGGCGGGTAGCTTTTGTGATCAATCGATCAAGCACGCGCTTTTGCTCATCGACGGCGGCATTGATGCGATTGACCTTGTCGGTTGTCACCACGTCTTCGCCAAGCTGTGTTTCCAGCTCACGCAATCGCTCATCATTGGCCTGCTTAAAGGCGTCAAAAGCGCCCATGAAATCGTCGAACGCTTCGGCTACGTCTTGAGCATTTCCGGCGGCCATGGCTGGCACGGACGTGTTTTTTGCTTCCGGCGCTCGCGCACCAGAATTGAATTTCTTCATCATCGTTTTTCCTTTAGTGGTTTGATATGTGTCGTGTGGCTTGGCGAATTTTCCGCGCCAAGTCTCCAGCACTTTTCAGTTGTTCATACGGCGTATTTTGAGCGGCTTCGCGCGCGCCTTGGATTGAAGCAAAGCCCTTGGCTATGACCATCTTAGCTTGGCTTCTGGTAAACCCGGCGTCCCGCACGAGCCATCTTTCAAATTCCCTTGGTGTCGGCAGGCGGTCTGATTTCACGTTTGTGACACGCGCCTGCGGCAACATCGGAAAGGTTACAACGGAGATTTCCCATAAATCTGCCTCCAAAATTCGGCGGACTTTTCCGCCCTGTTCGCGCCGCGCCCGAACGGTTTTGAAGCCAATCGAAAGTCCATCAATGTCGCCCGATCGCATGAGCGCATAGACCTCGCGGCCGCGTTCGACATTTAAATTTGGGGCTGTCTGCAGATAAGGCCTTGATAGAGTAGTACAGGTTGGCCAGCAGTGGCTGAGACGGCTCAGCGGATTATGTGAGATCGCCGGCAGGGTGCGAAGAGATAAGCGCGCCTGGCACCTCTGGCGAGATCGCCCGCAGAAAGAGTGTTAACCGCGGACAGCGGCATCTGTAAACTTCGCGGCGATTGTTTTCGCCGACGTAAAACGCGCGTTGCCCTCGATGGCGTGATCGAAGTTGTTGTGTCGCTTCATTTTGGCGGCTCCGTCTAGGCGATCGCGGATCGCGGTGTTGGCGGCAGAGATCCGCTGTTTTTTGGCTTCGGTCGGGGTGGCCGTATCGGTCTCGTCAGATAAGGTTCCTGCTGCGGGAGTGGGCCGGCTTTGATCCCGACCTTTTGACGAGAGTTCGGGACGCGCGCATTGTTTTGTTCTGATTGCTGGCGTGCGCTGGCGAGAATGCAGCAGCGCTGAATGAAATTGGGAGGGGTTAGGGGGATTTTGGGAAAAAGGTATGAGGAGTAATGGTGAAAAGAGTATTGAGGGGAAAATAGTGGGTGAAGTGGGGGGGGGATAAGGATGTGGTGTGGGCTCTGCTCTGCGCGGTATAGGACCGAGCTCATTCCGTGCTGCTGATGGGCAGATCACCCGATAAGCTGGCAAACGAGCATTTTGGAAGCCACAGGAAGGGTCATGATACGTTAATTTTGATGAGTATGGTTCAAAGACAATTTTGGGCTATCCCCCAGAGAGGTTGGGGCGTGCGCGAGCCAACGGTGAAGCCCGTGCGCCGCATGCGGCATTTAAAACGCTGCATTCATCTGGGTTTCCGAGTTGCGCCATAGTCCGGGACGCCCCGTGGGTGACGATGGGCGGATCAATTGCGCCTCTTCACCGAACTAAGGCCGTGGTGCTTAATCCAATCGTATATTATTGTCGAATGCCCAATGGCCAATCGGCTCATCTGGATTATGCTGAAAAAGCATCCGCACGTTCGCTGCGCCGCGGTCGATTAGCGAAGATTTAAACGCGCCTTTGGTAAGCACTTCCTGCCCCAGATCGACCATATCGAACAGGCTTGCATAACCGCGGAACATACCATCGTGTATCGACTTCAGCGATTGTTTCGCCGGCAAATTTCGTCTCGCAGCCCACCATTGATCGCAACCTTATTGTTTCCTTCATTTTGGCAGCTCCGTCTTTTTGGTTTTAGGATCGATGTCATCAAGCGCAGCTGCTAATCGATCGCGGTGGTTTGTGGCCATGTGCATGCCAACGCCAAGCGCTGTCCAAATACACAGGCTTGATATCGCAGCACCCATCACGGCGATTTCTGCGATATGGAGCTGCTCCGTAATCCCAGCTTTATTAGAGATCCAAATCCCTATCGGCATGCCAAATATCAGACCTGCGCTTACGCCTGTCAGGAACCTGATTGCTGCCTCGCGCTTTCCCTTCGGCAGCACATAGGCGAGAGAAATCATCGACCCCACAAATGCGCCGATCCCTTTTCCAAGCAGCAGCTGCATATCCGGCGATAGCTGTTCCAAAAGATACTTCATCGGGACACCTCGCTATCGTTATTCAATGGCGTGTAGCCGACCGCCATGCGCTTTTCGTCATCGGTTATGAAGGTAGAATTTTCCAGCCGCGCCCAAAGCGCTTCACGCTCATGGTTCAGACTATCGATCTGATCCAGATCGAGTTCAAATCGCAGGCTGCGCCCCACGGCAGGTTCTAACCAGGCACTGAATGCCTCGGCGATGCGCGCCATCATCGGCAATACGGTTAGTCTAAACAGGGCGCGATTGGCCTCCTGATAATTGGCATAAGTGTTATCGCCCGGTATGCCCAGCAACATCGGCGGCACGCCAAATGCCAAAGCGATATCGCGACTTGCACCGTTTTTCGTCTCGACAAAATCCATATCTTTTGGCGAAAGCCCCATCGCCTTCCAATCGAGACCGCCTTCCAAAATCATCGGTTTGCCTGCATTATTGGCGCCAGAATATTGGCGTTCTAGTTCAATGTGCAGCTGATCATATTGCTCAGGCGTCAAATTTGAGCCGTCGCCTGGTGCGTAGACCAGAGCGCCCGATGGCCGCGCCGCATTGTCCAGCAGCGCCTTGTTCCAAGTTGCCGCTGAATTGTGTGTATCAAGTGCCATCAATGCGGCCTGCAATGGTGCAAATCCAGTCTGATCATCAAGCGGATGAAACAACTTTAAGTGCAGCACAGTGTTCATACGCATGTCGTCTGGCGCATCGATAAAACGATGATCGTTGCCCGCCGAAACCTTGTATCCCGTTGGCCATCCCTTTTCATCGGTTTCAACCGTTACGCAATCAGGCCGCAGGGCGTGAATTTGGGACGGTAGTGCATCTCCATCCAGACGATACGCTTCAATATAAGCGTTACCTGACAAAAGAAGATGCCCACAAATCGTCTCAATAAAGGCACGGCGGCTTTGCTGTGCGTTTGGCCGCCTAATGAGGTGCAGCACATCGCTGTCCTCAACTTCCACATCATTTTCATAAAGCAACCACGGCATAGAGCCGGCCGTTTCGCTGATCAGACGCACACATCGATGGACGATCGGATTTTTCATAAACCCTTCGCGCGCAAGTGCTGGATAGGAAGCCGATGTCCAGCCAGCAGATAGTGAATTGTGCAGTGCGATGAACCCACCTTGCAAATTTAGGCCAGACATCTTGGTTTGATCAGGCTTTTCTGCCGAAAATTGGCGGCCAAAAGCCCGCGAAAACCATGTGTTTTTCTCGTTCATTATGCTTCCTATTTAAATTACTATTTCTACCAGAGTGTTTCGCGTTTAACTTTGACGCGAAACGCTTTAGCCGCTGCGAATGCGTGGCTGAAATTGGCGACCGAGCAAAAGCTCATGGATGGCCCAGACGCAAGCATCCAGCCGATCTGGTGAGCGGCCTGTTGAAAGTCCCTGCACTGTGAAATCACACATCTCGTCCTCGAGAGCCGGATGCGCACCAACGTGATGGACACGGCCCGCCGCATATAAAGCCGCGACCGGTTCTGCACGAACGTATTTGCTGCGCGTTGCCCGCACCGCTTTCAGCGGAATATCGGCATCGATAGCGCGCAAGACACTTTCGACCATGTCACCGCCTTGATTGACTTCAGCGATAATATTATCAGCCTCCCATCGGTGAAATTCACCGACACGCGCGCGCTGCCCACACATTGGGTTTAGCCGCCGGAATTGTTTTGTCGCTCAGCACATAGGCGTGGCCATTTTCGTCACATCCAGCAACGATGATGCCGCAAGCATCGGATGTTTTGTGTGATGTGGCGGGCGGGTCAATTGCAACAATAATGCGTTTTAAAACGGGCGGCTTCTCAATCCGGTATTTTTCAAAGGTCGCCCGATCCCACAACGCGCCTTCCTTTGTTTCAATAAGCTCTCCGTTTAGTTCCTGGCGACCAAGCGCAGTACCACCATACCGTCGGCGCACATTTGCTAAAAAAGTTGGTGCCAAATTGCTCGCATTTTCAAAGGTTGAACCACGCACCACATGGGTATTCACGTCTTTCATAAGCTCCTTTAGCAAGCCAATTGGCCTCGGCGTTGTCGTCACACAGGCCCGCGGATTGCGGCCAAGCCTTAGTCCAAACATCGCCATGTCCCACGTCGCTTGCGCATGGTGCCAAACAGCGAGCTCATCGGCCCAAATGCACTCGTGCTGCGGCCCGCGCAAGCGATCTGGTTCTTCTGCTGAGAACAACATCGCCGTCGCACCATTCTTCCACGTCAATTTGCGCAGCGATGACTGAAATTTTGGAATGCCTAAATGATCGCCCACCTCAGTCGTGTCACACTCCCAACATACGGACAAAATTCCGCTTTCACCTTCCACCATAATATCACGCGCGTCGGCGCTCGTTGGCGCAATCAAACCAACATGCTGCGCACCCTGTTTGACTTGCGCACGCACCCATTCAGATCCCGTTCGTGTTTTTCCGAATCCACGCCCGGCCAAAATGAGCCATGTGCGCCAGTCAGCATCTGGCGGAATTTGTCCCGCCCGTGCCCATAATGGCCACTCTTGCAAAAGATAGGCACATTCAAAATCCGTCAGACTTTTCGGCATCTGCCGCAATATTTTGCTCGGTAGCGTATTTATCAAAGAGTTTTTCAAGTTTACTCCGCGCATCGGCCAAGGTGGCCGTGTCAATGGTAATGCTCGTCGGTGGCTTTCCTCCAGCAACGTTGCGGCTATCATTGCCACATGTCGGACAAATGGTGCTGCTTGTGCCGCTTATGCCAGCGCTGTGTGTCGCAGGAAGTTCACCGCCGCGCCAATTCTTTGCTTGCTCTTTTCCGCTTGATATGCAACGCGCGCATCGTGGATAGCGCTGGGAAGAGTAGATACCTGTTGCTTTAGAGCACCCTAAATGCTCAGCGCACTGCGCAATCGTTTTGCGTTCAAGCCCAAATTTTTGAAAAAGCGCTATGGTTTCGGGCGCGTCAAATATCTTCATGCTTACCGCCGCAATCTGCCAAGGGGTCTCCGATGCAATTAATTTTGGGCAATAAAAAACCGGATGCGTTAGCGATCCGGTTGATCATGTCTTCTTACAATTTTGTGATTATGTCATAACCATACACGGTGGCCGTCACGCCGTCAAGGACTATATTCCTATATTATTAAAAATAATTCAACTCTTGAATCATATAATTTCATCTTCGTCGGCGATAATACTTCCTTCAAATTCTGCCGCCATACCTTCAATGTGATCTTGCGGTGAAATATCTGGGCGTATTGTAGCAATATGAAAAAGACCATCACCCTCAGTTGACAATTGGCAGGTTCGTGCGCCCAATAATGAGGCCACTATGGGCAGCAACAACTGGTTCTTCAAAATCGCCGAAAGGATCGGCTATAATGCCCATGACGTCGCCAACGGACACGGTTTCCCCAGCTGCCTTAAAACACCGCAATAGTCCGCCTGCGGGCGCACGTTCCCAAGCGCTGTGCGTGGATTGGATCGGTTTTATTTTTGATTTGGGCAGACCGCGGCCCGTAATCATGCCCAACTTTTGCATCACGCGCATGCAACCGGAAACGCCAACGCGGACGGCAAATTCATCAAAGCGAAGCCCCTCGCCCGCCTCATAAAGCAAAATATCGATGCCATACTTTCGTGCCATGGATCGTAGCGACCCATCGCGCAATTTCGATTTCAGAACCAGCGGCGCACCAAAGGCATTCGCCAAATCCATGGTGTTTTCATTGTTGGGCGACACACGAATCTGCGGCAGGTTTGTGCGGTGAATGGCCGCCGAATGAAGATCGATGCCGTAATCTGAGCGCGCAACAATTTCGGTCTCAAACAAATGAGCAAGGCGTCCTGCAAGCGATCCAGACTGACTTCCTGGAAACGATCTATTTAAATCCCTTCGATCAGGCAAGTAACGGGAATGGTTCATAAAACCGAAGGTATTGACGATTGGAATAGCAATCAAAGTGCCTGCGATATTTTTGATATTTTTAGATTGTAGCACGCGGCGCACAATTTCCACGCCAATCACCTCGTCGCCGTGGATGGCAGCGCTGACAAACAATACCGGGCCGGGCTTATCCCCATGGATGACATGGACAGACATCGTAACAGGGGTATGGTCAGAAAGCACACTTACAGGCAAATTTAGGGTCGCGCGAGTGCCCGCCGCAACTTTGAAAGCACCAATGGCAAACGGATTTCTTTTGTTCATTACCCCTTGCCCACAGTCTTTGTTTTGCCGGGCTTCGCGTGTTTCTCGATGTGCTCAATGATCTTTCCTGCGATATCAAGGCCAGTCGCTTTTTCTACCCCTTCAAGGCCGGGCGATGAGTTTACTTCCATCACAACAGGACCGTGATTGGCGCGCAACATATCGACGCCGCAAACACTCAACCCCATCGATTTTGCCGCGCGTATCGCGGTTGATCGCTCTTCCGGTGATAGCTTTATTATTTCGGCCGAACCGCCTCGATGGAGGTTGGAACGGAATTCTCCTTCAGCACCCGTCCGTTTCATCGCAGCGACCACTTTGCCGCCAATCACAATGGCGCGAATGTCGGTTCCGCCCGCTTCTTTGATAAATTCCTGGAGCAATATATTCACGTCAGCGCCGCGAAACGCTTCAATCACTGATTTTGCAGAACGGTTCGTATCGGCCAACACCACACCGATGCCTTGCGTACCTTCAAGCAATTTGATCACGATTGGCGCACCACCTGCAAGCTCTAAAACTTCATCAGTCTGCCTTGGATCGTGGGCAAATGTCGTTACAGGTAGCCCAATTCCATCGCGCGCTAAAAGCTGCATGGAGCGAAGCTTGTCGCGCGAGCGGCCAATGCCCACACTTTCATTGAGCGGATAGACCCCCATCATCTCAAATTGTCGCAAAACGGCGAGACCGTAAAAGGTCACCGAGGCACCAATGCGCGGTATCACCGCATCATATCCAATTAGTTTTTCGCCATTGTAATATATTTCGGGTCGTCGCGACGCGATATTCATGTAACACCGAAGCGTATTAATAATATCCAGCTGATGACCGCGCGTTTCCGCCGCTTCTTTCAAACGCCGATGCGAATAGAGATTGGGATTTCGCGCGAGCATTGCAATTTTCATAACAGTCTCCTGAACAACGGTATAAATACCATCGTGATAATTTATGGATTAGGCTTTTTTCGAGCGACGAATTTCAATTTTACGATTGTTTAAGTTCGAACGCGAAGGATTTACAATAATGCCACGATTTCGAATAGCGCTTCTTCCGATGATAATAGGATACTTCATGTTACCACGATCAGCTAAAGACAGTTCGATTTCATAGGATTGCCCGCCAAGCGCCAAAGTGGTGCAAATAATGATACGCTCTTCGGGAACACCGCTGGTGTTGGTGATTTTGCGCCGCGAAACGATTTTAGCGACCACCGGTTGCTGGCTGTCTTCGCCAATATCTGGCACGTTGAAGCTCACCCAATCCGCACCATCTTGCGCATTTACTGAAATATTCTCGGCATGGATCGCAGATGTGTTCGCGCCCGTGTCAATTTTCGCTGGAAGTCTTTTCAAGCCTAACTCCGGCAGTTCCACAAGCTCAAGCCAACCAATCTCAGTGGCGCTGCGAATTAATATCTTTTTTTTTGGCATCGGATCGATACTTCTTAGAGCTGTCTGCTAAAATTTTCTTCGAATAATAGTCGCTATCTGGCGACTGCTGATATACACACAATATGGTGTTCATCGCGAGCGTATATATCGGCAAATCACTTTGTCCATTACCAAGTTCGTTCCAATCACACTACGAACATCTACAAACGAGGAAAATAAATTCGATGTCGGTTGACGATCAATATCCTCCCCTAAAGCCTGAACATACAGGTCTTCGAGGAAAATGTCCGCGGTGCGGCACCGGAAAGTTATTTTCTGGGTTTTTGACTGTTGCTGATCATTGCCCTCACTGTGGGCTCGATAATTCATTTGCCGAAGCTGGTGATGGTCCGGCGTTTTTTGCCATATGCCTTGCAATTGTACCCGTTACCGCATTTGCCATGTGGATGGAGGTGTCGATGCATGCGCCCTATTGGCTTAATGCGCTTTTAACGGCGCCTTTGTTGATTGCCGCATGTTTGTTGCCCATGCGTCCGCTCAAAGGCTATCTTATCGCAAGCCAGTATGTGTTAAAAGCGCAGCAGGGTTGCCTTGAAAACGATGTCGTTGGTTCAGATTTTTAGCATAGAGCGGGTAACGCCAATAGGTGCAGCCTTATTCAGCTTCTACCGTTCTTACCACTTGCTTACTAAAAGCGAAAACACTTGTCCGCGGCGACAACCCATTATAGTGTTAATCGATGGAACGCGTGCGTAGTCGAATTTCTTGAGCGACATAAATATCATCAATCAATTAATTGTCGCGACAGCCATGGCTGATCGGCAAGCGTTCGCGAGACTGTATGATCACACATCCTCGAAACTTTTTGCCGTTTGCCTTCGTATACTCAATAACAGAGCTGATGCTGAAGATGCGCTTCAGGAGATTTATGTAAAGATTTGGAAAAAATCTTCAACATTTGCCCTTAGCGAGCATAGTCCAATGTCTTGGCTGGTAGTGATCGCGCGCAATCATTGCATAGATGTTGTGCGCGCTCGTAAGCCGATTTCTGGTGATATAGAAGACACTTATGACGTTGCAGACGATAGCCCGTCACCAGAAAGTGCTGCGATCAACCGTTCTGATGGGCGACGCATTGATCAGTGCCTTGCAGAGCTCGAAAAAAAACATGCGGATGCTGTCACCGCCGCTTATATGGACGGCTATAGTTATCAGGAATTGGCAGAAAAATATGCTGTTCCCGTGAATACGATGAGAACTTGGTTGAGGCGGAGCCTTGCAAAACTGAAAGACTGTTTAGAGCAATGAGTAAGGCAACGCAGACCAAAAGTGAACGCGAAAACCTGTGTGCAGAATATGCGCTGGGCGTGCTGCCGCTCGCCGAGCGTTTAGCCTTTGAAAAACAACTCAAGGATGATGCAGATTTACGTAGTTTGCTTGAGGCGTGGGAAATTCGCCTTGCGCCAATCGGGGATAATTATAAATCAGTTCCTGCACCTGCTTCAATATTATCAAAAGTTGAGAGCAAGCTGTTCGAAAGGCCTGATCTGAAATTATCGTGGTGGAACAGCATTGTGCTATGGCGTGGTTTAACAGCGGGACTATTGGCAAGCACCTTCGGGTTACTTGTCATCATAAACAATATCTCATCACCGACGGTACAGACAAGCCCAGGGTTTATTGCTGAGATTAAAAGTGAAACAAGTGATTTGCGCGTCGCTGCGCTTTATGAAAGTTCGAGCCAGACCTTACGTCTCAACCGTATTTCTGGCGCTCCAGCGAATACGCGAGCATTTGAATTATGGCTAATAGCTGGCGATCAGCCACCGATCTCACTAGGTGTCTTACCTGAAAAAAAGGAATTCAGGATTTCTCTTTCGCCAGAGCTGTCGGCGAAACTGGTTCAAAACGCGCTTTTTGCAATCAGTGATGAACCAGAGGACGGGTCGCCAACAGGACAACCTACAGGCGCGGTCTTAGCTGTTGGGCAAATTGCAAAAATTTAATTCTTGTTGCCGGCGTTTTAATTTCTCTTTTTTTTTGAAACTTTAATCTTAGTGCTCCCGTTACTTCTTTGTCAGGCCATTTGGGCCATAACCGGAGAAGAAAATGTCACTTAATAAATTAGCTAGCATACTTTCAGCCGCAACCATTTTTGCGGTTTCAATGAATACAACCGCCTTTGCGGAAAACCCAATGGTGGGTGGCGCTGCAATGTTTGCAGACAAGAACATTATCGAAAATGCCGTAAATTCCAAAGATCACACAACGCTTGTCGCCGCAGTTCAAGCTGCTGGACTGGTTGAAACATTGTCTGGCGAAGGCCCATTCACGGTTTTCGCACCAACAAACGATGCATTTGCAGCATTACCGAAAGGCACTGTCGAAACATTGCTAAAGCCCGAGAACAAGGATCAATTAACAAAAATTCTGACATGCCACGTCATTGCAGCTGATGCGATGTCCGGTGCGATTACCAAAATGATAGCAGACGATAAAGGCGCGCACCCAGTCACTACCGTTGGCGGATGTGTCTTCACCGCTATGTATGATGGCACAAAAATCATGATCAAAGATGGCCAAGGCAATGTTGCGAACGTCACGATTGCTGATGTCGACCAGTCAAATGGCGTTATCCATGTGATTGATAAGGTTCTTTTACCAGCTTCATAGGCGCCGCTATACAATCTTATCAGACATTAGTTGGAATAGCTGACTACGAATTTCAGCTCTTTCATCAAGCCGCATTCGATGCACGTTCACTGGATGCGGCTCGTTCAACCAAGGGAAAAATCATGAATAGACGTAGCTTTGTCGTCGCATCACTTTTCGGTACCGCCGCCATCGGCATAATTTCGTTTCCAGCATACCGAGGGCACTTAAGCAGTTCATCAAGCCACACAAACCCTGCCGATGGTAACTTTGAAGTGGTATTCAGTGAAGCAGAATGGCGTGAACGTTTGAGCCCGACCCAATTTGAAGTGCTGCGCAAAGAAGCAACGGAGCAGCCGTTTTCAAGCCCGCTACTACAAGAAAGTCGTGCTGGAAAGTACCATTGTGGAGGTTGTGATTTGGCATCATACTCGTCAGACAAAAAATTTGACAGCAAAACAGGCTGGCCAAGTTTTTATGATGCTCTACCTAATTCAGTGCGCACCAAAGAAGATAATTCGTTATTTGCGACCCGAACAGAAGTGCATTGCCGGCGCTGTGGCGGGCATTTTGGTCACATATTTGATGATGGACCAGCACCAACGGGCCTACGACATTGTTTGAACGGCTCTGCGTTTACATTTCGTCCATCAAATCAAACTTAAAATCCGCCCGCCGCATCGTCCCCAGTTAAAAGCGCACTAGGGTTGACTATAAGGCGACACAGCAGATGCGGATTAACAGAGCATGGCGTTTTACCTTTTGACTTAGCGTACCTTCCAATTATAACGTCATCCTATGAATGAACCTTCGGAAAAATCAGGCAGGCCACTTAAAAAATCGTCTTTTCTTTTGGAAATTGACGCATGGATCGACAGTTCACTTTACGAAGCAAAATTTGCCGCCGCCGAACGTTGGGAAAATATGTTAATGATATTTTAGGCGGTTTCGTCCGTTTGGTATTAAAAGAGTATTTTTCGAGTTAGCGAGCGAAGCATTTACTCTTGGTATGGGTGGCATGATCATCATGCTCGGGCTGGCATTACCTGCATCAGAAGAGATTACATCTAATTGGCGCGATCGCGAAGATTTCGCAGTAACATTTTTAGATCGCTACGGAAATGAAATCGGTCAGCGTGGCATATTGCACAACGAAGCCGTTCCAATCCCTGAGTTGCCAGATCATCTGGTGAAAGCGGTGCTTGCCACTGAAGACCGTCGTTTTTTTGAACATTATGGGTTGGATTTTTTAGGTCTCGCACGAGCCATGACTGAAAATGTGCGGGCGAATTCCGTCGTACAGGGTGGATCTACGCTTTCCCAGCAGCTGGCAAAAAATATCTTTTTGACGAATGAACGCACGTTACAACGTAAGGTAAAAGAAGCTTTTCTAGCCCTTTGGCTTGAGGCTAATTTATCAAAAGAAGAAATTCTGCAGCTCTATTTGGATCGCGCTTATATGGGCGGCGGCACTTTTGGCATTGCGGCAGCGGCGGAATTTTATTTCGATAAAGATATCCGCAACGTCACTCTTCCAGAAGCGGCTATGCTTGCAGGTCTGTTTAAATCGCCGGCGAAATATGCACCTCATATAAATTTGCCTGCAGCCCGCGCTCGTGCAAATGAAGTTCTAACAAATATGGTGCAAGCCGGTTTCATCACAAGAGGGTCAAGTAACCGGCGCTCGCAGGAACCCCGCTGACGTGGTTCTGCGCAACGAACTTGACAGTCCTGATTATTTTCTTGATTGGGCTTTCGCCGAAGTGAAATCTTTTATTGTAGAAAGAAATCTCGAGACGAAATCTGTTATCGTTCGCACAACAGTCGATACAAATTTACAACGCGTCGCTGAAGAATCGATTGAGTTTTATCTGCGCCAAAATGGACCTGAATATAATGTTAAAGAAGCCGCAGTTGTGCTCATGGAAAATACCGGGGCGGTTCGAGCGATTGTTGGCGGACGCGATTATGGTGTAAGCCAATTTAACCGCGCAACGAAAGCTGAGCGTCAAGCCGGGTCGTCATTTAAAGTCTATGTTTACGCAGCTGCCATGGAGACCGAACTTACACCTACCAGTATTGTTCCCGATGCCCCTATAACGTGGCGCGGCTGGACCCCGCAAAATTACAACCGAAGATTTGCAGGTAGAATAAACCTTAGCACCGCACTGGCACGTTCGATCAACACGGTCCCGGTGCGAATTACACGCGATTTCTTGGGTGGCACTAAGCCAGTTGTGGATATGGCCAAGGCTATGGGTGTAGAATCGAAATTAGACGGTCACCATACGATGGTGCTGGGCACTTCTGGCATAACAGTTATGGATCAAGCCACTGCGTATCTTACGCTTGCAAATGGCGGTTTTAGCAAATCGCGACATGGCTTCACGCAAATTCTAAACACAAACGGAGAGGTTTTATTTGATCGCCGAAGTGAAGACAATTTAGGTGTTCGGGTGCTTTCAGAGCGTGCAGATATCGCAATGAACAACATGTTGGTTGGTGTAACAGAGTTTGGTACTGCGCAACGCGCCGCCATGGAAGGTTTTCGGGTGGCGGGGAAAACGGGTACAACTCAGGGCTACAGAGATGCCTGGTTCGTTGGTTATACGGGCAATTTCACTGCTGCAGTTTGGTATGGTAATGATGACTATTCGCCAACTAATCTATTGACAGGTGGCAGGCTACCCGCAGAGACCTTTCAACGCATTATGACATATGCGCATCAGGGAGTTGATTTGGTTGAAATGCCGGGCGTAGAGAACTCTATACCGTCAAAAAATTCAAATACCATTCAGCCCGAAACTAGTGATCAATTGTCTAGCGATATTCCAAAAAATGAATTTGTCCGACCCCGTACTTTGTCCAGTGCCACTTCAGATTTTTTGATGAAACTCATAGAGAGCTTCAATGAAACTGATCCCATAGACCTTGATAGACAGCGGGTTTCGAGTACTCGATGATTGAGTTCGTTTTAGAACCGAAATGACAGATAGACCGAAAGAAAAGTTCATAAACTCGATGTTGGTAATAAAAGCCGAGCGTAAATATCTTGCGTGAATTTTTTTCAGTATTTATTGCCCTTTCTATTGCTCTCACATTAGGGATTACTTCTGCTTATTTTGTTTCAAGGGAGTTTTTGGGTTTCGGATCGATACAGTATGGTCAATGGACTGCATGGCCGAATGCTGGAACAAGCAATTCAGACCCATATTCTAAAGCGCATGCGGCCAGAACAGGCAAATTCGCTATGGGTAGCGCTGAGGGGTTGGTTTTTATTGCAACCCATGATGATCAGGATACATTGTTGAAAGGGAACTGCAACTACCAATTTGCAGGAAAAATTCCTGCTGCTCGATACTGGACATTGCGTATTACCGACGGGCAATTTGTTCGCAGTGGTCCTACCCAAACAGCTGAATACGCCGTCAGTTCAACTTCAGTCCTTCGTGATAAGGACGGAAAAATCTCGATTAACATTTCAAAAAATATTGCTGCTGGCAATTGGTTGCAAAACGGAGGTGATGGCAATCGACTGCTGATCATGACACTCTATGATACAAGTATCGCAACTGTCACGGGTGCTGCTACTATTACTATGCCGCAAATCAAAAATGTTGGATGTTCCAATGACTAGATTTGTTTATTCCACATTCGTTGGACTTATCGGTGCAGCAATCGTGCATTTATTAATCATTTTCCTCCTACCCACACTGTCAACCATTAAAAGTTGGAATTTTATTTTAGAAAATGCTGACGCATTTCAACCAACTGAGATATTGGTGAATAGTCTAGACGAAAATCAAAACTATTCATTGGATCCGCTTTTTCGACATTTCGTTTGTCGTTACGACCTTAGCGAAGGTGCGGTAAAAGTAACGGCTACCACGAGTGATATATTTTGGTCGTTAGCGGTTTTTGACAGTATTGGCACTACAATATTTAGCGCTAATGACAGAATTGCGGCCAATTCGCAAATAGATCTGGCCGTCCTAAACCCGAAGCAATTGCGCTTCGTTCGTCAAAACTCCCCAGAAGAGACTTCCGCTTCCCTCATCGCGTCCGCTACTACGGATCAAGGATTTATACTCATTCGAGCTTTTGTGCCCGACAGCAGTTGGCAACCGGCTGCCTCTAAGATTCTCGAAACTATGGAGTGCTCAACGCTTGAATTTTAGGTGTTGCGATGTTCAAAACTGCGGGTCTATGTGTCGTGACCCTTTGTGTATACTTGTTAGGTAAACAGAGAAAGATCGTTTCCAAACTTTGCTGCAATATTAAAAGGTCAAAAAATTGTCGCTTGGTCAGATACATTTGTGAGTTTTGCGGCTTTGGTTAATGCAACACTAACAATTTTGTCGTAATTTGTAGGCTCAATATGAGAAAACTATGAATATAAAAACTCAAAACCATATTATTTCGGCTGCCTTCTGTTTTGTCGAAATTGCTCGGCCAACATTGATGGAAAAGTTGCGGTTGAAAGACCTCATCCTTGGGCATATCGATAACCTTAATCCAACAGATCAAGCCGCGATATGCAGCGCCCTTGCATCCTCCCCCCATGCGCCAATCGATCTGCTGATGCGACTTTGCGAACTGGATGCGGATATTTGCTATTCTCTGCTGGTTGGGAGTAAAGCCTTTAATGACAACCAACTAGCCATTATTTTGGCTGGCGAGATAACCGCAGAAAAAGCAAGGATAATTGCGCGTAATCCGTCGCTTGGCCCACTTAGTATTCGCCAACTTCGTGCAATAGGTGACACAAAAATTGATCGTTCGCTCGATATGCGGCAACTACCTCAAGCATTCCATCTGGAGAAATTAGAGGTATCCGAATATCATATTTTGGAGGAAAACCCTCGAATAGGGGCGCTCATAGAAAGCCTACAGGATGATGCCGACACGATAGTTCATACAGCCCTTGCAGACGCTTTAGGTCTGGGTTTGCCAAGTATTTTTGCCCTGTGCAGCGACCCAACATCCCGAAATCTGCCACTGGCCTTACGTTATCTAAGCCTTAGCAATGAAAAGGCATGGCAAGTTTACATGCGCCTAACCCAGAAAATCCCAAAAGATACCGAGTTACATAGCGTGTTTCAACGCGTGTATAGCAGCCTAGAAATGGCGGAATGCATTGCAATAATAGGTCGGTGGCAAATGGACGAGCTCGTAGCAATTACCCGCGAACGCAACGTTGCAAATGATACCCATCCGTCTATGGTAAAGAAATCCAAGCAGGAAATTGCCTAGGCTTAAAACGCCTGAATTTTAAGATAAACCTTATACCACCCTAATAATATCAGAGAGCGCCTCGACCCCAACATTCTCAACATCAACGAGCCAAAAATCCGGGTCGAAACGCGCCTCTTTCTCAAAATAATTTGCTAACTCAACGCGGTCTTGCGCTTTAGAACGCAAAGCGAAATACCGCCTATTGTGTTCCAACAATTCTTGTGGAGCCAAAGCCTGCGAAACTGGCTCATACACATCATATCCTTTGTTTGCGGAATCGTAAAAAGTCACAAATATCGCGCCAGAGCTTTGCGAACCTCGTCGCTCAATCGTTGCCGATCCACCTTTAATTTCAGCCAAACGAATGATCGCCGAAATCAAAATATCAGAGGCAAGACGTGCCATGTTTTAATTGATAAGCCCTACATCGCTCATTTTTCGAATAAGCTCATTATCGACGGCTCCAGTTGCAGGCAGTTTGAACAGATTTTGAAACTCTTTAATTGCATTAACAGTTTGGGGCCCCATTTTTCCATCTACCCCGACGGTCTTGTTGCCGAAGGCGCGCAATCCGGCTTGCACCTTCAAGATATTGCTATCGACGGATCGGGCTGGTGATTGCTCAGGTCGTGGCGTCGTTGGTGGCGTATATCTTACTGTTTCTACTTTTTGCGATGGAATTTCCTGAGATGTTGTAGGTCTCTTGGAAGGGATCGCAGCAGTTACTATTAGATTATTTCGTGCGCTTGTGAGGAGCTCCGCAGTCGTCAATTCAATGCCGCGCAGACCGACATTAACTTTATATGCTTCGATGGCAGCTTTTGTTTTTGGGCCCGATAAGCCATCAACAGACCCATCATAAAAACCAAGTTGCAATAGTAATTGCTGAAGTTGTGCGAATTCGCCATTTGCTGACGATGCACCGTTACTCTGTGAATTGATTGGCGTGCTGCTCGTTACGGGCCTGGTAACAACCTTCTGCGGCAGAGCGTTCTCAATCCCTCGATTTGAGTTGGCATTCAAAACAATGCGGGTGACTGATTTTGCTTTGTCATCGATGGTTTCTGCTGTGCCAATCCCCAGCTCATCAGCGCGCAGGCTATAGTTGTTTTCGATATCGCGGGTTTTAAATAAAACCCCAGGATGCTGGCCTTGCTGAAAAAACAACGCATTAGAAAAAATAAATCCAACGGCTGCAACACCGCTTAGCGTGAACGCAATTGTTTTCGGCTTTTGAATTTTTTTTCTAACTTTGTCGGCCCACAAATCTAATAGGCTGTAGTCGTCAAATTGATCATCCAATCTTGCGCTCATTTCGGTTGATCTCCTTGTTTTGAATTGTTTCGTCAGAATTTATTTGCTTCGGCAACAGCGTGGTGAGTGTCACCAGCTTGCTATTGGTTTTATTTATAACGTTCTCTTTTACGCAATCATTGGGTATCGAAACGGAAACACGTGTGCCGATGTTTGGCATGCTATGAATAGTCATTTTGCCGTTATGGAGTTCGACGAGCCCTTTCACCAGCGAAAGGCCAAGTCCGGTTCCTTCGTTCGTTCTATTGAGCGTACTGTCAACTTGGCTAAATGGTTTGCCAATCTGCGCCAATTCATTGGCGGTCATTCCAATACCAGTATCCGAAATCTCAAAAGTGAACCTGCCGTCATCAAAACATGCATCGATGGTAATGAAGCCACCATTTTCAGTATATTTTACCGCATTCGTTAGCAGATTTATAAGCATCTGTTTCACCGCGCGGCGATCCGCAAAAACACTATCTATGTTTGGCAAAAAGCGCTCATTTATCGAAATATTTTTCTTTTTAGCTTGCTCGCGAACTAAGGCAACACTTTCATTAACGGCTGCCGCAAAACAAAAATCATCTCGTTGTATCGTATATAAACCAGCTTCGATTTTCGACACGTCTAATATTGTATTCACCAAAGCCAAAAGATGTTTGCCTGCACTGTTTATCAATCCAGCATATTCATCACGACGTGCATCAGGAAGCGCTTTTCCAGATCACTTTGTAAAAGATCTGAAAAACCGATGATTGCATTTAGCGGTGTCCGCAATTCATGGCTGACGATGGCTAAGACGTTCGTATTTGTTACTTCTTCCGGCGGCTTGCATATTTCAGCGACTTCGTTCTGAACAAGCTCAAGGAAATGTTGCCGCAAGCGCTGCTTTTTAGTGTAATTTCTAGAGTCATAAACCGCGCAGGCATATTGGCTTCGGCACCATTTACAAGCAAAGTCAAAATTTCGCTTTCGCATTTTTCGGTCTTAATCGCAGATAACGAGCGCAAAAAAGCTACGCGATCACCTATATGAATTCGGTCAATAATTTTTTCGTTTTGCTCTAATTTAACTCTGCCAAGATTACCGGGTACTAAAATATGCCCGTCGTTGGCGAGTATGATAATATCTTCAGATTGAGCGCTTTCAACGTTAGGTGTGCTTAACTCGACGTCAAATTCTGGGCTTGCGAATGTTTTTCTACGCGTAACCCAAACAGCTGCTGAAAATGCAGCCACAATAAATGACATGCCCGCAATTGGCTCTTGATTGCTAAGATAAGCGCCCAGCGCAATCCAAACCGCGACATTTATATGGGAGATTTCGCTATGATTTTTAACGCGCGACATCACAATAGTTGCAAATAATGACGATGCCGCCAATATAAACGCGGTAGATGACAGATGTGTAAGACTTGAACTTCCTACGGAAACGGCAATCCCTACAGCTGCCGCGCAAAGACCAAGCACGGCTGTTGTTGCGCGGTCATAAGACACGTGAAAAACAGCGCTCATTTGTTCTGTAAGTCTACTCAACACAAAATACTCGATACAATAGTGTTATCTCGCTCGCCAGTTTGACGGCCAGCGTTTAACGAATGGATAAATTTGACTGGTCTCAACTCGAAATCGGTTGCCGATCGATCTAAACTTGGCTGCTTTTAAGAGTATGGTTAGCCACCAGTTAACGGCAACAACTTGCTGCAATTAAATCACAATTTGCCAATGTATAAATTTTTATACAAATCTCGATCAAATGCGGGACGCTTCATGCCTTAAATTTTCAGACTTGGGTGCTAATGTTCCTGCCAGCGATAATTTTTTTGTGGTTTGATTAGTATCATGCGTTTCATCTTAAAATTAATGATGTGGAGCTTTGTCGCGCTCGTCATTCTACCAAGTGTAGCGCCTGTCGAAAGTCATCAGTCAAAAACAGATACAGCCGCAGAGCGCCCCCAATTGAGTTCAACCGACGCTGTAAGTCTTGCAGTTGGAATTGCCAATGATGTTCGCGGGCTTTGTGTCAGGGAACCTGCGTTATGTGAAATTGGACAACAAGCAATTATGGTCGCAATAGAACGTGCCCGTGATGGCGCTGTTATTGTTGGTGCAATGGTTGAAGAGCATCGAGCCAAACAAGCAGATGCTTCTTTGCTAACGACTGGTAGTATAAGGTGAGCCCAGATATTTTAGCCGTCATGTGTTTATAGGATCGCATATAGTCGGGCGAACTTTTAAAAGGCTCTTTGATATCTTCGCTTGTCGCTTCGATCCTGCTCCCTATTTATCGAAAGGTAATAGAGCAGGCATGGTATGGCGCATACAATTAAATCAATCATTGACGATTTCGAATTTTCTCCGACGACTGGGAAGATAAATATCGTTTTGTGATAGAATTGGGAAAGTCTTTACCACCATTCGACGAGTTGGCACGCAATGAAGCTAACAAGGTCAATGGATGTGTCAGCCAAGTCTGGCTGACTACGCATACTACTGGAGATAGCCAAAACACGCTACACTTTAATGGGACTCCGATGCCCATATTGTCCGCGGTCTTGTTGCTATCATGATTTCGGCAATGAGCGATAAACCAGCTGCCGAAATACTTTCATTTGATGTGGAAGACTTGCTTCGAAAGCTCGGGCTCGATAGCCATCTAACCCCGCAGCGTTCCAATGGGCTTCGTGCGATGGTTGATAGAATGAAGTCTGACGCCAGAAGAGCATTAGGATGATTAGCGGCTCAGTGTTGGTCGATAGTCATCAGTGCCCCAGTGTTTATAGCCGAACTGGGTCGCTTGTTAGACGGCTCATAATGGCGGGCCAAAACCGAAAGCGCAATCTTTAAAATCAATTTAGCTGACCGCCTTGGCCAACTTCGCTCCATCTCAACTTGCTCCAAGCCTTTTAGGAAACAGCATATATCCATCAAAACGCCAGAAAGTTCCGGGCCGACCGCATCAACGGCTTTGTTAAACCTAATGCGCGCACCCATCGCGCGGTCGGTCAGTGTTTCAGCTGGCCTCCGCCCGCCCTTGCTACACGATATTTGAGATGTCGGATCCCAAGAGGCAGTGATACGAGGACCAAGCTGCGCATATTCGAAATCTGATCGAAATCGCTCACCGGCAGAAAACTCGCAGCTCTCCAACCATCTACCGCCACCCTTTGTTTTGGATGAATAAAGCCTTGCAAGCGGGGATTCGTTTATATTGCGAAAAACGGTGTGCTCATCACCGTTTATAAAAATAGAAGCAGTGTGTATTTCTCGATGTTTTTCAGCATGCTCCGAAAATTCTGCATCCCGCACTTTCACTTTGTTACAATTCACAAGCGAAATATAAGTTTTTCCCACCAGCTACGCGCAGCGTTGATTTGCCCTTCCGCAAGGCAGTTTTGTATGGTTTGAATGGCACACTTGACGCGACGAAAGCCCTCTAAAGTTCAATATGACCGAGGCCTTATCAGCGCAAGCTTCGATCGAACAAGTATGTTTCATCATCAACCTTAACAGTCTTTGTTCGCGTTTATGCGCCTTATCGCAATTGCTGAGTTCGTGTTGGGTACCCTGATCCATGATGCCACTCATCTTGTGCCAAATGCGACATAAACTATGCGTTCAAGGCGATTGAGAATCTGGTCAAAATCAGGATCTTCACGCATGTCCTCGATCCTGCGGCAGGAATGTACTACTGTGCTTTTGCTTCGACAGAAGCCGGTGGCGACAATTGCCATATTAAGCCCAAGGCTGACATGTCCGAGAATAGATACCTATCTGGCGAAGATGCGCGACCTCTTTGCACTGCCGTTTTGCCGACCGCATTTGCTTGCCGCCAACATTAAAAAGTGCACTGAGGATATCAATAAGACCATCGCAAATCTCAATGCACTTTTCGCTATCGCGGGCACTGGGCGCAACAAATTGTTCAAAGTCAAATCGGTCAAAGTCCGAGCATAATGCCGAGTCTGCTTCATTTCTTGCAAACATGGCACCTCGATAAATACTGTGTAGTTTTTTGGATTTCAAAATAAAGCCTCCTGTAGGCTATTATTCCTATATCATTCAAACGATCGTTTTATAGGATTATATTCCTATATTGATATAAACTATTGAAAAGTAAGCGATGCGCCGTTCCCACCTTCCATGTGATTGCGCTATTTGAGATTTATGCCTGACGATTGATTTGTCAGGGAGGTTCTCCAATGGACGCTCCAATAGAGTTTCTCACTAGCCGAGTTACTGATCGCCGCAATCGGCGATGGTCTCATTCCGAGAAAGCCCGGATTGTGGCTGAGACACTGGTGAAGGGTGCAACGGTAAACGCTGTAGCACGGCGACATGGCATGCGCCCCAATCATTTGTCTGAATGGCGCCGGATGGCACGTGAGGGAAAGCTGGTATTACCGGCTTTGCCTGAAAGTCATCAAATTGAAGAGCCCAAGTTTGCGTCTCTGGTTGTTCGCGATGGGCAGGAGGCTGAATTTGTGGTTGACCCGATACCTGCGCCGGGTACGCTGGATATCATATGCGGCGATGTCGTTGTGCGTTTAGATGCGCTGGTACCTGCAGGTAGAATTGCACAGCTTGTCCGTGCCTTGAATGACAAAACATGATCTTTCCTTCGAACCGCGTTCGCATTGTTGTGGCAACAAAACCTATAGATTTTAGAAAAGGCCATGACGGATTGGCCGCGCTCGTGAAGAATGAATTGCGCAAGGAACCATTCACCGGGACCGTTTTTGTCTTCCGGTCCAAGCGAGCGGATCGGCTGAAGCTCTTGTATTGGGATGGCACCGGTCTGGTGATGGCTTACAAGCGATTGGAAAAGCATACATTCACATGGCCTGCCATTCGTGATGGATTGATGGCGTTGAACCATGCCCAGTTCGAGGCGCTGTTTTCTGGGTTAGACTGGCGCAAGGTGCGCGCTTTGGAAGTACGCCCACCCACTGCGGCAGAGTGAATCAGGGACATATTTAGTGCGTCGTTGGTCAGCAGAAATGCTAATCTCTGACCATGATTGATACAGCAAATCTTCCTGATGATGCGGATACCTTAAAGGCTTTTATTTTGGCTTCTCAGGCTAAAATCATGGACCGCGATGCCATCATCGAGCGCAAGGAAGAACGTATCCAGCGATTGGAAAAGCTGGTTGCTGACTTCAAGCGTGCGTTGTTCGGAGCTAAATCTGAAAGGGTCGATCCGGGCCAATATAATCTAGCGCTGGAAGATATTGAAACAGCCATGGCTGTTGTCCTTGCCGAAGACGATGCGATTGATCCGCCCAAATCACAACCATCCGCACCGCGCAATACCAATCGCGGCTCATTGCCCAGCCATCTGCCGCGCGTTGAGATTGTCATTGAGCCTGAAAGTTCAGTGTGTGGTTGCGGTGGTCATCTGCATTGCATTGGCGAAGATGTATCAGAGCGGCTGGATATAATACCTGCGCGCTTCCAAGTGATTGTTACGCGCCGCCCTAAATATGCCTGTCGGTCTTGCACAGATGGCATTGCACAGGCTCCAGCGCCAGCACGGCTGATTGAAGGCGGTATGCCGACCGAGGCGACGGTGGCGCATGTGCTTGTCTCAAAATATGCTGACCACCTACCACTCTACCGCCAAGCACAGATTTACAGCCGTCAGGGCGTTGATCTGGATCGTTCAACACTTGCCGCATGGGTTGGCAAAGCAACCTTCGAATTGAAGCCTGTCTTTGATGCGCTGATGGCAGATCTGAAAAGATCGACCAAACTATATATGGACGAAACTAGAGCACCTGTTCTTGAGCCTGGTTCTGGTAAAACCAAAACCGGATACTTCTGGGCACTGGCGCGAGACGACAGGCCATGGGGCGGTGAAGGTCCACCGGGTGTGGCATTCACCTATGCGCCGGGTCGCAGCGGCCAATACGCAGATGATATCCTGAACGGCTTTGATGGCGTTCTGCAGGTAGACGGCTATGCCGGATATAATAAACTGTTGAAACGCACCGATCATCCAGTCCAACTCGCCTATTGCTGGGCGCATGCGCGGCGCAAGCTGTTCGAGGTCGCTCGTAACAGCACGGCTCCGATTGCAGACGAAGGCCTGCGCCGTATTGCCGAGCTATATCTTATCGAAAAGGGAAATATTGTGGTCTGTCACCGCAAAGTACGGCCAGCTGTCCGCAAAGACAAATCAGCACCAAATGATCTCCGACTTCAAGCTATGGCTACAGCTGAACCGCGCCCGCGTATCAGCCAAATCACCGCTTGGTGAAGCGCTCAAATATATCGCCAAATACTGGGAAGGCCTCATCCTGTTTCTCGACGACGGCCGCATCGAAATGGATAGCAATGCCGTCGAACGCACCATTCGCCCCATCGCACTCAACCGAAGAATGCTTGCCTTCGCAGGTCATGATACTGGCGCTGAAAACTGGGGAATTATCGCGTCTCTCGTTAGAGACTTGCAAACTAAATGCAATCGACCCACAGGCCTACTTGACCGACACGCTCACCGCGATTGTGAACGGTCACAAGCAAAGACAAATAGACCAACTCTTGCCGTGGAATTACGCCGACAACGTGTGATTGCCGAATCAACACGGACTGGAAGATACGGAGAGATTATATGCGCTTAACTCGGGTTTGTGTTAAAACCGAACTGTAGATATGCCGTTACTCACGCGGGACATTTCAAACAAACCCCCTTTAATGGGATCAAGAAGTGTCTACTGAACAATGACAAATTGAAATTCAGCGTAAGTTGCGCATTTTAGAGCATGCTAAAGCGAATGGCTGCATCATTCAAACATGCAGATATTTTGGCATTGGTCGGTCAAGCTTTTATAGGTGGCGAGAAGCCTTTGCGAAGAACGGTAAAGACGGGCTCATCAACCGACCTTCCATTCCAAAGCAGCATTACAATCGAACACCATCTGAGATTGAAGAAAAAGTTCTACATCTTCGCCGCAATTATTATCTCGGTCCCATTCGGATTGTTTGGTACCTAGAAAGATATCACGGCATAAAAATATCGGACGCCACAGTATCAAGAATTCTCAAACGCAATGGTATGAACAGACTTCCGCGTGGCACCCGCATCCGTAACGAAAAGACCGCTTTCCGCCATAACGCAGCATTTAGCCATTTGAACAAAACGGCAAATTTTAGGACACCACTTTTGATCCAAGAGCGACCGCTTTTGAGCGCGAAGCCGACGTTCGATGAACGACGTCAGAGCGCAGCAAGATGCAGGTGCTAATCTACTCTTGCTGCAGAAACGGGCTTTAAAACCTTGGCACAAGAATGCCTCACTTTGAAAGAATTTTGCTTCATGTACTTTGTGCTTGGGGCGAAGAAGCCTGAAGTGGCGAAATATAACGCCAATCACCGTCATTGAGGAGTACTTGGTTTTATGGTGCACCCGGCAGAATTCGAATCTGCGACCTCTGCCTTCGGAGGGCAGCGCTCTATCCAGCTGAGCTACGGGTGCCTAATTTTATACGACAAAATGCAAAACGTTTTGGTCGTTTTCCCACTTCCCGCTCCAAGTCATTAGCAAATCAAAGCGGCGGCTTCAATTGCTCATTTTGTTTCGCGAGCGCTTTGCGTTTTATTGTTCGCAAAAATTTTCGGTGTTTTTTGGTTCGCT
The DNA here is from genome assembly GCA_034519905.1 of Ahrensia sp. Lineage (GTDB taxonomy): Bacteria > Pseudomonadota > Alphaproteobacteria > Rhizobiales > Rhizobiaceae > Ahrensia. The sequence goes on from JAXHNY010000008.1 coordinate 35,519, forward strand.
ATCGTCTGATTTATCGCAGCGGTTTTAGCAAAAAATATTTTGCTAAAAATCACGCGGCACTTGCCCAGCGGCAAAGCCTGACGCCCATGCCCATTGAAAATTATGGCCGCCCAAATGCCCGGTCACGTCTACCACCTCGCCAATAAAATAAAGATTGGGAACAGTTTTTGCCTCCATCGTTTTTTGCGATAGTGCGTTGGTATCAACACCGCCGAGTGTCACCTCTGCCGTGCGATAGCCTTCTGTGCCACCCGGCGTGTATTGAAATTGGTGAACCATTTGGCTGATGGCTTCAATCATCGTGTTGGAAAGCTCCGCGAGTTTTATCTCATTTGCTTTGAGCGTTTGCGCTAGATAGCCGGCAAATCTTTTCGGCAACACTTCACTAAGCGCATTGGCGAGCATAGCTTTTGGCGTGTCTTTGCGCCGCTGTGCGATAAAATCGGAAAACTTTTCTCGCGGCATCAAATCAAGTGCCACCGTTTGGCCTTCGCGCCAATAGGATGAGATTTGCAAGATCGCTGGGCCGCTAAGGCCGCGGTGGGTGATCAACATCGCCTCATCAAATGCAACTTTGTTGATCGACGCGCGCACATCCATGGCCACGCCAGCCATGGCCGCCCATGTTTCTGCGATGGTGCTCGGATAGGTAAAGGGCACGAGTGCTGGGCGCGGTTCAATAATCGGCAAATTAAACTGTGTCGCAATTTGATACCCAAAGCCGGTTGCGCCCATTTTGGGAATTGATTTTCCGCCTGTCGCCACGACTAAGCTCTCGCATGACAGGCGTCCGGCAGACGTTGCTAATTCAAAACCGGTGACGGATTTGGTGATGTCGCTGATTGTCGTTTCAAGCCAGAGTTCAGCGCCTGCTTGCGCCAATTCGATGAGCAACATCTCGATAATGTCTTTTGCCGAGTGCACGCAAAACAATTGCCCAAGGGTTTTTTCTTCAAAGTCGATATGATGCTTTTTAACGAGGTTTATAAAATCTTGCGGTCCGTAGGCACTCAGCGCGGATTTACAAAAATGCGGATTTTGCGACAGAAAATTTTTGGGCGAAGAATGAAGATTGGTGAAATTGCAGCGCCCACCACCAGAGATGCGAATTTTTTCCGCAGGTTTTTTGGCGTGGTCAAGCACAAGGGTTTTGCGCCCGCGCTTGCCTGCCTCGATGGCGCACATCAAGCCAGCAGCGCCGCCGCCAAGAATGATCACATCAAAATGACTATCGATTTTCATAGGCGCTAAGTAGAGCGACGGCGCGCCGAATGCAAAATGTTAATGTTAAATTTGTGAGTTCGGCTGTAGGACAACACACCATAGAGTGGTTACGGGGTGTAAGTCATGGCTGACCAAACAATTGTGCAAGCATTGCTTTTAGGCGTGCTGGAAGGCCTAACTGAATTTTTGCCTGTGTCGTCAACGGGCCACGTCTTGTTGGCAGGTCACTTTCTAGGTTTTAATTCGACGGGTAAGACTTTTGAGGTTCTGATCCAAGTGGGGGCGATCCTCGCTATTTTGAGCGTCTATGCGGCCAAGCTCTGGAAACTTGCCACCGATTTGCCATCGGACAAACAAACGCAGCGCTTTGTGTTGGGCATTATTCTGGCCTTTTTGCCGGCGGCTATAATCGGCGGTTTGGCGCATGGTTTTATCAAGACAATACTCTTTGAATCACCATTGACGATCTGCATTGCGTTAATTGTCGGCGGTGTCATTTTGCTTTGGATTGACCAGCTTCCACTCACGCCAAAATATGACAACATCATGCACTATCCGCCGTCACTCTGTTTGAAAATTGGACTTTGCCAGTGCCTTGCCATGATACCGGGTACATCGCGTTCAGGCGCCACCATTGCCGGGGCGCTTTTGATGGGAACTGACAAGCGCTCGGCGGCAGAATTCTCGTTTTTCCTTGCCATGCCAACCATGGCGGGCGCGTTTGCGCTCGATCTTTATAAAAACTATGAATTCCTGTCAGGCGATGACATTGCGATCATCTCGGCAGGTTTCATCACTTCCTTTATCACGGCGGTTATCGTTGTGCGATACCTGCTTGACTATGTGGCCAAGCATGGCTTTTCACTCTTTGCGTGGTGGCGCATCATTGTCGGTAGCGCAGGGCTGATCGGCCTCTGGCTTTTGTGAACCGCACTACTCGTCTGCGGGTTGGTTGCGATTTTTGAACTGACCCGTTTCGCGAAAGCGCCAAAGATAAGTCGGCAAAATAGCAGCAATCGTTGCGCCTTTAATGCCCATGCCTTCGAGCGTGCGACCTTCAGCTTGGGCGGCGGCGGAAACCACATTGTCTACCCGCAGCATTTTAACTTGGTCTGTAGTGATCAGCGGCTTAGGCAGCATGCCAAAGATCGCGCCTTGCAGGCGCGCGATAGGCCAAGGTATGTTAGCAAGGATGCGCTTTCGGCCAATCACGCTCAGCGTTGTTTCAAGGCATTGCTTAAAGCTAAGCACCTCTGGCCCACCAAGTTCATAGATCGTGCCACCCTTAAGCTCACCGTCAATGGCCTTGGCAATGGCCACCGCAACATCAATCACGTAGACCGGCTGGAACTTTGTATGCCCTCCGCCGATCAATGGCAGCGCTGGCGAAAACCGCGCCATATTGGCAAATTGGTTGAAGAAATTATCTTCAGGGCCAAAAACAATTGATGGCCGCATGATGATAGCATTTTCGCCAAGCGCTTCGATCACCGCCTGTTCGGCGCGTCCTTTTGTGCGTGCATAGCCAGCCTCACTTGCCGCATCTGCGCCAATCGCGGACACATGCACCAGCTTCATGCCGCGCGCCGCACAGGACTGGGCAATGGCTTTTGCGCCAAATTCCTGCACTGCATTAAAGGTCTGCTTGCCACCTTCATATAAAATACCAACCAAATTGACAGCGGCATCAGCACCTTCAAGCGCGCGCTCAACCGATGGCCGATCGCGCAAGTTTGCTTGGATGGGCGCGATCTGACCCACGTCGCCCAGTGGCTGCAAATGGCCGGCCAGATCTGGACGGCGCACCGCTGCGCGAATGCGGTAGCCGCGTTTGGCCAGTTCGCGGGTAACATGCCGACCAAGAAAACCGGAGGCCCCAAACACAGTGATGATTTTGGGTGACCGCGATGAATTTGCCATTTTCGTTTGCTCCGCTGGTGCGCAGATCAGCGCGCCCTTGTTTGTTCTGGCGGGTATGTAGGTGATTTTGCCAAAATTTGAAGACTAAATATTATTTGTCGCAATCAACGGGCACCCTATGTTTAGGTGCTAGAGCGCCCGTTGATCCAAGTTATATCAAGCTTATGCTTGCTCGACATCTGGAATACGCAAAACTTGGCCTGGATAAATCTTGTCAGGATGCGATAGCATCGGTTTGTTCGCTTCAAAAATTACGGGATATTTAGAGGCTGAGCCGTACATCTGTTTTGCGATTTTTGATAGATTGTCGCCTTTGACCACCGTGTGAAAGCGCGGCTCTTTAGCAGGCTGCGCCGCAGCGATAAGATCATTCATATTCACGCCCCCATCAAGCGAAAGCCCGCTGTCTGGCAACACAACTTTTAATTCCGACGCTTCAACTTTGGACACACCGAGCGTGTTGCCAATGGCCACAATCGCTTTTTCAAAGATCGATTGATCGCTGACAGCACCACGAATGATCGCCGTATCGCCCTTCATCTCTACGTGCACAGCATCGGTGCCGAGTTTGTGGGAATCGAGTTCTTTTTTCAGTTCGACGGCATTTTTTTCATCATCGCTGCCAAAACCAAGTTTTTTGCCGGCAGATTTTACAAAATCGAACAGTCCCATGTCATAACTCCACTTTATGTTAACACTCTAGGCCGAGCAGTAAGCGATATAGCCGAGGTTGACCACCATGAATTATAACTTTCCAATTTGGTTTTGGGCTTTTGCTACGCTGATTATGATCAACATCGCAGTTTTTGGTTTGTTTGGCTGGGACAAACGTGCCGCACGTCTGAATAATCGCCGCGTGCCCGAAGCAACTTTGTTGCTTTGGGTTTTTATGGGTGGCGGTGCAGGTGCTTTATCTGGGCAAAAGTACTTTCGTCACAAAACACAAAAGCAGCCGTTCAAAAGCCAGATGATGGTTATCATCGCGGCACAGATTTTCCTGATAACTGCTTATGCTGTGATGTCGGCGATGGGTATAAATGTGGGACAGGTTTTGAATGAGTTTTGGTGGAGCCTAGCGGGATCGAACCGCTGACCTCTTGCATGCCATGCAAGCGCTCTCCCAGCTGAGCTAAGGCCCCTAGAGCATCTTCTTCCAAAGGAAAAAGTGCGGGTAGTAATCAGGCTTATGTGCAACAAACGTCTAGAGACATCTAGTTTCGTTTGCCACGGAACCCTTAAGTGTCCCGATACCGCTCTGGGTGAGCGATATCAAGCCCTATTTGATTATTGTTCGTCGTCGTCACCGCCGACGCTGATCATGCCAGATACATCGTCTTCGTCTTCATCTTCGTCAACGGCGAGGAAAGTGTCATCGTCATCATCTTGGTCGTCTTCATCAACCAACTCAATATCTTCAATGTCGTCATCAACATTATCGCCAACGTCCGGTGAACCTTTCAGATCGTCGGCTGCGCTGTCATCTTCCTCAGCGTCTTCCAACGAAATGATTTCCGCCTCGTCAATCTCGAATTCGTCCTCATCATCCTCATCATCCATCGCATCGGGTTGGACGGCTTTGATGGGCGGCGCGGCCTTAGAACGTGTCGGCCCTGTCGGAAGATCAAAGAAAGATAAGGCGTAAGATTTGCCTGTGTACGGTGAAACGACAGGATCCTTATTCAGATCATAAAATCTCTTGTCCGTTTCGGGACACGTGCGTTTTGTTCCAAGCTCTGCGTCTATAGCCACGATTAACCTCAGGTTTTGTTTTGCCGCAACGATATTTTGATCGCGTAATGCGGCGAAGTTCAACAAAAATTATATTATTTGCGCGTCCTTAACCGCTAAGCGGTTTTCTGTCAAAGCCCAATCGCGTTTGGCGTGACAATTCATTGATCACATGGTAATATGCGGTCGCAAACTGGCGCTTTGATCGCCTCAACTGTTCAAATTTAGAGAATTTATAATGCACTCCCACAAACCCGTCCGCGCTGCAGCTTCGCGGTCCGAAGGTCTGCGCGGTATAGCGCGTGTTCCGGGCGATAAGTCGATTTCCCACCGTTCATTTATGTTTGGCGGACTTGCGTCGGGCCAAACGCGGGTCACTGGCTTGCTAGAAGGCGAAGATGTGCTGGCCACGGGCCGCGCGATGCAGGCCATGGGCGCAAAAATTGAAAAAGACGGCGATGTCTGGATCATTAACGGCACCGGCAATGGCTGCCTGCTGGAGCCTGAAGCCCCGCTTGATTTTGGCAATGCGGGAACCGGTGCACGGCTGACCATGGGGCTTGTCGGCACCTATGATATGCAAACGACCTTTATTGGCGATGCATCGCTGTCAAAACGCCCCATGGCGCGGGTGCTTGATCCGTTGCGCGAAATGGGCGTTCAAGTGAGCGCCGCGCCGGGCGACCGGCTGCCGCTGACTTTGCGCGGCCGCGCACGGCAAACCCCATCGGCTACCGCGTGCCGATGGCATCGGCGCAAGTCAAATCTGCGATCTTGCTGGCGGGGCTCAATACGCCCGGCATTACCACCGTGATTGAGCCAATTATGACGCGTGATCACACTGAAAAAATGCTGGTTGGTTTTGGCGCAGAACTGGAAGTTCAAAAAGATGCGGACGGCGTGCGTCATATCCGAATTCAAGGTCAAGGCAAACTCAGAGGCCGCACCATCCAAGTTCCCGGTGATCCATCCTCGGCGGCGTTCCCCATGGTTGCTGCGCTCATTGTGCCGGGGTCAGATATCATCATTGAAAATGTGCTGATGAACCCGACACGCACCGGTCTAATCACGACCCTTCAAGAAATGGGCGGCGCCATCGACATCATCAATATGCGCGATGCGGGCGGCGAAGATGTCGCCGATTTGCGCGTGCGTGCGTCAGAGCTCAAGGGTATTATCGTGCCCCCGGAGCGCGCGCCATCGATGATCGACGAATATCCAGTGCTGGCGGTTGCCGCCGCCTTTGCGCAGGGCGAAACGGTGATGGACGGCCTCGACGAGTTGCGGGTAAAGGAATCCGACCGTCTTGCTGCCGTTGCGCGCGGGCTCGAGGCTAACGGCGTTGATTGCACGGAGGGCGAGATGAGCCTGACCGTGCGCGGTGTGCCAGGTGGCAAAGGTCTTGGCGCAGTATCATCCCATGCAGTGGTCACAACCCACTTGGATCACCGCATTGCCATGGCCTTCTTGGTTATGGGGCTGGCGTCTGAAAAATCCGTGCAGATTGACGATGCCACGATGATTGCGACAAGCTTTCCAGAGTTTATGGATTTAATGCAAAACTTAGGCGCGAAAATCGAGGTGCAAAGCTAGTGGCGCTCATCATCGCCATTGATGGGCCAGCAGCTGCTGGCAAAGGGACGCTCGCTAAAAAGATCGCCGCCCATTACGGCCTCAATCATTTGGACACCGGCCTTTCTTATCGCGCGGTGGCCAAAGCGCTGCTGGATGCGGGTAAACCGTTGGACGATGAAGCCAAAGCGATTGCTGCCGCCGATGCGCTCGATTTTAGCGCGATGAAGCGCGAAGAGCTGGCTGTGCATGCCATCGGTGAGGCGGCATCAAAAGTTGCTGTTATGCCGAAGCTGCGCCAAGTGCTGGTCGAAAAGCAGCGCGCATTTAGCCTCGTGCCGCCCGGGTCAATCCTCGATGGCCGTGATATCGGCACGGTTGTCTGCCCCGATGCGACGGTCAAGCTCTATGTCATCGCTTCGCCGGAAGTGCGCGCCAAAAGGCGATACGAAGAGATTTTATCAGGCGGAGCAACCGCAAAAGCCGATGAGGCGCAGATTTTGGCCGACATAATTGAGCGCGATGCGCGCGATACTGGCCGCGCCGACAGCCCCTTGCGGCCGGCTGAAGATGCGCACTTGCTTGATACATCTAAAATGACTATAGAAGCGGCGTTTGCGGCAGCAAAAAGCATCATTGATGCGGCGATTGCCTCAAATTGAAGACCTTCAAACACTGATCTTGCGCCGAAAGGCCCTTCAAAGATGATGGGCCGGATTGTTGTTTGAAGTCCTGTAACACAAACCTCGGCGCCATGCGCGGCAACAAATGCCCGTATATCGGAGAATCTATGTCAGCTATGAATCCAACAATGGAAGAGTTTGAAGCTCTTCTCAACGAATCCTATCAAACACACGACGCCGTTGAGGGCCAAGTGGTGGTAGGCACAATCACCGGTTTTGAAAAAGATATGGCGGTTGTTGATGTCGGTCTTAAAGTAGAAGGCCGTATTGCCCTCAAAGAATTCGGCGCAAAAGCCCGTGACGGTCAGCTGAAAATCGGCGACCAAGTAGAAGTCTACGTCGAGCGCGTTGAGAACGCTCTTGGTGAAGCGGTTCTATCACGCGACAAAGCGCGCCGCGAAGAAAGCTGGTTTAAGCTTGAAGCCAAGTTTGAAGCCGGCGAACGCGTTCAGGGTACAATTTTCAACCAAGTCAAAGGCGGCTTTACGGTTGACCTTGATGGTGCGACCGCATTCTTGCCGCGCTCACAGGTTGACGTTCGTCCAATCCGCGACGTGACGCCATTGATGAACATGCCGCAGCCGTTTGAAATTTTGAAAATGGACAAACGCCGTGGCAACATCGTTGTTTCTCGCCGTAGCGTGCTTGAAGAAAGCCGTGCTGAACAGCGCTCTGAAATTGTGCAAAATCTTGAAGAAGGTCAGACCGTTGAAGGTATGGTCAAAAACATCACAGACTACGGCGCGTTCGTTGATCTTGGTGGCATTGATGGTCTTCTGCACGTCACAGATATGGCATGGCGCCGGGTCAACCATCCGACAGAAATTCTGTCGATTGGCCAAACCGTCAAAGTCCAGATCGTACGCATCAACCAAGATACGCACCGCATCTCATTGGGGATGAAGCAGCTTGAGTCCGATCCGTGGGACGGTATCGATGTGAAATATCCGTTGGGTGGCAAGATTACCGGTCGCGTAACTAACATCACCGATTACGGCGCATTTGTTGAAGTGCAACCGGGCATCGAAGGCTTGATCCACGTTTCTGAAATGTCATGGACAAAGAAAAACGTGCATCCGGGCAAGATCCTTTCAACCAGCCAAGAAGTTGCAGTTATCGTGCTGGAAGTGGACGCCGACAAGCGCCGCATTTCGCTTGGTCTAAAACAGACCTTGCCGAATCCATGGGAAAGTTTCTCAGCGCAGTTCCCAGTTGGCCAAATCGTTGAAGGCGAAGTGAAAAACAAAACCGAATTCGGCTTGTTTATCGGCCTTGAGGGCGATGTAGACGGCATGGTTCATTTGTCAGACCTTGATTGGAACAAATCCGGTGAAGAGGCGATCGAAGGCTTCACAAAGGGCGAAATGGTTAAAGCCATTGTGCTTGATGTTGATATCGAGAAAGAGCGGATTTCGCTTGGCATCAAGCAGCTTTCAGGCGAAGGCCCTGCAGGCGGCAGCGCAGCGTCATCATCATCATCATCAAAGTCATCCGCTAATGCGTCAACGAGCCAAGAAAGCGGTTTGCGCAAAAACGCTGTCGTAACGTGCGAAGTGACAGCCGTGAACGATGGCGGTGTTGAAGTGAAGCTCGTTGATCACAATATGACAAGCTTTCATTCGCCGCAACGATCTTTCGCGTGACCGTGATGAGCAGCGCCCAGAGCGTTTCTCGGTTGGTCAGCGCGTGGATGCGCGTGTGACGCAATATATCAAGAAAGACAACAAGGTTTCCGTGTCGATTAAGGCACTCGAAATTGCCGATGAACAAGAGGCCGTTGCACAATTTGGATCTTCTGATTCCGGTGCATCGTTGGGTGATATTCTTGGCGCAGCCATGAAAAACAACAAAGACAAGTAGTCTGACTTTTTTGAACTTTGAACCCGCCGTTTCTAAATTGAAACGGCGGGTTTTTTGTTGGAGCGATGTATTTGGTAATGTCGGCAAACAATTCTTGACCTTATCGGTACAACCGCCGAGATGATCTGACGTCAAATCCTACGTGAGAAAAAAGTGCTAAAATTTTCCATTTGCGCGGTCAGGCTTACAGGCTTTTTTGCGAAAGTAGATTACAGCGTCCTAAAACGCATCCAGCGAGATATTCATATTGGCAGGCTCAATCACGTCCCAAGCAAAGCCGTCGCCACGCGCCAATTTCATTAGGCGTTTGCCTGTTCGGTCGGCGATCGTAACCGTTCCAGCAGCATTTTCTTGCCAAGCACGGGCTAGTGAAAACTCTTGACGCACAGTGTCGCAGTTTTGGCTCGGCTCAATGCGGTGAACATCATAGCCAATGGCGCGGTGCAATTTTAAAACGCAGGACCGATTATCCCTGTGGCTTATAACGGTAAATTGATCGGCAAGTGCAGCGATCTGTGTTTTAGCATGCACGTTTACGCTTGCGGTGGTCAGACGGTCTATACCGTCACGGCCTGCGGTGAATTCATTAGCCTGATAGGCACCAAACACCATCATAGCGATAGCACCAGCAACACCAACACCATTTAGAATATTTGTTGCAGAAAACCGCATGACAAGACCCTCATAACCCCAGAAAACCATAGGGCCAACGTAGTTAACGGGCTGTATAAAGGTTTGAGGAGCGTGAAGACTGTGCAGTAATATAATGCAGTCGGGTTTTTGGCAGCACGCTCTTTGTTCGAAGACGCGCACGTTCTCTTACGCACAATACTTTGCCGCCGTCCAATCGCCGATCGCAGCAACCATTCAACGACCAGCCATAGTCACCACTTGATTGCACAATATAAATTTCAAAGACTGAAGGCGTGTCCCCGAAGACAAAAGTATGTCGTATAGGTATATCGTAAAGCTTAATGCGCTCTTTTTTTTCGGTGCACTGGAAATTTTTCGAGAATTTGAAAAATATCGCACGACATAGGAGCGGTGCCACAATGGAAGAATTGCGACCTCACCAGCAAATATGTAAAGTTCATCCATGGTGAAAAATTAAATGAAACCCAAAAGTGCGTCAAGCGGCTTATGCCAAGCCGCCAACTGCGGCTTACCTATGGAAACCTGTGTGCTGAAACCCATCAGACTTGCTTAATAATCAATCATGTAAGATTACAAACTTATGACCATGCGATTTAAAGCCATGTCGGTTCATTTTTTGACAGCCAGCGGCGCGGTGTTTGCGATGCTGGCTATGCTGGCGGCTGTCCAAGAAAAATGGGCGCTGATGTTTTTGTGGCTCGTTGTCGCCTTCTTTGTCGATGGCATCGATGGACCGTTGGCGCGCAAATATGGCATTAAGAAAAACGCGCCAGAATTTGACGGCGTGCTGCTTGATTTGATTATCGATTACCTAACCTATGTTTTTGTGCCCGCCTATGCGCTGTTCAAATCTGGACTACTGCCTGGATGGACAGGTTGGCTGTCGATTATTATCATCACATTTGCATCAGCGCTCTATTTTGCCGATACGCGCATGAAGACAAAAGACTTTTCATTTTCGGGGTTCCCTGGGTGCTGGAACATGATTGTATTGGTGTTGTTTGCAACACAGCCGAATTTCTACGTCTCATTAGTGATTGTCGCGGTTCTCGCGATTACTATGTTCATTCCCATAAAATTTGTGCATCCCGTGCGCACAAAGCGTTGGCGCAAGATCACTTTGCCAGTGGCCTTGGCATGGATATTTTTTGCCGGTTGGTCTGCTTGGCTCGATTTCGACGCCCCAATCATCACCTATTTCGGGCTGATGGTGACGTCGCTCTATTTGATGGTGGCGGGCGCTGTGCAGCAAGCGATATACGGTATCGACGGATAATTAGATGGCAGAAGTGAACACTTCTTAGCAATCTTGACTGATCGCACTATGGTCATGCGATTATAAGGCTAATGCGGGATAAAGGAATTTAAACTGAGGAATTAAGGTATGGACTTAAATATTCTGACTTTTGACTACAAACCAAAACTATGGAAAATGTTACTCGTCGTGATTTTTTTTACGGCCTGTGCAATTTACCTCGGTAGTATAGTAATAACCAATGATGTCGGCCTTACAATCAACAGAATATTCGAACTTAATAAATTAGAGGCGGAATATATTTTATGGAGTGCTTTGTTTGTTGTCGGCTGGTTTTGCGGTGTCAGGCTGTCTTGGCATCTCGGCAAGCCTACGCGATTCAAAGAAAATTATATTAGGAGATAGCCAGATCAGCGCACCAAAGTCGCTGGCGTCAAAAAAAATTGTGACTATCGCCTATGGGGAAATAACAGAGCTGGTTGAAAAAGACGTCAGCGGGCAAGCCTTCTTAACAATTAAAACTACAGACCAAAAGTTGGATATTGCGTGTTCCGGCATGGCTTCGAAGGAAAAATTTTCCGAAATGTATGAGGCCTTAGTCGAGCGTATTGCGCGCCAGAATGGCCAATAGCGGAAAGTCTTCGCAATAAAGTCGCTAATATGTGCCTGTTTTGATTTAACGATTTGAAAGTTCGTTCATGAGGTCGGCGAATGTTTTAGCTCTTTACCAGATGCTTTGTCTCAGGCGTTGAGCTGATAACTTTTTTGTCCATAAACCATGCCACAAGATTATCATAAACCAGATTACCCATCAGCATCCTTGTGTCTTCAGAGGCAGAAGCCACATGGGGTAAAAGCGATACGTTTTTCATATCGATCAACGCTTGCGGTACGCTTGGCTCACGCTCAAAAACATCAAGACCTGCCGCTGCGATAGTTTTATTTTGCAATGCTTCAATCAGCGCTGCTTCATCGACAACGGGGCCGCGCGCCACATTGATCAGTACGCCGCGCGGACCGAGCGCTTTTAGCACATCGGCATTGATGCTGTGATGGGTTTGCGCCGTGCCTGGCACGATGGCAATCAGCGTATCGACAGCCTGCGCCATGCCAACAAGTGTTTGGTGATAGGTAAATGGCGCGCCTGCAACCGGATTGCGGCTATGGTAATGGATTGGCACATCAAAGCCTGACAGACGTTTCGCAATTGTCTGACCGATGCGCCCAAGGCCGAAAATACCGACGCTGCGGTTGCGCATTGATAGACTGGTGAGCGGATAGCTGCCTTGCTTTTCCCAATGTCCGTCGCGCAGATATTTTTCTGCTTGGTACAACTCACGCAGGGTGTTTATCAAAAGACCGATCGTCGTGTCGGCCACTTCATCATCAAGCACATCGGGTGTGTGTGTGACGATAACATTTTGCTTCGCCGCATGGTTGGCGTCGATATGGTCATAGCCTACGCCAAAAGATGAAATGATTTCCAAATTCGGCAAAGCGTCGATGAGTGCCTTGTCTGCGCCCACAAATAATGAGGCTATACCTCGAATTTCTGCACGCTTTTCAATTGGCCAATTCTTCACCGTGTCTAAGTCAGAGGTAATGACGTCAAAGGTTTCAGCTAATTTTGCCCGTGTTGGTGCATGGCCGGTTGTGCTGCCGAGGATTTTTATAGATTTCAGATCGCTCATTTAATTTGTCCTTACGTGTTTAGCTGCGCGCAACGGGTCTGCCTGTCGATTGGCGAATGTGAAGTTCGGGTTTTATCAATGTGAGTTCCCCATCGGGCGTATGCTTGCCTTCAATACGGTCGAGCAACGCGCGGGCGGCAAGGCGTCCAACCTCTGGCTGACCGTTGTGCACAGTGGTCAGTGCAGGCGTTGCAATTGCCGCTTCTTCAAGGTCATCATATCCGGTGACGGAAATATCGACGCCCGGTGTTAAACCGGCTCGCGCGATACCATTCATCAAGCCGATGGCCACAAGGTCATTCCAGCATACGGCGGCCGTTGGCTTGTCTTGCAGCGTGAGGAATTGGGAAGCGGCTTCAAATCCGGCAGCCTTAGAGCGCGGCCCTTCAATGCGCCAATCGTTTTTGGTTTCCAACCCAGCCTTGCGCATGGCAGACACATAGCCCTCATAACGGTCGCGGCCAGTGGATGTTTTGTCAGTCCCGCCGATAAATGCGATGCGTTTATGACCAAGCGCGATCAGATGATTTGTGGCTAGATTTATGCCAAACTTATCGTCTCCGCGAAAAACCGGCATATCCACATCTTGCACAGAGCGTGCGATGAACACCGCTGGCATACCGTTTTTTTGCATCCGGGCAATATCTTCGGGCGGGGTATCGATGGCCGGAGACATGATAACCCCGTCGGCACCCAGTTGCATCAATGTCTCGATAAAATCACGCTGCTTTTCCACGCGGTCATAATGGTTGGATAGAATAAAAGTTTGGCGCGAACGGTCGAGTTCCATTTCTATGGCCCGTAAGATCTCGCCATAAAACGGGTTCATAATATCGTGTACCACCACCCCGAGAATACCGGACTTTTGCGTCCGAAGGCTAGCGGCACGACGATTGTAAATATAGCCCATTTCGATGGCGCGGGCCTTGACCTTTTCGCGCGTGGCCTCGGCTACAAGCGGACTGTCGCGCAGTGCAAGAGATACCGTGGCCGTCGAAACGCCGAGCATTTCGCCAATGTTTGATAATTTTACCTTTTGCACCACGGATTATCCCCCCGAATTGCCGTGTGAAGTACGTCTTAATCGCACCTGATTAAATAATTGAAATTGTTTAGCTCGAATTTTTAAGCGAGGGAAGCAATTTTGCGCACGATTATTTCAACTATTATCATCTTTTTTTGCCGCTTGTTTCAGCGCTTTGCTGTCGCGTTTTGCCAGCGCGTCTGATAATTTTTCAACCAAAACGCGCAACTGCTTTGCCTCCCTATCGTCCAGGGCTTTAAGCGCTTGTTTGTCGGCCTTTCGCACAGCCTTTGCCGCATCGTTGAGTATATTGTTGCCAGCTTCTGTCAGCTGAACTTGGACGATCCGGCCATCAGCATGGCCGCTTGCCCGCGCGATAAAACCTTGTTCGACTAAGCGCGCAATGGATTTTGTGACTGTTGGTGGACGTACGTTCAGCGCCTGTGCAATTTGGCTTGGGGTCAAGACAGTCATGCTCTGACAACAGTTGGATTATATTTTCCTGCCCCGCGTAAAGGCCTGTATCAGCTAAATGCCGCGCCGTGTGCGTGCGGGCTTGCCGCGCCACAGTTTGCAACAACGCCAACAACGGCTGCGGCGCGGATATCGCAATTTTTGTTAGGGTTTCCTTTGCCATGGCTTTTTATAAAGCGGCAAAACTGAGCAAACAAGAAAAATATAAAGAGGCTATCGCTTGCTTTGTAGGTCAAATCCTGCGTCACGCATGAGCTGCGGGATTTTTTCTTTAAACGCGAAAAATCCTTTTGAGGCGTGTGGCCAAGCGCGTGTATCCCAGTCGCGCTGGATCTCATAAAAACCGATATTGTTGCTGCGCAGTTTCGCGGCCAGCTGATCCATCGGTCCGCGCGCCCAGCCTTGGTTTGTGTAGGGCGCTATTACGCAATCGACTTTGGCATCGGTTGCAGCGTTGACAATCTTATCAAGTGCCTGTTTGCCCTCAAATGATGTGCTTGGCGCATTAAATTTTTCCGACGCACGGGTTGCCGCATCGGCGAGCGCTGAGCTGGTGAAATGTGCTGCCACCGATCCGAGCTCTAATGGCGAACGCGCGGCACTTAAATTCCACGTGGCAATATTTGTGATTTTGTTGCTGTGAAAAGATAATTGTTCTGGTGCGCAATCGTCTTCGTTGATCAGCAACATCGCGTTTTTGCCCGATGGCAAAGTCGTGCGCATCGGCGGCATCATTGGCTTGTCAAATGATATATCATCCGGCAACGGGTGGGCATTCTCATTAAGACCCTTGGGCGCAAAACGTCCGTTGGTGAAAGTCGAAATATTTGAAGCACGAGCGATATAATTTTTGCCTTTTGTTTGCAGACCCGCCACCCAACGCCACGATAAAGTGTTGGAGGCCGCATCAGCATCCATCAGATGGCGCAAAAAGAAATCGGCGCCAACGGTCCAGTCCAACTTAAGCGTAAAAATCCAAATCGATGCAAACCACATGCGCGCATGGTTGTGTAGATAGCCGGTCTCGACAAGTTCGTGCGCCCACGCGTCAAAGCAGTCGATGCCTGTCGTGCCGTTAATGGCCGCTTGATATTCGGAATATTTGAGATTGCTAACCACATTGTCACGCTTGCTGGTGAAATGGTGCCAGACCGATGGGCGCAGCTCCAGCCAGCCTTTCCAATAGGTGCGCCAAAATACTTCTTGAATGAATTTTTCCGTCGACGAAAAAGCAAAATCCCGCATCACGCGAGCGCAGATTTCTTCTTCAGTGATTAACCGATTACGCACCCACGGCGATAGAGCTGAGACGTTGGAGCGATTGTTAGCGCCGTAGTCAAAGTTACGCTCATTGGTATATTTGCTGGCCGCGAAAGGCACAAAAGCCTCCAATCGTGATAATCCAGCTTCGCGTAATGGGGAAAACTCGATGGAGCGTGTGAGAAGATCGGTCATTTTTCTGTGCGTTTTTCTTTGATGTTCGTTCAATACTTCCTACCTAGAGCGAACAAAACTAAAGGCGATAGAATTTATGAGCCAAAAAATTGCAATTATAGGCGCAGGTATTGCCGGTGCGACTGCAGCGCGAATATTGGCAGATGCCGGGCATGAGATTGTTGTGTTTGAGAAATCTGGCGGCACCGGCGGGAGGCTTTCCACACGGCGCACAGAATTTGGCACATTCGACCATGGCGCCCAATATATCACCGCAAAAGGTGCGCCTTTTCGCGCGATGATGACAGGGTTATCAAAGGTCGGTGCGGTCGCCTATTGGGAGCCGGATGGCAAAAACAAAACCACAACCCATGAATGGCATGTCGGCACACCGGGCATGAGCACCCTCGTCAAGCCTTTGCTTGATGCTATTGACGTGAGACTGCGCACGCGTATCACCGAGATCAGCCGCGTTGGCGACGAAGTGAATTGTGTCGATGAAGATGGTAAAGCAGAACGCTTTGAGCGCGTCATTGTCGCCGTTCCGTCGCCGCAAGCCCACGAATTGCTTGCGCCCGTTGATGATGTTTTCGCGTTGCTCAATACAATTATTTATATGCCTTGTTGGACTGCGATGTTCGCGTTTGAAAGCCGCGTTGGTTCGTTGCCAGATATTCATCGCGGCGAAGATAGCGATGCTGTCGCTTGGCTTGCACGCAACAATACCAAGCCTGAACGCGCGGGTGTTGAGATGCTTTGTGTGCAAGCAGGAGGCCTGTGGAGTAACGCGCATTTGGTGTGGGATCAGACCGACGCGCTGGCAGCAATCAAAGCAGCGCTTGAAAGCATGGCAGGTACAACCCTTAATCCGATATATGCACAAGCGCACCGCTGGCGTTATGCCCGCGTGGATAAACCGCTTGGGACAGCATTCTTAGCCAGCCGTGATGCGCGCCTATTTGCCATCGGTGACGGTATGCTCGGCGGGCGGGTGGAAGCCTCATTTGAAAGCGCCCGCCAGTTATGCGATCATTTGAAGGCTACTTTCAAATAAGTGGACAGGATGTAAACAAGCCCTAGG
>JAXHNY010000062.1:0-32833 GCA_034519905.1 Ahrensia sp.
GATCAGGTAAACGATATGTCTTCCGAAGATCGAACGGTGATGATCGTGAGTATGGTTGAGCGTCTAGAAAAGCGTTTAGCAGATCAAGGCGGGTCAGTTGAGGAATGGCAGAGACTTATCCGCGCGCATGCTACATTAAATCAACGACAGCAGGCTTTGGACGCATTAAACAGGGCGATAAACGCGTTTGCTGGGAAAAATGAAGAGGCGATGGATATTCGTCGTTTTGCAGAAGGTCTTGGCCTTGCTCTGGGAGAAACAGCAATACAATGACACGCAAACAAAAACGCTCAATTGTAATTTTAGCGCTCTCGGTGTCTTGTCTGTAGCGGTTGCGTTGGTTTTGACCGCGTTAAGCGAGCAGGTAACGTTCTTCCGTACACCGACCGACTTAGCCGCTGCATTGTCATCTAACGATCTAGGTCGTATCCGTTTAGGTGGGCTCGTTGTGGAGGGGTCTGTCGATAGCAGCGGTGGCAATGGCGTAAATTTTGCCGTGAAAGACGCCAACGAAAGCATCAAAGTTTATTACGCCGGTATTTTGCCAGATCTTTTCCGCGAGAGTCAGGGCATTGTGGCGGAAGGTATCTTATCCAAAGAAGGTATTTTTGTTGCTGATACGGTGCTGGCAAAACATGATGAAAAATATATGCCCAAAGAGGTAGCGGATGCGCTCAAAGAGCAGGGCCTTTGGCAGGATGGAGCAGCGCAATGATTGTAGAACTTGGCCACTATGCGCTCGTACTATCGCTAGTGCTTGCAGTTGCACAAACCATTATCCCTTATGCAGGTTTGTATAACGGCGACAGGCGTTATATTTCTGTCGCACCGACACTAACAGTCTCCGTTTTTCTAACAGTAAGTTTGGCATTCGCTGCACTTACCGCTGCCTATGTGACATCGGATTTTTCCGTGAAAAATGTCTGGGAAAATTCTTATTCTGCAAAACCCTTACTTTACAAGGTGACTGGCGTGTGGGGTAACCATGAGGGTTCGATGCTGCTTTGGGTGCTTACACTCGCGCTATTTGGCGCGCTTGTTGCCGTATTTGGACGCAACTTGCCGGCACGGCTAAAAGCAGGTGTTCTGGCGACGCAAGGGTCAATCACCCTAGCATTCACAGCCTTTCTACTTTTTACATCCAATCCCTTCATTCGGCTCGTGCCTGCGCCGATGGAAGGCCGCGATTTGAATCCCATTTTGCAAGATATTGGTTTAGCGATCCATCCGCCTTTACTTTATTTAGGCTATGTCGGTTTTTCGATCTGTTTTTCATTTGCAATCACCGCACTGATCGAGGGCCGCATTGATGCCGCTTGGGCGCGGTGGGTTCGCCCTTGGACGCTGACGGCTTGGCTGTTTTTGACCGCAGGGATTTCGATGGGCTCTTACTGGGCCTATTATGAATTAGGTTGGGGTGGCTGGTGGTTCTGGGATCCGGTTGAGAATGCATCGTTTATGCCTTGGTTGGTTGGAACAGCGCTTCTTCATTCTGCATTGGTTATGGAAAAGCGTGAGGCCCTTAAAATTTGGACGATACTTCTTGCAATTTTGGCATTCTCCTTTTCGCTACTGGGCACTTTCTTGGTTCGTTCCGGTGTGCTGACTTCGGTACATTCCTTTGCTAATGACCCGGCACGCGGCCTCTTTATTTTAGCAATTCTTGCAGCATTTATTGGCGGCGCATTGACGCTGTTTGCGATACGCGCATCCACACTGCGGGCGGGCGGCATGTTTCACCCTGTCTCCCGTGAAGGAGCGCTTGTTCTCAATAATCTGTTTTTAACGACCTCAGCTGCAACCGTTTTTGTCGGAACACTCTATCCATTGTTTGTTGAGGCTGTGTCGGGCGAAAAAATTTCAGTAGGCGCGCCTTATTTCAATCTGACCTTCGCACCCTTGATGATACCGTTATTGATGGCAGTACCTTTTGGCCCGTTTTTGGCTTGGAAACGCGGCAATCTTTATGGCGCGTTTGAAAGGTTGTGGGTTGCAGCTGGCCTTTCACTGGCAGTGGCACTTGTCTTTGCGTATTTTATGTATGGCGCACCGATTTTGGCATCATTGGCGTTCGCTTTAGCATTCTGGCTTATCTTTGGCGCAATCGCTGACCTTTGGGCGAAGGCAGGGCTGCCAAAAGCAAAGCCAAGTGTCGCTTGGGCGCGGCTCAAAGGCTTGCCACGTTCAAATTGGGGCACGGCACTGGCGCATGCCGGAGTTGGCATCACAACGCTGGGCATTGTTGCGGTGACAACGTTCGAGGACGAAACCGTGTTGTTGATGGAACCAGGCCAGAGCGTTCAATTTGCCGGATATGATATGACTTTTAATGGTCTAGATGCGCGGCAGGGGCCGAACTACTCCTACGATCAAGGTGTTTTTACCGTATCAAAAAACGGGTCGGAAATTGGTAAAATCTACCCCGAAAAGCGGATCTATACTGCGAGCAATACGCCAACAACCGAAGCGGGCATCCTGACGCAAGTGTTTAGTCAGTTTTATGTATCCCTTGGGGATAAAGCCGAAGGCGGAGATAAAATCGTGGTTCGTATTTGGTGGAAGCCGATGATCACGCTGATCTGGATTCGGCACGGTTTTCATGACTTTCGCAGGCTTAGTTTCTCTTTCTGATCGGCGGTTGCGCATAGGCGCACCTGTTGCGGCAAGGCGCAAACGCACCATCGCTGAAAAGCTGGCGCAGAACCCAGGACCTGCCGAATGATGAGGCAAACCGCTGCGCTGATAACCGCATTACTTATAGCGTTCTCGTCGCCAGCATGGGCGGTCAACCCCGATGAGATTCTCGATGACCCTATTATGGAACAGCGTGCGCGGGACATCTCGGCGAATTTGCGGTGTCTTGTTTGTCAAAATCAGTCAATTGATGATTCAGATGCAGAGCTTGCTCGCGACTTGCGCGTCATCGTGCGTGAACGCTTGGTTTCGGGCGACAGCGATAGCGACGTCATGGAATATGTTGTCGGTCGTTATGGTGAATTTGTGTTGCTTCGTCCGCAACTCTCGATGCAGAATCTACTGCTCTGGGGAACGCCAATCTTGGTTTTGCTTCTTGGTGGTATCGCGGCTTTCGTTTATAGCCGGCGCAGTTCGACGATTGGTGCAGGCGCGCCACTTTCTCAGGACGAAGAAAATCGTTTGATTGATCTGCTCGATAAAACTGATTTTGAGCGATAGATTAAGAGCATCTAGCCGCTTAAAAAGATTGATTTAAATGAGTAAAAACTAGGCTTGCGGACTAAAAATCCATAAGTGCCGTCAAGTATGGTCGAATACAGGCCGGATTGTGGCGTAAATCCGGCGGTAGACTTACCAATAATTCATCATCTGGTAATGTTGACGCAATGTGATGCGCTCTATCTTAAAAGCATCGAAATTCATTATTGCTTTTGAGGAACCCAATGTTGAACGTTAAAAACAAATTTGGAAAAACGCTGCTATCGCTCGCCATCCTAGGCACAAGCCTTACCAGCCTGACACCGCTGTCCGCATCTCCTGCCTTTGCTGAGGCGGTACGCATTGAGGCACCAGCTATTCCCGGTTTTGGGCCTGTTGTGAAAGCTGTTTCACCTGCAGTAGTTTCGGTTCAAGTCAAATCAAATATTCGTCCAGCTGCCAACGGCGGTGACGATATGGATGAGCAAATGCGTCGTTTCTTTGAACGCCGTGGAGGCGAAGCACGCCCAAGGCCAAGACAGCGCGGTGAAGAGGGAAACAATCGTATGAACCGCGCACGGCCGGTATCGCAAGGCTCGGGCTTTTTCATTTCCGAAGATGGATTTCTCGTTACTAATAATCACGTGATTGATGGCGGAACTGAATTCACCATCGTCATGGATGATGGAACAGAGCTCGGTGCAAAGCTTATCGGAACAGATTCGCGCACAGATTTGGCGGTACTAAAGGTCGATTCTGACCGCAAATTCACCTATGTTGATTTTGCTGATGAGAACGCAGTCAATATCGGTGATTGGGTGGTTGCAGTGGGAAATCCATTTGGTTTGGGCGGGACAGTGACCGCTGGCATATTGTCGGCGCGCGGACGTGACATTGGCGCAGGTCCATACGATGATTTTCTGCAAATCGATGCAGCCGTTAACCGAGGCAATTCTGGTGGACCAACGTTCAATTTGAACGGTGAGGTTGTTGGCATTAACACAGCGATTTACTCGCCGTCGGGCGGCAATGTTGGCATCGCGTTTGCTGTCCCAGCCTCATTGGCAAAGGAAGTCGTCGCCGATCTTATGAGCGGCGGGAATGTTCAGCGCGGCTGGCTTGGTGTAGCCATACAGTCGGTATCTGCGGAGATCGCTGAATCTCTGGGCTTGAGCGAAACTTCTGGCGCATTGGTTTCAGACCCCCAAGCGGGCGCTCCAGCGGCAAAAGCTGGAATCTTGGCCGGTGATGTAATCACTGAAGTAAATGGCGAGAAAATTAGCGATCCACGGGCACTGTCTAAAACAATAGCCGGGATAGATCCCGGTGCTGAAGTTAAAATAAAGCTGCTGCGCAACGGTGAAGTCACGCGACGTGACTGTTATTCTTGGTACACTTCCGAGCGAACAGGCGGCCTTGGCAAAAGACAACGAAACCGTTGAACCGACACAGCTGGAAGGTCTTGGCATCACCGTAGCGCCGGCTGAAAATGGTGATGGGTTAGAGGTGACAGCCGTAGAGCAAGGTTCGAACGCTCAGGAAGCGGGGCTGCGTGTTGGTGATATCGTTCGTGATGTTGACAATCAGGCAGTTTCGAGTGCTTCGGACATCGAATCGCGTTTAGCCGATGTTAAGTCCAAAGGCAGAAAAGCCGCCTTGCTTCGCTTGGAAAATGCTGACCGCAGCCGTTTTATAGCTGTTCCGCTCGGCTAACAGAGTCCTCGACCGACAGCCGGTGATTAAACGATGTCGGTTGCGACAAGGCAGCAACGGGTTTCCCCCTCAGCCCGTTGCTGCCATTTTTACTTTATTGCCTACATATATGTTGGTATACGAAAATCATGAAATTTCTGATTATTGAAGACGATATCGAAGCGGCAAGATATTTAAAAAATGCGCTCAATGAGTCTGGGCACACGGTGGATATGGCCCATAATGGTATTGACGGTTATGCTTTAGCTGATCACGGTGGCTATGATGCGCTGATTGTTGATCGCATGATGCCCAAACGCGACGGCCTATCGGTTATCGCTGAATTGCGTGAAAACGGCGACCGCACGCCGGTGCTGATACTTTCCGCACTCGGTGAAGTCGATGACCGCGTAACGGGGCTACGAGCGGGCGGCGATGATTATCTCACTAAGCCTTATGCCTTCACTGAATTATTGGCGCGTCTTGAAGCGCTCGTTCGACGGGGTGGCGCCCCAGACGGGCAAGCGCAGTATCAAGTAGGTGATCTAACACTTGATCGTCTGTCGCGTGATGTGAAACGTGGCGGTGAAACAATCCTTTTACAGCCACGTGAGTTTAGGTTGCTTGAATATCTCATGCGCCATGGTGGCCAAGTTGTCACGCGCACAATGCTTTTAGAAAATGTTTGGGACTATCATTTTGATCCGCAAACAAATGTAATTGATGTGCATATCTCACGACTTCGCGGAAAAATTGAGCGCGGGTTCGACAAGCCACTCCTGCACACAATACGCGGTGCTGGATATGTGATGCGCGACTGATGTTTCAGCAATTTAGCTTGATGATGAAGACAACTGCTGCACGTTTGTCAGCGCTATACTTCGTTTTGTTTATTTTGTGCGCTGTGTTCCTCGTTTTTTATATGACTAATTTAGCAACGAGTTTTTTGCGCAACCAAACTCAGCAGGCGCTTGCCGCTGAAATAGATGACCTTAACCGAGTGTTTAATCGTGGTGGATTGCGCGGGTTAGTACGTATCATAGATGGAAGATCGCGGCGGCCAGATGCATTCGTTTATCTCGTAGTCGACCAAGAAAATCGTACATTGGCCGGAAATGTTGCCAAGCTTGATCAAAGGGTTTTGGCGAATGTGGGGTGGCAGCAACGTCCATTTCGCTACACCCGTATCGGCGAAATCAATGATCGACTGGAAGATGACAGCAGTCCACGCGCGATCGGTCAGGTTTTTCAATTCACAAATGGTTTAAAAATTCTCGTTGGCCGTGATCTTGGCGAACCAGAGCGGTTCCAACACATTATCCGGCGATCCTTAGGAATTGCTCTTGGTGTTATGGCGATTGGTGGGTTTCTGATTTGGTTTTTTGTTGGTCGGCACGCCTTGTTACGGATTGATCGTGTATCGGCGGCCAGTGCGCGCATCGTTGGTGGTGATCTCAGTGAACGATTGCCTGTGACCGCGGCCAATGACGAATTTGATCGGTTGTCCGCAAGCTTGAACGGCATGCTTGGCCGCATAGAAACGCTTAACAGCGGGCTGCGCGATGTATCAGATAGCATTGCGCATGATCTTAAAACGCCGCTGACACGTCTGCGTAATCGTGCCGAGGCCGCCCTGCGGACTGGAAAAACCAAAGAAGAATATCGGCAAGCTTTGAATGACATGATTGAAGAATCTGATCATCTGCTTCGGATTTTCAACGCTATGCTGCTCATCTCCCGCGTTGAGGCAGGCTATAGCAAGCATGTGCCGGATGTGGTGACACTATCCGAAATTGTTTTGGATTTGGCCGAGCTCTATGCTCCGGTGTTAGAGGACAGCGGCGGCGCGATATCATCCCAGATAGAAGATGACCTTGCTATTATGGGCAACCGCGAATTGATCGGCCAAGCACTTACTAATCTCATCGATAACGCGATTAAATATGGCAACAAATCGGGCCCCAAAATATCGCTGATCGGTCGTAGGACCAAAGATGAAAAGTTTATCGAGTTGATTGTTCGAGACAACGGGGTCGGCATACCGATAGAGCAGCGCGATCGAGTTCTTGAGCGATTTGTTCGGTTGGATGAGAGCAGGTCCGAAGCTGGATCTGGATTAGGCCTCAGCCTTGTTGCGGCTATTATGAAACTTCACAAAGGTACAATTACACTTGATGAAGCTAATCCTGGCCTCGAAGTTGTATTGTCATTTCCTGCGAAATAAAGACACACTCATACGGTGATATGGGGAGTTTTTAGATTGGCGGATGCAGCAAAATCTTGGTTTGGCGAAAAATATCGAATAATCGACAACTTGGATCATTTGGCTGCTGAGGTAGCTAAAAATGAGCTTTTAATTGCCGCCCAGGCTGCTGATGCTTCGCAGCTTTTGGTCAGCCTTGAGCGACATGACGACGTCGCAAAATTTCTCGTCAATGTTATGTCGCTTTCACCATATTTAAAAAGCGCGATCTTGAAATATGTAGCATCGCTGGAAAAGGTCTTCGAGACAGGACTATCGAATAGAATTCAGCACTTGATGGCTTTCTCGCAAGCAGCCGAAGTGAGTTTTTATTCGTTAAACGAAACGGAGCTTATGGCGCATTTGCGCAGCCTCAAATCAGAATTTCATATGCTGATTGCACTTGGTGATTTGGCACGGATATACGACGTTTCCACAACCACGGCATTTCTTACCAAACTGTCCGAATTGACACTCAATATCGCTTTTGGTTGGCTGTTGATCGACTTCCACAAGTTGGGAAAAATCACACTTAAAGACCTAAATACGCCGCAAATTCGATGCGGCATTGCTGTGCTTGGCATGGGCAAAATGGGTGGATGCGAGCTTAACTATTCGTCCGACATCGATATTGTAATTTATTTCGAACCCGAGGCAGACGGTTTGAAATATAAGGATAATGGCGATCCGACGGAAATTCTCGGGCGCTTGGTGCGGCGGCTTGTGCGTATTATGCAGGAGCGCACAGGGGATGGTTACGTATTTCGCACCGATCTGCGCCTTCGTCCGGATCCAGGTGCTACGCCGCTCGCGATCAATGTTGAATCAGCACTTAATTATTATGAGGGCAGGGGCCAGAACTGGGAGCGTGCCGCTTTTATTAAAGCACGCCCGGTCGCGGGTGATATTGATGCTGGGGTACGGTTTTTAAATGACCTCAAGCCGTTCATTTGGCGTAAGTATCTTGATTTTGCCGCTATTGCTGACGTTCAGTCCATAAAGCGCCAAATCCACGCTCATAAAGGCCACGGCAAGATTGCTGTGAACGGCCATAATTTGAAGCTCGGCCGCGGGGGGATCCGTGAAATTGAGTTTTTTGTTCAGACACAACAACTCATCGCCGGAGGTCGCGCACCAAGGTTACAGCATCGTCAGACAATCGAAATGTTGACCCGCTTGAAAGAGGCAGGCTGGATTGAGGATAAAGTTTGCTCAGAATTGACGAATGCCTACCATTTTTTGCGCCGTGCGGAGCATGCGGTTCAGATGGTCAATGATGAGCAAAAACATGAGTTGCCAAAACTTGATGAAGATTTGGCAGTGATAGCTGCACTGCTTGGCTATCAAAACCTCGATGAATTTAAACTCAAAACGCGCGAAACTTTGCAATGCGTGGAGCGCCATTTTGGGGAATTGTTCGAGGCCGGAGATACGCTGACATCGCAAGCAGGAAATTTGGTTTTCACAGGCGACGAACCTGATCCCGACACGCTTAATAGCCTAGAGAAACTTGGTTACAGGCGTGTGAGAGACATTTGGTCTGTTGTGCGTACATGGCATTTTGGTCGGTATCGGGCGTTGCAGTCCCAGAAGGCACGAGAACAACTTACTACAATGGTTCCCAGCCTATTAGAGGGCTTTTCAGCGACCGGAAATGCGGATGAAACTCTTCTGCGATTTGACAGCTTTATTGGTGGTTTGCCTTCCGGCGTTCAACTGTTCGCCATGCTTAATTCGAACCGCCATCTACTGACTTTACTGACGACTATCTTATCGTCAGCACCACGGCTTGCGGATATCATAACAAAGCGCCCACTTATATTCGATGGTCTGCTGGAGCCTGCGTTCTTCGAAGTGCTGCCGACAAAACAAGATATCCAGCTTCGATTGGCTGATTTTCTTGAAGTCGCCAATGGATATGAAGATACCCTCGACCGTTTGCGTATTTTTGCAGCGGAGCAGAGGTTTTTAATTGGGGTAAGATTTTTAACTGGTTCCGTTGACGCGCGAACCAGTGGAAAAGCTCTGTCAGATCTCGCCGATAGCATTCTGTTGCAAACCGTCAAATTAGCGCAAAACGAAGTGGTGCAAAAACATGGGGTTTTAGAAGGGGCACAGTGGAGCCTAGTCGCGATGGGCAAGCTCGGCAGTCAAGAGATGACAGCTGGAAGCGATGTTGATTTGCTGCTCATCTATGATGGAGTAAATGACGACAATTTGAGTGATGGTGCAAAGCCACTTGCTGCATCCCAGTATTTTGCAAGAGTAACCCAGCGGTTGATCGCTGCTCTTTCCGCTCCCACTTCAGAAGGCGTGCTGTATGAAGTCGATTTTCGTCTGCGGCCTTCTGGCAATAAGGGCCCTTTAGCCACATCATTTTCAGCTTTTTCTAAGTATCAACGATATGAAGCCTGGACTTGGGAACACATGGCGCTTACGCGCGCGCGGGTCGTCTGCGGTGACCCCGAATTAAACGAAAAGATAAATACTGAACGCAAGCACATCCTATGCATGGCGCGGGATAATGAGAAAACCCGTTTTGATATCGTCGATATGCGTCAGAGACTGATGGCTGAAAAGCCGGCATCATCTCCCTGGAATTTGAAAATGTCGCGTGGTGGTATCATCGATATTGAGTTTATTGCTCAATGGTGGATGCTGACCGTCTTACCAAATTGTAAGCCAGAATTACGAAACAGTAATTTGAAATTTCGCCATGCGTTCGATATTTTAAGTGCTGTTGACGAGACTATCGCCAGCAAAGAAGACAAACAAGATCTCATAGACACCTTAAACTTTTTTACGATAATCGATCAATTGATCAAACTATGCTCGTCTAAATCGTTTGTGCCCGGTGAAGCACCAAAGGGACTTATCGAGCACTTATGTGCGGCGACGGCTTGCCAGATATTGCCCAGCTGGAAGCAGAATTGGCAGAAAGACAAAAGATTGTTGGTGAGATTTTTGACCGAATTCTGAGAACGTAGTTGCAAAGCATTGCAGCGTTTCTGAATTCTAAACCAAAAAGGAAAAGATATGCCTGCTGTAAAAAATATGATCTTCGCTGTTGTTGGGACGGCTGTAGTTTTAGGTTCAATTGGTGCAACATTCGCCCATGAGCGAGGTGATCGCAGGGGCAATATGCCGAAGTTCGAAAAGCTAGATGCTAATACGGATGGGAAAATAGACTTTATCGAATTTCAAAGACCGTTAGTAGATCGGTTCGACCAAGTTGACGAAAACAAAGACGGCATAATTTCTCAAAACGAAGGTGATAAATTTGCCGACAGTCGCCGCGAAAAGCGGATGATCCAACGCGTTACAATGCGTTTTGACATCGATCAAAATAACGAAGTCACAAAGGTGGAACTCGAAAATCGCCAGAAAAAAATGTTTGCACTCGCGGATATTAACGACGATGGTATTTTATCAAAAGATGAAATGTCACAGCGCTTTGCGGGCCACAGAGGCGGCGGGAAGCGAAAATAAATAATAAATCATTTCGCTAAAGCGTTACGCGTTAACCCTGAATCATCAAACGCTGCCTGAAATCAAAGAATTCAACGCGGTGGGTGATATCTGATGTTTCAAGTTAAACGTGAAACGCACTAGTTTGCTCGAGAACCTTCGTGAAGTTGAGAACAAATCGATCGTGGTATGCGCAGGGAAACAATAGTTCCCTTGCCAACCTTCGACTTTATGGTCATTGCGCCACCATGCAATTCAGCAAGAGATTTTGAGATTGCTAATCCTAGTCCAGAACCGGTGTGATTTTTTGAAAACTGGTTCTGGACTTGTTCAAAAGGCTTGCCAATCCGGTTGAGTGCTTCTGCAGGTATGCCACACCCTGTGTCCTCAATGGTGATTACAAGGGCATTTGATACGGCTTTCGCGCGTATCCTTATCCGGCCACCGTCCGGCGTAAATTTAACGGCATTCGAAATCAGGTTGATCAGAATTTGCTTAATAGCTCGGCGGTCTGCATTTATTGAAAGAGACTTTGCTACATTTTCTTCGACAGCAATGTTTTTCTGTTTAGCTTGAAGAGATAACATATGAACGGTCTCTTCTACCAACGGCTGAAGGTCCATTAACTCCTTTTCAAGCACCATGCGGCCCGCTTCAATCTTGGACATCTCCAGAATATCATTGATAACGCCCAGCAGAAATGTACCGCTGGTTTGTATATCAGTTGCATACTCATCATAGCGTTCTGATCCCAACGGACCAAACATCCCTATTTTCATGATATCTGAGAAGCCGATAATCGCGTTAAGTGGCGTGCGCAATTCATGGCTAACATTGGCCAAAAACTCAGTTTTCACTTGATAAGCAGCCTCGGCTTTTTCTTTTGCCGTTAGATATTTTTGGTTAAGTTCAGCGAGTTCTTTTGCCTTAAGTTGGGATATTGTGCGCTCTGTTGTTACCTCTTCAATCGATTGCATTAAACGGCGTTCGCCTTCAATAAGTCGCTCCTCTTGTAATTTAAGCTGGGTGATATCAGTGCTCACCGAAATTAGACCTCCAGCCTGCGTTGGTCGCTCATTGATTTGAAGCCAGCGGCCATCTGCAATCTGCCGTTCGAAACTCTGGGCTTTTCCACCAGCCTCATCATTTGGAATGCGCCTATCAATAAGCGGTTTTGCACTTACGGCCCTGATATCTGTTCTTTTTAAGCCCGGTACGAGCATATTTTCAGGAACACCGGAATATTCTGAGTATTTTCTATTACTGAGGACAAGTCGGTCATCAGCATCCCATAGTACGAATGCTTCCGATGTACTTTCAATGGCTGCTTGTAAATGCTCGCTGGCAACAGCGCTTTTTTCAGCCAACAAATACTGCTCTGAAACATCGACCGCGATCCCGATCAAGTGATTTCCAATGACTGGACGCTCAACGACTTCGGTGCGCAATCGCAAACGGATATAGTGTCCAAGCGCATGGCGCATACGAATTGTCTCGTCAACGCCGGCAATTTCTTGTGATCCCGCTTTATTGGCCAGTTCAAATAAATCGATATCATCGGGGTGCACGAGCAGTGAAATTTCATTGAATGAAATGACATCATCGATGGGCTCGTAGCCCAGCATTTCAAACATCGACTGTGACCAAAATAGACGACCTTGCGCCAAATTCCAATCCCATAGCCCGCAATGACCCCGTTGCAGCGCGGTTTCAACGCGGCGCAATGCTTCGCAATAAAGCTGCTCAGAATGTTTGCGTTGGGCGATTTGTCCAAAATATGCATACAGCAGAACAATCAGCAGGGTAGCTGTTAATGCAAAGACGGTCACAGTTTGAGCGACACGCTGCTGCCACGCAGCAAATAAACCCGCCTCACTTTGTAAAACTGCAACCATCGTGCCATCGGCACCGATCAGGGCGACGCTGGCTAAATGCGGCACTTCATTAAAAGTCAGTTTTTCTACACCTGCATCAAGCCCAAATAGTGTGAGTGCCTGCGCTCCCTGCCACATCATATTTATATTTTTGCCAAGCGTATCCTGATCGCCGCCCAGCGTTCCGATTATTTTGCCATCTCTGTCTGCGACCAAAACCATTCGCCTATCGAGAGTTGCCTCGTTGGGCAGTGTGCGGAACAAAACCTGCTCGAATTCAGCACCTGATTTTGGCCCAAAACCAGTTTGCTGTGCATCCATAATCGCGCTTTTTGCGGTCGAAGCCAAAAGAGCGATGAACATTTTGCCTGACTGCTCGACTTGTTGGCGATCGGCCATCAACGCAAAACCACGAGCGGTAAATATCGTGCACAGAAATACCATAATCAGAATGGGGATAGACCGCTTTAAGATCGGTTCAATTGTAGCTAATGAACCTGCGGCAGGCCCTGCGAGAAACCGCGCATGCCCCACAAGGCCGGTCGAAACTGTTTTGCCTAAATCTGCAAAAGACAAAGTAATTCCCTCGCACTTATTCAGCGCGTTAAAACGCAGCCCCCAAAGCCACATTAACTGATATTCTAGAGTACTTTTCCGCCCAAACGCCACACGACGAATCATAGCTAATGAATCAAAACTGATTCGCTGTGTCTACCCCTCGGAGACAGTATTTTTAACGTTTCGTTTATTAATGTTAGGAGCAGCGGTTCAAAGTTTAGTATTATGCCATGGTCCGCTCTAAAATATCTCGAACGTCCCGGGAAATGGCGTCTTTTCTCGCCAGCGTACTAAGTGCATCGAGCGCTTTTGCCTTTCGTTTGGGCTCCAGCAATCGCCATGATCGCATAGCGGTCATCAAGCGGGCTGCGACCTGCGGATTGATACCATCAATTTTTTCTATAACACCACATAGGAATTGGTATCCTTCACCATCTTCACGATTAAAACCAGTGGCGTTGCCGGCAGTGAATGTTCCGATGAGTGCGCGCACACGATTAGGGTTTTCGAATGAGAATTTTTCGTCCCTTGTGAGTTGAATAACCCGCGCAAGCGTCGTTTCGCCTGGTACCAAGGCTTGAATGCTGAACCATTTATCGAGCACAATTGGATCATCGGCGAACATATTCTTAAATTGTGACAGTGCGTTTGCCGTCGTGTCGCTCTTGGGCGAAAGCTGCACCAAGATATTCAAAGCGTCAGCGCGGTCGGTCAAATTGTCTGCTGTTGTGAATAAATCAGCCGCTGCTGCTATATCGCCATCTGCTCTGCATAGAAAGCTTAGTGCTGCATTATGCAAGGCACGGCGACCAGCGGAGTGTGCATCGGGCGAAAAAGGACCAATCGTCTTCATTGAAGCGCATAGGTTTGAAAACTCACCACGGCAACCGTTTGCTACCGCGTCCAGAAAAATATTACGCGCTTTATGAATAGCGTCAGGGTCAATATCGGTGCCAATTTCACGCGCGATGTCCGCTTCGCTCGGAATCGCGAGGCATAGCGCTCGATATCCCGGTTCAAGTGCATCGTTGCTGATAATTTCCCTAATAATATCAACGGTAGCAGTAGAAGACGTTTGCGTCATATTTTCCCGCAATAATATTTACTGTCTGTGTTTGCATTTCTATCAAAAGCAGACTGGACAGAGCCTCCCAACGACCAAAATCATCGCTGTCATATCGCGCTAAAAACTCCAAATCATTCTCGGGGCGAGGAGGCATCACCGTTACAGGAGCCGAAAAGCCACGCAAAAAGGAAAGAGTTGGTTTTTCGCTGACGCCGTGAAAAACAATCTCGTGCACACGGTCGCGTAGATGAATAATATCATCCGCAACCATACCGCCGCTCACCGATGCATAGCTAAGGTCCTTTCCATCACGGCCAACCAGCCCAAATTCTACGGGGATATGCAAAGGTTTTGTCGCTTGATCAATTGTCGGCGATTTCTGCGATTGTGTGATTTTGACAGTAAAACGGCTTCCCGAATGATTATAATCACATTCAACGGAAAGGTTCGGCGTTCCAGGTTGATCATACCACAGCGCAAACTGTGTCAAATCCACGTTCGTTGCGTCCTCGAAAGACATGATAAATTGTTCTATGGTTGCCGCCTGGCCGTCATGTCTTTCAAAGTAGAGATCCATACCTTTCTTAAAACCATTATCGCCAACAATGATCTTAAGCATACGAATAAGCTCAGAACCTTTTTCATAAACTGTCGATGTGTAAAAATTGTTGATTTCTGAATAGAGGCGTGGCCGAACTGGGTGAGATAATGGCCCATTATCTTCAGGAAACTGATGCGCTCTCAGTGCGCGCACTTCAGCGATTCTTTTGACAGGTGCAGAGCGTTGGTCCGCCGAAAAAGAATGATCGCGGAAAACGGTCAAACCTTCTTTTAGACAAAGCTGAAACCAGTCCCGACAGGTGATGCGGTTGCCAGTCCAATTGTGGAAATATTCGTGCGCGATGATAGCTTCGATATTGGCATAGTCCTGATCCGTCGCTGTTTGCTGATCTGCCAAAACATATTTGTCGTTGAAAATATTGAGGCCCTTATTTTCCATTGCGCCCATGTTGAAGTCGGACACGGCCACGATCATGAACACATCAAGATCGTATTCGCAGCCATAAACATCCTCATCCCATTTCATGGAGCGAATAAGCGCGTCCATTGCATAGGCTGCACGACCCTCTTTCCCGTGTTCGACATAAATTTCGAGCGCAACATCACGGCCTGATTTTGTGATGAACCGATCACGCAATACACCCAGATCGCCAGCGAAAAGCGCGAACAGATAACACGGTTTAGGGTGGGGGTCATGCCAGACAGCAAAGTGTCGCCCGTCTTCGATTTCGCCTTTTTCGGTGCAATTACCATTTGATAGAAGCAACGGAACTTCACTTTTGTCCGCTTCAAGTCTTACCGTAAAAACTGATAAAATATCTGGGCGATCAAGGTAATAGGTGATGCGCCGAAAACCTTCCGCTTCACATTGGGTGCAATAGTTCCCCGACGTGCGGTAAAGGCCCATAAGTTTTTTGTTGGTAGTCGGATTGAGCTTAGTGACAATTTTGAGTTCGAAAATATCAGCTTTTGGTACTGCGTGAATTTTGAGCCCTGTTTCATGGACGGTGTATATTTCGCCATCAGCCATCACGCCATCTATGCTCAAAGATATCAAATTTAATTCGTCACCATCTAAACAAAGCGGAGCATCGGGTGCAGCATCCGTCGCACGCCGTAAAACCATTACCGATGTTACAATTGTATCTGTGGGCGAAAGGTTGAAGTCCAGATGAACACGATCGACTGTATAGTCACTCGGTTTGTAATCTTCGAGACGAACTATCGTTCCAGTTTGCGTGCGCATAAATTTCCCAACTGCAAATAAATTAAATCTGTCTTAAGGACTTATAGATTTTCATCAGAGCGCGGATCAAGCTGAAAGATCTCAGGCGTTTGGCTTCGACCAATCGGCGTGGAGACAAAATTGTTGCGCAGTTCTTTTGGCACTGCATCGGTCTGCGTAATTCGGTATGCGGTGTACAGCGCCTGACACACATAGGCGATGATCATTGTAATAAACAAGCCGCGACTGCCTGCCATATCCATCAAGAAAACCTGCAACAAATGGCCCTACCATCGTGCCAACCGCATAAACGATTAATAGTCCCGATGATGTCTCAACGAATTCACCCTCCGCAGCGTGGTCATTGGCATGAGCGACCGCAAGCGAATAGAGAGGTAACAAAACAGCGCCGAAGACGAACATTAAACCAAATAGAACAACTGTGCTTCGCGGTTCCAGAAAAGTAAAAAAGATGGAAGCCGTGAGCCCGGCACAGGTGGCAAATAACATTACATACCGCCGATCAATTTTATCCGAAATACGGCCGAGCGGAAATTGGAATATCATGCCTCCTAGCATTGTGGCCATCAAAAGCGATGCTATCGCCGCATCACTTAGCCCAATAAGTGAACCATAGACCGGCGTGTGAATATTCCACGCGCCGAAGGTAATCCCCGTAATAAATGCGCCAACGGTTGCGACGGGCGATGTGTTGAACAGCTTCTTTAAATCAATTTTTGTTTCAGTCGGTGGTTGTGGTGAACTGGAAACCATTACACTGATTGGTAAAACGGCAGCGCCATAAGCTATGGCGGAAAAAATAAAGAGGGTCGTAAGCGCTGGGTCAGCCGTAACAAGTAAAAATTGCCCCATCATCAGCCCAATACTATTTGACAGCATGTAAGCGGAAAAAACGGTTCCGCGGCTTTCGTTGGTTGCCTCTTCGTTAAACCAACTTTCGAGGACCGTGTAGGCACCGGCAAGCGCGAAACCGGCGATCCCGCGAAACAAAAACCAAGCCGGAATATTCACAAACACTGAATGCGCCAACACAGACATCGAAATCAACGTCGCAGTTACCGCAATAACCCTGATATGTCCGATGCGCCGGATTAATTTCGGCATTAAAAAGCATCCAGCCAAAAAGGCTGCGGCGTAGAACGAGCCCATTAAACCGATGGTCAAAGGTGACCAACCTTCAAGCCCAGCGCGCAATGGCAGCAAAATACCGGTCAACCCACCACCGATAAACAAAAACAAACTTGAAACCAACAAGCTAGAGACAGGGCGAAGTTGTGCAAACATAAAACCAGCCGTTTCAAAAAAGATGAGCGCTAAAAACTGTCTATGCGCCGTTTGTCAGCTATGAGATTTAACGGTTACGACTTTAGGGCTCTTTAAGCGTCGCAAATCAGATATCGCCCAATTTTGCATTAATTGCCAGCAAATCCATCCATGCAGTGCGTTTCATTTGCGGCTGGCTTAAAAGCATCGCGGGTTCAAAAATCGCAATGGCCTCGATCCCAAAATCAGGCAATTTAGTCCACTTGCCGCGCACTTGCGTGATGGTTTGCCGCGATTGCATGACATGGCGCGCAGCGGTGTTGCCGAGTAAAATGACGATTTTCGGTGCGCAAAGCCTAATTTGTTTTGCCAAAAATGGAGCGCAGATATCTAGGTGCAATTGTGTTGGTGCAGACCCCCCGGCGGACTCCATGGCACACAAAAGCTTGCATAAATGTCGTCGTGACGCGACAGACCAATTGCGGCAAACATTTTCTCCAGCATCAGCCCTTCGGCTCCAGAAAAAGCAACACCGGATGTATCGTCATCCCGCGACGGTGCGCTGCCGATCACCATGACGTCTGCGCCACGCTTGCCGCTTTCAAATATCGTAGCGCGCGCACTGCGTTTCAGATTACAGCCATCAAATCGCTCTACGGCTGTTTTGAGCGCGTCAAAATCCATCGCTGCATCGGCCACCGCTACCGCCTGTGCAATGACATCATCTGTGGGCAAGGTCATGGCAGAAGTCGTCGCAGAAGTGCAATGGGCCTCGCCGCATCCGCCAACCGCTTGCGAGGATCCATTTCAATGTCCGCTGGCGCATGGGGATCGGTTGCGCCGATGGAACTCATTTTTTGGCTCTCAACAGATTGCGATGCCGGTTGAACATCTGGCGCTACCGAAAAACGATCCACGGGTGCGTCGCCCACGGGAAAGTCCAAACCGCTTTCCGCATAAAAGCGCAAAAGCGACGATATTTGCTCGCGCGACATTTCTGTTTCATCGTTCATGGCTGCTTGTCTCACACTTGGACAAAACTTGCCAGTGCTGCCTTGCTTTCTGAGTGCTCTCGTTTACCGATGTTGAAAATAGGAGGAACTGAACACCATGGCAAAAACGATCATCATTGAAGCATTTGGCGGCGCGGACAACATGAAGCTGGTTGAGCGCGAAGTGGGCGCTCCAAAGGCTGGCGAGATCCAAATCGCGCACAAGGCCATCGGCCTCAACTACATCGATGTCTATCAACGCACGGGCCTTTATCCGCTGGCTTTGCCCCATGCACTGGGGATGGAAGGGCGCAGGCATCATTGAAGCGGTAGGCGAGGGCGTAAAGCACCTTAAAGTCGGTGATCGCGCAGCCTATGCATCAGCGCCGCCCGGCTCTTACTGCGAAAGCCGTGTTATGCCAGCCGCTCAAGTCTGCCCATTGCCTGATGGCATCAGCTTTGAGCAAGGTGCGGCCATGATGCTCAAGGGGCTCACGGTAGAATATTTGTTTCATCGCACCACGCCGATCAAAAAAGGCGACTGGGTGCTGTTTCACGCTGCCGCTGGCGGTGTTGGCTTGCTCGCATGCCAATGGGCAAAGTCTGAAGGCATCAATTTGATCGGTACTGCGGGAACCGACGAGAAATGCGCGCTCGCCAAAGCCAATGGCGCAGCCCATACGATCAACTACAAAACTGAAAATTTTGTGAGCCGAGTTGCCGAAATTACTGGCGGCAAAAAAGTGTCCGTCGTTATGGACGGCGTTGGCAAAGACACATTTGAAGGCTCGCTCGACTGCATAGCCCCCTTTGGCATGATGCTTTCGTTCGGCAATGCGTCGGGCAAAGTGCCGCCATTTGACATCAATATTCTGGCGGCCAAAGGCTCTCTAAAGATAACGCGTCAAACGCTTTTCACGCACATTGGCGACCATAAACGTTGCCAGAAAATGGCAAAGCATCTGTTTGAAAAAGTGCTGTCAGGCGATGTGAAAATCGAGATCAACCAACGCTTTAAGCTGGATGATATTGCGGCGGCGCATAGGTGCGCTCGAAGCCCGCGAAACGACGGGCAGCACGGTGATTGAGGTTTGGAGGGATTGGCTTTTAAAGCCAGCCGCGATGCTTAAAGTACGCCAGTGGCACAATAGCGGAAATAATCATTACACTTATGGCAAATGGATAGCCCCACAGCCACGCTAACTCGGGCATAAAATTAAAATTCATGCCATAAATGGAGGCGATTAAAGTAGGCGGCAAAAATACAACGGCGGCGACAGAGAATATTTTGATAATTGAATTCTGTTCAATGCTGATCATGCCCAAAGTTGCATCGAGTAAAAATGTAATTTTTTGCGAGAAAAAACCTGCGTGATCGGCTAATGAAGCAACGTCGCGCGAGATTGTTTTTATCCGCTCACGGATCTCTTTGGGGCTTTTGCGTATCAATGCGGCATGAGCCAAAAATCCAACAAGGCGTTCCAAGGTCACAAGGCTATCGCGAATGTTGGATGTTAGGTCACCTTTTCGCCCAATTGACTCAAGTCTCGATTGAAAATCTTGGCTGCGTGTCGGTTTTGCGCCCTTCTTTGTGAAAATATCGCGGGAGATTCCATCGATATCCCTCCGACCCGCTCTAAGATATCGGCTTGGCGGTCAATAATGGCCTCCAGTAAAGCCACGAGTATGCTTTCGCTTGTATGGTCAATCATCACAACTTTATTAGCACGCTGCGGAAATGTGTAAAAGCGCGCGGTTCGCTGTATCGTATCGTCACCAGCTTCTTGTCGGTCAGAACAAATGTTACGGGGTGCATCTGCGGATCATCACCATCGGTGTGAGACGGCAAAATAGCAGTCATAAAAGCTGCCCCGTTTTCATTGTAGGGGATGGAGGAAATCTCATTTCTCCTTTCGTCTTTCTTCGTTGGTACACCGCACCATTAACCTGCTCTTCAACGCGTTTTTCTTCTTCCAAATCGGGACTAATCAAATCGATCCAGATCGCATCACTTAAGTTGATTTCACCATCGTGCATGCGTTGCAAAAGACCAGACTTATTGAAATAGCCATGCAACATCGTGGTAACCTTTTTTCTCTTATTTACGGGTAAATTTCTTGGATCGAATGGTCAATTTAACAAATCGTTCGCAAAACGCCATGGAACAAATAACTTCATCGCCGATTGCCGAAACTTCATTCTCTTGATTTAATTAAAGCAGTATTTATCGGATCGGGAGAACAGAGCTAACGGCGAAAGATTGCCTTGGCCAAATTAAAAGCGAGTTGCTTTCTATTGACGTAAACGTCAAAGTTTTTATAACCGAAAAGCTTGGTATCATCGAGTGCTGTGCCATTTCGCCACTTGAAGCTTTCCGCGTTTGGCGCAAAGTTGGCGACACTTAAACAATCAAGATGAGCGGCACCGCGCGCGCGACGATATTTCGGAGACTAACCATGAGCGACAACCAAATGAGCGAACCGCGCGAGAGCATGGAATTTGATGTCGTAATCGTCGGTGCAGGGCCTGCTGGTTTGGCCGCTGCGATCAAGCTCAAACAGCTTGATGAAAACCTGTCCGTGGTGGTGCTGGAAAAGGGCGCGGAAGTCGGCGCGCATATTTTATCTGGCGCAGTCGTCGACCCAATAGGCCTTAATCAATTGCTTCCTGATTGGCGCGAAGATGCAAGCCATCCGATGAAAACGCCGGTCAGCCAAGACCAGTTTTTATTTCTTGGGCCAGCCGGCGGCATCCGTCTGCCAAACTTTGTCATGCCGCCGCTGATGAGCAACCACGGCAATTTCATCGTGTCTTTGGGCAACATGACGCGGTGGCTCGCCAGCCGCGCCGAGGCGCTTGGCGTAGAAATTTACCCCGGCTTTGCCGCCGCCGAAATTATTTTTGATGACAATGGCGCGATGAAGGGCGTCGCGACTGGCGACATGGGCGTGCAAAAAGATGGTACGGCCGGCCCGATGTTTGCGCGCGGCATGGAGCTGCACGGCAAATATGTGCTCATCGCCGAAGGCGTGCGCGGTTCCATCGCCAAACAAATAATCAGCAAATTTGAGCTCGATAAAAATTGCGAACCGGGCAAGTTCGGTATCGGCATCAAAGAGCTTTGGCAGATCGATCCCGCCAAGCATAAGGCGGGCCTTGTTCAGCACTCATTTGGTTGGCCGCTGGATATGAAGACGGGCGGCGGCTCGTTTTTATATCACCTCGAAGACAATCAGGTGGCAGTCGGCTTCGTGCTGCATCTGAATTACAAAAATCCCTATCTGTCGCCCTTTGAAGAGTTTCAGCGCTTTAAAACGCATCCTTCCATTGCGCCGACATTTGAAGGGGCAAAACGCATTTCTTACGGCGCGCGCGCGATCACGGAAGGCGGCTGGCAATCAGTGCCGAAAGTATCGTTTCCGGGCGGTGCGCTCATTGGTTGCTCGGCGGGCTTTGTCAATGTGCCGCGCATAAAAGGGTCGCATAACGCGGTGCTGTCGGGCATTTTAGCGGCGCAAAAAACCGCAGAGGCCATCGCCGCTGGCAAGCGCAATGATGAGGCGCTGGTGACCTATGAAGATGCGTGGCGCGCCAGCGAAATCGGCCTTGATCTGAAACGCGTGCGCAATGTCAAGCCGTTGTGGTCGCGCTTTGGTACGGCGCTGGGCGTTGGCATTGGCGGCATTGACATGTGGATCAATCAGCTCACGGGCGGCTGGTCGCCGCTTGGCACATTGAAACACGGCAAAACCGATGCGGCGTCTGTTCAGCCCGCGTCGAAGCACAAGCCAATCGCCTATCCAAAACCCGATGGTATTTTGACATTTGACCGCCTGTCGTCGGTGTTTTTGTCCAACACAAACCACGAAGAAAACCAGCCGGTGCACTTAAAGGTGCTGAATCAAAATCTTCAAAAAACGTCGGAATTTGCTGAATTTGCAGGTCTTTCATCGCGCTATTGCCCGGCAGGTGTTTACGAATGGGTGGACGGGGCAGGCAACACCATCACCGCGCCCTATGATTACAAAGCGTCAACGGACGTGCGCTTTCAGATCAACGCGCAGAACTGCGTGCATTGCAAAACCTGCGACATCAAAGACCCCAACCAGAACATCACTGGACTGTGCCGCAAGGCGGCGAGGGGCCGGTTTATCCCAATATGTAACGCGCTTAATTTTCTGACACTGGGCGCCATCCCCCTGGGGGAGATGCCGCTGGCGGCGACAGAGGGCTGGGGGAGAGGTAGAATGACAGTGGGGGCTGCTTTCGCCTTTTGGCTTCTGCGCTGGCAAGATGCGTGGTGTTTGGGGGGGGGGTAGCTGAGTTTAGCTGGACGAGTGCTCGCGCGAACCGTGTGGTTTGCGTGCGCTGGTGAAAAGGCGCGGCGCCCTAAATGGTTTTTCGCTTCGGTAGCGCGGGTGCGCTGAAGAAAAGAAGCCCCAAGATAAAAGACAGTCGGTTTTTCGCTTTTCTGTGGGGCGTTTTGTTGTGACAAAAAGCGGGCGGTTTGGTAGGGCTGGGGGCGTTTTCGCTTCAGGTCCGAAACCGCGTTTTCTTTGTTTGGTTTTCGCTTTGACTTCTGGAGCCCGGGCTGGGTAATTGGGCTGCGAGGTGCTTGCTGGCTTTTGGGGAAACGATCTGTCAGCCGCATGCGTTTGGAAATGGTGGGTAGTGATTTGAGGGGGGTAGGGCGCTGAATTTTTGCGGTTGTGTTTGTGTTTGCGTGTGTTTGGCGGGCTTTGCTCCTTGAAGACCATGCAGAGGGGTCGGCTGGTACGCGCTGTTTTGTGTGACCGCGGGGGGGCGCGCGTGGTGAGCTGCGTTTCCTTGTCATGGGGTTGTTTGATTCCGCTGCTTTTCCGCGGTTGGGCATTTTTTGGGCTGCGTTTCTGCGGGTTTGGGTGGGGGGGGGGGGGGAGAGGGGCCGGAGAGAGGGTGGGGTGTTTTGGTTTGGGGGGGGGGGGGGAGGGGGGGGGTGGGCTCGGGTTGGGCGCGGCTGGCGGCTGTGGTGGGCTTGTCTGCGTGCTGCGCATGGGGCGTGGCGGGGAGGGGGTGGTTTGTGGGCGGTTGTGGTCGTGTGCGCGGTGGGGGGGTAGGGGGGGGTTGGTGTCGGCGCGTCGGCGGCTGGGGCGGGGGGGGTGGGCGGTGGTGTGGGGTGGGGGGGGGGGGGGGGGGGGGTGGGGTGTGGGGGTGGGGGGGGGTGGTGGGGGGGGGGCGGGGGGGGGCGGGCGCGGGGGGGGGGGGGGGGGGGGGGTGGGGGGGGGGGGGGGGGGGGGGGGGGCGCGCGTGGGGGGAGGGGGGGGGGGGGGGGGCGGGGGGCCGGGCGGGGGGCGGCGGGGGGGGGGGGGGGCGGCGGGCGGGGGGGGGGGCGGGGGGGCGGGGGGGGGCGGGGGGGGGGGGGGGGGGCGGGGGGGGGGCGCGGGCGGGGGGGGGCCGGTGGGGGGGGGGCGGGCCGGGGGGGGGGGGGGGGGGGCGGGGTTCCGGGCCGCGGGCGCGGCCCGGGGCGCGGGTGGGCGCGCGTGGCGGCGCGCGGGTGGAGATTTATTAATGAGCGATGGCTGCGCGCTGGAACATGCGGCTAAGGCGAAGTCAACAAATTGGCGAAGAAGGCGTTTCTATAATTTCTTATTTTGGCAAAAAGTTTCCCGTCTGTCACCAAGCTGACTCTCCCCGCAAGGGGGAGAATGGCGCCTAATTTTCACATGCGCGTCGTTTTTCATTTTGGTGACTGAAGGCCCGAGCCACAGGTCACGGCCCGTCCTTCGGACCCTGCCGCAAGGGGAGGAGATGGTGCTAAGTTTGCAGCCTTTGAAATATTAATGTCAGAATGTTGTCCAAACTACGCTCCACTCCTCCCCCTTCACGGGGAGGTCCGAAGGGATGGGCCGAGACCCGTGGCTCGGGCCTACAGTCCCGAAGGGACAGAGGGGGAACTAGGCTTCCGGCAGATGGTCAGAAAGGACAGAGGGGGATTTTACCCGTCGCCCCTACTGAAATGCCGTCTCGTTAAAGCTGCGCAATTTGCGCGAGTGCAGCCGCTCCGATGGCATTTTGGCGAGCGCCTCCATCGTTTTGATGCCGATGATCAGATGCTGTTTGACTTGGCGCTTGTAAAAATCTGTCGCCATGCCGGGTAGCTTTAACTCCCCGTGCAGCGGCTTGTCAGATACGCAAAGCAACGTTCCGTAAGGCACGCGGAAGCGAAAGCCATTGGCCGCAATAGTCGCCGATTCCATGTCCAGCGCCACGGCGCGCGATTGTGACAGGCGCTTTGTTGGCCCGCGCTGATCGCGCAGTTCCCAGTTGCGGTTATCAAGCGTTGCCACCGTGCCCGTGCGCATGATGCGCTTGAGTTCATAGCCCGATAGACCCGTGACCTCGGCGACGGCTTGCTCCAGCGCCACTTGCACTTCGGCCAGCGGCGGCACCGGCACCGAGAGCGGCAGGTCTTCGTCCAGCACCTTGTCTTCGCGCACATAGGCATGCGCCAGCACATAATCGCCCAGCGCTTGGCTGTTGCGCAAACCGGCACAATGGCCGAGCATCAACCACGCATCGGGCCGCAGCACGGCCACATGGTCGGTGATCGTTTTGGCGTTGGATGGCCCAACCCCGATATTGACCATGGTGATGCCTTTGCCGTCTGCGCGTTTTAAATGATAGGCGGGCATTTGCGGCAGGCGGCCGGGTGTCCACGCCCGATGATGGCGCCGATTCCCCGTGAGCCGTAATGACATTGCCGGGTTCAACGAATGCGTTGTAAGCGGTTTTTCGACATCGGCCATCTGCGCGCGGGCAAAGGCGCAAAACTCATCCATGTAAAACTGGTAGTTGGTATAAAGCACAAAGTTTTGGAAATGCGCCGGGCTGGTGGCAGTGTAATGCGCAAGCCGCGCCAATGAATAATCAATGCGCTGCGCGGTGAATGGCGCAAGCGGGGAGGGCTCGCCTTCGCGCGGCTCAAAATCGCCGTTGGCGATGTCGTCGTTGGTCACGTTTAAATCGGGCACATCGAATATATCGCGCAGCGGCCGTACCATCGCATCGGGATCAGATTGATCCACATAGGTGCCTTCGAGAAACGCAAAGTGCAGCGGGATAGGCGTGCCGCTTTCGGATACTTCGATTTCCACATCGTGATTTTTGATAAGCAGGCCGATTTGCTGCGTGAGGTAATTTTTGAATAAATCAGGCCGCGTAATCGTGGTCGCATAATGCCCTGGGCTGGCAAGATGGCCATAGGAGAGCCGCGAGTCAGCTTTTGCATAGCTGTCAGAGCGCACAGCCAAGGACGGGTAAAACGCGCGCACGCGCACGTCGGCTGCTTCTCCTGCGATCACTTTCGAAAAATGATCACGCAAAAATTGCGTGTTGCGATCATAAAGCGCGATCAGCGCTTCTGCGGCCTCAGCCGCATTGCCGTATTGTGGGTGCTGGCGGCGGCATGGTGAAATGTGTTGGCTGCGGTGAGTGGGTGTGAGTTGCCGACGTTGGCGAATTTTTAAGTTTTGTTTTCATGGCCATTTATAGACTATGAATGATGACAGTCAATTGACGAACTTCGGGGGCGACTAGCGTATCATCGCCATGTAAAGCACAAACCCGGCACCGCTCATATCGCGGCCATTTTCGCTGGCGGCGGCGATGGCAAAGCCCGCAAATGGCCCCATAAGAATGGCGCTAAAAACCATTGCTCGGAAAAGCTGGCGTGCTGTTTTGTTGTTGGGGTATAGGTTTTTCACGGCCATATCTCCCTAAAGCCCACAGCGCATTTGCGTGTCGTAAACGCATGGCAAGCTGTGATCGATGATGAGCGAATAGGCAGGGCGCGTACTTTGGTTGATCAGCGCAATCATGGCAAATGCAAACAAAGTTGCGATCAGGCATATTATAGTAAAACGGCGTGCAATCATGTCATTGTCCCTTCGTGTCAAAGGCACAATCACATGTTAAGGCTGAACCAACCCTGATAGTGGCGTTCAGATTGGGTTCAGATGTGTAAACACTCAGAGCTTGGGGAAAATTTCTTCCAACATAGCGGCGCAGCCAGCATCATCACCAGCGTCCTTTAAAGCAAGCGCCGCAGCAATCTTTGCGGTTTCTATGGTAGCCATGCCTTCGGCCGTAAATTTTGATATTTCTAAAATGCGTTTAACTTTCTCGTATTCCAAATCGCAGGCACCAATTTGTGCATTGGCGTTAGAACTGCTTAAAATATAGAGGTGCGCTTATCGATGAGAAATTGTTTCATGTGTCTTTCCAGTGCCTGGCGCGCATATCGCTTCAAATAAGGACGAAATCATGACCGCTCCCATTGAGCTTTATTATTGGCCGACCCCGAACGGATGGAAAATCACCATCGCACTCGAAGAACTGGGTTTGCCTTATCGTGTTAACTTTATCAATATTGGCAAGGGCGATCAGTTTGCGCCCGACTTTTTGAAAATAGCACCGAATAACCGGATGCCGGCAATTATCGATCCTGAAGGGCCGGATGGTGCGCCAATCAGTGTTTTTGAGTCCGGTGCCATTTTGCAGTATCTTGGCCGCAAAACCGGCAAACTATATCCAACCAATGAGCGCGCGCGCGTTGCCGTCGATGAGTGGTTGATGTGGCAAATGGGTGGCCTCGGCCCTATGGCAGGCCAAGCGCATCACTTTCGGATCTATGCGCCAGAGCCGATACAATACGCGATTGAGCGATATACCAATGAATGCAATCGGCTTTATGGTGTGATGAATCGCCGGTTAGCCGATCACTTATGGCTAGCTGGACCAGATTTCACGATCGCTGATATAGCGTGCATTGGCTGGATATCGCGCCATGAGCGCCAAGGGCAGGATTTGAGCGATTTTCCGAACCTCAAGCGATGGTTTGATGCCATGTTGGCGCGACCGGCCGTTGAGCGCGGCATGTCTGTGGCGCAGGAGTTCGACGTTAAGTCGAATATAGCTGACAATGCGGCAGCGCAAAGCGTCTTATTCGGCCAAAAGGCTCCATAGACCCACTTCAATTTCGATAGGCGGCAATTATGCCGCCTTCAAATCGTAAATAGCGAATAAGAATTATAGCTTAGACCACGTCTGCGTTTTGCAGAATACTTTAAGCGCGCAGCCTCGCATCTTCATAGATGAGCCTGAAACCGTTGCGCGCCCTGCATAGGTTTTATTATCTGTTGGATCGGTGATCGTGCCATTGTATGGGCCAGCGCCTGAGACCTGTCCGATTTGCTTGCCTGAATATTTGCCTGTTTTAAGCTTAATACAAAATGCACTACCGCATTTAGTAATAGCTGCGGTCTCACCGCTCGCCGTTTTCCAGTTGCCTTCAATGTCCGCAGCAAATGCTGAACTTGTCATCATCGCCAATGCTGCAAAAGCAGCTAAAATAGTCGTTCTCATAGAAATCCTCCCAGAAAAGCTT
This sequence comes from Ahrensia sp., assembly GCA_034519905.1. Lineage (GTDB taxonomy): Bacteria > Pseudomonadota > Alphaproteobacteria > Rhizobiales > Rhizobiaceae > Ahrensia. The sequence continues at coordinate 27,561 of JAXHNY010000062.1, forward strand.
CACCTTCGAAGCCTTGTATCGAATGTGTCCCATTCTTGATCTAGCATATTGACGCAAACGTAAAAGTAAACGTTTTTTTACACCTGATAGCGCGCTGGGGCTGTTGCATTTTAAAAAACATGTGGAAATCGAGCGCTTTTTCCTAAAATTCTTTTCAAATTTACCCTGTATTTTTTTCATCTTACGAATTCAAGGTGAACAGATGGTTGCTTTTCATATAGTTTACAAGTGACGAATTTACTAATTTGTTGTTTTATATCAATAGTTTGACTGATTAACAATAAGACAAGTTTATAAAGCCTTTTGACTGTGTTTTCGCAAAATTAACGACGCTTTTTAGCGAGGTATTCAAAAATAACCGCCATTGTGGGGTCAAGCAAACAACAGCACTGACAAAACGGTGCATCAGATAAACAGACAAAAAGAATATACAGGGGACTACAAAATGGCACGATTTGAAATGAACAACCCAGAAGTTGCAACACTAGGTGGCAACGCCGCCGCAGATATCTTGTTTGAAATGGGCTTGGTTGCAGCCACCGGCCGAGATTGCCCAGTTGATCTTGTTCAAGCGCATAAATGGCTGAACATTGCAGCCATCAAAGGCTCGAGCAAAGCGGCACAATTGCGCACAGAGATTTCTGAATATATGTCGAAAGCCAGAGCTTGCGTCGGCGCTGCGCGCAGCACGTGAATGGATGACCACACACTAATATCAAAGGCGGAAAGCGATCAGCTTGCGCCCATGTAGCGGCCAGGCTTGTGATTAACGCCTAAAATCATGTTAAAAATAAGCGCACCGACGATGGACCAAATCAGCTGTGTCGGTGTGATGACAAATGACGCCGCAATCAAAATGACCGCGTCGATGCCGAGCTGCACGTAGCCGGCACGCATGTTGCGATTGGTTTGCAGCCAATAGACCAAAATATTGATACCGCCCAAGCCCGCGCCGTGGCGAAACAGCGCCAGCAAACCAAGCCCAATCATGGCACCACCTGCAATGCTAGCCAGCGCCGGGTGGACACTGCTTATGGCAATATAGCTCGGAAAAAGCGGCACGAGCAGCGACATCGCCACCACTGCACAAAATGTCTTGATGATATAGGACAGGCCCATGCTACCAAAGCCGAAAAAATAAAACGGCAAATTGATCGCAAAAAACAAAAGTCCAAACTTCCAGCCCGTCACATAACTAGCGATCAAAGAAATTCCTGCGATACCACCGAGCACGATGCCCGCCTGCTTAAACAAAAAAACGCCAAACGAAACAAGAATGACGCCGACCGAAATGGCAAAAACATCCTCAATCAACGTGTGCCGACTTTCCCGCGCTAAAGTAATGGGGTCGTGACTTGTCTTTTTTGTCGTCGAAGTCATCTTCAGTTTACACTCTAATAGCCAAACTCAGTGCTGCTTCAAACGCGTCCAATTCTTTGGCATTTCCAGCACTAACCCGAATACATCGATCAAGGCCAGCGGTCATAGGCTTGCGGACAAATATACCTTGGCGCAGCAGGCCATTCAAAATTTCCGAGGCATAAGCGCCATCGCGCAGGCAATCAATCGCCACAAAATTGGTTGCAGATTGTATTGGATGGAAACCAGCCTTGACAGCAATATGCGATATGCGCGTTCGTGCTTCCATATTCAGCGCCACGGCTTTGTGTAACCATTCTTGATCTTTGACTGCGGCAATCGCGGCCATCTGTGCCATGATATTGACGCCGAAATGATCGCGTATTTTCTCAAAAGGCGCGATTAAATCACGATGGCCAAACGCATAGCCGCAGCGAAGCCCCGCCAAACCATAGGCTTTAGAAAAAGTACGCGTGCGAAGCACGTTTTTGCGCGTCAAATCGATAGCGGGCGAGGTGCCTGCCGGTGCCGTTTCGCCGTAAGCTTCATCAAGTAGGATGAGCGTAGTATCAGGCACCGCATCAAAAAATCGCTCAATTTCATGCGCAGGCCACCAAGTGCCCATCGGATTATCCGGATTGGCCACATAGACTATCGCTGCGTTTTCGCGGCTCGCAGCTTGCGCTAGTCCTAATAAATCTTCATGATCGTCGCGGTAAGGCACGGTGATAAGCTGGCGGCCATAGCCAGCCACATGAAAATTAAATGTCGGATAACCACCCAGAGATGTGACGATCTTGTCGCCCATTGATGAAAATAGGCGAACAATTAAGCCCATGATACCGTCAATTCCCGGGCCTGCGACCACATTATTCATATCGATACCCAGATGTTCGCCCAGCGCATGCCGCAAATCATAACATTCCGGATCGCAATATTTACCCACGCCATCGTGAGCAGCTTTTTCCATGGCGTATGTGGCCATCGGCGAGCACCCAAAATTGCCTTCATTGGCACCGAGGCGGGCTGCAAATAGTTTGCCTGACGCCCGCTCAATGGCTTCTGGCCCGACAAACGGAATAGTAGCGGGCAGGGCAGCGATATGAGGTTCAATTTTGGGCGGCATGGGTTTCTCGAGTGGGTAAAATTGAGGAAATTCGATTACAAGCAACTTTGACGTTGAAATCATCTTTTCTTTTATATAGCAACACCGCAACGGAGACGTGGCTGAGAGGCCGAAAGCACTCGGTTGCTAACTGAGCGAACGGGAGACCGTTCCGTGGGTTCGAATCCCACCGTCTCCGCCATTTTTATTAAAAATGTGCAACAAACCCACTGCTTACCTCTGTATTGCCATTATTGACCCACAAAGTGCCCCATGTTTGTGTGATTAGGTTCACATTGATAAACGACAAACTGCAGGGAATCGGTAAGGTAATATTTTACCTTGAATGTATTACGAACAACTGGTTTTGGTGCTTTGCAAGCAGCGCTTACAATACAGTGACATTAAAATCGGCCTTCTGATGGTTCTAATCCGTATCCAATAGCCATATGTTCTAGTGTTTCGTTGCGTTTCGCCGTAACAGCCAGACAAAGAATATGCCCCCTACAAGGCCAGTTACGACACCAATGGGCATATCTTCAGGCGCCATTATCGTGCGGGCAATAATGTCAGCCCAAAGCATAAATATGGCACCCATAAGCCCGCTTAACGGTAGCAAGCGCCGGTAATCACCACCTATAACCATGCGCGCGATGTGTGGCACCATAAGGCCGACAAAGCCGATGATGCCGGAAAATGCTACCATGACACCGGTGATTATTGCGCCGATCACAAAGATTTGCAGCCGAAACCGGTCAACAGCTATGCCTAACGTCGACGCCGTTTCATCACCGATGGTCATCGCGTTTAGCCTGCGCGCAAAGAGCCAAAGCCAGCTGCCGCAAACGATAAGGATCACCAGCGGATACACGAGCTGCGACCATTGCGCCAAACCAAGCCCGCCTAGCATCCAAAAAACTACAGTATGAGTTGCGCGCGGATCACCAAGGAAAATAAGCACATTGGCGAGCGACATGATGATGAATGACACCGCGACACCTGCAAGGACAAGGCGGTCTGCGGTATTGGCCTCGGCCAACCGCACCACACCGAGCACAATAAGTGTTGCGGCCAAGGCACCTAGAAATGCCAGCAGCGGCACCGTCAAAAGGCCCAAGAAAAGCCCCTTATGTAGCAGTGCGAGGATTGCGCCAAAAGCACCGCCAGACGAAATACCTAAGAGATGCGGGTCCGCAAGTTGATTGCGGGTTACGGACTGCAAGCTTGCCCCGACGAGGGCAAGCCCCGCCCCTACCATCGCCGCCAACAGCGCGCGTGGAAGGCGAATGTCCCAGATCATTGTTTCCGCCCCTGCGTCCGGGTCACTTCAGCAATGCCCGGAACAAGCTTGTTTGCCAATATCCCCCAAACAGTTGATGCCGGGATAGAAACAGCCCCGACACAAATCGCGATTGTTAATGACGCCGCCAACACCACACTACACACCGTAGCAATCACGGTAACCCGCGAGCGCTTGGTCGTTGTTTGTCTAATAGCGGAATCGGCGACGCTTTGCATGGGTTTATCCTTTTCTCGATTTAATTAATTGCCCCAAAAACCAGCGCTAAGTTTTTTGATCGCTCTGATGTTTCGTGGGCCTGGCGTTGCCTCGACATATTCAAGCACAACAAAGCGGTCATTTTTTACCGCATCTAAATTTGCGAAGGCAGGATTTGACATCATGAATTCCCGCTTTTGCTCCGCCGTTACGTCACCATAATTGACGATGACGATGACTTCTGGATTACGCTCAACTACACTTTCCCAGCCGACTTTTGCCCAGCTTTTTTCCAAATCGTCGAGAATATTTTTGCCGCCAGCCGCTTCAATCATCGCGGTTGGCATGATAGCGGCCAGCGGTAAACGGCGTATCTTCGCCGCTGTCATAGACAAAAACCCGCAATGGTTCTTCGTTCTTTTTGATTGTTGTGCTGAAGGCAGCAAGATCAGCTTTGTAATCATCGACGAGTTTGATAGCGCGGTCTTCAACGCCGAAAATTTTACCGAGGTTCAAAAGGTCGTTATACATGTCGTCCATGGAGACTTTTGCCTTTGCACCAATATGAATGCAACTTTCCGTCAGTTCGTAGACTTTGATACCAAACGGCTCCAGCGTTTCAGGGGTCAGCTCCCCGCCAACTTTCATGCCGTAGTTCCAACCTGCGAAATAAAAGTCTGCATCGGCACCGATCAGCACTTCTTTGGTGGGGTATTTTTCCGACAGTTCCGGCAGCGCTTCAACGCCTGCACGCATTTCTTCATCCAGCGTTTTCCAACCAGAAATGCCCGTGTAGCCAACCATGCGGTCGCTAAGGCCGAGCACAAGCATCATTTCAGTCAAGTTAACATCATTAGAAACGGCACGCTTCGGCACACTATCAAATGCTACTGTACGGTTGCAGCTTTCAACGCTTGTTTGTGCTAAAGCAGCCGATGTCATCAGCATGAAGAGTATCGTCGCAGTTAGAGTTTTTTTCATTTCAAATTCCTTTTTTGTTTAGTGTATAGGTAAAGTGGTCTTTATTTGTGGGATGCAGTGTCTCGCGGCGCGCCGAAATATAAAAAGCATCAGAAACGGCGCGATCACTGAGCACAAATTGGGGTTTGCCAAAGGCAGCCATGCGGCCATTTTGCAAGAGTACGATATCGTCGCAGATATCAGCCGCCATGTTGAGATCGTGCAGGCTCGTGACGATAGTCATGTCTAAATCACGGATTAGCTCCAGCACTTCGAGTTGGTGGCGTATGTCGAGATGGTTTGTTGGCTCATCTAAAACCAAGATGCACGGCTGCTGGGCCAGCGCACGGG
>JAXHNY010000055.1:0-27193 GCA_034519905.1 Ahrensia sp.
GTTGCCGCCAAGATGATGCTTTGCCTTGCCATTGTTGCCCACGATATTGCGCCTGTTGCTCATTAAAAATGCAACGGCCTGTAGGCGGCATTCGTCTGCTGCTGCGGTGGCATCGCAAACCACCAGAATCATGTTGCCGAGATGAGTCGGCCAGAAGCCGGATTTAAGCGATTCACGTATTGCAGCACCAACGGCAAAGCCAGACAAACCAGTTGTTCGTAATAGATTCAAGGTAAAATATTACCTTACCAGATATCCTCGCATTTGTCGTTTATCAATGTGAACCTAATCACACAAACGTGGGGCATTTGTGGGTCAATAATGGCAATGCAGAGGTAAGTAATTGGTTTTATTGCACATTTTTTAAAAAATGGCTGAAGAGGTGTGGATCTCGAACCCACGGTACGCTCTCACGCACGCCGGTTTTCAAGACTGCGCTCTTCAAAACCACTCGGCCACCCCTCCAAAAACTGAAGGTCTAATGACACGTCAATAATAACGCTAAGTCTTGATTATTCAAAAATTGTGACATATTTCTGTATAGTCTCAAATCTGCGTCCTGATATTGATCCACCGGAACGACAGAGCCGTAAACCTACAAAGAAACAAGGTTGATAGACATGAAAAGACGAACCGTCACACTATTGCTGTCCGTTACTTTACGTCTTATCGCTACCGTCAACAGCGGTTGCTGAGGCTTTAAGTGGCCAAGAATTGAAAAATTTTGTCAACGGAAAACGCGTTTTTTTAAAAATTCCCTTCGGCGGCGAATTTCCGCTCTATTACCAGACGAACGGTAAAGTGTCCGGTGACGGAACAAAAACAGGGCTAGGGCGCTATTTTGCACCAAAGGAAACCGGTAATTGGTATGTAAGAGGCAACAATCTGTGTCAGCAGTTTCCCACTTGGTATAAGGGCAGGGTGAGCTGTTTTACCATTACCAAAACCGGAGCAAATACACTGAATTGGAAACGTAACGACGGATATACCGGTCGAGCTCGTATCGCAGGTTAGTAATTTAACGCGATCATAACAAATTTTAGTTAAGTGAAACTCGCCTTAAAACTAATATGGTTTTGCCTGTGAAACTTGTGTATTGCGTTTAACGATGACAGAAAATTCACCTGTAGACTACCGTTGGTGCCGTGCATATTGTGCGTTGTGATTGGTGCGCTAACGCTGTCGGCGTGTGTACAGTCTACGCCTAAGATTGATGTAATCTCTGTTAATCCATCTCCTAATCCAGCTGCCGTCCTAAATACTGCCGATGAGCCATTGCCAGTCGAGAATGGCGAAACGGCTGGGCGAAGAACGCTTTCCTGAAAGCGCGCTTATGGCGTCGCGGCAAGTCCGGTTGTGGGCACGAAGAAAGCGGCTGCCACGCGGTGGGGGTTATCGTAAAGTGGGCACATCGAAAATACGTGCGCAGGGCGCTCGCTATTATCCCTCGGAAAACCCATGAAAGGTCGAATTCTTGGTCGTGCGTTTGTGATACGGCACCGCCTTTCACGGACGAAAGACTGCTAATGGCGAAATCTACGACATGAACCACTCTGTCGGGCGCGCACAAAACAATGCCATTACCAAGTTAAGCAGCGCGCGTGACCAATGTGAAAAACGGACATTCTGTTATTGTGCGGATCAATGACCGCGGCCCTTTTTCGAACAATCGTCTAATCGATCTATCCAAGCGCGCTGCGGAGCTTTTAGATTATACTTTGGCCGGCACAGCGGAGGTCAAGGTTGAATATGTTGGCCCTGCACCATTGCACGGTCAGGATGATGATTATCTGCTCTCTTCAATCCGGAATATAAAGGGAGTGCCTAGGCGCACAGCGTAGAAGGGCAATGGCGCAATACGCCTGGAACTCCAGGTTGACGCCTATGTCTCTTATCGCATTAACAGTGCATTTGATATGGACCAAACAGAGCGCAATAATCTGCTTTGGAAGCGCCTTAACGCGGCAAAATAATCTCACCATAAAACTCGCACAAAGCGAATTGTTATTTGCATCATCGTCTTGCGCTGGTTTAAAAGGGTATAAGACAATTGCGGTGGAAGCTCATGAGAATTGTATCATTCGATAATATTGCACTACGAGTTTCGGCGCGTCTTCTATCAGTCATCGTCGTGTTTTCGAGTGTTTTCTTTGGTCAAAGTTCCTCTGCACAAGCTCAACTGTTTGAAACGCGGGCAAAACAGGCGGTTCTTTTAGATGTAACCTCTGGATCAGTTCTCTTTGCGAAAGAACCGGATCTTCCCGTACCACCTGCATCTCTTGCTAAACTCATGACGATGGAAGTCGTTTTTAACGCACTTAAAACGGGGCGTTTAACGTTGGACGATGAGTTTCTCGCCAGTGAAAATGCTTGGTGCACTAAAAGCCGGTGCTGGTTCTAACTGGATCGACAATGTTTGCTAAATTAAAATCTTCCATCCGATTGGAAGATTTGATCCAAGGCGTTATCGTTCAATCGGCAAATGATGGCTGCATCATCATTGCGGAAGGCATGGCCGGACCGGAGGCAACTGCCCGCCGCGGAGCAGATGACGGAGCGCGCGCGGCAGCTTGGCTTGACGGGGTCAGTGTTTAAAAATGCGACCGGTTTGCCTCATCCCGAACAGAAGGTCACAATGCGTGATCTTATCAAATTAGCAAATCATCTACAGTCGACTTATCCGGGATATTATAAATTCTATTCGCAGCCCGATTTCACTTGGAACAAGGTGCGCCAGCTTAACCGAAATCCGTTGCTTTCGATGGGTATCGGAGCTGATGGTATGAAAACAGGTTTTACGGAAGCTTCTGGCTACGCGATTGTCGGTTCAATCAACAAAAACGGCCGGCGCTTAATCGTTGCTATGAGCGGGCTTGAAACGCTGCAGCAACGTGCCGAAGAAGCCCGCAAAATGCTTGAATGGGGCCTTCGCGCTTTTGAACCCTATGCATTGTTTAAATCTGGTGAGGTCGTGGGACAAGCGCGCCTTTATGGCGGCGAAAAACTATCGGTCGATTTGGCGCCTAAAAACGATATGACAATATTGGTACCTTTGACCAATCAAGACAAACTAAAGGCACGAATTGTTTATAATGGTCCCATTCAAACGCCAGTCACACAGGGGTCTGAATTAGCAACGTTGCAAGTCTTTATCGGCGATCAACTTGCCCAAGAAACGCCGCTCTATGCAGCTGAAAATGTTGAAAAAGGCCCGATACACCGTCAGGCGCTGGATGCGGTAACGGAATTCGTTATGGGTTCTTTTTGACGTGAGCACAGCGGTTAAGCATCCCTATAAGGGCTATTTCATTACCTTTGAAGGCGGGGAGGGTGTCGGCAAAAGCACACAAATCAAACGCTTGGTCGACCGTTTAAAGTCCATTGGAGCACCGGTTACCACATCACGTGAACCAGGCGGTACGCCGGGGGCAGAAGCCGTGCGCCATGTTGTGCTGGACAAGGCGGCGGCGCAACCATTTGGCCCACATCTTGAGGCCATTCTTTTTGCCGCTGCGCGCCTCGATCATGTGGAGCAAGTTATACTTCCCGCATTAACGAAGGGGCATATCGTAATTATTGACCGCTTTATGGATTCTACGCGGGTTTACCAAGGTGAGAGCAATGATCTTGCTCAGGACTTCGTAACGTCACTGGAGCGTGTTGCAGTCAAAAATATTGTCCCTGATCTAACAATTATTTTGGATTTAAATCCCGCAATTGGACTTTCGCGCGCCGCCAGCCGCCGTGCACCCAATATAGAAATTGACCGATTTGAAGGCGAGCATATTGCTGAGCACGCTGCCCGTCGCAAGGCATTTCTCAAAATTGCGCAGGATGAACCGGAACGCTGCAAAGTTGTCGACGCTTCAGGCAGTGAAGATGTTGTAGCGGAGGCTATTTGGGCGATCGTGAAGGTCGCCATCCAACAAAGGTTCGGGATGCAACCTGCATTAGTATCTGCGAAGTCAAAAATCCCAAGCGCACGGCTATAATCAGCTTCTCGTACGATAGGTACCTCTTGTAAGCTGATCAGTCCTGGAGAAAATGAAAAGGGTAGTAAATGAAAAAGGGTAGAAATGAAAAAATTGCTTTTGTGGGATTTTCGGGGAGGCTGTGCCGAGGAAGAATTGAGCTAGTGCTTATCAGCGTGATGATCTTTATAATTCAAGGGGATGTCTTCTCAACTTGGAAATACTAAACGGGAAATTGAATTTTCATCGTTCGATATCTCAGCCTGGTGATAAACTGATGCTTTTTTGGTAAATAGAAAAAGGTCTATAATGGAAGATTGATTGCGGGCAGCGAATTGATCCTGTGGGGAAGATGTTATGGTGGCGCCATGGTGTTGTAAAAATTTATGGTGTGGAGAAGGGTATTGAAAGTCAGCCATCCGGGGAAATGAGCATTAGTATAATTTTAAAGTGCTGTTTTGGCTTCTTGCCACAGCGCTTCCATTTCATCGAGTGACGCAGTCTGAACAGACTTCCCAATAAGTTTCAGTTGTGTCTCAATATACGAAAACCGAGTGGTGAATTTGTGGTTTGTGCCAGCCAGTGCATTTTCCGGTTCAACATCCAAATGGCGGCCTAGGTTTACCAACGCAAACAGTAAATCCCCATATTCCTCTTGAATTTCAGCGCGTTTTTTGACCGCCATAGCCTCGCGCAATTCGCCAATTTCTTCTTCAATTTTCGCTAAAATCGGTTCTGCACTGCCCCAATCAAAGCCAACTGTTGCCGCACGGCGTTGCAGTTTGATCGCTCGCATTAAAGCAGGTTGCGCGCGCGCAATGTCATCAAGCAGGGAAGGGGTGTTATCTACACTACTAGGACGATCGGCTATACTGCTTACCGCCTGCCGCCGTGCCAGTTTTTCCGCTTTTTCTTCGGCCTTGATTTTTTCCCACATACCCTTGGCCAGCTTTTGACCGCGCAATTTTTCATCGCCAAACACATGGGGATGGCGACGGATCATCTTCGTCGTGATCGCCGTCACAACATCATCGAAGGAAAAATGTCCAGCTTCCTCTGCCATTTGTGCGTGAAAAACCACTTGGAGCAAAAGATCGCCAAGCTCGTCAGCGAGGTCCGCCATATCGTTGCGCTCAATTGCGTCAGCGACTTCATAGGCTTCTTCAATTGTGTAAGGCACGATGGTTTCAAACGTCTGCTCAATATCCCAAGGGCAGCCATTGAGAGGATCGCGCAATCGACGCATGATCTCCAAAAGGCGGCTGATATCAGAGGATGGTTGCATCGTTGTCACTTAATATGATTGTTGCATAAGATAGATTATGGAACTTTTATATGTCACTATATGAGGATGAGCTTGCGTCATTTGCCACTCAGCTTGTTCGCCAGTGCCAGCTTAATGCCCGTGTCCCAGCGGTTTCCGCCCATGTTCTGCACATCACTATAATACTGATCGATCAATGCGGTACCCGGTAAACTTGAACCATTTTTGGAAGCCTCACTTAAGCAGATCGCCAAATCTTTGCGCATCCAGTCCACAGCAAAACCATGGTTATATTTGCCTTCGTTCATGGTCTTATGGCGATTTTCCATTTGCCAAGAACCGGCTGCGCCCTTGGAAATAACATTGATAACAGCTTCCACATCAAGTCCGGCATTTTGTGCAAAATGTATGCCTTCAGATAGGCCTTGCACGAGGCCTGCAATGCAGATCTGATTGACCATCTTGGTCAATTGTCCGGCGCCCGTTGGCCCCATCAGTCCAACCATTTTGGCGTAGCATGCAATGACTAGCTTTGCTTTGTTAAAGGTTGCTTCGTCGCCGCCGCACATGACCGTCAATGTGCCGTTTTCCGCACCCGCTTGTCCGCCCGATACGGGCGCATCGATAAAGCCTGCGCCAAGTTTTTCCGCCGCTTGGCCGAGTTCTCGCGCGACTTCAGCCGATGCAGTTGTGTTGTCGATAAAGATCGCGCCTTTTCGCAAAGTTTCAAATGCACCATGTTTACCGGTAGTAACAGAGCGCAAATCGTCATCGTTTCCAACGCAGGAAAATACAAATTCCGCCTCTTTGGCAGCCGCAGCTGGCGTTGATGCCGCTTTGCCGTTATGCTTTCCATACTCGGCTGCCCATTGGTCGGCCTTTGCCTGCGTCCGGTTATAAACCGTCACTTCATGGCCTGCTTTTGCGATATATCCGGCCATCGGATAGCCCATTACGCCAAGACCTATGAAAGCCACTTTTGCCATTTATTTTTCCAATCACTTTATAAATTCGATTACCAACCCATCGTAACTTGGCGCAACATGGTCCGGCGTATTGTGAAGTACAGTCTCATAATCGAGCGGAATATGCATGTGCGTGAGAAACGCGCGCTTTGGCTGTAGCTGCTCAATCACTGCCAAAGCCTCATTGAGCGAAAGATGGTTTGGGTGAGACGTATATTGGAGCGCGTCGATGATTAAAACATCAAGATTTCGCATCCGCGCTAATGTTGCATCGGGAAATACGGAAACATCGGGGCAATAAGCCACGTCACCGATGCGAAATCCCAATGAATGTATCGTACCGTGTATTTGGTAAAGTGGCTCAAAAGTGATCGGCCCGCCCTGCCCGTCAATGCTAAAATGCGCTGCATGGTCGATAAAATGTGAAACTAGGATAGGTGGATAGTCGCTTCCGCTCGGCGTTTCAAAACAATATCCAAAACCTTCGCGCAGCCGCTCCGTGGTCAAATGATCCGCATAAATTGGAATGCGATGCTTTTGCGCCAAGACAAACGTGCGCAAATCATCAATGCCATGCACATGGTCTGCGTGACCGTGCGTGTACACAACGGCATCGAGTTGAGTTACTTTTGCAGCAATCATTTGGGCGCGAAAGTCTGGCCCCGTGTCGATGCATACAACTGTCTTTTTGCCGTCTGGCAAGATGCGTTCAACCAGCAGCGATGCCCTCGTCCGGTTATTCTTCGGGTTATATGGATCGCACGCGCCCCAATCCCCATTGAGGCGCGGCACACCTGGCGAAGAACCACACCCAAGCACCGTGAACCGCAGTATTGAGCCGTCAGCTGTAACTTTATCAGCTGTCATGGCGTGGGACTTTGCTGAATAGACGGTAGAAATTTTGCGTTGTCTGCGCTGCGAAATCGTCGGCATTCATCCCCAGATGATCGGCCATAATAATCGCCGTTTGTGCCACAAATGCAGGCTCGTTGCGTTTGCCGCGGTGCGGCGGCGGTGCCAAATAGGGCGCATCAGTTTCGACCAGCAACCGATCAAGCGGCAGCTCAGAGGCAATATCACGAATTGCGCCCGAGCCTTTAAACGATGCGATACCGGACAACGACACATAACCACCAAGCTCTATTCCTGTTTGCGCCAATTCGCGGCCAGAAGAAAAGCAATGCAGCACAAAAGGAAAAGCCCCCTGCTCCGTTTCCTCGCGCAGGATTGCCCGCATGTCGTCGTCTGCATCGCGCGAATGAACCACAAGTGGCAAACCTGTTTGGCGTGCGGCAGCGATGTGAATACGAAGACTTTGCGCCTGTGCTTCCGCGTGATCTTTTTGGTAGAAATAGTCGAGGCCTGCTTCGCCGATGGCGACCACTTTGGGGTTTTGTGTCAGCGCAACCAGTTGCTGCGTCGTCACATCCAATTCCTCGTGGGCATTGTGTGGATGGGTGCCGACCGAGCAATAAATGTCATCATAGGCCTTAGCAACAGCCAAGACCTGCGTAAATTTTGCCACCCGCGTGCAGATTGTGATCATACGCACAAGTCCTGCGCTGCGCGCACGCGCGACAACGGCGTCAAGTTCTGACCCGAAATCAGGGAAATCTAGATGACAGTGGCTATCCACAAGAACCATCGATCAACCAGCCTGTTCCACAAAACGCGGAAATACACCTTCAGGTTTCGGCAGGTTCACGCCGCCGATCAGCACATGGTCAATGTGCGAAAAGTCACGTTTATTATCCGCAACACCCACCAAATCGAGAAGTTTTGACGATGCTTCGGGCATGAACGGCTGGCACATTATAGCGATGCGGCGCACCGTTTCAGCGACCGTATAAAGCACAGTGTTCATACGTTCAGGGTCTGTTTTGCGCAGTGCCCACGGTGCCATGGTATCAACATAGCGATCACCGGCGGTTACCACGTCAAAAATCGCCTCTAGCGCTTTGTGGATTTGTTGTTTTTCCATGGCAGCGCGTGCAGTTTCAAGAGCGGGTACGCACAGGTTGATCAGGGCGTGATCTTCTTGCGTCAATTCGCCCGGTTCTGGCAAAACCCCATCAAGGTTTTTGGCAATCATCGACAAAGAGCGCTGCGCTAAATTGCCGAGCCCGTTGGCCAGATCAGCGTTTGTGCGCGTGACGATTGCCTCATGGCTGTAAGAACCATCGTTTCCAAACGGAACTTCACGCATGAAAAAATAGCGAACTTTGTCTAGCCCGTATTGTTCCACCAACTCAAACGGATCGATGACATTGCCCACCGATTTCGACATCTTCTCGCCTTTGTTGAACAAGAACCCATGGGCATAAATGCGCTTGGGAAGTTCCACGCCCGCCGACATCAAAAATGCCGGCCAATAGACCGCATGAAACCGTATAATGTCTTTGCCGATGATATGCGTCGCTGGCCAAAAGCTCCAGTCATCACTGTTCGTGTCAGGGTAACCGGCCGCCGTAATATAATTGGTCAAAGCATCAACCCACACATACATAACGTGGTCTTTGTTGCCGGGAACCGGAATGCCCCAGTCAAAAGTGGTGCGCGATACGGACAGATCGCGAAGACCACCTTTAACAAAGCTCAGCACCTCATTGCGGCGTTCGGATGGAGCAATAAAGTCAGGATTGGTTTCATAGTGCCGAAGCAATTTGTCGGCATAGGCTGACAGCCTGAAATAATAACTTTCTTCTTCCACCCATTCAACGGGCGAGCCGAGCGGTTCGCGGCGTACGCCGTCTTCACCGAGTATCGTTTCACCCTCGTCAAAATAAGCCTCTTGGCGCACCGAATACCAGCCACCATAGGTGTCTAAGTAAATATCGCCATTGGCCTCCATCTTTTGCCAAAGGGCCTGACAGGCGATTTTATGCCGCTCTTCCGTTGTTCGTATAAATTCGCGGTGCGAGCAGCCAAGGGTTTGCGCCAGCCGCTGAAATACGGCAGCGTTTTCATTGGCAAGCGCGATAGGGGTAATCCCCCTCTCCTCAGCGGTACGCTGCATTTTCTGGCCGTGCTCATCCGTGCCTGTCAGCATAAAAACTTGACGCCCATCGAGGCGCTGGAAGCGCGCCAGCGTATCGGTCGCAATGGCCGTATAGGCATGCCCAATATGCGGGACACCATTGGGATAAAAAATTGGCGTTGTGATGAAAAATTTATCGCTCATTTTATTCTTCGTATCGCAGCAAGAGTTATCGAGTTTCGTGTAACCGATTTGATTGGCCGATGAAAGGTGAAACCGGTCACTTGCTTTGATTAAGCCGTGTGAAGGAGATGATGGACTTTGGCAGCGACCACTAAAAACTCTTGCCTGCGATCCAAGTTAAATCCGTCAGCAACGCGCGCCCTCTCCTTAAGTTCACTGTCCAGCTGCGCGATTTTATCTGCTTTGTGATCATCGCCATTTTCAATAAAGCGGCGAGCATCGCGCGCCAGTCGATCAAATAACATTTGGCGCAAGAGGTCTCTGTGAATATCCGAACCCTTGGTTGCCGCAACATCGGCAAGTTGATGGGCATTGGTTGTGCTATATTGAGGTGCATTTAAAAACGCCTCTAAACCAGCCTGCAACTCCAACCCGCCATAACGCCCCATCAAAAGCGCATTTCGCACCGAGCCTCCAGAAACAGGCGTTAAAGCTGATATTTCATTTAGATCTAGAAGTGCACTCCCGACATGCTCAAGCACAGCGCGCAATTGCCCGTTTGAGAGCGGCGAAAAACGCACGACTTGGCAACGCGAGCGAATGGTTGGTAATAGTCCACCAAGACCGTGAGAAATCAATAAAAACAATGTGTTAGATGGTGGTTCTTCAAGCAATTTTAAGACCGCATTTGCCGCGTTTCGGTTCATGTCATTGATGCTATCGATGATAATGATACGTCGATCACCATTGGAGGCCGTCAGTCCTAAAAAGCGTTGAAGACGGCGGGCCTCTTCAATCGTTATCACGGTTTGAAAGGCTTTACCTTCTTTATTGAGCGGACGCGTTAGGTACAACAAATTCGGATGAACATTTTGTGCGATCTGGCGATAGGTTTGCGAGGCTGTGTCAACTCTGCCGCCAAGCAACATATTCGCAAGATGGAAAGCAGAAGTCGCTTTACCGATGCCCCGCTCGCCATCCAAGATTAGGGCATGGCGGCCTGCTTGTGCAGAAGCCAACATCAGTTCGCGGGCTTGTTCGTGGCCCACTATCGTATGGCTTGCGCAGGCCGGCGCAATATCATCCAAGCTGTCGTGAAACTGCGGATATTCAAAATCCATATTGACTATCAGTCCCTCTAAACGAAGCTATTGCTTTCCCGTTCTTCGGTCATAGGCTGCAGCGTTTTCGGGCGTCAAGTCCGCATGGATGATCAAAGTGCCGTCGTCGAGTGTTTTGCGATCGCGTACAATGGCATTTTCATAAAGCCACGCAACATCGGCAAACCGCTCTGGCGCGATTTGCAACTCCCTCACCACGAGGGCACCAGCAATTTTGCGCTCGATGAGGGCTAACAATTCATCAATCCCCTGCCCGTCTAACGCACTGACGGCGACTTGATTAACCTCAGCGCCGATGGCTGGCTTAATCCGCCCTGCTAGAGCGGTTCGGTCTTCCGGCGGGAGAACATCAATCTTATTCCAAATTTCGATCACGTGGGACGGATCTTCGCAATCTATATCGAGGCTTTTTAGCACCTCGCGAACATCATCCGACTGGGCCGTCACAGCACTGTCAGCCGCATCGTGCACATGAAGGATCAAATCAGCTTCTTCCACTTCTTCAAGGGTTGCGCGAAATGAAGCAATCAAATGCGTCGGCAAGTCAGAAATAAAACCAACCGTGTCCGACAGAATAATCCACGTGCCGCCTGGCAACTGCACACGGCGCAGTGTCGGATCAAGGGTCGCAAAAAGCATGTCTTCCGCATAGACCGATGCACCGGTAAGTCTGTTGAACAACGTCGACTTTCCCGCATTTGTGTAGCCGACGAAGGCGACCACAGGCAGAGGCGTTTTCTTACGCTTTTGGCGATGGAGCGTGCGCGTTCGGCGCACTGTCTCAAGCTCTTCCTCAAGGCTTTTGATCTTTGCCTGCAGCTGGCGCCTGTCCGCCTCGATCTGGGTTTCGCCCGGCCCACCAAGGAAGCCCGCACCACCGCGTTGGCGCTCAAGGTGTGTCCACGACCGAACCAATCGTCCGCGCTGGTAATTTAAATGTGCGAGCTCAACCTGCAAAGAGCCTTCTTTGGTGCGCGCACGGCGACCAAATATCTCCAAGATCAATCCCGTTCGGTCCACAACCTTCGCTTTAAGTTGACGTTCCAAATTTCGTTGCTGAACGGGGGTTAATGCATGATCGACGATGACAAGCTCTGCTTGCTCTTTTTGTATAATCTCGGCTAATTCGAGCACTTTGCCTGAACCCAGTAACGTGGCTGGGGTTGGCTTTGCGACAGGGATCACAGCAGAATATTTGATGTCTAAATCAATCGCTAAACCAAGTCCTTCTGCCTCCGCCAAACGTTGTTCAGGGGTGCGCTCTACGGCGCCACTGGCAAAGGTATTTTTTACCCGTAACCGCCTATTAACATCGGGGGCGATAACGATTGCTCGTGTTCTAACAACTGCATGGTCAAAAGACGCGCTTGGACCATGCTGTGTTTCCCCAAGGACAGTCTCGATGTCAAAATCGTCAAGGTCAGCTTGGGTCAATCATCCGCCTGCGCTGCGGTTTCGCTATCAAACATTTGTACCGGCTGCCCCGGCATAATTGTGGATATTGCATGTTTATAAACGAGCTGCGCGTGACCATCGCGGCGTAAAAGCACACAGAAACTGTCAAAAGAAGTAACAACCCCGGTTAATTTAACACCATTGATCAGAAAGATAGTCAGCGATATTTTTTGTTTGCGGACCGCGTTTAAAAACTGATCCTGTAAGTTTTGGGACTTGTCTGCCATTAATTCGGTATTCCATTTATTGGGTATTATTTGGACTCATTTATTGAGCCTCTCCCCTTGCTTCTGAAGCATATATCCAAAACCCTTTTCGCCGCCAGTATATTGAATAAAAATTCGACTGGTTTTTCGGAAAAAATGTTAAGCCATCTTGCCATAAACAGGTGTTTTTTCGGCTTGCTCGATGAATTTATCTCGTAATTGAGCCACGATTGATCCAGGATGCCCATTTGCCACAGTGTGGCCATCAATGGAAACAACTGGCATAATCAACGTTGTTGCGGCTGTGATAAATGCTTCCCGCGCGTTTTTCGCCTCTTCAACGCTAAAACCGCGCTCCTCGACCTTTAATCCTATTGCTTTTGCAGCATCAATCGCCGTGGTACGTGTTATGCCTCGCAGAATGCCGTGCTCCGCTGGCCGCGTAACAAGTGTGCCATCAGCGGTTACAATCCAAGCATTGGTGGCACCGCCTTCTTTGACCGTGCCGTCCTCGTCCACAAACCATGCTTCAGCGCATCCAGCCTCTTTAGCTTTTTGGCGAGCCAAAACATTGGGCAAGAGTCCTACAGTTTTAATGTCAACTCTATCCCAACGATTTTCCGGAACTGTGATAACACCGACGCCATTTTCAAATTTTTTTGCAGCTGCGTTTGGATCTGTTCTTTTAGCTGTCACCACTAAAGCGGATGGAGTGCCAGCTGCCGGAAACACATGATCACGCTTAGCAACACCGCGGGTAACCTGTAAGTAAACCATACCATTTTTAACACGGTTGCGCGCTACTACTTCTTTTAGGATGCCGGTAAGTGCCTTTTGGCTGACAGGCCAGATGATTTGAAGTTCTGACAATGACCGTGCGAGACGCCTCAGATGACCAGTCATGTCAATAAGATTGCCATGGGCCACTTCACAAACTTCATAAACACCATCGGCAAACTGATATCCACGGTCTTCTACATGCACTGCGGCATCGGCGTGGCTTACATAGCGGCCATTCACATAGGCTATTCGTGACATAGATTTTCCATATTTTAAAAAAATTCCAAACTTACGCGAAACATTTGTTCCACACTTTTAATCGCAGATGTCTTCGCAAATATAATTACCCGATCACTCGCCTTAATTATAGTGCTGCCGTTTGGTTTTATAACCTCGCCATCCCGATAAATTGCACCAATGCGTATATCCTCAGATAGTATTTGCTCACGCAATGGTTTGCCAACGAGCGGTGATGTTTCAAGGGCTTGCGCTTCAATCACTTCAGCTTGGCCTTTTTGCACTGAATGAACTTGGCGGATACGCCCGCGTCTCATATGTTGCAGAATTTTTGATATTGTCACCGCACGTGGATTGATTTGCGCGTCGATTCCTAATGTCTTGGTAAAACTCTGGTAAGATAGATCATTGATCAACGTCATCGTCGATTTGCACCCGAGTTTTTTGGCCATCACGGAGGACAAAACATTCACTTGATCGTCATTGGTAAGAGCGACCA
Source organism: Ahrensia sp. (assembly GCA_034519905.1). GTDB lineage: Bacteria > Pseudomonadota > Alphaproteobacteria > Rhizobiales > Rhizobiaceae > Ahrensia. The sequence goes on from JAXHNY010000055.1 coordinate 13,659, forward strand.
TTAGATCACTGTCTTGTATATCTGCTTGTTGCAAAATTTGTTGATCGAGTGCGCTACCGTGGAGCACAATTGTGCTCATTAATTTATCGGCCGCGTCGGTGGCACGTTCGCGATTTGCCTCAATGATTTTTAAATTTGCTTTTGAGCCACGCCGTTCAAGCTCCGTGGCCACGTAAAGTCCAATATTGCCACCACCCGCAAGCACGATGCGCCGTGCCTGAGTTTCTTCATGTCCAAAAAGAGATAGCGTACGCTGCACTTGTCCTTTGGCAGAAATCACATAAACTAAATCGCTTGCAAGCAATTGATCTGAAGATTTGGCAACGAATAATTTTTCATTCCGCCAAACGCCGGTTACGGTAGCACCAAGGTCTGGAAACAATTCGGTAAGTTGGTTCAGCGGTGTATTAATAATCGGGCAATCTTCACGGCATTCAATCGCCATCATTGTGACGTTATTGTCTGCAAATTGAACAACATCAGACGCGCCCGGCAATGCGATGCGCTTAAGAACTACTTCTGCCACTTCGCGCTCTGGAGAAATAATTACATCAATCGGCAGATTATCGCGGCTGAACATGTCGCTATATTGCGATTGCAAGTAGCTTTGGGATCTGATGCGCGCGATCTTTGTTGGCACGTCAAATAATGAATGGGCAACTTGGCACGCTGTCATATTTACTTCATCAGCGAGCGTTACGGCTATAAGCATCTCTGCGTCATCAGCACCAGCTTGGGCTAAGACCTCGGGATGGCTGCCGTGGCCCACGAAACCGCGCACGTCAAGCGTATCGCGAACACGTTGAATGAGCGCAGCCGAAGTATCGATCACAGAGACATCATTGCCCTCGGCAGATAATCGCTCCGCAATACCGTAACCAACTTGGCCAGCGCCACAAATAATAACCCGCATATGCGCCTAGACCCCTAGTGATTTCAGTTTTCGATGAAGCGCTGAACGTTCCATACCGATAAATTCTGATGTGCGCGATATGTTTCCGCCGAAACGCGAAATTTGCGCTAATAAATAATCGCGTTCAAACCGCTCTCGCGCCTCACGCAGCGGTAAAGACATGATATGTGTATCGTCTGCAGTCGGCGCTTTTGGCAAATTGTCGGACAATTCTGCGGGCAACATGGATACAGTGATAGGGACTTCGTCGCTTTCATCGCGGGTCAAAATCATAATACGCTCAAGCGCGTTGCGCAGTTGACGTATATTTCCTGGCCACGAATGGGCCTGAAGAATCCCCATCGCATCATGGTCGATAATTTTCTGGCGAATACCTGTTTGTTCAGAAATTTGCTTCATAAACAATTCCGCGAGCGTTGCGATGTCTTCACGTCTTGCGGTAAGTGGCGGCACTTCGATTGGAACAACAGCTAAACGATTAAATAAATCGCGCCTAAAACCCCCCGCTTCAATCAAAGCCTCCAGATCAATGGCTGTCGATGAGATGACACGAACATCTACCTTCACACGCCGAACGCCGCCAACACGTTCAAATTCCTGTTCAACTAAAACGCGCAGAATTTTTGATTGCGTTTCAAGGGGCATGTCAGCAATCTCATCGAGATATAATATCCCGCCATGGGCCTGTTCAAGCGCGCCTACTTTGCGCTCTGCACCAACTGCTTCAGTGCCAAAGAGTTCAATCTCCATGCGTGAAGGCGTAATGGCAGCGGCGTTGAGCGTTACGAATGGACCGACAGAGCGCGTCGACGCCTTGTGAATTGCCCGCGCTACGAGTTCTTTTCCTGATCCGGATGGGCCGGTAATTAACACGCGGCTGTTGGTTGGTCCAACACGGTCTATGGCTTGCTTCAACCCCGTTATAGCTGGAGAATTGCCAATCAACTCTGAGGAAACAGTCGATTGTTTCTTCAGGTCTGAAATTTCGCGGCGCATGGAACTTGTCTCTAACGCCCGCTCCGCAATCAATACCAATCGATCTGACTTAAATGGTTTCTCAATGTAGTCGTATGCACCGCGCCGAATAGCCGATACTGCTGTTTCTATGTTTCCATGACCGGATATCATGACCACAGGAAGGCTTGGATGCATGGCTTGGATTTCATCCAATAATTCAAGCCCATCAAGCTTACTTCCCTGCATCCATATATCAAGAAAAATCAAACGCGGCACGCGGTCAGATATGGCAGCAAGTGCGCTGTCACTGTCGAACGCTGTACGGGTCTCATGGCCCTCGTCTTCTAAAATACCAGAAACAATTTCACGAATATCTTCTTCGTCATCGATAACCAAAATGTCAGACTTCATGGATCATCCTCCTTGACGAATAGCGTGCATTAGCTTTGCGTGGTTTGGTCATTGTTCATCACTGCAGTTGGCAATATCATTCTGACCATCGCCCCGCGCCCGCCATAAAAATCTATCGGTGCGTCCAGCAGTTCCAAACTGCCGCCATGATCTTCTACAATTTTTTTGACGATGGCTAACCCAAGGCCAGTACCTTTTTCCCGCGTGGTCATATAAGGCTCAAGCAAACGCTGGCGGTTTGTTTGTGGAAAGCCCATGCCATTATCCATAGCATCGATATAGATCATTTTTTCATCGTTCAGATAAACGTGTGCCTTAATGTGCCCTGCTTCTTCTTTATCGCCTTGAGCCGAAAAATAACTTTCAACCGCCTCGGAGGCATTTTTAATCACATTGCCAAATGCTTGACCGACGAGCCGATCATCAAAATTGCAAAGAAGCGGTACTTCGCCCAGGTCATGTTCAAATTGAATTGCGCTATGGCCCACCTCGACGAGAAATAGGGCTTCTTTAATTGTGGTTCGCAAATCGCGGGTTTCCATGACCGGCTTCGGCATGCGCGCAAAAGAAGAAAATTCGTCAACCATGCGGCCGATATCACCCACTTGGCGAATGATTGTGTCCGTACATCGGTCAAAAACTTCGCGCTCATCATCGGGTATTTGTTTGCCGTATCGGCGGCGAATGCGCTCAGCTGAAAGTTGAATAGGCGTCAGCGGATTTTTGATTTCATGCGCAATTCGCTGTGCGACATCTGCCCAAGCGCTGGAGCGCTGAGCCTCCATCAGATCAGAAATATCGTCAATGGTGACAACATTTGTGCGGTTTGTTTCAGCAGTCTGACCCTCGTTTGGCGGTGCTTGGTCTAATGTCAGCTGCACATTTAACACCCGTTCACGCCCTGCTCTATCGGTAAATGCCACTTGTTTGCGCATATCTTCGCGCTTGCTTGCAGACATTTGATTTACGGCTAGCGCCAATTTGGGTGAAATTTCGTGCAACGACGTGCCTAGGGGCAACTCACCCTTGCGTCCAAGCATTTGCATGGCAGAAGCGTTGGCAACCGTGATCATGCCGCCACCATCAATGCCTAGAACACCGGCTGATACACCCGACAAAACGGCTTCGGAAAACCGCCTGCGTTCATCGATAGTATCTTTTGCAGTCAGAATCTCATCACGCTGGGATTTAAGCTGTACCAACATCGAATTAAACGTTTCGCCCAGATGACCAACATCACCATCGGATGCGCGCACCGGCACACGCACTTCAAGATTTCCCCCCGCCACCTCATCAGACGCGTTTATTAATTGGCGGATGGGGCGTACAATCCGGTTGGCAACTGCGATACCAGTCCAAATTGCCGATAGCACCATAATAAGCGTTAACCCGAGATAAAGCAGAGCAAAAGCCAACTGCAATACCGTACGATTACCTTCCAAATTGGAATACTCGTCACGGTTCTGCTTCATCAGCTATCATCGCATCCAATACGTTAGCATCCACCGTACGAATGGTATAAAGATAGACATCGGGTATTTCGCGCAGCTTAATAATCGAGCCGACAAGATTGGTAATACCGGGTGGAATAATAACCGGACGACCATCGACTGCTGTATCTAAAGCGTCTTTTGGCGGAAGCGGCAATGGCCTGTCTGTTGCCACATCTGCGCTATGAATTATCGTGCCGTCGGCGCGAATAACGGATGCACCCAACATCCCGCGACCTAGAGCTTGCTGTGTTAAAAAAGTTCGAAATCCTGTTCGATCCAACCGAAAGAGAACACGTTGTGTGTCGAGCGCGAAAGCCATATTGATTGATGCGTCCCGAAGGTTGACAGCGTTTTCGTTGACATAACTCTGCGCCACTTGCTGCGAAGAATTGACGATTGTTCTTGTCCTTACATCAAACCAGCGATCAAGCCCAAGTTCTAGCGTGATAGCGGCGACGACAGCGACCGCAAGAGCGGGCGCAATTGCTATGATGGAAAATAGTGTAATAATACGCACATGCAATTGCGCCCCAGCGTCGCCATGTCCTTTCGCGGACCAAATACGGCGCAGTTCCACTGCTATGAGAGCAAGAAGAGCAGCAGCGAATAGACCATTGACCACAATTGCGGTGATTGTCACCGTGTTATCCGGCTGAATTGGTGTTAAGCCAATTAAAACACTGAAGGAGACGATTGCGGTAACAATAGCCAAACCAATGATCAAAAAACCCTGACGCAAATTCCCCCTCTGGGGCGCCAGATCAGGCAAGCTCACCGACCTAAAATTTTGTTTTTCGAGTGCAACCATAAAGATTGTGATTCATCCCAACTTACTGTCACGATAGTGCAACAAATTGTGGTTATTTTGCAACAGACTAATGCCCGTGGCCAAATTTAATTTTCAACCCACTCACCCTTTAAAAATATTGACACCAAGATCCTTGATCTTTTTGCGCAACGTATTTCGGTTTAATCCCAGTATATCCGCGGCCTTTATTTGATTTCCCCTTGTCGCGGTGAGAGTTGCCAAGATCAAAGGGTATTCGAACTCTGAAAGTACGCGGTGGTAAAGCCCAGGCGGTGGTAACTTTTCACCAAATGAGTTGAAGTAATCCTGCATATTGCGTTCAACAGAGGCTGAAATTGATACATTTGGCGCCAGAGCCATCGGTGGGGTTTCACGGGCGGCGTCTGAAGATAATTGCAGTTCTGCCAATATAACGTCTGCAGAAATATCATCTTGAGGATAAAGCGCGGCAAGCCGGCGTATTAAATTCTCCAATTCGCGAACGTTGCCAGGCCATGGATGGGCACTAAGCGCTTCAATCGCCTCCGGCATGAGACGTTTCTGCTCTAAGCCCTCTTCAATGACTTTTTTCAAAAAATGCTCAACCAGATCTGGAATGTCTTTGATCCGTTCGCGCAAAGGCGGAATGCGGAGGGGTACCACGTTGAGGCGGTAGTAAAGATCCTCGCGAAAAAGACCTTGATTGATGAGGTTTCGTAAATCCTTATTTGTCGCGGCGACAATTCGCACATTGGTTTTAATCGGCGTACGCCCACCAATTGTTGTATATTCACCCTGTTGCAAAACGCGCAGCAGCCGCGTTTGCGCATCCATGGGCATATCGCCAATTTCATCTAAAAACAGTGTTCCGTTTTCGGCTTGCTCAAAACGGCCGCTTGCTCGGTTTAGCGCGCCCGTAAATGCTCCCTTCTCGTGGCCAAACAACTCCGACTCAATCAAGTCCCGCGGAATGGCCGCCATATTTATGGCCACGAACGGCGCGTTTTTACGTTTTCCGTAATCATGCAAGGCACGGGCGACGAGTTCTTTACCGGTGCCTGAATCACCATTGATAAGCACTGTTAGATCGGATTGCATCATGCGGGCAAGGACGCGGTAAATATCCTGCATCGCCGCGGAACGCCCCACAAGTGGCATTGTTTCTTCTTGATTTGTGTCTGATATTTTTTCGACTGATGGCTTGCGTCTTGACTCCGCAAGCGCTCGCCCAACGATGCCTGTTAGTTCAACCAGATCAAATGGCTTAGGCAAATATTCATAAGCACCTTTTTCCGATGCCCTGATAGCAGTCATGAATGTGTTTTGTGCACTCATGACGATGAATGGCAGTTCAGGACGGATTTTTTTCATTCGTGGCAACAAATCGAAAATATTTTCGTCCGGCATAACGACATCGGTGACCACGCAATCGCCGTCGCCCGCCGATACCCAGCGCCATAGGGTTGATGCATTGGAGGTTACACGGACTTCATAGCCCGCACGGGTCAGTGCCTGACTTAAAACCGTGCGAATCGCAGCGTCATCATCAGCAACTAAAACTGTACCACTCATGCTGTGAATTCCTTTTCAGTCGCGTCCTTTTGGGACGCTAAATTCTGCATTTCTCTTGATGCTGCCGGCATCAATATTCGAAATTTCGTCTTTCCATCTTGGCCGTCATATTCGATGACACCGCCATGATCGCCGATGATTTTTGCAACGAGCGCTAAACCAAGACCAGAGCCATTTGTCTTGGTCGTGATAAACGGATCAAACATGTAGTTTTGAAGCTCGGAGGGTACGCCAGGGCCGTTATCTTCAACGGTGAATTCTAGAGGCAACGCAACCCGCTCGTTGACGCCGGGAATAGACAACCTAACGCCTGGCCGATAAGCGGTTTTTAATCGAATATGGGGCCGCTCGATGTCTGCGACCGCTTCACAAGCGTTTTTGACCAAATTCAAAAACACCTGAATAAGCTGATCTTGATTGCCTGCTAAAAAAGGCAGTGAAGGGTCAAAATCGAGCGTAAACGAAACACGGCTGCCAAAACCGCTTTTTGCAATCTGATGGACACGGTCAAGTACGACATGGATATTAACCGGATCTCGGTCGATTGGTCGCTGATCGGAGAACACTTCCATGCGGTCGACCAGTTTTACAATACGGTCGGTTTCATCGCGGATAAGCTGGGCGAGCGCGCGATCCTCGATCGACACAACCATTTCTAAAAGCTGCGCTGCACCACGTATACCGGAAAGCGGATTTTTGATTTCATGGCCAAGCATAGCCGCCAGCCCCGTAACCGACCGGGCCGCGCCGCGGTGCGTCATTTGTCGATCAAACTTATCGGCCATCGAGCGCTCACGAAATACAATGACCATCGATCCCAGCTCATCGGCGGCGGGTGTGACATGAATATCTACCATGCGATCAGCGCCAAGCCTTGGCGATGAAAGATCAACACGGTATTCATTGATCGGTGAGCCTTCCATTCGAACTTGGTTCACCAGCGCTAAAAGCGGACTTGAAAACGGGATAAAATCATCAAGCTGTTGCTGCTCCAACTGCGAGAATGATGAGGAAAAAAAATACTCGGCCTCGAGGTTTGCAAATGTGATCTCATTTGACTTGCCAATCATAATCACCGGGTCACGTAATGTGTCCAGAACCCTGCGGGCTCGCTCATTTTGGTTAAGCTGATTGGTGTCAAGCGGCATAGGCTGCACTCTCGATTGTTTGGTCTTTTTCAAAGATTTCGGTCAATATTGCCTCAACTTCAACAGCATTTTGACATCGCAATAACGCGCTACGCTGATAGGCTTTAACCTCTGCGCAGTGCGCATCCAAATACCAGCCCAGATGTTTTCGGGCATGGCGAAGACCGTTCGCCTCCCCGTAAAATTCCAACATCGAGTGATAATGGGAAATGATGTAGCTAAGAAGCGCGTGGTTATCATAAGCCAAAACACCTTCACCCACTGCACGGCGCGCAATGTCGCCAACTGCCCATGGCTTGCCATAAGCAGCGCGTCCGACCATGACAGCATCAGCGCCAGAACGGGCAATCGCGTCACGCGCGGTCTCCAAATCCACGATGTCGCCATTGATGACCAACGGCACATCAATCACAGCGCGCACAGCTGCCACTGCATCCCAATCTGCGATCCCATCGTAAAATTGGCACCGTGTACGCCCATGCACCGTTATCATCTGGACGCCAGCATCCACCGCACGGCGCGCCAATTCAGGCGCATTTATTGTGCTCTCGTCCCAGCCAAGACGCATCTTTAGCGTGACTGGCACGCTTAACGGCGTTCACGGTCGCCTCAATCAGCGTCATTGCGTGATCAAGGTCACGCATCAGAGCGGAACCCGACGCACCGCCCGTCACCTTTTTGGCCGGACAGCCCATATTGATGTCAATAACTTGAGCCCCGCCTGCCTCTGCTATCTTCGCCGCCTCGCCCATCCAATGGGCCTGCCTGCCTGCTAATTGAATCATGACTGGCCCGCAATCTTGCGACTGCGCGCGGCGCGATGTCTCTTTTGATGAATTGACCAATTCATGGCTCGCAATCATTTCATTGACCACAAGCCCTGCACCGCCGGCCCAGGTGAGCTTTCGAAATGGCAGATCGCTCACACCTGAAAGCGGAGCCGCAAGCACGCGGTTACGTACTTTGACAGGTCCGATATAAAAGGGTTCACCCAGATTGATCATATGTCTGACTAATTTTTTTGCAGCTGCATTTTACTGCTTAATGATTATACACTGTCAGGCAATTGCGCAATCATTTGACTGTGATAAACGACCATGGACGGATGGTTTCCAAACGAAATTAGGTTGTGCGTGTCTGATCAATATCAAAAAAATGTCGGTTTAGTGATCGTTGCTGCAGGCCGCGGGCAAAGGGCTGGAGCAAAAGATGGCCCAAAACAATACCGCAAATTGGGCACTACAAGCGTGATTGCGCAAACATTAGCGTGTTTTAGCCAGATCGTTCCTGCTTCCAATATCATATGCGTGATCCACAAAGACGACGAGGAACGCTTCGCCGAGGCGGTACCAAATACGCCGGCACATACCGCTTATGTATTTGGCGGCGCTACGCGGCAAGAATCTGTTTTTGAAGGGTTAAAAGCACTGACGGCGCGCACGCCGCACATAACCCATGTTATGATCCATGATGCCGCCCGCCCCTATGTAAAACCAGAGCTTATTTGGCGAATTCTTGAAGAAGCTAGCGCTTATCCCAATGCTGGTATTTTACCGACGATGCCAGTCACCGAAACCCTAAAAACGGTGTCGGGTGGAATTGTCACAGGCACGGCATCGCGCAAAGACATGCACCGCGCGCAAACGCCTCAGACTTTTCCGTTTCAGGCCATTTTAGATGTTCATCAAAAAGCAGCCGCACAGAATTTGACCGATTTTACTGATGACGCAGCACTCTTTGAATGGCAGGGTCTTTCGGTTCTCATCGTCGAGGGAGACGCTGACAATATAAAAATCACCTATGCAAGCGACTTTCCAAGGGAAAATGTAATGAATAGTTTGCCAGATGTGCGCGTTGGAAACGGCTATGATGTGCATGTATTTGGCGAAGGCGATAAAGTTGTTCTTTGCGGTGTCGACATTCCTTACACGCAAAAATTGGCGGGGCATTCAGATGCAGATGTCGGCTTACACGCGCTGACCGATGCTCTGCTGGCAACCTGCGGCCTCGGTGACATCGGTGATCACTTTCCGCCAACGGACGAAAAATGGCGCGGCATGGAGAGCCATGTTTTTTTGACGCATGCAGCTAATTTAGTCGCATCGCACGGCGGCACGATTATGAATGTGGATGTGACGCTGGTTCTAGAAGCGCCCAAAATTGCGCCTCACCGTCTTAAAATGCGAGAAAAACTATCGGAGCTGCTTGGCATTGCGCTAGAACGCTGCTCAGTCAAAGCAACAACCAATGAAAAAATGGGCGCTATTGGCCGCCAAGAGGGTATATTGGCAATTGCTACTGCCAGCGTTGTATATGGGGCAAACACATGAGCGATATGCGCGATATGAACGACATGCACGATAACCCTATCAGTGCTTTGGCGCGTGAAGTTGTCGAAGCGTTCGCGGCGGCTGGCTTCACCATTGCAACCGCTGAAAGCTGCACGGGCGGGCTGATTGCGGGCATGATCACCGATATACCGGGGTCAAGCGCTGTGTTTGACCGCGGTTATGTGACGTACTCTAATGACGCAAAAGTCGAAATGCTTGGGCTCGACGAAGTGCTGTTTGAAACCGTTGGCGCAGTGTCGGAAGAAGTCGCTGAGCAAATGGCTAGGAATGCCTTGCAGAAAAGTTCTACCGATATTGCAATTTCCGTTACGGGCATTGCTGGCCCGGGCGGTGGCACAGAGGAAAAGCCGGTCGGATTGGTGTGGTTTGGATGCGCCTGTGACTGGGCGCCGACATTCACCATAAGCCGCTATTTTGACGATAATGGGCGCGACGCAATCCGCGCAGAAACGGTTATGACTGCGCTGATGATATTACTCGAAACACTTCGCGAAGCGCCTGAAAAAGATAATAGCGAAGACCTTACTTAGCGCTCTCGTTGCGTTTCCGCCAGATCGCCGCCAAAACGTTGGAATATTCATCGGTCCAGATAGTTGCGCCGCTTTCTCTAATCTCTGTCCACTCACTGTCACCAATCAACCCACCCAAATCGGCTGATTTTCTAGCAACAACCACCACAATTGAGCCAGATATATAATTTTCCTTATCGGCTTTTGAGATATCTTTTTTGTCGGCCAGCCGAGCGATGAAACCTTTTTCTTTTGCAAAGGCACCCACTATGCTTGGCAATTCCATGTAACGGTTGCTCAAATGAAATACCAACATGCCGGTCTCATTGAGTCTGCTAAAATAAAGATCAATGGCTTCGCGGGTTAATAAATGAACGGGAATTGAGTCGCTCGAGAACGCATCAATCATCAGGTAATCAAACTTACCTTCTGGTTCATCCACCAAAGTAATACGGCATCCCCTACCACAATATTTGGGTTAATGCCGCAATCTGAAATATAATTAAAGAATTTCGGATTGCTGGCCACTTCTACAACACTTTTGTCAATTTCATAAGTTGACCAGTGTTCACCTTCGGAACCATGACACAGCATACTTCCTGTGCCCAAACCAACAATTGCGACCTGTGGTACCGTCCCGTTGTGAAGTGCTTTTGATGCGAAAAACGACCGCGCCAAAGGACCGCTGTTATGATAATAGGTAACCGGCTCTGGTTTTCCCGTTAGTAAATTGCCCGCTTCGTCTCTCATGCGTTGAGCACCATGCAATGTTGTGCCGTGACGCATAAGATTAAATTGCCCGTCGTCAGAGGAAGATACCGACGTAATTCCAAAAAAAGTGCGCTCGGACAAAAGATTAGAGCCGATTGAAGGAAATATATAGGCAAATGGCAATATCATTATTGAACATGCTGCCGCCAGCGTTTGGTTGCGATATCGGATTATTAAGCTGACCGCCGCAAACAAAATTACAATAAGTGCTATCGAGAATTGATTTGAAGCTATTGAAAAGTCCGCAAACTTCCAAAGCCCGATAAGCAAGGCTGATGCAGCAAGCGCAAGACCCAATTCTCTCAGCATAACTCGGCGATTTTCGGTATAGATTTGCCTTAGAGTTAACAGTGACGCAACGATGAGTACCGGATATTCGAAAATACTATCGAAAAGCGACAATGCAATCAAAGACGCAAAAAGTCCTCCAAGTACGCCTCCCAAAGACATGTACATGTAAAACTCTGTTAAATAGACTGATGACGGACGCGTGTCAGCCATGCGTGTATGACAATAGAGTGCGGCAATGAAAAAGAAACCAATGTGAACAATGAGCTGAACCATCAATGGCATGCTGAAACTAAAATACAGGGCTACGAGAACAAACATCGCGAAGACAGGTAAAAGGTGGCGTAAGATATGTTCTGGAAACCACTGCTTTTGTTGGAAGGCCAGTACAAAAGTCAACAAGAATAACGCTAGTGGGACTACCCATAAAAACGGCGCAGCCGCTACATCGGTTGATATGTGTGCAGTCACAGCGACCATCAATCCCGATGGAACAAACGCTAAAGCGACCCATTTCAAACGATCCGCCCATGTCGGTCTGGCCAAAATAAGTTGTTCGTTAGCAGTACCGATTTGCCTAACAAGTGCGGTCTTATTCCATGTCAAAAACGCGCAGAGTATAATCAGCAAAGTAAGGAGGAAAAACCCGCCAGACCACAAAAGACCTTGCGTTGTAAGAGTGAACTGCGGCTCAAGAAATATAATATATAAAATCAAGGAAGCAAAGCTCCCGATATTGCTCGCGCCATAGAGAAAATAAGGATCTTCAGCGTGCTTGTGCTCTGACCTCGCAAACCAAGCTTGAAGAAGCGGCCCGTTTGCCGAAACTGCAAAAAATGGCAACCCAACACTTAGTGCAAATAGACCTATCAGCCAAAGTGACTGGCCTGTATCGGGCGCTTTCGTCCACCCTTCAGGAATTGAGAGAGGGAGCGCCACAAAAGCCAGTATCAATACTAAGCCATGAACAAGTGCACTTAGCCGATGCGATAGGTATGTTGTTAAAACATGGGCGTAGGCATACCCTAAAAGCAAACATGTTTGGAAGAACACCATTGCAACTGACCACACACCTGGCGATCCTCCAAGGCGCGGTAGAACCATTTTAGTAAACATTGGCTGAACTGAAAACAGCAAAAACGCGCTTAGGAATAACGTGACGGTGAAAATGGGCAGGATGCCAACATGGCCAGCGGTGTTATTCTGCGCCGGTGTATTATTCTGGTACGCCTGCTTCATGATATCCCCCGTTTTGAGGTGAGGGAGTAACAGGTAAATATTTATAAAGTGCAAAAAAAGAAGGCTGAGCATGCTGATGCCCATGATTGCCTATCAATACCATGCAAGCATTTAAGGTTGTTTGCTATGACTGCGCATAGATTTCGTCGGCACGTTTTTCGAAGGCCTCCGCAAACATGCGAAAGCCGCGATCAAACATGCTGCCCATCAGAAGCCCGAGCATCTTGCTTTTGAACTCATAATCAATAAAAAATTGCACTTCTGATGTGCCGTCTTGGCGGTCGACGAAGGCCCATCGGTTGTCCAAATATTTGAAGGGCCCGTCCACATAGGACACGTTTATCTTGTTTTGCGTATCATCAAGTAGAACCTGCGTTGTGAAGGTTTCTTTGATCGATTTATAGCCTACCATCATATCGGCAATCAGCATTTGTTTATCGCCGCGCGTATGCCGCTGCTTGATGAGAAGTCCGGTACACAGCGGCAAAAATTGTGGGTATTTTTCTATATCGGCGACAAGCTGAAACATATGTTCAGCTGTGTGATTGACGATGCGCGTTGTCTCAAATTTTGGCATGATTACTGCGCCGCGTATTTTGCTTTTCGGTTTGCCCGCAGCTTTTCAAAATCAGCGCCTGCGTGATGCGATGAGCGCGTCAAGGGTGAAGCTGAGACCATCAAAAAGCCCTTTGTGTAAGCCACCGTTTCATAGGACTTGAATTCATCTGGCGTGATAAAACTCACAACTTCGTGGTGCTTTTTGCTCGGCTGCAAATACTGTCCAATTGTTAAAAAATCCACATCGGCAGTGCGTAAATCGTCCATCAACTGAAGCACCTCGTTGCGCTCTTCGCCAAGCCCAACCATGATTCCTTGATTTTGTAAATATCCTCGGATACCGATTTCATTTGCAACCCAAGTCTGCGATCGGCTCCGAGAAACTTATCGAAATTCCAACGGGGGATTTTTACAATCACGTAATCAAGTGCAGGTTCAAAATACGCAGTGGTTGTTCCGGTGATTGCATTGCTCAACTCATCAAGATTATAACCAATGGCAAGCTTGGCGGCAATTTTTGCAATAGCAATACATAACC
>JAXHNY010000056.1:0-10712 GCA_034519905.1 Ahrensia sp.
TCGTGTGCTGGCTTCTCAGTCAAGCGTTGCCGCATGTGAGGCCGCTCTGTAATCAATTATGGGGTTCCTAGAACGGCACCGCTAGATGCCGTCAAACAAGCTCGCTGGCACTGATCCTGCGACAATCCTAAGACTCCAGGACGCTAACCGGCAATGCCGCCATTGGAGCGGTGACGTTTGTTCTGCACTGCATACGCTGAGCCTGCAGCCTATACAAGTTCCTTGCTAGCTTTCACTTCCAGCGCTGACGGCTGCCGCTGCTATTAACATTAAACTAGGATACCGCTCAGCAGCAGCTACGGATGCTGCAATGCGCGGCGGCATCGGTTGGCAGAGCGCCGGGGACAGAGTATGGCGGAGGCGATGGCGACAGGGGTAATAGGCGAGGGGGACCTAGGGGTGGACCTAGATCACCTTCGCTACCGCCCCTCTCCAGGTCGATTTCGTTCGGGATTCCATTGTCTTCCGCTTTGCCGCTGACGGGCAGATCCTCCTGATCAACACACCATCTTAACGCTTCCTCCCGAAGACCGAGCAGAAGAATGCGAGACGAAGCTACGACTTCTGTGCTGAGGTAAAAAACTCAAACAAAGCCTTCGGCGTTTCAGGAGTTTCTGGCTGGGCGGTCGCGGCCGGAAGGGCAGGATTTGGCTGCAAGGTGCCATGAAGAAATAGATGCAGGCGTGTCCAGACGACAGTGCCACGGAGGGCTTCAGGCAGTCCCATCAGCAGCGCAGCAGAGCTGGCACAGTCGGGGTGGCAAGAGTAGGGTGGCCTGCCTCCCTCCCTCCGCTGCCCGCAGAGCAGAGGCTACCCTGTTCCAACGCCATGGACCCAGCACAGTCGATGAACCCTTGCGCGAAGCGCTTGCTGGATTGGTGAAGATGTTGCACGCTCCACATCTGTCTGTCGGCCCCCGTGTCCTCCATCTGTCAAGTTTTGATGAAGCGCGGTCGTGATACTGCTGCAGCAGGGGGGCGAGGATATGATGCATCTGCGCTGTCTGTGACGGCAACACCCGCCACAAGTAAACACATCAAGCCTACAAAAAGCGCGGGTCATACCTTGCCCAACAGCTAATGGGTCTGCTGTCTGGCATCGACGCAAAGGCTGGGGCGGTAGCGGCAAAAGCCAAAGCCAACGTGCAAAGCAAGGTCGATCAGGTTTACAGCGATACGGGTGGCGGCGGTTGGTAAAGGATAGAGTTCTATGATTGCTGCGATCGGACCTTGCGTTTTCACGCTACGCACCAACTTGCAACAGATTGAGTACAATTGGCAAAACTCATATGCGCGGCATGACGTTATTTACGCGCCGCCAACTTATGAAGACATGGGCAAGGCCTCTATGAATCAACAATCAGCGTTTCTGGTGTGATATATCCACGGTCTCTTGGCGTTGACGGTGGCTTTACAACACTTCTCGGTGCGTCAAAAGCAAGGGTGCCTTTAGCCTTCATGCTTGGAGGACTTTACCGCTATCGGGTGGGCGGTTGTGGAGTCAATAAACCGAACTGACGATAACCTTGATGGCAACGGGCGTTGGGCGGTCGATAGAGTTCAAAGCAGACCTGCTGCGGACTGGAACGCCAAGCGGCTTAAACACCGCAGTTTCGTCACCAGCATTTTGAGGCTACTGTGATGATTGAAGAAATAACAATCAAGCGAGAAGAGTTGACGGTTTCGTCTGCCCTTTGGGCGCATTACAAGAGGCTTCCTGACGGGCTTGTCGAGGATTGTCTCAGTGAGAACATGGGGCTGTCCGACGTGGTATTTATTCCTATTGGAACGGTGATTAGAGTGCCAGTCAAACGGCTATTTCAAAACGCAGAGCCAGCGCGTCAAGTCATTCGGTTGTGGTCTTGATGTTTATAAAGAACAGTTTTTCGGTGACGGTTGCCGGCACAAACATAACAGATGCGATACGCCCTCTTTGGACTGATATTGAATACAGCCATGCGGCTGGACGCGCGGCAAGTAGCGCATCCATAACGCTCGCAGATCAGTATGGCCAAGTGGTCATGCCGCAAGATCGAGCCCCAATTCAAATCGAAATATCTGGCGCGGAGGTGTTCACTGGTTTTGTTAATAGCGTCTCTTGGTCGATGACAAAAGATAACGGACGAACACTTAAAATCAGCGCTTTCTTCTGCGGACCAAGGAAGCAAGGTCAAAGAGCCAACAATCAGAAATAGAAGACGAGTGCGTCGTTTGGCGACACATTTAAGGAATGGGGCAAAAAAGCTGGTGTCTTGAAGCTACTGCGATCGGCAGCATTGCTGGCATTGAGCGTGATTATTGGATCATGCAAAATGAAAGCTTTATGTCTTGGGGGCAGCGCATGTCGCGCGAGCTTGGAGCCACCTTTAGGATCATTGGCAATCGTGCCTTTATTGCGCCGCGCAATGAAGGACTTTCGGTCAGTGGTAAGCCACTCACACCTATCAACGCGGCATACGGTGTAAATCTAATCAGTGCTGAGATGGAACCAATCATCAGCCGTCCAAAGTTCAAAGACGCTGAAGTTTCTTACTTTGACAAAGACAAGGGTGAGCGAATTAGCGTTAAAGTGCCGACCGGCATTGATGACGTTGACTCCGCGATCAGAACCGTAATCTCTTCGGCCAAAAAAGGGCATGCCGAAAATAGGGCAAAGTCTTATTCCGAAGAAAGTAACCGTCGTAAGGGCGGCGGGAGCGTAACGATACTTGGCGACCCTGCATGCGAGCCAGAGGCCATCTGCAATGTGTCTGGCTGCCGCGCCAGGGGTGTGATGGGGCTTACCGCATTGATGCTGTTCAAGGAAAGATGTCCAAAGACGGTGGTTACACCGTAACCCTTGACCTTAAAACGCCCTTACCAGTGGCGGGCGGGGGCAAAAAGACAGTCCAATTTTGATCTCTTTCTTAGCGACAAAGATCACGATTTTTATTTCAATTTTTATTTTAAATAGGATTTCTGCCATGAAAATTATCAGCAAATCTGACGCCAAATCCTTGGTGCCAGAATGGAAGCGTTGTCGGCTATTCGCTGTCGTTCTGGATGCAGATTTTTGGACTGGCCGCACTTATTTACCCTGAATTGAAAATTCGCGCTGACCGGTCAAGATAGTGACCCTTATTTCTTTTGGTGGCTCGGCGTATTTCTGTTGGTCGCAGGGCTTTTGGGCCGTGTGTTCAAGCAGGGCATAGAGCCGTGGCGTGAGTGGTTGCGGCTTATTGCGGTGACGATTGCGATCACCCTGCTTGCCATCATTGCCTCAACGCAGGCTTTCGCGCAGGCAACGCAAAGCGCAACATTAAATGTGGCCGTGCCTTTTATCGCAAAATGGGAAGGAAAATCGAACCTTGCCTACTTAGACACCATCGCCAAGCCGCCGCTCTATACGATCTGCTACGGATCCACGCGCGGTGTGACGCGCGGCATGTATAAGACCGATGCACAGTGTGAAGCCTTGCTGCGTGCCGAGGTCGCTGAGTATCGACACGGACTTCATGGGTACTTCAGCTTGGACACAAAGCGCATGCGCTTAACGCCCCACCGTGACGCGGCGTACACCAGCCTTGCCTTCAATGCAGGCATTGGCGGCGTGGGCAAAAGCACAGCCACGCGAAGACTAAATGCGGGTGACATCAAGGGCGGCTGCCAAGCGTTGACGTGGTGGAACAAGGCGGGTGGACGCGTCATACGCGGGCTGACGCGAAGGCGCACCGGTGAATATGATTTATGCATGATCGGTGTTGGTGTGCGCGCATGACGGCCCGTGTTCTGCTTGCGCTGATACCTTTGCCGGTGCTTGTCGCGTATTGGCCTAATTGTTTTTTATGAAGGCGTGCCGTTGCCACAATGGCTGCGCGAAACGCCTTTTGTCGGTTCAAAGATCGAAGAGCTTGTTGATGGCCGCGTTGACCGTGTGGCGCGCGCGGCAACCGAAAAGCTGGTTGATAAGGCCAAAGTTGATAAGGCCGATGCTGAAGCTGAGGCTGCGCGCATCATGCTTAAATCTGCGCAAAAAGCGCGCTGATGATCTCGCAGAAATTAACGCAAAATTTGACGCCGATTTAATCGCGGCACAAACTGAACTGGAGCTGCTGAATGCAGAAATTGATGACGTCTTGTCGATGGCCGTTGACGGCGCTTGCACTGTTGACCGCAGTATCTTTGACCGGCTGCGCAACAAATAAAATCAGTCCGCTTGGTCAAGCGCAACGTGCGAATGTCGAATTGGCCGCTCTACCAAAGGCCATTGAGACCGCGCAGCGCATACCGCCTTGCCAAGCGATTGCCGCCTGCAGGAGCGCTCAGGAGTGCGTTTAAGCGATCGGCTGGACGTTGCCCTGCTAAAAACCGACAACGCTCTCACGCGCGCCAATAGCCGCGTTACGCGCTGTGCTGCGTGGCATGACAATCTTAAACAAAGCCGAGAGAGGTCTGCAAAATGATTGAGTGGTATTTGGCGGTCGCCTTTGTGCTCGACAACGGATCATTTGTCACGGGCGATAGCGTTGAAGGTTGGCATGCACTCAAGCAGCCAAATCAAGCTGTCTGTTCTTTGAACATGGCAAAAGCAAAAGAAATGCCATTGCCGACTGGGGTGAAAACCATCGTTTGGCGTTGTGAAGCGCGATCAGTTAAGGGTGTAGATTTATGAGCGAAGATAGCCTTGGCGAACGCATCGCCAGAATTGAAGAGGCGCAAACGTATATCGGCAGGGACATCAGTGCGCTCTCAGCAAGGATGCAAAGCGATCTGACAGCGATTTTCACGAAACTGAACTCGCTGATGGAATCCAACTCGGAAAATCAAATAAAGTCATCTGCCGATCGACTTGAGATAAAGGCTTCAATTAAAGATATAAATTCGAGGCAGGATCAGACGGATCAAGATATAAAAGAACTTAAAAAACAAATCGAAGACATGAACATAACAAAACAGCGCTTAATTGGTGCTCGCATTGCTATCACTGCAATTTGGGTCGCTGTTGGTGGTCTTATTGTGTTCTTTGCGCCCTATTTGTTTCGGTTCTTTACCGCTTCTAAGCCGTAACAAACAGAAAAACGTCAAGATTGGACTGGATGCCATGACCTTATACTTTGAGGTCGTGCGCACTGGATCAACGCGCACGGTTATTTTAACAAAAAACTACGCGATCAAGATCCCAAACTGTCAGACTTGGCGCACCTTTTTAAAAGGTCTTTTGGCCAACGATCAAGAGCGGGATTGTTGGCGGATGAAGCACCCGCTCTTGTGTCCAGTCCTGTTTGCCCTACCAACCGGACTGTTCATTGTCATGCCGCGCGCGAGAAATCTTACGCACGAAGAATGGCTTTCAATGGACATTGATGACCTCGACACTGAAGGGTTGTTGGTCGAAAAAAAGATTGACAGTTGGGGCAAGCTGGATGGCCGTTTTGTGGCTGTCGACTATGGCAACCTGTAAGTATTGCTTACAAGTCAGCGTGCGCACAGTCCGCCCGATCAAATTCACCAAACGCCCCACTTTTTTAAGTTGTCAAGGATTGCTTGACAGCTTGCTTTGCTATGAAAGGGTTTTCTTTTGGCTCAAAAACCGGTGCCTGACAAGGAATTGCTTGAGGCTCTTGAAGAGTACCAACGATGCGGAAACAAGGCTCAAGCGGCAAAAAACCTAGGACTTCACCCTAACACTTTAAAAAACAGGATAGACCGCGCACTAGAGGCCGCAAAGCGAGGGCAGTTTGGATATGGGCCGATAATCCCAGGCTTTGAAGTCGCGCGTGTAAGCAGCCAGCTAGACGCTGGCGGCAACGTAAAATCAACATCAATCCTGCAAAAGCCCGAAGTCACTGAGAAGCAAGTAATACCAGACGGCCATGTAATTAAAGGCGTTTCATCTCTGATCGGGCCAGACGGCAGGACGATACAATCGTGGGTGAAGACCCGTGAGGGCCAAACAAGCCCGCAAAAGGCCGCTGAGGACGTTCAGGCGGCGTTTGATCTGTGGAAGCCACCTAACCTCATAAATATAAAACCGCCACTCACGAGACACGAAAACGAGCTTACGGTCTACATTGCGAACGACTGGCACGTTGGCCTTTTAGCATGGCGTGACGAGCTTGGCTATTCGTGGGATTTGAAAATTGCGGAAGCGGCTATCACAGCCGCGTTTACCGATGTTATTGAATCATCACCGCCCAGCAGACGTGCAATCCTTTTGGGTATGGGCGACCTTCTGCACGCTGACAATCCGCGCAATGAAACGGAAGCAAGCGGACACAAACTTGATGTTGATGGCCGGCAATCGCAGTCCGTTGAAGTTTGCATAAACATGCTTGCCAATATGACAACGCAAATAGCGGCAAAGCATGATGAAATTGAAGTTGTGCTGTTGCCTGGCAACCACGACCGCAATCACACACTTGCAATGCGGTGGGGCTTGCGCGGGTTAATGAACCTAAACGACCGGATTACGGTCAACATGCTTCCAGCGCCCAACTTCTTTCACCTATTCGGCATTAACTATCTTTATGCAGCGCACGGCGATGGCGCTGATCGTTCTGCATGTTGGTCTGTTATGGCAAATGAGAAGCCCGAATATTGGGCTGCTGGCAAGGTGCGCCATGCACACACGGCCCACATTCATCACGACACTCTGAAAGAGCAAAATGGCGTTTCTGTATGGTCGCATCAAGCGCCCACCAAGCGCGACTTCTGGCACTTCTGGAAGGGCTTTCACTCAGGACGTTCAATTAAGGCTTTTAACTATGATGCGTTGAAAGGCTATCGAGGTAATAAGGTGAGTATGCTTCTATGAAAAACAAACTACCAAATGTAATTGGATTATCTGGGCTTGCAGGTGCGGGAAAATCAACTCTCGCTTGTCTTCTGATTGCAGAGCACGGCTACAAGCTCATTAAGTTTGCCGACCCGCTCAAAGCTATGCTGCGCGGGTACTATGAGAACCTCGGACTTTCTGATCACGCCATACAGTTACGCATTGAAGGCAGCTTGAAAGAAGTACCGGATGCTGATCTAGGTGGTAAAACCCCGCGCTATGCCATGCAAACGCTTGGCACCGAATGGGGGCGAGCACTGATCGGTCAACACCTTTGGACGAATGCCGCTGAGACTAAATTGCAAAACGCTCTTGCGTGCGGTCAGCGCGTTGTATTCGACGATCTGCGTTTTGAAAATGAGGCTGCAGTCATCCGCAGAAACGGCGGCACTGTCGTTCGGATTGAGCGGACAGGCGTGGCGCTATCTGATAGCGCGCACGCCTCGGAACTGGGCGTCAAGGCTGATGTTGTGATTGTCAATGACGGTGAGCCGGAGGCGATGTTAGAACAGCTTTGTGCGTTTGCTACATAAGACCGAACTCGTTTTAGCGCTTCATGATTATGTATCGTTCGGCGACAGTATGTGGCTGACCGGCTTTTGTTCTGTGCCTACGAGGGTACCTTTAAATGCTTGCTTCTAAAAGCGATCTTTCTGATGATATTTAGGTTTCGCCAACGCAATCCGCGCAGACTATATATGTGTACCCCATCCATTTTTCTACTTTTTCAATTTGTGCTTTGCCAATCCCACAACTGGCATAGTTTATCCGTCCTTCAGTCTCTCGCATATTTTTCCTTTTGTCAGTGCATTGGTGGCATCACCGATATGGTCAGCTACTCGGAAGCGCGAGCAAGTTCTTTTCGCGGACATGCTCGATTAACCTTCGGCCATCTGGCAGCATAATATGAGGCATAAACACCTCGTCAAACTTCATTGCGCCGAGCTCTATCATCAGCACTTGAGACTTCACCCAATCGCGCAAAATCGACGGAGCTGCCATCTTGCCGATTTGGTTTGCCTTCTCTCTGTGCTCGCTTTCAGGTATGCGCTTTCGGTTACTGTAAGGGTTTTGTTTAAGCCACAAAGCTGCATAGGCTTTCCACGACGCCTCTATCGTAATTGTTGCGCTTTTGTGTGTGAATGTGATCCTAACACCCCGTCTGCGTTGCTGTTTTGCATCCGAAAATATCACAATCGAGCTTATCAAGAATGCGCTGCATTCCTCAAATGCGTTATCGCTGCTGCTAGCGCTCTCAGCGAGCAGTGTCATTTTAGTCTCCCCAAGCGGCCAGCACTTGTGAAGCATGGCTGAGAACCGATAGAACCAGCTTTTCTTCAAGGCGCAGTTCTCATTGAAATATTTCTGCAAATAGTCGCAAGCCTCTTGCTTTGTGCCTTCCTCGCGGATGGCATTTATAAACGCGGCTGGGACGTGCGGGTATTGTGGTTTGTCATTCATCTTGATCGCGCCTTTTCACCATTTCATCAGCATAACGATAAGCCAAATTTGCGATCGCAACGTCCTCCATTGCTGTATGCAGGTTGGCATAATAACCCGCCAAAATTCCCTGCATAGCCATTAGAGCTGGCTCTGTCCCTATAGCTGCGTCCCTTCGCATTGATGCGTGCACCTCCTGTATGTAGGTTCGAGGTACGGACCAGCGTAAATATGCGTGTCTTTCTCATTTCTTAAGCTCCCATTTGATTAAAACGCCATGAAACGGCAATCCGTAATGATCTGCAAACCATTTGTTAAATTCAGCAACGCTGTCAAATCCGTCACTTTGTGCGAATGCTAGGTGATCTTCAATCTCGCCATCCGAGTATATTGAGCCATCCGATATGATTACTGACCGCGTTTCTTTTACTTTGGCCAGCGCAATAAGTTGACACTGCTTGGTGCGCATACCGGTGTATAAAGAAATCACATCGCCAACCCTACAATGAGGCCGACCGTCGGTTCTAACTTTTCGGATTGTTTGTGTTTTTGCGCCAGATTGTATTTTTTCAAAAAACTGATTGCTAAAGTTAATCGCGGGCATCTTTCATTCCTCCCAGTTGTTAAAGAATTTGTTCCGATAATAAGTCCAGAAAGAATGAACCCAAATGCCAAAACACAATGATTAGCTCCATAGGAGCCCCTATAATAGGCGCTTATAAAAGGCGGTGACGCGTGTATATTGGCTCCTGTCGCTCATAGTTGATACTCCATTAGACGCTTATAGGCCGAAATCATTTCAGCAGTGTCCCAACTGCCCAGCCCTTATCGGACAAAGATAAGTCGTTTTGCGCCATTAAGCCGTCAAAGCTGGCAGGTACCGCACCAGCTGATACGCTGGAATGTAGACCTCGCGGATTTCTTTCATGCGCGCTGGCAGCGCTTCGCCAAGTGTAAGTGTCTCAGTCATTTTTATCCCTTTCTGGTTTACAATCGGCTTTAAGCCGCATTGATTTTATTGAGTTATTTTAGGCTGCAGTTTGCAGCCGAAAAATCATATGCTATTGATATTGCTTGATATGCGCTGCAATTCGTAATGAAGGGGTCGGCGGTTCGAGTCCGTCTTGGGGCACCAATGAAATCAACAACTTAGCTTTCATCGCACCCGCCTTGGTTTACACCTTTTTCACGCTGGTTTACAGTTTTGTTCATCTTCCACCCCTTCCTATGGCCGAATTAACCTCCGCGCTTGCCATGTATGACTTGCGGATAATGGCATCAGCATCACCGATGCCGTGCCCTGATATGGCGGCAATCGTCTGAATTTTATCATCATGGCTGCCTGGCAAATTGTAGTAAGCCCATGTGATCGCCGTACCGCGCAGGTCGTGAAACGTGCGTCCTTTTATGCCAAGTCGGATCATCTCTTTGCGCCAAGACGATTTAAACCCGCTTGACGTCCAATTATCACCGTATGAGTTTGTGAGCACCCGCTGCTGACCGATCGCGCGGGTAATGATTGGCAAAATCTCTTCGGCTGGTTTTATCATAACGAATGCGCCGGTCTTTTGCTGCTTTATCCGCAGCGTGCCGGTTGATTGCGAATACGCCATTGGTGTCATGGTCAACAGGTCGCCTTGCCGCTGCATTGTCCAAAGCGCCATCAACGCCGCATCGCGCATATCGGGCCGCGCCTGCGTCCTCAAAATCTCGATTTCTTGCGCGCTCCATATCTGGTCTCGGCGTGTGCCACGGCTCAACCTCTCATAGCCATCACGCATTGGGTTGGCCTCAATCGATCCGCGCTTGCTTGCCGACATGAGAAAAGACGCGATAAGAACTGCCATTGTTAGGTCGGCGGCGCTTGGTGTAGCGGACATGCTTTCATGCCAATTGACCAAGATCAGCTTTACCTTAGCAGACGGCAAAGCCGCCAACCGGCATTGACCCTATCTTTTTTGATATGACCTGCAGGCGTATGTCATAGCCGCTTCGGGTGGTGCCCTGCAGCTGCGTGAAGGCGGGCGATGCGCGGTAGAGGGCTATCAACCCATCAACAGTGTCTTTGCCACCCAGCACGCGCCTGTGACGTGTCAAGCGCTCATATTCAGCGGCAAATTCGGGTGTGCCAGGTGCGGCCATCATGCGTGGTGCGCCCTTACCGCGCCAAGCAAAATAATATGTCTGGCGGCTGCCATCGGCCAGCGTTTTTGACACCTTATGAACGCCCTTCAATTTTATCTCCATGCGTTTTTTCCCATCCCTCTAAAGCCACGTCAGCGGCGTTTTCACCGCTTGTTTTATTCAAGGCTTTTTTCTGATCCGGTGTAAAGGGCAATATGCGCATTTCACCATCGGCCAGCAGGCGCACTTCCATGCCATGCAAAGCCGCAGCCGCGATCGCGTCGGCAATTTCGCATTTGAGGAATGTGCGCGCGCGGCTCATGAGCTACTTGTTC
>JAXHNY010000026.1:0-8080 GCA_034519905.1 Ahrensia sp.
CAATCGAAAAGCGCCCTGTCATAAAGACAAAAAAACCACTTGAACTACTGTACTTTGGTTTCTTGAGCGGTTAATTCGGCAAATTGTGAATGCGAAAGGCATACAGGGCTGAGGGTAAATATGCCTACGTGCCAGCGCCAACATGCTTCCCAGTTAAAGCCCACTGGGTCACTAAGGCATTTTTTCGCCCAGTCTATCTCCCAACGTCCATATGACGTGGCTCCATTGTATCGAAGCGGTCCTGCGCTATCAACGCAAGGGTGCCCGCCATTGTGATCCTTTGTCATTGGAATTACTGTTTCGACATATGAGATCAATGGCCGAGGCAGTCCGATTGCGTCTCCGAGGAACGTGCGATCAATCTGCACAACACTTCCTGTAATTTGGACTGACTTTGGATTTACAGCCAACATAGAGACGGGCAAAAAGGAAGCGGTTAAAAAAACAACAGATACAGCACCTATTAACGTGTAAATTCTCATTAGTACCTCCACGATAATAGCCATTGCCATGCCTGCTCGCCAAAGAACCAAATGGTAGCAATGAGAGGGGCGAGCTTCATAATTATGCCGCCGAGAAACTTGCCAAGCCAAAGGGTAGACTCTATTCCTTTGACAACTTTTATGACCACTTCAAGCGTATCGCGCTCTGTTTTTGTCCAACTCTCGGTTTCTAGCGCAACAAGCCGTTTTTCAAGATTTTGTAGATTACGCATCGACACCTGCTACTTTCCTAGCTTCACACCGCCAGACAATATCTTTTACGCCAGGTGGGAAAGGCATTTGTTTGGCTAGGGCCATACGGTCAAGGCAGACCGAGAGGCTGGGCTGCTTACGGGCATGCCAACCTTCAACGCGATCGCCAGCAACAACCAAGCCGTTATCGAGAATAAATGCGACCGCCAAATACCACTCAATCATTTTGCAGACCTCTCTCGGCTTTGTTTAAGATTGTCATGCCACGCAGCGCAGCGCGTAACGCGGCTGTTGGCGCGCGTGAGAGCGTTGTCGGTTTTTAGCAGGGCAACGTCTAACCGATCGCTTAAACGCACTCCTGAGCGCTCCTGTAGCCTACAATCGCTTGGCAAGGGTGGTATGCGCTGTGAGGTCTCAATGGCCTTTGGTAAAGCTGCCAACTCGACCTTCGCGCGCTGTGCCTGACCGAGCGGACTGATTTTATTTGTTGCGCAGCCGGTCAAAGATACTGCGGTCAATAGTGCAAGCGCCGTCAACGGTTGCCGACAGTACATCGTCAATTTCCACATTCAACAGCTCCAGTTCAGTTTGTGCCGCGATTAAATCGGCGTCAAATTTTGCGTTAATTTCTGCGAGATCATCGGCGCGCTTTTGTGCAGATTTAAGCATGATGCGCGCAGCTTCGGCTTCAGCCTCAGCCTTATCCACCTTGGCCTTATCAACCAGCTTTTCGGTTGCCGCGCGCGCCACACGGTCAACGCGGCCATCCACAAGCTCTTCGATCTTTGAACCGATAAAAGGCGTGTCGCGCAGCCATTGCGGCAACGGCACACCTTCATAAAAAACAATTAGGCCAATGGCGACAAGCACCGGCAAAGGTATCAGCGCAAGCAGTACACGGACAGTCATGCGCGCAGCCCGATCATGCACAAATCATACTCACCGGTTCGCCTGCGCGTCAGTCCGCGTATGACGCGCCCACCAGCCTTGTTCCACCACGTCAAGCGCTTGGCACCCGCCTTTGATGTCACCGGCATTTAATCGACGCGTGGCTGTGCTTTTGCCCACGCCGCCAATGCCCGCATTGAAGGCAAGGCTGGTGTACGCCGCGTCACGGTGCGGCGTTAAGCGCATGCGCTTTGTGTCCAAGCTGAAGTACCCATGAAGCCCGTGTCGATATTCAGCGACCTCGGCACGCAGCAACTCTTCGCACTGCGCATCGGTCTTATACATGCCGCGCGTTACGCCGCGCGTTGAGCCGTAGCAGATCGTATAGAGCGGCGGCTTGGCAATTGTGTCTAAATAGGCAAGGTTTGATTTGCCTTCCCATTTTGCAATAAAAGGCACGGCCACGTTTAATGTGGCGCTTTGCGTTGCCTGCGCGAAAGCCTGCGTGGAGGCTATGATGGCAAGCAAAGTGATCGCAACTGTCACTGCAATAAGCCGCAACCACTCACGCCAAGGCTCTATGCCCTGCTTAAACACACGCCCCACAAGACCAGCTGCGACCAACAGAAATACGCCAAGCCACCAAAAGAAAGTAAGGATCACTGTCTTGACCCGTCAGTGCGAACTTCAAGTTCAGGGTAAATAAGCGCGGCCAGTCCAAAAAGCTGCATCCAGAACGACAGAGAATAGCCGACAATGCGTTGCCACTCCGGCACCAAGGCTGGTGCCAGCTTACTGATAACTTTCATGATAAAAGTCCTTTTTTGAGAATAAAAGTTGGAATAAAAATCGCAATAAAAGTCGCCAAGCGCAGCGCCTGCAGCGGTGCGTTAAACGGCTTAAATCGTAAAGGCTTTTTTAAAGTAGAAAGCGCTATTCAAAGCGCCAAAGCGAAACCGCCACAAACATCACAAGGCGCTGCCAGCGCGCCACCCTATCGGCTTTAAGGGCTTCATGAAAAACAGCGGCGCTTTCAACACGCGATGCGCCGTATATCAACATATGGTCGTGAAGCGCAGCCGCCTTTATAACTTCAGGATTTATTTCGGTCAACCTAGCCATTTACCGGCACTAACAACGGGATCGAAACATCAAACATGTAGCAAAATAAAGCACTATATAGGCAAACCAAACAGTTGTGCCGAGCGATACATCCCGACAAAACCGGCTTGACGCAAGTAGATACTTGTCATAACGCCGACATACGCAAAAGCGTATCTGTGAAGCTCATCGCCGTCACTTCAAAGCTTTAAATGTGTTTTCATGTGGCGACAAGAACCACTCAAGCCACCATAAAACAGATATATCAAAAGGCTCATTGGCAGGTAATATGACGACCAACCCTGAACCTTGCTTGCCAACTTCCCAAGGACATTCGCTATACGCTTGGTAATCTTTATATGTCCCCGATATATGTGCGTAGTCTGTAAACTCGGTGAACGCAGACATTAGTTAATCTTCGGCCAACGTGGGTCAGTTGCCACAGGATCAGCAACATCACCGGATGCAATAATTGTCGCCGCCGCTTCGTCAACTGCTGCAAAAAAAGCATTGCCTTGCTGAATAAGGCGCAACATTTTTTTCTCGTTTTCCGAAACATGTTGGCCAAGCAAGTTTTTTGTTAACACTTCTGCATTTAAAAGACTGTACCGCTCTTTGATTATATTTAACGCTTCATTTGTTACGGGGTACGGTTCACCGCTATCTGTTCGTGTAGCGTTAACAATACCTATTTTAAGAGCCAAGGCATGATATTGCACGGCAATCGAAATCGGCGGCACTTGTTCGCTTGTTGTCGGTGAAACGCCAATGGCATTGGCTTGAGCAGATTGTTCTAGTTTCTGTTTTTGTGTTGGCAAATTCATCGCCAAAAACGCGACTTCATCTCCATTTGCCATTTCTTGAATATAAGCATTGGACTGGCCAATCGCGATTGATGTTAAATCGAAATCAGGGTCAAGCCGCAAACATTGAAGTGCATGAAATTGCGCATCTGATAGTTCTATTGAAATTGTTCTCATGTTATTCTCCTAAATATTCTATGAATATTTCCGTGTGGTGCGTATATAGAAATGCTGTAATATTCGCCGCCATCTGAGCGTAAACCAATCCAGTCATTTGCTTGCAAGAGTTACTATTCGACTAACAGATTTACTTTCATCTTGAATCGCGGTTTACAAATGACACAAAAGCAATCGATCTCGACCCATTAACAATAAGTATTTAAGTCGATGGCCACTTAGCTGTCTGTAATACATTTAAAGTAACACGGTACTTACCAGTAAAAGGTACGTGACCAACAGCTAAAACCCGCCAACTATTCCACCTAAATAAAACCCGCCAACTTGTGAGTATATTGCACCAACACCATAAGTGGCGTCTGAATTAAAAGTAAAGGCTGCCATTATCTGCGCCAAAATGCGCATAAGGGCGAGTTGTCTTTTTTGTTAGCTCTTGGATTTCTATGGCCGTTTCGTAAAGACGTATCCACGGCGACCAAACTCCGTTGTTTTTGTCTCGTTTATATTTATAGCTATTACCTTCATGTTGGCCTGAAAATGCCGTGAACAATTTGTGTTATCCACAAAGCGTTGTGAGCTTGAACATAGCCTAAAAACCAGCCTCCAATCGGAGCGTTCAACGCGGTATACGGCCATATACCAACCGTTTTCTAATGCGTTGTTCCAATCACTTATCAATTGTGCATTAGCACCTAGCCTAGCAGGTAAACTAAACGGCGCAGGAATATCACTTAGTAATGCAATCGGGCCACTTTTGTTTGGCGGCTGCAAAACGCGTATTGTGTTGGGGTCAATAAGCCCGCAGTCAAATTGAACCTGCCAGACGTATCGCCTCGCATCTGCAAGCGTTTGCGTATCAATGAGCGGATTTGGCAGCTCTATCTTGAGAAATCACCCCCGCGTTAAGGTTTGATGCATTTAAATATCGCGCATCATTTTCAGCCAGTGAAGGCAACGCGCCCTGCACAGATAAAGAGCGCAACCTATCGGCCACCGCCGCCGCTTGATCACGCGCGTCAATAAACGTTCCCGCATAACTTGTGGTGCGATTGATCGCGTATGGCTTTCCTGCCCCAGTAGACCCGCCCCACGCAGGCGCAATCGTGATTTGTGTGTCGGATATAACATCAACAATCGTGTAACTGCCATCAACACCCGCGTTTAAAATGCCGTGCAAAGCGCCAAGCACCGCAAATGCAGTTCCATTGCCCATTATTGATGTCGATCCGTTTGGCTGAAAGTAAGCGGTGCGGCGATCACACGTCGTCGCGATAATTCCACGGCAGTAAAACGGCTATATCGGATTGCCTGTGATTGTTCACAATGGCCGTGAGGGTGTCGGTTAAATAGACCTGCGGATCGACGCTATTGAGTTTGCAAGTCTCGATGAGGGACGCGATAATTCCCCAGTTTTCAGCGCCAGTATCATGACCTGCGAAGAGCGCATTTTTTCGGTTGAGTGCGATGGGGCGAATGGTGCGTTCGACGGCATTGCTATCCATTTCGATGCGGCCGTCGTCGAGAAACAGGATGAGGCCATCCCAGTATTTGGCGATATATTTGAGCGCTTCACCAAGCGGTGATTTGGCTGATACGCGGGCGCGGTTCTGCTGTAGCCATAGCTTGAAGTCGGCGATCATTGGTGCTGATTTGTCTTTGCGGACAGCCAGCCGTTCTTGCGGTGACAGACCACGTATTTCCTTTTCGGTAAGATATAGCTCGGCAATACGGCGCAGGCCTTCCTCAGCAATCGGAGCCGTGCTGTTACGAGCGACCTCGAACAGCTTGCGCCGCGCATGCGCCCAGCAATAGGCGAGTTGGACTGGATGATCGGTGCGTTTCAACAGTTTATTATATCCGGCATAGCCGTCTACCTGCAGAACGCCATCAAAGCCGTTCAGGATATCATCTGCGTATTGGCCGCTGCGACCCGGCGCATAGGTGAATGCCACACCCGGTGGACCTTCACCGCCCCATGGCCTGTCGTCTCGCGCCAGTGCCCAGAAGTATCCGGTTTTGGTTTTACCAGAACCCGGCTCAAGAACAGGTGCTCTAGTTTCGTCCATATATAGTTTGGTCGATCTTTTCAGATCTGCCATCAGTGCATCAAAGACAGGCTTCAATTCGAAGGCTGCTTTGCCAACCCATGCGGCAAGTGTTGAACGATCCAGATCAACGCCCTGACGGCTGTAAATCTGTGCTTGGCGGTAGAGTGGTAGGTGGTCAGCATATTTTGAGACAAGCACATGCGCCACCGTCGCCTCGGTCGGCATACCGCCTTCAATCAGCCGTGCTGGCGCTGGAGCCTGAGCAATACCGTCCGTGCAAGACCGACAGGCATATTTAGGGCGGCGCGTAACAATCGCGGAAGCGCGCGGGTATTATATCCAGCCGCTCTGATACATCTTC
The DNA here is from genome assembly GCA_034519905.1 of Ahrensia sp. Taxonomy (GTDB): domain Bacteria; phylum Pseudomonadota; class Alphaproteobacteria; order Rhizobiales; family Rhizobiaceae; genus Ahrensia. The sequence continues at coordinate 6,074 of JAXHNY010000026.1, forward strand.
GCCAATGCAATGCAGATGACCACCGCAACCACACACTGAACTTTCAGGCTCAATGACAATCTCAACGCGCGGCAGATGGCTGGGCAATGAGCCGCGATTGGTATTGCGCGGTTGCGAGCATAGTTGTGATTTGGGCGGATCAATCGCATCGTCTTCGGCAAGGACAACAGCCATGGCTGTTTCAATATCTTCCAGCGCTAGATTATATTGGCCTGGATCGACCCTTTCAGATTTAGCTCCGAACAACGCACGCTTGAAGTCAGCAACCAGCTTTTCCAATCGCTGGATACGTTCTTCCTTGCGCTCGATGATGGCATCGCGGTCCATGATTTTAGCCTGAGAAGCCAAAATAAAAGCCTTTAAGGTATCCGCATCATCAGGAAGATTTGCTGTATCAATCATGGTCAGAGATTAGCATTTCTGCTGACCAACGACGCACTAAATATGTCCCTGATTCACTCTGCCGCAGCTGGCGCGGGAGCGGTACTTCAAAGCGCGCACCTTGCGCCAGTCCAATCCAGAGAAAAGCGCTTCAAACTGGGCATGGTTCAGCGCCATCAATCCATCGCGGATGGCAGGCCATGTGAATGTATGCTTTTCCAATCGCTTGTAAGCCATCACCAGACCGGTGCCATCCCAATACAAGAGCTTCAGCCGATCCGCTCGCTTGGACCGGAAGACAAAAACGGTCCCGGTGAATGGTTCCTTGCGCAATTCATTCTTCACGAGCGCGGCCAATCCGTCATGGCCTTTTCTAAAATCTATAGGTTTTGTTGCCACAACAATGCGAACGCGGTTCGAAGGAAAGATCATGTTTTGTCATTCAAGGCACGGACAAGCTGTGCAATTCTACCTGCAGGTACCAGCTGCATCCAGCCGCACAACGACATCGCCGCATATGATATCCAGCGTACCCGGCGCAGGTATCGGGTCAACCACAAATTCAGCCTCGGGCCCATCGCGAACAACCAGAGACACAAACTTGGGCTCTTCAATTTGAAGCCCCTCAGGCAAAGCGGGTAATACCAGCTTTCCCTCACGTGCCATCCGGCGCCATTCAGACAAATGATTGGGGCGCATGCCATGTCGCTGCGCCACAGCGTTTACCGTTGCGCCCTCAACTAGCGTCTCCGCCACAATATCGGCTTTCGCGGAATTGGACCATCGCCGATTGTGGCGATCAGTAACCCGGCTTGTGAGAAACTCCATTGGAGCGTCCATTGGAGAAACTCCCTGACAAATCAATCGTCAGGCATAAATCTCAAATAGCGCAATCACATGGAAGGTGGGAACGGCGCATCGCTTACCGGCTGAAATCGTTCCGGCAGTGATCGGTTGTGTCATATTGACCTCTTCTTATGTGGGAATGGCAAGAATGTAATAGCGGACGCTTTTAACGCGCTTACCCCCAGAATGACCGTAAATAATATTAAAAGTGGCGGTGCCATTTGCACCGTCTAATAAATTTACACGCGTTATATTTCTAGGGAATGCCCGTAAAACAACTTTGTCAGAAAGTATTTGAGCAAAGCACGTGTCGCTTGTATATTGACCGCTCCAGCTCGCGCCTAATCCGAAAACTCTTCTTGATTGTGGAGCTCCATATATAAAAGTATTTTGTCCGCCACCTAAAACGTTTTCATATTGTGCAATTAAGATAGGGTAAGGTGCCCAACCGCTATCTAAATTCAAAGGGATGTCAAAGGTAGGCGAATTAGATGTTACATCGACTGACCAAGTGCCATTTGCAACGATTGGCAAATAAGAAAACCTAGTGTCAAGCAGAATGTCGTCAATATTGGGATTGGGTGCTGCCGAATTTGGCTTTAATATTTGAATATAGTCTCGATTTGCGTCGCTTTTATTGACAAAAATATTTGCGGATAACCCTATCGCTGAATTAGGCTTCGACTGATTGAATACAATATAGCGGACTTGAATCGGCGCAGACCCAGTGTTTTTTATTTCTAAGGTTCCGCCCACTATTTTTGCCGTAGCAGCAAAGTA
>JAXHNY010000049.1:0-2284 GCA_034519905.1 Ahrensia sp.
TTGGTGCGTTTGCTACATAAGACCGAAAAACTGCATGAATGCACTAATCATGTATTTGTCAATCGCAGGTTTTGCGCAGAATAAATGTGGCAAAAATAACCGCCGCCTTCTGCCTCATGTCTTACAACATATCGCAGTTTGACAAACAAAGGTTCGCCTGTTTCTATGTCTTTTAAGTCATGGTTTAAATTAAACACACCAACGACTAACCCCGATGCGTGATAGTCGCCAGTGCACTTTAAAACCCTTTGACCAATTCCAAACTTTTGTAATTCATCCATCATTTACCTCCATATTTGTGTTTTGTTATTTTCCAATGTGCGATGCCCCCGATAAGTTCAGCTACTCGGAAGCGCGAGCAAGTTCTTTTCGCGGACATGCTCGATTAACCTTCGGCCATCTGGCGCATAATGTGAGGCATAAACACCTCGTCAAACTTCATTGCACCGAGCTCGATCATCAGCACTTGAGACTTCACCCAATCGCGCAAAATCGACGGAGCCGCCATCTTACCGATCTGATCTGCCTTCTGCTTGTGCTCACTTTCAGTTATTCGCTTTCGGTTGCTGTATGGGTTTTGTTTAAGCCACAAAGCCGCATAGGCTTTCCACGAAGGCCTCAAAGTTAATCGTTGCGCTTTTGTGTGTGAATGTGATCCTAACAACCCCGTCTGCGTTGCTGTTTTGCATCCCAAAATTATCACAATCGAACTTCTCAAGAATGCGCTGCATTTCCTTAAATGCGTTGTCGCCGCTGCTGGCGCTCTCATAGGGCAGTGTCATTTTGTCCCCTCATGTTTATCATTTATCACTATCATTTCTCTTAAGTGCAGTCATAGCCAACCAAATATGCGCTATCGTATGCTGGTGCTTTTGCAAATAGAGGCGGGTCGTCCATTTCCATCATCAATTGCCTTTAGAAACCTCGCGTCATGCCAATTTTGTGCACTAACCGCCGACTGGGTCGGAGGCATAGTTTTTGGTTTCGCAATATAGCTTCGATACAAGTCTGCGCTGTGATTGCAATTTGTATCTGTGTTTTTGATTCTTCTCCATTTCTGGATCATATCGCTCTTGACATTCTGCACTAAGCGACCCACGGCCTCGACGTGTATGACGAATCTTTATCGGACAGCACGCCGCCCATTGTCATCACGTCAGCAGCTACCGATACCGGAAGGTCAACGATCGCTGTTGCCGCCTTAGTGAGTGAGGTAAGAATTTTAAACATTTTAGTTCCTTTCTGGTTTACAATCGGCATTGAGCCGCATTGATTTTATTCAGTTATTTTCGGCTGCAGTTTACAGCCGAAAAATCGTAAGCGATTGATATTGTTTGATATGCGCTGCAATTCGTAATGAAGGGGTCGGCGGTTCGAGTCCGTCTTGGGGCACCAATGAAATCAACAACTTAGCACTCATCGCACCCGCCTTGGTTTACACCTTTTTCACGCTGGTTTACAGTTTTGTTCATCTTCCGCCCCTGCCTATGGCCGAATTAACCTCCGCGCTTGCCAAATATGACTTGCGAATGATGGCATCGGCATCACCGATGCCGTGCCCTGATATGGCGGCAATCGTCTGAATTTTATCGTCATGGCTGCCTGGCAAATTGTAGTAAGCCCATGTGATGGCGGTGCCGCGCAGGTCGTGAAACGTGCGTCCTTTTATGCCAAGCCGGATCATCTCTTTGCGCCAAGAGGATTTAAACCCGCTTGACGTCCAATTATCACCGTATGAGTTTGTGAGCACCCGCTGCTGACCGATCGCGCGGGTAATGATTGGCAAAATCTCTTCGGCTGGTTTTATCATAACGAATGCGCCGGTCTTTTGCTGCTTTATTCGCAGCATGCCTGTCGATTGAGAATAGGCCATTGGTGTCATGGTCAGCAAGTCGCCTTGCCGCTGCATTGTCCAAAGCGCCATCAACGCCGCATCGCGCATATCGGGCCGCGCCTGCGTCCTCAAAATCTCGATCTCTTGCGCGCTCCATATCTGATCTCGGCGTGTGCCGCGGCTTAACCTCTCATAGCCATCACGCATTGGGTTGGCCTCGATCAATCCACGCTTGCTTGCCCATGAAAAAAGACGCGAGAGAACGGCCATTGTTAGATCGGCGGCGCTTGGCGTAGCGGACATGCTTTCATGCCAATTGACCAAGATCAGCTTAACCTTACCAGAAGGCAGTGCGGCGACCGGCATTGATCCTATCTTTTTTGATATGACCTGCAGGCGTATGTCATAGCCGCTTCGCGTGGTGCCTTGCAGTTGCGTGAAGGCGGGCGA
>JAXHNY010000016.1:0-67894 GCA_034519905.1 Ahrensia sp.
TTGGCATAAATTCGACTGTTTTTGGCTCCAGCAAATTTGGCGGATAGGGCAAATTCTTGAACGAGCCGACCGGTTGTCCAACCCATCCAGCACTCTGATGGGTCAGAATAAAGGGCTCATAATTGTGAAATGACCAGATGATATTCGTGTCATTAAATTGTGTTGGATCGAGCAGGGTAAGCCCTGCAGCGCTTCCATAACAGGCACCGGTGAGAATCAATGTGATATCTGTGTTCACCGCGCGCGCTGCGCCATGCAATTGCGCGAGTTGTGCATTCCATAGATTTTTTGTATCGCGATCATCGCACGCATAATTAGGTTCATTGATCAGTTCGAATGCAACTTTTCGCGGGTCGTAAATTCTCAATTGCGCTGCAAATTTTTCCACCAGAGCCTTGTATTTAATGAAAATCCGATCATCGTTTTGCACTTGGTCAATGCCGATGCGCGGTCCATCGTTGCCATAGGAAATTGTATGGAGATCAACAATTGCAGTTAGACCGGCGTCTAGAATGCGTTTGACAGCCCTGTGAATCCCTTCAAATAGAAGTCCCTCTCGCTGGCTGTCGTCGCTGAAAAGAAACATTGCTGGATCAATAGGGATGCGAACCGTTGTAAGACCTTTCTGTTTCAGATCGCGGATATCATCATCTGATACGAATTTTTGCCACTCAGGAAAATTATCTACCACCTCCGCGTCATTCCAACGGTCAGATGCTGGCCATGTGACCCACATTTCCATGGCTATGCCCCGGCTTGAGCCAAATGTTGCGCTGTGGGCAGTCGCGATACTGGTCAGCAAAAATGCCAGCACAAAGCCTGCTCTTGCTATTAATGGTGTTTTAAAGTCATTCATGGCGGGGAAATAACATCGAAAAATGAGACGTGGCTATGACAATTGATCAACTTGGTAAATCCGAAATGAGCGTTGAGCTGGCAGGTCAGATCACAGATAAGGTGCACCGACTTGTGGCACGGGTTTACTTTGCCGATACGGATTTTTCCGGCGCTGTCTATCATGCTCGCTATTTGGAGTTTTTGGAGCGTGGACGATCAGATTTTTTGCGCTGTCTTGGTGTCCATCATACGGACTTACTGCACGCCGAGGATGGACCTTTTTTCTGGATCATCAAGCGCATGGAAATTGACTTTGTCGCGAGCGCTTCAATTGATGATGTTTTAAGCATTGAGACGCGGCTAGAAATTGCGGGCGGCGCGCGGTGCGTCATGGCGCAACGCATAATGCGTGGCAATACGGTTCTGATCCATGCGGTGGTAACAGCAGCTTTGATTAATTCAGCAGGCAAGCCGCGGCGGTTTTTGCCCGCTTGGCGCGATAAATTTGCATCTGTTTTGATGGCGCAAGCAATGCCAAACGCACAATCCTAACAGTTCATTAAGCATAATCATTTATTAAGGCGCCAAAACAACGTTAGCACGTCCGTGCCATCGTTTCGACCAATTTGTGCTTGAAGTGCTGTTTTCACCGTCGCAGACGGTAACTTGTGCACCAAAGCGCGTAATTTTAACGCCCGGTGAATTGATAATGCACCGGGCGTTCGGATTCGAGGAATAAAATATGGAACAAGTGGCACTCGCAGCACCAGCCCATGACGTATCTATCCTAGGCCTGTTTTGGCAAGCAGGATGGATTGTTAAGGCAGTGATGATCGGGCTTTTATCGGCATCGGTTTGGACCTGGGCCATCGTCGTGGATAAGTGGTTTGTCTTTCGCCGGATGAATGCGCAGCTCAACCGATTTGAGGAAAACTTCTGGTCCGGTCAGTCGCTCGAAGAGCTGTACAGAACCCTCAGCGATAAAAAAACTTCCGGCATGGCGTCGCTTTTTGTTGCTGCGATGCGCGAATGGAAGAAATCCTATGAGCGCGGCGCGCGCTCCCCGATTGGGCTGCAAAGCCGTATCGACCGCGCGATGGATGTTTCGCTGATGCGTGAAATGGACAAATTAGAATCGCGGCTTGGGTTCTTGGCCTCGGTTGGTTCCATCGCCGTTTACGTCGGTCTGTTTGGCACGGTCATCGGTATTATGACTTCGTTTCAGGCAATCGCGGGTTCTGATTCCACCAATCTTGCCGTTGTCGCGCCCGGCATTGCCGAAGCGCTCTTGGCCACGGCCATCGGCCTTTTGGCGGCGATACCAGCGCTCTTAGCTTACAACAAGTTGACCAATGATGCGGGCAAAATAGGGTCTCGGCTAGAGGCTTTTGCCGACGAATTTTCTGGTATTCTTTCGCGCCAAATTGATGAGCGCGCCAATGCAGCACAGCAACAGCAACCGCAAAGGGCGGCGCAGTAATGGCCGGCTATATATCACGCCGCGCGCGCAACAGGCGTGGATCGCAATCCAAGCCCATCGCCGAAATCAACGTCACCCCTTTTGTGGATGTGATGTTGGTCTTGCTTATTATTTTCATGGTTGCTGCACCGCTTTTAACCGTTGGTGTGCCCATAGATCTTCCAGAGACGCAGGCCAAAGCGCTGAACTCTGATACGCAGCCGATCACCATTTCGGTTAACAACAACGGTGAGATTTTCCTGCAAGAGACAATTATTCCGATCGAAGAAGTGGTGCCGAAACTCGAGGCGATTGCGCAGACCGGCTATGATGAGCGCATCTATATTCGCGGCGATCAGGCGGCCGATTATGGGACAATCATGAAAGTCATGGGCCGCATCAATCAGGCAGGTTTCAAGAATCTTGGCCTTGTTACACTTCAGGAAAGTGATCGGTAACTGCGATGCGCGCAGGTCTTGCCACATCATTTACATTGCACGCCCTTATTTTGGGGTGGGGCCTCGTAAATTTATCCGCGCCAGAGCAATTTGACGTGAACGATGTGGAAGCATTGCCGATTGAACTTGTGACCATTCAAGAACTGACACAAATTCAAGAAGGTGCACAAGATGCACCCAAAGATGGGCCTGCCGCCGTTGCGCCGACCACACCGCCAAAACCCGATCCTGCGGCGGTCAATGCTGGCAATAAAGAACGCGATCAACAAACGCCGGAAACGCAAGTTCAAAAGGCTGTTGCTGTAGAAGAGGCACGGTTGCCGGACCCATCGACGATACCGGTGCCCCGCCCTGCGCCGCGCGAGGAGCCAAAGCCTATTGTCGAGCAAAAGCCTGAGCCGAAACCTGAATCAACCCCGGCCACTGAGGTTGCGCCCAAGCCTGCACCGAAACAAGAGGTGAAGCCGGATCCTATTAGCGAGGCGATTGCCACCGCTGCACCGCCCCCCACTCCCGTGCCGACACCGACACCTGAGGCGGCGCCTCAAGAACAATTTGTTTCGCTGCCAGATCAATTGCCAACGCCGCAGGCACGCCCGCAGCCGCCAAAACCCGCTGAAGTGAAGGTCGCGGAAAATGCACCGGCGCAAACGGCTAAAACGCCGGAGCGGAAAAAAGAAGAGAGCCAGCAATCCAAATCGGCTGCGCAAAAGGAAGAAACCAAAGAAAAAGCCGATGAGGTAGCCTCTCTGTTGAACCGTGAAGCGGGATCGGGCGGTGGATCAAAGGCGACAAATAAAAAAGCCTCTGCTGGCGGCAAAAAGACCACCGGTGGAAATACGCTGACAACCAGCGAAATGGATTCACTGCGTGGGCAAATTCAAGCTTGTTGGAGTGTACCGGCTAGCGCGCAAGGTGAAGTTGGGTTGAAAGTTTCGGTACAATTTCAGCTCAATCAAAATGCCAAATTAGAAGGTAGCCCTAAGGTTACAACTTCTTCAGGCAACAGGCAGCTTGACGAAAGTGCGCGCCGTGCTGTGGCACGCTGCGGCGCTCAAGGATTTCAACTGCCGACAGATAAATACGACAGCTGGCGTGATGTTGTGGTGAATTTTGATCCATCGGAAATGTTCCGATGACACATTTGATGTTTATAGTACGAGGGTTACGCATTGCGATGCGACCCCAAAAAGGAAAATTCTAATGATTAAATCTTCATTTGCACGTTTGATTGCGGCGATTTTGACAAGCGTAATCACGCTGGCGATTTTGACACTTCCCGCCCGCGCTTTGGTTGAGATTGACATCAATAAAGGTAACATTGAACCGTTGCCGATTGCGGTCACTGATTTTATTTCCGCCGATGGTATTGGCGCTAAAATCGGTCAAGTTGTTGAAGATAACTTGCGTCGCTCTGGCCTATTTGCGCCAATCGCCAAAGGTGCCTTTATTGAAAAAGTGAGCAATCCTGATGCGGCACCGCGTTTTGAAGATTGGAAAGTCATCAATGCGCAGGCGCTGGTTACGGGCCGAGTGACCGATGAGGGCGGACGGTTAAAGGCGGAGTTCCGCCTTTGGGATACGTTTGTCGGAGAGCAAATGGCGGGGGAGCAGTTTTTTACAACCGGCGATAATTGGCGCCGCGTGGCGCATATTATTTCAGATGCAATCTACGAACGTCTGACCGGTGAAAAAGGTTACTTTGATACGCGTATCGTATTCGTCAGTGAATCGGGGCCGAAGAACAAACGCCTCAAGAAATTGGCGATTATGGATCAGGACGGTGCCAATGTGCGAACGCTGACTTCTGGCAACGACATTGTTTTGACCCCGCGTTTTTCGCCGTCGCGCCAAGAAATTACCTATATGGATTTCGCAGGCGGGCAGCCAAAGGTCTACCTACTACAGCTTGAGACAGGTCAGCGCGAATTGGTCGGTGATTTTCCAGGTATGACATTTAGCCCGCGTTTTTCGCCTAACGGGTCAAAGGTGATCATGAGCTTGCAGCAAGATGATGGCAACGCGAATATCTATTCAATGGATTTGGGTTCGCGCAACACAACTCGGATTACAAATTCGCCGTCAATTGACACATCGCCGTCCTATTCGCCCGATGGTTCGCAAATCGTATTTGAGTCTGACCGCGGTGGACGTCAACAGCTCTATGTGATGGGCGCAAATGGCGGCAATGCTACGCGTATTTCCTTTGGTAATGGGTCTTACTCTACGCCCGTTTGGTCGCCGCGTGGTGACTTGATAGCGTTCACAAAACAATCGGGTGGTCAGTTTTCAATCGGCGTAATGCGTCCTGATGGTTCGGGCGAGCGCATATTGACCACAGGGTTTCACAATGAAGGCCCTACATGGGCACCCAATGGACGCGTACTCATGTTCTTCCGCCAAGGTTCCGGCGCGCCCGGGCCACAGCTCTATTCGATCGATTTGACTGGAAGAAACGAACAATTGGTCGCAACGCCCGCGTATGGATCGGATCCGGCTTGGTCTCCTCTCCTCGAATAAGGTGCGTGTAAGTGATGGAAAAAAACGCCGTTATGTTGCCTCATTTTGAGGTCATGGCGACACCAAGCGTGGGCGCGCAACCATGGCGTGTTCAAATGATTAAACGAAAATTAACCCAGTTTATTGAACAGCGGTTAAGGCAAATAGGGTTATCAGATGATGACCAATATTATTCAAATTAAGAAGGAAAAGGCCATGAGCCTATCTCATCAACAAACGTCCACATCGATGCGTTCTATGCGCACAATTATGATGGTTGCTTTTACTGCTTTGGCCGTTGCAGGGTGTGCCAAGAAAAGTACGCTCCCAAACAATCCGGGTGATCTTGGTCTTGGCGGCGCTGGTGGCAACCTGCAAAATGGTGCAGCGCCCGGCACGCAGCAAGATTTTACTGTTAACGTTGGCGACAGAATTTTCTTTGATACGGATTCTTCGATTGTGCGCACCGATGCGCAACAGACACTTGCTCGTCAAGCGCAGTGGTTGGCGCGATATCCAAATTATCAAATCACTGTTGAAGGCCATGCGGACGAGCGCGGCACACGCGAGTATAACTTGGCGCTTGGTGCCCGCCGTGCCGCTGCAACGCGCGACTACCTTGCCAGCCAAGGTATCCCGCGCGACCGCATCAAAACGCTTTCATTTGGTAAAGAGCGTCCGGTTGCTGTTTGCGATGATATTTCGTGTTGGTCGCAAAACCGCCGCGCCGTGACAAATCTGGGTGGCCCTAGCGGTTCGTAATAAATTTAAAATGAATACCGTTTTTGGCAGCGCCGCATCTTCAAACATGCCGCGCTGCTTTTTTGTGGCAGTAATTTTGACATAGTTTTGCGGAAGTAATATGTGTAGCCGCGAATGAAGGTTAGAAGAATAAGTGGAGTTTATTAAGAAATGCATCGCTTTTTATCAGTCGCAAAGGTTGGAATGTTGGCGCTTTTTGCGCTCATTTCTTTTGCGCATATTCCTCCTGTTCAAGCGCAAACGTCTGATCCTCGGGTTTCTCAATTGGAAGAACAAGTGCGCCAGCTGACGGGCCAAGTTGAGGAACTTAATTTTCAGCTGCTGCAGTTGCAGGAAAATATGCGCAAACAGCAAGAAGATCTGGAATTTCGCCTGCAAGACCTTGAAAACAAGCAAGGGTCAGTTATCCCACAAGATGTCCCTGCAGCAGCTACGGCTGTTGCGGAGGCTTCCTCTTCAGTTGCAGAAACGCCTGCGATTGAAGTGGGAGCCTCATGCTGCGGTCGTTGATGACAGAGCGCCGCGACTATCAACTGGGCTCGCAGATGCAGCCGGAGCGCCGCCCCGCAATCTTGGCTCGATGACTTTGGATGCGAATGGCAACGTAATTGAAACGGCGATTGATTTTTCAGCGCAAAAAATGGCTCAGTCGATTGATGGCACGAAAATGGCCAAGCTTGGGCGGCGCGCAAAACCCCGAAGAGCTTTACCAGGTCGGCTATTCTCACATTTTAAATGGAGATTACGCGCTGGCCGAGGGCGTATTTGCAAGATTTGGAGAAATTTATCCCAATGATCCGCTTAGTGCTGACGCACGCTTCTGGCTTGGCGAAAGTTTACTGGCGCAAGGTCGGTTTGAAGATGCGGCAGATGTTTTTATCGAAACACGATCGCTTTATCCTAATGCGCGAAAAGCGCCGGAAACACTGCTGAAGATTGGCACCATTATGGCGGCGCTTGGAAATCGCGAGGTCGCCTGTGTAACTTTTGAAGATGCACTGAAAAACCAGACGCAAATGTCAGGTGCTCTCAGAAATCGGATTGGGCAAGAGCATACGAATGCTAAATGCTGAACGGTTGGCCGATACTAAAAGCGTTACATGTTCAGAGCTGCTGAGCGACATTAAGTTTAGTCCCAATAAAAAAGTCATCGTCGCGTTGTCAGGTGGCAGCGATAGCTTGGCAATGGCTGTTTTTCTAAAACAGTATTTGGCGGCGCATTATCCGCATATGGATTTTGTGGCCGTGACCGTTGATCATGGGTTGCGTCCAGAATCATCCGCCGAGGCAGTAAGTGTGGGCAAACAGTGTCAGGCACTTGGGATCAATCATGAGATTGTCCGTTGGGACGGCGAAAAGCCAACGACCGGTATTCAGCGCGCGGCGAGAGAGGCGCGTTATGCGCTTTTATATGCAGCGGCAAAACGCCATCATACGAATCTTGTGTTCACCGGGCATACGCTGGATGATAATCTTGAGACTATCGCGATGCGCATGGCTCGCACATCGCCGGATAAGCCAGTTTCAGGCATTTCAAAATTTACGTTATACCGAAATGAAATTTGGTTTGTGCGACCGTTGCTTGGGCTGCGAAAACAAGAATTGCGGGACAACTTAAGAACACGTGGCATCAGCTGGATCGACGATCCTTCTAATCTTGATGTTCGGTTTGAGCGTGTCCGAGTACGGCTTAGTGACGTTTTTGACACCGCTCAAGTCATAATAGCGGATGCGGTTGCCAATAACCCTTCAGCAGTTTGCGAACTCTTGAGCGATGATCGTTTAGTGGATTTTTCGAATTGGCGAAGTGAAGTCCGGATTGCTCGAAAAACTATCTCTCACTCGGGTTTTTATGGCACGCTTCGCATCTTACTTTCGATGGTTGGAAAAACGAACTATTTGCCCGTGTTGAGCAGGACCGCGCCTGAGTTATCACCCGTTGCAGATATTGAAATACTTTTCAGAACCGCTTTTAACAAAACGAAATACACCATCGGCGGATGTTTGTTGGTCTTGGATGGCGATTTTGTTGTCATTGTGCGCGAGCAGCGCAACAAAGGTCTTGGTGTATTTGGTTTTGACTATATTCTACCGGATCACGCTTTTGACGTCGCGCAGGTGTTGCGGCGCCGGCAAGGACTGCCAGACCTGCCGCCTATTCCGATAAATGATGCGGCGTGTTGACCATGAAGTGCATTTTATGCCTTTGCCGCTTGGCAAAAGGTAATTGGCAACCTATCTTAACTCCAGTAACTCTTGAGCGCGTTGTTTTAGCGCTAGTTTGGAAAAACAATGAACCCTAATTATCGTAATTTTGCCCTATGGGCGATCATCGCATTGATGCTCATTGCGTTGTTTAACATGTTTCAATCGCCGTCTGAGGAAGCATCAACACGCGAGCTTACCTACAGCCAGTTTATACAAGATGTCAGTACGGGACGCGTGAAATCAGTAACGATTTCGGGGGATCGGATCGTTGGAACATATGGCGATTCTGGGGTGACATTTCAAACCTATGCACCCACGGGAGCCGATGTTGTAACCCGTTTGGAAGAACGCGGTGTGAACATCAGAGCGCGCCCAGAGAACGACGGTTCAGGGTCATTTACAGCGGTCCTTTTATCGTGGCTTCCGATGCTTGTGATTTTGGGTGTTTGGATTTTCTTCATGCGCCAAATGCAGGGCGGCGGCTCAAAGGCCATGGGTTTTGGCAAGTCAAAAGCAAAGCTGCTCACAGAAGCCCATGGACGTATCACATTTGATGACGTTGCAGGTGTTGACGAAGCAAAGCAAGACCTTGAGGAAATTGTTGAATTCTTGCGCAATCCGCAGAAGTTTCAGCGTCTTGGAGGCAAAATTCCACGCGGTTGTTTGCTTGTGGGTCCTCCAGGAACCGGTAAAACATTGCTTGCACGATCAGTGGCTGGTGAAGCCAATGTGCCCTTCTTTACGATTTCCGGTTCAGATTTTGTTGAAATGTTTGTGGGTGTCGGCGCGATCTCGTGTCCGTGATATGTTTGAGCAAGCCAAGAAGAACTCGCCTTGCATTATCTTTATCGACGAGATTGACGCTGTTGGTCGCCACCGCGGTGCTGGCTTAGGTGGCGGCAATGATGAGCGTGAGCAGACGCTTAACCAGTTGCTGGTTGAGATGGATGGTTTTGAAGCCAACGAATCTGTGATTTTGATCGCGGCGACGAACCGCCCCGATGTTCTAGACCCTGCGCTCATGCGTCCAGGCCGATTTGACCGCCAAGTTGTAGTGCCGAACCCTGATGTTGATGGGCGCGCCAAGATTCTCAAAGTGCATGTGCGCAATGTACCATTGGCACCGAATGTCGATTTAAAGGTGATAGCGCGTGGAACGCCTGGATTTTCCGGTGCTGACCTCATGAACTTGGTCAATGAGTCTGCGTTGATGGCAGCGCGCCGTGACAAACGCCTTGTGACAATGCAAGAATTTGAGGACGCAAAAGACAAAATCATGATGGGCGCAGAGCGTCGGTCAAACGCGATGACCGAGACAGAAAAAACGCTTACAGCCTATCACGAGGCAGGCCATGCGATTACCGCGCTAAAGGTGGCTTCCGCCGATCCTTTGCACAAGGCGACGATTGTACCGCGCGGGCGAGCGCTTGGCATGGTTATGCAATTGCCGGAGGGCGATCGCTACTCCATGAGTTACAAATATATGACCTCACGTTTGATCATCATGATGGGTGGACGTGTTGCTGAAGAACTTAAATTTGGCAAAGAAAATATAACATCAGGTGCATCTTCCGACATCGAGCAGGCGACGAAGCTTGCGCGTGCAATGGTCACACAATGGGGCTTTTCTGATAAGCTTGGTCATGTTGCTTACGGTGAGAATCAGCAGGAAGTATTCCTCGGCCATTCGGTTTCGCATGTCAAAAAAACGTCTCTGAATCAACTGCCCAAGTGATTGATTCAGAAGTGCGCAAGTTGATTGATGATGCCTATGTGGAAGCAAAGCGTATTTTGACGAAACACAAAAAAGAGTGGGTCGCAATAGCAGAGGGCTTGCTAGAATACGAAACCTTGACTGGTAAAGAAGTAGAACAGGTTATGCGCGGCGAAAAGCCATCACGTGATCAAGGTGATGATGCGCCGACATCACGCGGATCGGCCGTGCCTAAAGCAGGACCGAAAAAGGCAAAGATGACAAAAGGCGATGAGCCTGATGCGGGCATGGAACCACAACCACAAGGTTAATAACAGGTAATAATATTGATTGGTTATTTACCTTATTAGAGATTAAGGCCGCGAAAGCGGCCTTTTTCCTATATGATTAACTTAGTTTAGCTTTCCGTAGTGTAACATGCATATTGAGACGTAGAAGTGCTCGGATGGAGTCTTCGATGGTACGCAAATATTTTGGAACTGACGGTATTCGCGGCAAGGCAAATACTTTTCCAATGACCGCTGAAGTTGCCATGAAGGTTGGCATGGCAGCGGGTGTAGCGTTTCAACGGGGCAAACATCGTCACCGCGTGGTTATTGGTAAAGACACACGCCGTTCAAGCTATATGATCGAATATGCTCTGGTAGCTGGCTTTACTGCTGCTGGTATGGATGTGTTTCTATTGGGACCCGGTCCAACACCTGCGGTAGCTATGTTGACCCGTTCGCTGCGCGCAGACATTGGTGTGATGGTTTCTGCATCCCATAATTCATTTGAAGATAACGGTATCAAATTGTTTGGGCCCGACGGCTTTAAGCTATCAGATGAGCTCGAACTGCGCATAGAAGCCCTCTTGGATGAAGATCTCTCGTCGAGGCTGCAAGAAGGCGCGTCCATTGGTCGTGCAAAGCGAGATGATGGTGCGCTTTATCGCTATATCGAGTTTGCAAAGCGGACATTTCCGCGTGATATGACCCTTTCGGGTATGCGCGTCGTGATCGATTGCGCCAATGGTGCCGGATATCAGGCGGCTCCAGCTGCGCTTTGGGAGCTTGGCGCCGAAGTCATCGTAATCGGTAACGAGCCGAATGGTACCAATATCAACGAAGATTGTGGGTCCACAAAACCTGCCGCCCTTTGCAAAAAAGTCAACGAAGTCCGGGCCGATTTGGGCATTGCACTAGATGGCGATGCGGACCGCGTTTTGTTGGTTGACGAAAAGGGCACTATTATTGACGGTGACCAGCTGATGGCTACCATCGGTCAGAGTTGGAATGATGCTGATCGTCTTACAGGCGGTGGTGTCGTGGCAACGATAATGTCGAACCTAGGTCTAGAGCGATTTTTGAGTGACGAGGGCATGAGCCTAGCGCGCACGAAAGTTGGCGATCGATATGTTGTCGATCACATGCGCAAACACGGCTATAATGTGGGCGGGGAGCAATCGGGTCATATTGTCTTAACTGATTATGCGACAACTGGAGATGGACTTATCTCGGCGCTTACAAGTGCTTGCTTGCCTAAAAATGTCCGACAAACCAGCCAGCGTTGCTTGCCGGAAATTTGAGCCTGTGCCGCAGCTTTTGAAAAATGTACGTTTTTCCGGTGGCAAGCCATTGGAAGATAAGAGCCGTTATTGAGGCCGTCAAAGAAGCTGAGTCTAAGACTTGGAAATTCTGGGCGGTTGGTTATCAGGCCGTCTGGTACAGAGCCGCTAATTCGGGTTATGGCTGAAGGTGACGATAGAGGCATGGTCAACGAGGTGGTTACATCGCTTGTTGATGTGATCGCAAATGTGAGACCCGCAGCCTAGCCGCAGCTCCGACAATTCGCATATGCTTGGTCTTCTGAGCTGTTTAGATCTGCCTGTTTTATTGTTTAAATTGACGAAGCATAAATATCTGATTTTTGTTTGATATTAATTTTCTTAATTAGCAAATATGGTCAAGAAACACGGTAAAAAAATACGGTTAAGTGCGTTTTAACCTTTATAGTTGATTATTTTCCAAGCGTTGTTGGTACCCGCTGTTTCGTAAACGGGGCGTTTGAGGAAAATAATATGAAAAATGCAGTAAAACTACTAGCTTCTGGTTCAGTGTTCGCGATGGCGTTAGGTTCATCTGCATTTGCAGCTGATCTTTCAGAACCAGTTTATGTTGAGCCACCGGTGTTCCAAGCACCAGAACAAGTTCCAGCAGGCGTGTCTGGCTGGTATATTCGCGGTGACGTGGGATACAATACTAACAAGTTTGGTAGAAGCGACTTATATTACCAAACCTGAGCGCCGGCGTGCTTTAAACGCCAATGTGTTGGGCGGCAATCTGAAAAGCTCATTTTCACTCGGCGCAGGTCGTTGGCTATCAGCTGACCCACTATGCTCGTGTGGATGCGACGCTAGATTATGATTTCAAGTCCAATTTTACAGGGTCCACAGTTGGAACTTGTACGTTTGCAGGTCCGGATGGTATAATTGGAAATGCTGACGACATCGTTGGCGCCCCTTGTACATCACGAGATTTATTCATCTTTCACAGCGCTCACAGCGCTAGCAAATGCCTATGTCGATCTTGGTACGTTTAATGGCTATATCACGCCATATGTTGGTGCTGGTATTGGTGGCGCACGTGTCACATGGTCGAACCTATCAAACACAGCTTGCGAAACATGCGAACCCGACAAACTGCTCAGCCAACAGTAACACATGCACGGCTCATCTGATTGGCGCTTTGCTTATGCGTTGATGGCTGGTGCTTCCTATGCTGTTAACAAGAATTTTTCGCTTGATGTCGGCTACCGTTACAAGAAAATTCAAGGTGGTCATATGTTTGGCTAGCGCCGATGGTGCCGGTCCGGGCTACGATAGCGGTAACACGCAGCATCAAGTTCGTGCTGGACTTCGTTACAAATTCGGCGGTTCGTCGCACCAGGTTTCCCACCCAATTTACAAGTAAGATCTCTTGAATAATGCTTTAGATTAGACCCGGTTGCTTGCAGCCGGGTTTTTTGTTGTTCGAAATTTTCATCGCGACACTCAAAAATAATTTTGGTTAAAACTTATGCTTAACCGAGGCTTAACCCTTATCGTTAATATTAGGCTTAAGGAAAGGCTCAGCCCAGTCGAGCGATTGCATAGTGAAATTTCGCTGGGGGACTTTCTTCCATTTGTTCAAGCGTGAGACCCGTAGCTATGGTGCATCAATTGAAATTCATTAAGAGCTATTTTAGTGGCAACGGCTCACCTTATCACACCGTTGCAGCGTACAGCTGCTGATATAGACGGTGTTGTTTATGCTGATGATGCCAATTTTGTAAAACCGGCTGAGCTTGGTTCGAGTTGGTATCTGCGCGGTGATTTGCGATACAATTTCAATCAACGCCAAGAACGTAGGCTATTGAGTAATACAGGCGGCGTATTAAAACAACCAGTTTAATTTTTACGGAGACGCAGTCGGATACGGCGTCGGTTTTAGGTAAACGGCTCAACGGTCGGCTGCGCGCCGATATCACCGTTGACCGATTGGCGTCTTCGGATTCATCAAGCACTTTTGAACGGGGTTTGCTGGTAGAAGGTTTTGGTTACGGCTTCAACGGAGAAGACCAACAAGGGTATGTCGATTTTGACGAATTTGGGACTGAGTTGAATGTTCTGTGTCAGAGAAATCCAAATCCAGCTGCTCGCTTGGTGTGTCTGAGTGTTGCGGCCGAATTGGGAGGTAATCCTATTGATGGAATCAAACGATCTCGTTTAAACGATCTGTGTTGGTCTGTCTTGGCAAATGGCTATTACGATCTGCCCACTATAGGCGGGTTTGCGCCCTATGTCGGCGGCGGTATCGACATAACTCGGCCTACAGCATCCGTACGCCGGTAGATTGCCGATCCATATCAACTGAACCTGTACGGACCTGTTGGAACCGCAGCCAACTCAAGTGTAAACCTGCGCGTACACCAGCTGGGATCACATGCGCCTGGTGCTTGGATATCGTCCCGGCATATCAGCGTTGCGGCCGGCGCCGCTTATGAATTTGCACGAATCAATACTAATGATGGATCTGGGTTACAAATATACCCGATATCATAAATGCTGATTAAGTCTTTGACGGCGCGAATTTGCCAGCTCAATTCGAATTCACTGGCCATCCGATGTTTCTAAGGTTCACTCGATCCATGTTGGCCTTCGTTATTCATTTTTTCTGAGTTGATTTGAAGTGAAATCTAGATTGGGCGGTCCACTGGGCCGCCTTTTTGCGTTTCAAAAATGTCGTAAAAATCGTAAAAGTCATCTTGACTGCGCCATGCGCTTTGGCCTATCGCACCCTCAGGCCACCTCTCCCTAACGAGAGGCTTGCTATCTGGAAGGATAGATCAGATGACAAAGCATACTATGCCGGACATTCGTCCGAGCAACCCTAATTTTTCTTCCGGCCCTTGCGCTAAGCGCCCCGGCTGGGATGCAGCAAACCTAGACACTGCGTCGCTTGGAAGATCACACCGCTCAAAAATTGGCAAGACGAAACTCACGCTCGCAATCGACCTGACCCGCGAGGTACTGCGTGTGCCCGATGATTACCGCATTGGCATTGTGCCTGCATCCGACACGGGCGCAGTTGAAATGGCCATGTGGTCACTTCTGGGCCCGCGCGGCGTTGACATGGTGGCGTGGGAGAGTTTTGGCTCCACTTGGGTCACCGATGCGGCCAAGCAGCTTAAGCTTGCTAACATGCGCACGATTGAGGCTGGCTATGGCGAGCTGCCTGATCTGACCCAAATCAATTTTGACCATGATGTGGTTTTCACATGGAACGGCACCACCTCTGGCGTGCGCGTGCCCAATGCCGATTTCATCCCGCACGACCGCAACGGTTTGACGATTTGCGACGCGACATCGGCGGCCTTCGCCCAAGACTTAGAATTTGCGAAGTTGGATGTTGTCACATTTTCTTGGCAAAAAGCGCTTGGCGGCGAGGGCGCACACGGCGTTCTGATTTTGTCACCGCGCGCTGTTGAGCGGCTCGAAAGTTACACGCCGAGTTGGCCGATGCCGAAGATTTTTCGGCTCACGTCAAAGGGCAAGTTGATCGAAGGCATTTTTAAAGGTGAGACGATCAACACGCCGTCCATGCTGGCGGTCGAAGACGTCATCGATGCGCTGGAATGGGCAAAATCAATTGGCGGTCTTGACGGCATGATGGGTCGCGCCGACGCCAATTTTAAAGCCATTCAGGACTATGTTGATAGCGTTAGCTGGCTGGAAAATTTGAGCGTTAATCCGGCAACCCGCTCCAATACGTCGGTCTGCCTAAAGATCACCGATCCGGCTATCACTGCGCTAGACGGTGACGCGCAGGCGGCTTTTGCCAAGGCAATCGTAACCATGCTCGATAAAGAGGGCATTGCCTATGACATCGGTGCCTACCGCGATGCGCCGTCTGGTTTGCGTATTTGGGCGGGGGCAACTGTTGAAACCGCTGATCTTAAAGCGCTGATGCCGTGGATTGGCTACGCGTTTGAGACGCAAAAAGCTGCATTAGGCTAGAACTTCATCATTTTCTTGGCGGCGTTGCTGCCAATCTTAATTTCTCTTTTTCAAATTATGGAGGCCAAAATGGCTGCACCAAAAGTACTCGTATCTGACGAACTATCCGAAACCGCCGTCCAAATTTTCCGCGACCGTGGCATCGATGTGGATTTCATGCCGCAGCTTGGCAAAGACAAAGAAAAGCTGCTGGAAATTATCGGCAACTATGACGGGCTTGCGATCCGTTCGGCCACAAAGGCAACAGAAAAGCTGATCAATGCGGCGACCAATCTGAAAGTCATTGGCCGCGCCGGCATTGGCGTTGACAATGTCGATATTCAAGCGGCATCGCGCAAAGGCATCATCGTGATGAATACGCCGTTCGGAAATTCCATTACGACTGCCGAACACGCTATTGCGCTCATCTTTGCCGTCGCGCGTGAGCTTCCTGCCGCCGACACTTCAACCCGTGCAGGCAAGTGGGAAAAGTCGAAATTTATGGGCGTTGAAATCACAGGCAAAACGCTCGGTGTCATTGGTTGTGGTAATATTGGTGCTATCGTGGCCTCGCGCGGCGTTGGCTTGAAAATGCGCGTTATCGCCTATGATCCATTTTTATCGCCAGAGCGCGCCTTATTGCTTGGCGTTGAGAAAGTTGAATTGGACGAACTTTTGGCGCGTGCCGATTTTATCACGCTGCACACACCGATGACCGATAAAACACGCGGTATTATCAACGCTGAGGCCTTCGCTAAGATGAAAGACGGCGTGCGCATCGTCAATTGCGCGCGCGGCGGTTTGATTGTTGAGGCCGATCTTGTTGAAGCGATTAAATCTGGCAAAGTGGCTGGCGCGGGCATTGACGTGTTTGAAACCGAACCTGCGACAGAAAATGAATTGTTCCATATGCCGGGCGTGGTCTGCACGCCGCATCTTGGAGCATCGACAAGCGAAGCACAGGAAAATGTGGCGCTGCAAGTGGCCGAACAAATGTCGGATTATTTGCTGAAGGGTGCTGTGTCGAACGCGATCAACATGCCGTCTATCACCGCCGAAGAAGCGCCTGTGCTTAAGCCATTCGTCAAGCTTGCCGAAGTGCTCGGCGCATTTGTTGGCCAGGCGACCGAGAGCGCGATCAAAGAAGTTGACATTATTTTTGATGGTTCGGTTTCAACCATGAACACCAAGGCGCTCATCAGTGCAGCTTTGGCGGGCTTGATACGTCCACAAGTGGCGGACGTGAATATGGTTTCTGCGCCGATCATGGTCAAAGAGCGCGGTATTCTGGTTTCAGAAATCAAACGCGATAAGTCCGGCGTTTTCGATGGATATATTAAGCTGATCGTGCGCACAGCCAACCAAGAGCGCTCGGTTGCGGGCACATGCTTTTCGGATGGCAAACCGCGCTTCATCCAGATCAAAGATATCAATCTGGATGCCGAAGTTGGTCGCCATATGATCTACACCACCAACAATGACGCGCCGGGGATTATCGGTCTGCTTGGCACAGTGTTTGGCAACAATCAGGTTAACATCGCCAACTTCCAATTGGGCCGCAATCGTCCGGGCGGCGATGCAATCGCGCTGCTTTATGTCGATGCACCGGTGCCAGCAAAGGTGCTTGCCGAAGTGCGTGCCTATCCTGAAATTCTGTCCGTAAAAACGCTGGAGTTTGATATTTAAATATCAGTTTTGAAACGATATTTATTATGGCGCTGTCTTATTGGACAGCGCCATTTGTACCAGCGACTGCCCGGATTTTTCAGCCAGCCAAATCCCGCCGATAACGAATACAAGGGCGATAGCATGGTAGAGCTGAAAAATTTCGCCAAGGATAAAAACCGCGAGCAATGTGCCAATAATCGGCACCAGATTGATGAAAATGCCCGCCCGATTTGCACCGATCAACTCAATGCCTCTTACCCATAGAACCTGAGAAATGATGGCTGGAAAATACGCCGTATAGAGCGCGATCAAAAGTCCCCGCTGATCAGGTAGAATGCTACTACCTGATTGCAGCTCAAAATAGGAAAATGGCAGTGAAACAATCAACGCAGAAAATGCCATGGGTATGGTCATGGTCTTCCAATGCATGGTCGGTTTGTAACGCAGTGACACTGAATAGGCCGCATAGACCAGAACACCGAGCGCCATATAGGCATCGCCGCGATTGACTTCTAACTGGGCAATATTGCTCAGGCTTTTGCCATTAGAGGCGACGATCGCCACTCCGACGAGTGAAAGACTGAAGCCAACGATTTGCAACCACGTCACGCGCGTGCGAAACAATATGAAGTTGCCGATGAATATTACCGCGGGCACCGCCGCCTGTTCGATCGCGATATTGATCGCCGACGTATAATTCAGCGCCGAATAAAGCGTGATGTTAAAGATCGCAAAACCAAGCGCGCCATAAGCAAACAAGAGCGGAAGACTTTTGAGCGCCAGTTGGCGCTCTTGCCAAAACTGCTTGCCGCCAATCAGAAGCAAAATGGTAAGTGCAATGGTCCACCGCAGACTGGTCAAGACCATGGGCGAAATATGTCCAACCGCCATTTTGCCTGCTATAGCATTCCCGCCCCAAAAAAGGGTTGTGAAGAGCAATAGGATATAGGCGGTCTTGTTATCTTGCACTTTTGCTCTTTTTTCGGAATTGTTCCTAGAGCCGATACATATGCCCTTTATTGCGATAAAAAACAGTGCTGAAATCGCCTTAATTTGTCGGGCGGCCTTACTCTTTTGTGCAATCCTAGCTATAGACCGAGCGTTGTAGGATTTTCGCCGGAGTATGTGATGGCAAATGTGGTGGTCGTAGGCTCTCAATGGGGCGATGAAGGCAAAGGCAAAATTGTCGATTGGCTTTCAGAACGCGCCGATGTGGTCGTGCGCTTTCAAGGCGGACACAATGCCGGTCATACGCTCGTCATCGGCGGCGTTAGCTATAAGCTGTCCCTGCTGCCATCGGGTGTCGTGCGCGGCAAACTGTCGGTCATTGGCAATGGTGTTGTGTTTGATCCCCATGCCTTTGTGGCGGAAGTTGCGCGGCTTGCGGCACAGGGTGTGCATATCTCGCCAGAGATTTTGAAGATTGCAGAAAATACGCCGCTTATTTTATCGCTGCACCGTGAGCTTGATGGCTTTCGGGAAGATGCGGCTTCGAATTCAGGCACGAAAATTGGCACCACGCGGCGGGGTATTGGCCCGGCTTATGAAGATAAGGTTGGCCGCCGCGCCATTCGCGTGATGGATTTGGCCAATACGGATACGTTGCCTGCAAAGGTCGACCGTATATTAACGCACCATAATGCATTGCGGCGCGGGCTTGGCCATCCAGAGGTTTCCCATGAGGCACTTTTGGAGGAGTTAACCAGCGTTGCGGGCCAGATTCTTCCCTATATGGACAAAGTCTGGAAGGTGCTGGACGACAAACGCCGCGAAGGAAAGCGCATCCTGTTTGAAGGCGCACAAGGCACCTTGCTTGACGTTGATCATGGCACCTATCCGTTTGTGACATCGTCGAACGTAGTTGCAGGCCAAGCAGCCGCCGGTTCCGGCATGGGGCCAAATGCAATCGGTTATGTGCTTGGCATTACCAAGGCCTACACGACGCGCGTAGGCGAGGGGCCTTTCCCAACCGAGCAGATCAACGATGTCGGTGAGCATCTTGGAACAGTTGGCCATGAGTGGGGCACAGTAACAGCACGCAAACGTCGCTGCGGTTGGTTTGATGCAGTGCTGGTCAAGCAGGCCGTTGCGCTGAATGGAATTACCGGCATTGCGCTGACGAAAATTGATGTGCTTGACGGTATGGATGAAATCAAGATTTGCGTTGGCTACGAGCTTGATGGTCAAATCATCGACTATTTGCCTGCCAGCCAAGGTGCACAGGCCCGCGTTGTTCCGATTTATGAAACGATGGAAGGTTGGAGTGGCACGACCGCAGGCGCAAAAACTTGGAACGATCTTCCAGCACAGGCTGTCAAATATGTGAAGCATATCGAAGAGCTAATTGGCGCGCCGGTTGCCCTTTTATCAACAAGCCCAGAGCGCGATGACACAATACTTGTTACAGATCCATTTCAAGACTAAGATTTAGTCGAGAATATCAATAATCGGATTGAATACATGGCAGATTTTGCTGCAGTTCTGAAAAAAACCTTTGAAAAGATGGGCGATACCACGCCCGAGATGCGCGCTAAAGTCTACGAAAAGGCTCGTGAGACGATTAAGCGTCAGATTGATGCGATGGAAAAGACGCCGCCGCAGGCCGCAATTGATCGGCAATTTGAAAAGCTTGAAGACGCGATCAAAGGAATTGAAGATGAACTAGCGCCAGCGATAGACACGCTTGACGATGTCTTTGAGGAGTTTGAACCGCAAGAGACCGTGGTTGAGCCGGAACTAGAGACAACCGCCTTCGCAGAGCCAGTGCCTGCGTCTATCGTGGATGAAGTTGCGGCTGCTGGTGCAGCACCGACGGTTCCCGCCAGCGGTTTGGAAATTGGTCCTGAAGAAAGTGCGCGAGATATTTCTGAGCTGGCAGGTGATGTGGCAGCCGACGTTATGCCTCAAGTTTCTATTGAGACGGCTTCCGACGCGATCATGCCAAAGGCAGAAATAGATCCGCTTGAAGCATTTTTAAATGAAGAGGCTGCAAATAGCAGTTCACCGGTAGAGAGCCCGATTGACGACTTAAAAGAAACAGCTGGGCAAACCTATGACGATGTGCTGGGTGAGATTACTGCTGGCGATCCAACAATTACAAAAACTGCGTCGCTTTCTGTTTCCGAATTAGACGATTTTATTGCCGGTGCGCCAGGAAAATTGCCGAGGCCTGATATCGGTATAGTGGAGAAAAAAAGTGGGCTCGGCGGGGTTTTAAAACTGTTGGCCATTGTCGGCGTATTGGGTGCAGGTGGATATTTGGCCTATGACAATCGAGATCAAATCTCGAATACTTGGGTGAATTCCGTCGTGCCATGGTGGCAAAATCTAACGTCTGGCAAGGATAAGCCTGGCGAATTAACGTCCGCCAATGATGGCACGCTGCCTGTGCGAACGGTCACAACGACGACAATCGTCGACAATGGCGCAGCTGTGGTGGAAACGCCAACTGCGACCCCACCCCCTGAAAATGTAGTCACGGATGTATCGGGCGCTGAGCCGACGGTTAAATTCACCCAGCGCTTAACGGAAGAGGGGGCCGAAGTCGACGATGGCCCTGTAGTCACTAACGATGCCAGTGCTGGCGAAGGCAGTTCTCTTTCTCCACAGACTGCCAGCACTGCAACCGCACCTGCCATAGAAGAGCAGCCGGCGCCAGTTGTTGCAGAACAGCCGACGCAAGCTCCCCCCGCAACTGAAACTGCGCAAGCAACTCCCGTTGGTCAGCGTGCAATTTTCTATGAAGAGCGGTCAAGCAATCAAGAAGGAACCGCTTTGGCGGGCGCAACGGTGTGGTCCGTTGTCAATGCGGAGCCAGGCGGTGATTTAGCGATTGAACCTGCCATTAAAGCCGAAACGACAATTCCTGAGCTTGGCATTAAGATGGAAATGACGATCAGGCGAAATGGGGATAAGACCTTTCCAGCCAGTCATATTATTGAATTGTTTTTCCGTGTCCCCGATACGTTTGATGGGCGGGGTATTGCCGATGTTCAGCGCATAACATTCAAGACCAATGAGCAGGATCCAGGTAATGCGCTTATTGCAGTACCAGCCCCCCTTGATCAGAATATATTCTTGATCGCACTCACGGATGCGGCCACCGCCATTCAGACCAATGTGAACCTGATGCGGCGCGAAAACTGGATCGATATTCCGATGCAGTATACGTCTGGACGACGTGCGCTGATTACGTTCGAGAAGGGCATTCCGGGCGAAAAAGTTTTCAACGATGTGTTTGCGGCTTGGGATGCGGCGCCAATAAATTAAATTATCTCAAATCATTTTGATTGGTGAAGCTCTAATAGCTGCAACCCCACTTTAAGTGGAGCGGGGTTGTAGCGAAAATTTAAAATACAGCGCGGGTTTAGCGGGCTGATATCTGCTTTTGAGGCGCGGCCAATGCGGCCGCCGCAGCGACCATAGCGCTCTGAACCTTTTCGAAAGCGCGCACTTCAATTTGGCGCACGCGCTCGCGGGAAATATCGAATTCTTGGCTCAAATCTTCGAGCGTCATAGGTTCTTCTGATAGGCGGCGTGCAATAAAAATGCGGTGCTCCCGCTCATTGAGTACCGACATCGCATCACGAAGCATTTCGTGGCGATGATCTGCCTCATCTTCGTTGACAAGCATTGTTTCTGCGTCGTCATGGTCATCAACCAGCCAGTCTTGCCACTGGCCACTTTCGCCGTCCGCGCTTTTGATAGGCGCATTAAGTGAGGCATCACCCGATAGGCGTTGATCCATCGACAGCACTTCGGCTTCCGACACTCTCAGCTGTGTCGCTATTATTTTAACTTGCTCATCATTGAGGCTGTTTTCACCAAGCGCTTGGATGCGATTTTTTGCTTTCCGCAAGTTGAAGAAAAGCCGCTTTTGGTTCGCGGTCGTGCCCATTTTGACAAGGCTCCAAGAGCGCAACACATATTCTTGAATGGAGGCCTTAACCCACCACATGGCGTAAGTGGCCAATCGAAAACCACGCTCAGGATCAAACTTTTTGACCGCTTGCATCAGGCCGACATTGCCTTCAGACACGACTTCGCCAATGGGAAGGCCGTACCCACGATAACCCTGGCGATTTTTGCTACAAGGCGCAGATGGCTTGTCACCAAACGGTGTGCGGCTTCGGTATCATCATGTTCGTGATAACGCTTCGCCAACATATATTCTTCATCGGGCTGAAGCATAGGGAAATCGCGCGGATCTCTTCCATATAGCGTGAAAGACCGTCAGCGCCATTTGAAAGGCTCGGTAGTGTATTTGTTTGGGTCATAATTGTGTGCACCCTTTCCATTGATTTGCCTCCGCACTATCGCGGCAGACCAAGATTTTGGCGTCTTTGAAAGCCCGCCTGATCTTCTGAACAGCGAAATACCCTTATTTCATGTTCGAATTATGATGTAATCATCGTGTTTTGCAAATTCAATAAATGCTGGCGAAAAAAAATTAAAAGTAAGTGAGAGCTACCAAGCCGCTGTGAGTGAATGATAAATCTCGCTCATATCGGTCGGCATGTCTGCTTCAAATTCCAAAACTTTTCCCGATTTGGGATGTTCAAAAGCTAATAATTTGGCGTGCAACGCCTGCCGATTAAAGGACTTGATCTTAGACTGCGCGCTGGCTGGGAGGGCGTTTACCTTGGTCTTAAAGCCCGGACCGTAGACGTGATCGCCAATCAGCGGAAATCCATGATAGGCCATATGAACGCGGATTTGATGCGTGCGCCCCGTTTCTAAAGTACAATTTATCAGTGCAGCATACCAGTTTGAACCGTCAGATGGCCCAAACTTTTGTTTGACCTCCACATGGGTTACGGCGTGGCGCGCATCGGGCTGCGTCTCACTAACGATGGCTTGTTTGGTGCGGTCGGCGCTGCTGCGACCTAAAAAGGTCGATATCGTAAATTTTGTTTGGCTTGGCGCGCCCCAAATGAGTGCTGAATAAACACGGCGCATAGCGCCCGTGCGGCCATGGTCGGCAAATTGTGCTGACAAATGTTGGTGCGCTTGATCGTGTTTGGCCACAACCATGATGCCGCTGGTCTCTTTATCGAGCCTGTGGACAATGCCCGGTCGCTTGACGCCGCCGACACCTGACAGGCTGTCTCCGCAGTGGTGGATTAGCGCATTGACGAGGGTGCCGTCCATATTGCCAGCACCTGGGTGCACCACCAGGCCCGCAGGCTTATTGATGACGATAACGTGCTCATCTTCATATATCACGTCGAGTGGAATATCTTGCGGCTTTGGATCAGCTTCTAAAGGCTCCGGTAGTTGCAAGGCCGCCCTATCGCCTGTCGCGATTTTTCGCTTGGGCTCGGTGACAACTTGTCCATTCAAGCGTCACATTACCGCTTTCAATGATTGATTTTATGCGGCTGCGCGAAATGGTGTCATCGGTCACCGAGGCCAGCCATTGATCAAGGCGAAGGCCACTATCTCTGTCTGTTGCGATGAACACTTCCATTTTATGCAAAGCCTGTTAAGTCCGTTTGGTCGATGACGCTTTAGATGAATGAGACTTTTTACGCTATGACCGATATGAAAAACAATGGAGTTGATGAACAGCCGCTGGACGCGCTGTCGGAAACTGTGCGCAGAAAAATGATGCGTCTTATGGCAGTTTCGGTTGGCACCATGTTTATTGGTATTTTTGCCGTACTGTTCGCGATTGTTTATAAATTGAATAATTCGAGCGCAGAACCAACGTCATTGATGCTGAGATCATTTTGCCGCAAGGATTTAAGATCGAAGAGACTAAAATCTCCGATGGCATATTGTTGATGCGTGGAAACTCTGCGGTTGACGGTCAATCGATACTGATATTTGACGCAGTAACGGGAACCCCGCGCGGCAAAATAGATATCAAGTAAAAAGCTTTTGAATTTCTGCACGGTTCGCAAATGCGCCAATTTGCGGTACAACCTCCTTCATTATATCGCATTAAAAAACAATCTATCTTTACAATAGGCCTATGATTTCGTTTAGTATGCACGGGTCAGGGAGTTGACCGCTGTGTTTGGTGTGGGAATGGAGCCGCATGGGTATTTCTAAGGGCGCTGCCGTTCGCTTTGAAGGTGTGCAAAAAAGTTACGACGGTGAGCAGGAACCTTTGTCGTGTAAAACCCAAACTCCTGGGATATTGCGCGCGGCAGTATACTTTACGATGCTCGAGCCATCAGGATCGTGAGAACGACCTGCCTTATGATGCTTGCGGGTTTTGAGCCGGCAACCCATGGCGAGATCTATCTTAATGATGCGCCCATCAACAATGTTTCACCGCACAAGCGCGGAATCGGCATGGTTTTTCAGAACTATGCTTTGTTTCCGCATATGTCGGTCGCAGAGAACTTGGCATTTCCACTTAAAGTGCGCGGTATGGGAAAAGATGATTGCGAAACGCGTATCAAGCGCGCGCTTGAAATGGTCGAGCTGGGACGTTTCGGTGATCGGCGTCCTGCGCAATTGTCTGGTGGGCAGCAGCAGCGCGTCGCGGTCGCGCGCGCGCTCGTGTTTGACCCCGAGCTTGTCTTGATGGATGAGCCGCT
Organism: Ahrensia sp.; assembly: GCA_034519905.1. GTDB lineage: Bacteria > Pseudomonadota > Alphaproteobacteria > Rhizobiales > Rhizobiaceae > Ahrensia. Next base: position 24,671 of record JAXHNY010000016.1, read on the forward strand.
TGGTGCTCTTGACAAACAATTGCGCGAGCAAATGCAGTATGAAATTAAACACATTCACGACAACCTTGGCGTGACCGTCGTCTACGTGACTCACGACCAGACTGAAGCGCTGACCATGTCAGACCGGGTCGCCGTGTTCAATGATGGCATTATCCAACAATTGTCACCGCCTGATGTGCTTTATGAGAGCCCCGACAATTCGTTTGTCGCGCAGTTTATTGGCGAAAATAACAAACTATCCGGCGAAGTTATCAAAATTGGCGACGGTGCTTGCCAGGTTCGTTTAAATGACGGAAGCATCGTCAAAGCCGATCCGGTTAATGTGTCAAGGGTTGGCGAAAGGACCATGGTGTCTTTGCGTCCTGAACGAATTGAATTGTTGCCAGATGTCAAATCTGATAATCTCGTTGATGGGAAAATCGAAGAAATGATTTACCTCGGTGATCATATCCGCGTTCGTATGACGGTTGCGGGTAACAGTGAGTTTATCGTCAAGGTGCGAAACCGCCGCGACAAGCGGAAGATCGCTGCTGGCGATGTGGTGAAGGTTGGCTGGGATGCCGCCGACGCCAAGGCTTTGGACTTTGTCTAAAGTGAATGAAATTGCTTCTCGGCATTGTCCGCCGAGGTCAATAATGTTTGAATGGCACTGTGCCATTCAAGTCAACCAGACAAGGGAGAATGAAGTATGAAAAATAAATTAGTATTACTTGCTACTGCTGCTTCTACGGCATTGCTTGCATCCACTGCGATTGCAACAAGTCAAGGTGCAGCACTAGAGGCATGCGAAAATTGTGCCAACGAATTGACAGTTGTGTCATGGGGCGGTGCATACCAAGAGTCGCAACTCAAGGCATACGTAGAGCCTTATACGGCTGCAACCGGCACGAAAATCGTATTTGATGAATCGGCGAACCAATCTGTTGCTAAGCTGCGTGCGCAAGCCGAAGCAAAGAATATCACTTGGGATTTGGTTGACGTTGAAGGACCAGATGCCGTTCGTCTGTGCGACGAGGGCCTTGCGGCTGAAATTGATGTTGATGCTGTATTGGCTGGAACAGCCGATGGCAAAACAGCGACAGAAGACTTCGGCGGCTCACTGATTTCTCCATGCTTCGTGCCGCAGATCGTATTTTCAACAACATTCGGCTATCGCAATGATGTTGCCGCATGGAATGGCGCAAAGCCAGATTCAGTTTGTGCAATTTTCGACACAGCGAAATTCCCAGGCAAGCGCTCACTTGAAAAAGGTCCGAAGAAGAACCTTGAGTGGGCATTGTTGTGTGACGGTGTTGCAAAAGACGATCTTTATTCCGTCATGGAAACACCTGAGGGTATTGATCGTGCATTGGCTAAGCTTGACACTATAAAATCTGATGTTGTTTGGTGGTCTGCAGGCGCCGATACGCCGCAACTCTTGGCCGATGGCGAAGTCGTAATCGGTTCAACATACAATGGCCGCCTATTCTCTGTCATCGAAGAGAAAAAGCAGCCAGTGTCCATGCTCTGGGACTATCAAGTATTTGACTTTGACGGTTGGATTATCCCCGCAAATATACCAGAAGATCGCGCAAACCGCGTGAAGCACTTCTTGAAATTTGCGACCGATACGCAGCGTCTTGCCGATCAGGCGAAGTACATTTCATACGGACCAGCACGTGCATCTTCTGCACCATTGGTAGGCAAGCATGCGACGCTTGGGATCGATATGGCGCAGCATATGCCGACCGATCCAAACAACATGGGTAACATCATCATCAACAATATTGCATGGTGGTCGAGCTATGCTGACGATGTGGATGCAAAATTCCAAGCTTGGCTTGCGAAATAATATTAACCAGCGAGTGTGCGGCATATGTGCCGCACACTTTCGTTGCTGAAAGAGATTTTTCATGAGCAGCGCCGTCAAAATTGAAGCTATTACGTCTTCTGATGACGGTGATGGCATTATGCGCGCTGCTGATGGAACACCTCTAAAGGCTCGCCTTGCAAAAGCCTTGCGCCGTGAAAAACTGCGCAGCTTTTTGATGATCGCGCCCTTGCTCCTTTTCGTCGTCGTTACCTTTCTGCTGCCGATCGGCGATATGCTTTTTCGTTCGGTTGAAAATCAGATTGTTCAAAATACAATTCCCAATACAGTCGTTGCACTGAAAGATTGGGATCCTAAATCGGGCGAGATTCCGAGCGAAGAAGTTTTCGCGGCGCTCGGCACCGACATGACGCAAGCGTTCAAAGACAAAACCCATACGAAGCTCGGTCTGAGGCTGAACTATGATAATCCGGGCATGTCTGGCTTGTTCCGTAAAACGGGACCAGCCACGCGCACCATAAAGGCACCGTTTAGGGAAGCGTTTTTGAAAGTTGACCCCGCATGGGGCACGGTTGAGACTTGGGCGACCATTAGGGGCGCCGCACCTGCCTACACCGATGGCTATTTTTTGAACGCTCTTGACCTTCAACGCACGGCTAATGGCATTGAGCAAGTGCCGGAAAGCAATCAGATCTATGTGCAACTTTTTCAGCGCACATTGTTTATGTCGTTGGTCATTACGTTCTCCTGCCTGCTGTCTGGGCTATCCGGTTGCGTATCTGATGGCGCATTTAAGCGCGCGACAAGCCAACATGCTCTTGATCCTCGTGCTGCTGCCGTTCTGGACGTCGCTGCTGGTGCGCACCTCCGCATGGAAAGTGCTGCTGCAGACGCAAGGCGTCATCAATGACACCCTTGTGTGGATCGGGCTCGTCGCCGACGATGGCCGCCTTGCGCTCATCAACAACCAGACCGGCACCATTATCGCCATGACGCATATCCTGTTGCCGTTCATGATTTTGCCGCTGTACTCGGTGATGAAAACAATTTCACCCAGCTATGTGCGCGCAGCAAAATCGATGGGCGCAAACGATTTCACGGCTTTCTGGAAAGTTTACTTTCCCCAATCTGTCCCGGGCATCGGGGCAGGTGCAATCCTCGTGTTCATCTTGGCCATTGGCTATTATATCACACCTGCGCTCGTGGGCGGTACGCAAGGCGTCTTTATTTCAAACCGCATTGCCTATCACATTTCAACCAGCTTGAACTGGGGTCTTGCGGCGGCGCTTGGCGCTATACTCCTGTTCCTCGTGCTGCTGTTGTTCTACATCTACGACAAGATTGTCGGCATCGATAATGTGAAGCTGGGATAGTTATACCATGGCAAAACTTCCTCCTTACACATCGACCGCACAATATGCGTGGCACTACACGTTCCGCATTCTCTGCGGCTTGATATTTTTCTTCCTCGTGTTCCCGATCGCGGTGATCATACCGCTGTCGTTCAACGCGCAGGACTTTTTCACCTTCACGCCCGAGATGCTGCGGCTTGATCCAGCGGGCTATTCGCTCAAGCACTACCAAGACTTTTTCACCAGCGAGGCGTGGCAATCGTCCCTTTGGAACTCGCTTACCATCGCGCCGCTCGCCACCATCATCGCCACCGTGCTCGGCACGCTTGCCGCGATTGGCCTTAGCCAAAGCCATGTGCCATATAAGTCGGCGATCATGGCCATCTTGGTATCGCCGATGATTGTGCCGCTGATCATTTCGGCGACTGGCATGTATTTCTTTTACTCCCGCGTTGGCAATTTCCTCGTCAACGATTTGGGCATGTCGCTCAACTTTGTGAACTACATGAAAGTGGTGCTCGCCCATGCGGCGCTGGGCACGCCGTTTGTTATCATCACGGTCACGGCCACGATGGTGGGCTTTGACCGCTCGCTCACCCGCGCTGCGGCATCGATGGGGTCTAGCCCGGTGCATACGTTTTTCAAAGTGCAGATGCCGCTCATTTTGCCCGGCGTTATCTCCGGCGGTTTGTTTGCCTTCATCACCTCTTTTGACGAAGTGGTGGTGGTGCTGTTTTTAGGCACCGCATCGCAAAAAACGCTGCCGTGGCAGATGTTTATCGGCCTGCGCGAGCAAATCTCCCCGACCATTTTGGCGGTGGCGACCATTATGGTGGCACTCTCCATCTTGCTGTTGACAACGCTGGAGGAGCTGCACATGCGCCGCTCCGAGCGGTTGCGCGGTCTGACACCAAGCTGATAAACAAGCGTTCTAAAAATTAAACGTGCAAATGCGTTCTCGCCCCGGGTCTCAAAGCGGGGAGGTGAAATTTCAGGCGTGTACAGCACGCCTAGGGAAGGCAACCTGTTTCCAAAACCTCTTGCGCAAAAACGCTAAAAATGATGGATTTTAAACCTGCGAAAATGCCAGCGATGGGCATGGCTGAAGCACGCATCAGATGCATTGAAAGCATCAAACGCAAGCGAGGCGCAAAAGCTACCGAGATTTCTGCGCCGCGCCATGTTCACCAAGCTTTCCGCATAGTTGCGCAAATCCAACAGGGCGATTTGCACTGCGGTAAGCCGCCGCCGCACCATCGCAATCGTAAGCCGGCTATGGATCATATCATGCCCGCAAAAACCACCGCGCTGCAACACATCGGCAGCGATGGTTTTGTCGAGGCCACGCCGCTTGGCATGGGCAATGCCCAAATAAAACGTCGCTTTTTCGAATTTGTAGAGCAACCGCGATGCCCAGCGCGACAGGCGCGGTGGCAACATCTTACCCACGCCAAACATCGACGCGGCGATCAACCAATAGCCGACCATGCGCAGCAAGGCCTGCCGGTTGCGCTCAATGGCGGCATCAAAATCAAAGTCGAAGTTCGAAGCGAAATGCATCACTGTCCAAATTCATCACGGTTAAATCTGGATGCAGTTTAGACGATGGGGCAAAGCGTTCGATAGATTTTGAACATTTTTTTAGAGGGCATAAAATAAACTACGTCTAAAAACCATAAGGTTAGAGTGTAAAATGAGAGCAGTTTTTGTGACGGGTCAAAGATTGTGTAGAAACGTGTGCGGGAAGTGGAGTTGAATTCCGCCTAATGAGCGAACTGTTGTATCGTAATGCCTCGGGCACCGTCTGAGGATCCAGCAGAGAAGGGTGTTCAACGCTAAGGCGGTGCTGCAAAATTTAGATGCGCAGATATTCTGGATCCTCGGGTCAAGCCCGAGGATGACGCCGGGTGGGAGCAGCCCCAAGAATAAGCTGAGTTGGTCTGGCTACTGATGAAACGACGGTGCAATGAGCTGCATAATGGCAACCATGCGCACGGCAACGCTTGCCGGTTGCGCGCTCAATGGCGGCATCAAAATCAAAGTCGCAGTTTCGAAGCGAAATGCATGCTGTCCAAATTCATCACGGTTAAATCTGGATGCAGTGTAGACGATGCGGCAAAGCGTTCGATGATTTTGAACATTTTAAAAGGCGTAAAATAAACGTCTAAAAACCATAAGGTTAGAGTGTAAAATGAGAGCAGTTTTTGTGGCGGGTCAAGATTGTGTGAAACTGTGCGGGGGTGGGGTGAATTCTGCCTAATAAGCGAACTGTTTTTTCATTCTCGGGCACCGTACCGGGGACGATGACGACAGTGATGACAGGCTAAACGATACCGCCAAAGACAGCTGATTTTGCCGCGTGAAGCAGCAGTAAATCCAACCGAAGCAGCAAAAGCGATAAAATCTGATCCGCTTGTATTTTCAGCTTACTAAGTAGCTATCTGCGTTACCTGTTGACACGCCTCGAGAATCTATTATTAATCGCTAACGTTGCAACTGCTAGTGGCGGAGACAAAAATGTTGATTCGATTCGTAGTAGTATTTTCCTTGTTTTTTCTAAGCGCGCTTTCGCCGGTATTGGCTTTCTCGCAGAACTGTGGCCCCGTTCCGATAACGGCACTTTCTAGCTCGAGTGAAACGAAGGTCTCAATTGGGCTTCGCTTTAGTTTTGCTGGCGGTATATGTTGCCTAAGGTTACTGGTGCTGTACGGCATACCAAAACGGATACCAGTTCAAGTGTGACCGGTGCTCAGGCGGATATTGCCATACCGCTTGGTGGTGGTGGGTTTGCAAACACAGAAGTTAGAGTGCTTGGTCTTGCTGGAAACCGCGATATTCTTGGCCGAGCCAGTGTAAGTTTGTGATTTTGGCTCTCAGAAGGTATTTGGTGCAGCAGGCATTCAGGGACCGTACAGTGAGGCTGGTGTTAACGTGGAGTTCGGCGGCGATATCAATCCTTATTTGGGCATCAATGCGTTCGGTCGTGCAGATGGTCCAACCGGAGCACTGCTTGTTCGGTTTAGGTTTTGTGCTGAATCGCAGGATGGATTGTGAACCCGATCCGGCGTTTTCTCCGGCGTCTGATTAGCAGCGCAACACAGAGGTGTGAAGAGTTCGAATTAGTCAATTTGCAGGCTGGGTATTTACGTGATTAGTTTGGGGCTGTCGCAAGGATTGTTTCATTGGTGTTTTTAGTCTGCTGTCTTGGACTACAAAAGCTGCGTACGAATTTGAAGATTCGGGGCCTGGAAAAGCTGCAAAAGGTGTTTCAGCTGCCCCTACTATGTGTTTCACCTGCGCAAAAGAAGTCCTGTGAAATGAATATTGTTGGCTTTTTAGTTGAGCATATGAGTCACTTTCTTGTGTCTCTCGTCTTGGTAGTTTTGCAGGTTACTACCGTTTGAAAGAATGTTTCCTGCTATCTCCGGCAAACGAGGAAATCGTTACAGGATTTTTACAATATCGATCATTGGGATAATATCCGCATTCAATATGATTGGATTTTGAGACTCTCTCATGCAGATTGAATTGTATCACCTTTTTTACTCTCTTTCTCAGCTGACAAACGTGTCTCAAGCACCGGTACCAGACTGGATGCTTTTTGTTGGTACATTTCTATTCATAGATTTTGTTGCCTACTCACTTCACTTTGTGGCACACAAACTTAAGCCATTGTGGCGGTTGCACTCAATTCACCACTCAGACGGAGCAATAGCAAAGTGAGCCTCTATTTTTTGCAGCATCCATTGGGAGCAATTATAGGCGCACTGGTTCATTTGTTTTTCGCAGTCCTGCTTGGTTTACCTCTCTCGTTTTTGTTATTATGGTTTCGCTGTGGTCATACATGCTGTTTTTGTCCATGCAGATATGAGGATCCCCATAGTGGCTGATCGTGTTCTCAGATGGTTGGTGGTGACCCCAAATGTGCACCGAACGCACCATTCAGTGGATATGGATGGACGGAAAACCTCAACTTTGGATCAATTTCTTCACAATCTGGGAGCTGGGATTTTTGGTACTTATATTGATCAGCCAAAGATGGGTGTGCCAAATTTGGTGATGGGTCTGCCCGCATCAGAGCGGCCAGCGCGCTTCACGCCATTAGTGCTTTTGCTGCATCCATTTAGATGGGAAAAGTGAAAACTCGAAAAGCGTAGTTCCTATATTTGAATTCTTTCTGCAGAAAACCTGAACCACCAAACGCTGCCTGAAATCCAAGATTTCAACATAGTGATACATGATGTTTTTGGTTAAAACCCAAACGCTATAAATATCTGTTGCCGACTATCATTTAAGCGTCGTGTCCCATTTGCGCTATTGAAGTTATAAGATCATGCGCTGCCGTGAGGCTTCGCCCTGTCGTGACAAGCATTTGCGGCAAAACCATCCACTCCAGCATCCATGCTGCGCCTGAGCGTTCTTGCTCATGGACGAGGGCGTGGTGCATGAGCGAAACATCCGACGCGGATTTTCGGGCAAGCGTGACCAGCAGCTCGGCCAATACCGGGTTCTGTTTATGGGGCATTGCCGACGAAACCACCGGTTCCGGTCAGCTTCAGCAAGGCGGCGGCTGGTAGGTGCAAGCAGTGCTATGTCTTGGCCCATCTTGCCGATTGCACCGCAGATGCGCGCCAGCATTGAAGCCAGTTCGGCCAGCTGACTGCGATCATTGTGCCATGCGCAACCGGGATCGCGCAGGCTCAAGGCTTTGGCAAACCGTGTTCCGGTATCTTTAGGCAGCGAGGGATCACGCACGCCGACGGGTCCGCCCCATTGGATGATGGCGAGGTGTTCCTTCATGACGGGCATCTGCTCTGCGAGCCGGATAAGAGGACGCTTCCATGCCTCTATTTTGTCTTGAACCGCGATCGGCAAAGCGTGCTGCATGCGCGTGACAGCCATCAGCCGCCGTTCGCCGTCTCTTTCAATGGGGATCAGCGCATCGAGGGCTTATCAACGTGACAAGCCTTGCAATCAAAATAGGCACAATCGCTTGCAGCGATATCATCAAAGCCGTATCCATGACATCTTGAGGTTAAAATACCTGATGAAGCCAAGGCTGGTCTTCTTTATGAAGCTTGCGCCTTCAAAAGCCGCACGAGGTCTGGCACAGGCAGGCCATCGCGTTTGGTGCCGTCTTTTAAGTCTTTGGGCTGTGGTGGGGTGCAGCCAGTATTGCGGCGGCGATGCGCTCTGCATCAGCTTTGGGTGCGATGGTTCGGGTGTCCGATGCCGCTTCAATCGCGGCAACATCCGTGAAAGCTCGGCCTCAGGGCTTTGTGAATTGCTTCTATTTCGGGATCACCGAAAGGCTGCTTGGGATGGTTTCATGGAAGGCAATTTACATTATAGCGGCCCCCAGCCCAAGCGTTTGCCGCGTCTGGGCAATTGTTGACACGGGACGTTCATATTTGGCACAAGATCAGCCGCCCGCGCAATCAACGCCGCGTTTGATGGCGCAAGCGTGCAGGCGATCAATGCGTGTCTTACCTCTCCAAGCCTGCGCGCGTCTAATCGCCCGCAGCAATCGCCCATTCGGTTGAGCACGGATTTGATTTGGCCGCGATGCCTGCTGCGCACCATTCGGCGTTAGGCAGCGCGGTTTTTCATGGTTTCTGTACGTAAAAATCAAAGATAGCTTTATCGGCGGGCATAGTATTTTTACGCCCATGACAAACTGGACATAGAAGCTTTTTGGGCAATTGCCCTGCCTCAGGCATGGCGCGGATGGCCTTTAGGATATGGCTCAGATCAAAGGCTTCTACTTCCGGGCGTGATGTCATAATTTGCCATTTCACTGGCTAGCCAATCGACAAGATCTGGCGGATTTTCATAACGCGGGTGGAAAGTTATTCGATCCAACCGGTACTGATGCCATATCGGGCAAAAATGGCGGGCGCAAGCCGCCGCGCTCTTTGCCCGCGCCAGATCGTCCGCCTGTGGAAAATTGATCACAACACCGGCAATGTTTTTCCGGGCTCACTTTGACTGCCGCAAATTTTTCTGGACCGATGAAGGCGTTTCATCGGCGTGTTGCGCACATGGGCATGGATGATTGTTGCGCCTGCCTCTACGGCTTCGCGCGCTTCTACCTCTTGCTCGGGAATTGTGATCGGCACCGCCGGATTGGCCGATTTGCGCGGTAAGCGGAGCCCGTGACCGCACAACATAAGATGCAAGGTTTACCAGCAATATCAGACATCGAAAAACACCGTTTTTTTCGGCCCCTGAAGATAAATTTCATGGTGAAAGCCGTCAGGGGTCGGCGTAGCAACAAGCGTGCGAGGCAGCGATCACCGGCAAGTACAAAAATAGGATCAGTCAAGTTATTGCAGGACGCAGAAAAGCCACGGCGCACTGGGTTAAAGGCATGTTGATGCCGGTGCGCCGCGACCCACACCAAAATATGCGGTACTTGTCCTGCCGGTGCGCCGGGCATGAGCGTTTCAAACATCATCTGGCCCGTTTGCGCGTCTGCCGGCTGGCGGCCCCAATGGGTGAAACCATCGGTTGGGCCGTAAGTCCCGTCCGGTCCTGCCTGCCAGATTTCGACCATCGCGTCAGTTAATGGGTCGCCGGCACCGTCGATCACTTCTAATGTCAACGCAATGCGCTCGCCGGCAGGATCGCCCGTGATCATGCGTCCGCCAAGATCATCTTGGGTGGCCATTGCGCAAAAGCCCTTGCAAAGTGTTGAACACAACCAATATGAACGTAAGGCCCTGCCGCTTCCAGAAACGGCGTTTTTTTACAATCGGCCATCAGAGCCCCTCCAGTTTTTATTTTCAAACAACGTTTGATTGCGGCCCTGGTAAAGTAATGTCGAAACGATAGGCGCGAATATCCATCGGGATCGCTTTTATCCATGTCGTTGACAAGCAACCAATTCCATCGATTGCTTCATCGCTTGGAATTGATTGCACGATAGGGCAAAGCGCAATGTGGGGATCGCCTTCAAAATACATCTGCGTAATCAGTCGCTGGGCAAAGCCGTCGCCGAACACAGAAAAATGGATATGTGCCGGACGCCAATCATTGCCGCCATTAGGCCAAGGGTATGGGCCTGGCTGAATGGTGCGAAAACTATAGCTGCCGTCGGCGCCAGACATACACCGTCCCCAGCCGCTGAAGTTGGGGTCAAGCGGCGCAAGGTATCCGTCTTTTTTATGACGATAGCGCCCGCCCGCATTGGCCTGCCAGACTTCGATGAGCTTATTGGGCACGGGCCTTGCGTCCTCGTCAAGCAATTTGCCGTAAACCATGATGCGCGGTCCAATAGCGCTTTGCCCTTCCTGCGCGTAGTTTTGAATAAGATCACTGTCGAGAGCGCCCAGCATCGAATGGCCAAAAGCTGGCCCTGTCATTTCTGTTGTGGTCGGATCATAATGGAGCCGCGCATGCTTGGGTGAGCGAAAAATAGAGCTGCGATAATCCGGTGCCAGCGGTGCTGGATGCCAATTGAGGTCACGCGGTGCGATCAAGTTACTCATGTGTTTCGTTTCTCATTTCTGCAAGCGTCTGTTTAGCCAGTTTGAGGGCATGGTTGGCTTTTGGCACACCGGCATAGATGGCTACATGTTGGAAAGCCTGCTGAATGTCGCGCTGCGTTGCGCCAGTGCGAGCGGTTGCGCGCACATGCATCGGGATTTCCTCAAAGTTACCGGTTGCCGCCAGAAGCGCAAGGGTCAGCATTGATCGCTCGCGCCGCGAGATGGAAGGATCAGACCAGACACGGCCCCACGCGCCTTCCGTGATCAATGTCTGAAATGGCAAATCAAGATCAATCTTGGCCGCTTCAGCGCGGTCTACATGGGCATTGCCTAACACGCCGCGACGTGTGGCCATGCCTTGGTCAAAAATGTTTCCTTCTGCTGTGGCCATGGCTTCAATCAGTTTCGCCATTTTTGTTGGTGCTTCAAGGGAAGGCAAGTGCCCGACATCTTCCAGAATTTCGACTTTTGCATCGGGTATGGCAGCGCCGAGCGCTGTAACCTGATCGGGCGTAACGGAACGGTCTTGCGATCCGCCGATGCACAAGGTGGGAACCGCGATCTTGCTGACATCGTTGCTAAGGTCGGTATCGCGGATGGCAGCGCATGCCGCGCTATAACCATCGGCCGGTGTTCGGCATAGCATCGATTTATGAAGCGCCCATTGGTGGGGTTTTTTTGCACGATAAGAAGGCGCAAACCAGTTCTCAAGTATGCCATCGGCGATGGCCTCGATGCCGCCCGCCTCAATGGCTGCGATACGCTCGTTCCATTTTGTTTGGCTGCCGATCTTTGACGCCGTGTTGGATAAAATTACCGCTTGCAAAAGGTCGCCGCGCTGTGCTGCCACATACTGTGCAACCATGCCGCCAAGCGATACCCCGCATAAAATGACCTTGGACAACGCAAGCTGTTCCATCAGCGCGATCAAGTCATCGGCAAGATCGGCAACTGTGAATTTTTGCGATAGTCCGCTTAAACCATGCCCGCGCATATCGTAAGTCAGCGTATCAAACCCGCCGCCCAAGTGTGCAATCACATCATCCCACAGGCTTTGATCGCTTCCCAAGGAATTGGCAAAGACCACACAGGGGCCGCCACCATTTTTGCGGTGCCGATAGGCGATCAATTGGTCGTTGATGATGGTTGCTTGCATGTGTTATTCCAAGGGTAAGCCGACATAGTTTTCAGCAATTGATTTAGACGCTGCTTCCGAGCGAGACAAATAATCAAATTCAGCCCGCTGCATTTTTTTCTCAAACGCACTGTTTTCTGGAAACTGATGCATCAGCGTCGATAATTGCCAAGAAAACCGTTCAACTTTCCAGACCCTGTTTAACACAGTCTGCGAATAGGTCTCGATATAGTGGTCGTTGCCGTTTGCAAAATATTGGTCCGATGCCCGCGCCAGAATGCGCACATCAGCAACGGCCAAGTTAAGCCCCTTTGCCCCCGTTGGCGGCACGATATGGGCTGCATCGCCCGCCAAGAACAAGCGCCCATACCGCATGGGTTCAGCCACAAATGAGCGCAGCGGCGCTATACTTTTTTCAAATGAGGCCCCGGTTTGCAAATTGGCCGCACAATCAGGCCCATGCCGCAGCGCAAGTTCAGCCCAAAAACGATCATCGGACCATTGATCGACATGATCATTGACATCGCATTGCACATAATAGCGACTGCGTGTTGGGGATCGCATCGATGCCAGCGCAAAACCATTTTCATGGTTGGCATAGATCAATTCATGGCTGACGGGCGGTTTGTCGACCATGACGCCCAGCCAGCCGAATGGATAGACCCGCTCGAACGTGCGCAAAACATCATCTGGAATGGATTTGCGCGACACGCCATGATAACCGTCACAACTCAGGCAATAAAATCGCAATGAACAACGAATTTTTTTCCCCGTGTGTGAAATGCACCGACGGTTGGTCAGATTTTAAATCCACCAGGGTCACGTCATCGACGCCGAAAAAGAACTGCTGGCCTTCGGAAAAACGTTTATCGAACAGATCTTTTGTCACCTCCGTTTGGCCGTAGACCATGACCGATTTGCCGTCAGCGCCGCAATATCAATCCGGTGCCTATCGCCATCAAAGGCCAGCTCAAAACCATCATGCGATAGGCCTTCTCGGTGCAAGCGGCTTGCGACCCCTGCCTCTTCAAGGGCCTCCACAGTGCCTTGTTCGAGAACGCCTGCGCGGATACGGCTTTCAATGTAGGCGCGATCTTTGCGATCAATCACAATTGTATCGACACCCGCATTGGCCAAAAGCTGCGATAGCAAAAGCCCAGCTGGCCCCGCGCCGATAATGCAAATTTGTGTTTTCAATGACTTTTTCATATGTTCGCTTTTTCTATTTTATACTTGCAGGATCATCCTAAGATGACCGGAAGATTGATTGGACCGCGAAATCCGAACCCGCGCCATTTGACATCTTTAGCCTCCGCCAATCGCATATTGGGGAACCGTTCAAAAAGTTTAGGCAACATTACCAAGCCGACTGCGCGCCTTGAAACATGCGTGCCCTGACAAAAATGTGGACCATTACCAAACGCCTGATGCGGCTGTTTTTCGCGGTAGACTCTGAATTCTTCGCCGTCATCGTAGATTTCTTCATCACGGTTTGCCGAGGCCTGCACGGTCATGACCGTATCACCCTTAGGGATTACAAAGCCTCTGATTTCGGTGTCTTCAGTCACCAACCGCGACGAGACTTGAATGGGGGCAACCCAGCGCACTGCCTCTTCAAACGCAGCGCTCCAATCACCTTTCGCTTTCACGTGCTCTAATTGGTCCGGGTTAGACAGCAGGCCGTAGAGCACCGTGCATAGGGCGTCGCGCGGCTCATTGATGCCGCCGCCAATGGCGATTTTGATATTGGCGTATACTTGCGACATCGCGATGGGATCGCTGGCATTGACCATAACCGAGAACGCGCTGCTATTTGGCTCGGCCCTATGCCTTGCCTGCAGTCGATCAAAAAGCGCGTCCATTTCATCGTTGGCTTTATCTGATCGCGCAAAAGGCTCGTCGCGCCAGCCAAAGTTACCCGCGCCGTCGATAAGAGCCTGCGACCATTCTATCATCTCGGCATCGGACGCCTCATCTAGCCCTAATAAAATAGCGAGGCCGCGCGCCGCATAGGGGGCCGCAAGCGCGCTGAACAAGTCAACAACTTCATGCTTGGGCAGCCGGTCAAGATAAGCATCGGCTATTTCTTGATAGCGCGGGATCCATTCCGTTTGAATTGTCTTAGGATTAAATGCCGGTGCCATGGCGTTGCGCTCGCGCAAATGCTCATCGCCATCTTTGCGCATCAATGTGTGCGCGCGAAACGCCCGCTTCATGGGCGTATTCGGGTCATTGGAGCTGAAAATGACGGGGTTGTCTTTTACCGCTTTGGTATCGGCAGCCTTTGTGAGCAGCGTCCGCCCTACTGACGCCACGCGAAGTACCGGATGTTCTGCGCGCAAACGCCGATATATCGGATAAGGATCTCGGTCCAATTGATCCAAGGTGATCTCAGCATCAACGGGTGCGAACACGGTATCATTCATTGCAAAAGTACTTTTCCGAAAGGCTAGAGATAAAAGACTTATCTAAAATTGTCGACATTATTAAAAGCCTATGGTGAGATAAAATAGTCAATGACCAGAAAAGTATTGAATTTCTGAACTTATTTGTCAATATTAACTTCGTTGATTTATAATAATGTATACAAACTGAATTTGATGGATGCGGCTTATGGCAGAGATAATCAAAAAAAGAGGTTTTCAAACTGCCCTCGTTGGGCTCCGCGATAAGATATTGACCGGAGAACTGGTCAAGGGCGATCATCTGTCAGAGGTTGTACTCGCCGCTGACTTGGGCATTTCACGCACCCCGCTACGCGAGGCCATGCGCGAACTGACCGATCAGGGTCTTATCGAAAAGCTCCCAAACGGCCGCTATCAAGTTTGTAGCCTAACCCGCAATGATGTGCGTGATTTCATCGCCTTGCGGGGTATCATCGAGGGAAATATTTTCCGCTTGTCCGCCGAAAAAGGAATATCCGAAGAGCAGCGCTTGCACTGTTTTGAAACGCTGACCGCCATCGATAAAGTGCTCAACGTATCGAGTTCTTCTATCGACTTTGATGAGTACATGGATTTGAACGCTAAGTTGCACGATCAATTTGCGTCGATCTGCGCCAGTACGGTCATGCTCAATGAATTAGCGCGGGTTTCAAAACTACCGATGGCAAGTCCCGGCGCTTTTTGGGTGGGCAGGCTGCATCGCGCGCTACCCTCCAATCATTGTTCACGGCGCAGGATCAGCACCGCTCCATCTTTGAAGCCATTTGCAACCGCGAAGGCGCACGCGCAGAAGCCTTGGGCAGAGAACATGCGCGCCTTGCGTACCAGAACCTTGATCGGTTTCTAGAGGCGGGCGCACGTGCGACACGGCAAACGCCGGGTCTTGCTTTGGTTCGATGATGATTAATAGACCGTCAGGCCAGTTCAAGAGATTAAAAGGTGACTGGAAAATCGCGCTATTCGCGCTTGGCTCATTTTGATCCCACGTATTATCTAATATATTTTTGCCGAAGCGGTTGTGATATCAAAGGTGTGGTTCTCCCGCTAAAACCGCAAAACAAATTCAACCACACCCAGCCAACTGAGATAACTTTGCCCGCCAAATTCTCCCTTGAAAAAATCAAAGGCCCAGCCATTGGCCTATCAGCCGCTTTGGGCGGCGCTTTGCTTGCAACGCTGATCGGCCTTCCTGCGCCAGCTCTTTTGGGCGCAACGGTGGCCACTACGGGCGCAGCGCTGTTGCAGCTCAACCCCAGCATTCCGGTGTTTTTGCGCAACATTGGCTTTGCCATCATCGGCGGCACACTCGGTTCTGGCATCACGCCCAACATTTATAATGATCTGGCCAAATACCCCATCAGCATCGCCAGCCTCACCCTGTGTTTGGCCATCACGATGGTCGTGACGAGCTGGTTTTTAGTGCGCTATTTGCATCAGCCGAGCAAAACCGCGATTTTGGCAACATCGCCCGGCGCGCTTTCCATCGCCATCGCCTTGGCGATTGATTTAAAGCAGGACGTGCGCTCCATCGTGGTTTTGCAAAGCATACGTCTGCTGTTGATCACCATGTTTATGCCGCCGGTGCTGGCTCTATGGGGCGCAACCGGCACAAACTCCGCAGGCGCGCACGCAGCCGTCACTTATGCAACGCTGGGGTTGATGGCCAGCGCCATTTTGCTGGCGTCATCGGCGGTTGTTGGCGTCATCTTTGAGCGATTTAAAATGCCCGCCGCGTGGCTATTGGCTGGCCTGTTTGTCAGCGGCATTTCCCATGGCAGCGGC
Source organism: Ahrensia sp. (assembly GCA_034519905.1). Taxonomy (GTDB): domain Bacteria; phylum Pseudomonadota; class Alphaproteobacteria; order Rhizobiales; family Rhizobiaceae; genus Ahrensia. The sequence continues at coordinate 40,684 of JAXHNY010000016.1, forward strand.
GTGATCGTCGGGCGCTATATGGAGCCTATCACCTTTTTAGGCTTTACCTTGGCCGGTGCGGTCATCGGTTCGCGGTTTTCTGGCATCACCAGAGCAGAGCTGAAAACCCTGTCGGTGGCGGGCGCCATCACCACCACTTTTGCCGTGGCACTATCCGCCGTCATGGCCTATTTTACGGCGCTTTATGTGGACTTGCCCTTTGCGCAGATGTGGATCGCCTTTGCGCCGGGCGGTGTGGAAGGCATGTCGGCCATGGCGCTGGCGCTGGATCTGGATCCGGTTTTTGTCGCCATCCACCATATTTACCGCATCTTGGCGCTGATCCTCATTTTGCCAATTTTGATGCGGTGGACGTAGGACAGTGCAACGTCACTGCGCGCCGATCTTTTGTTTTACCCCCGTTATCCTCGGGCACCGCCTGGAGGACACTGGCTCCCTTGACTGAAAATGTAACCAACCAAATCTTAACCATAATAGAGCGTTTCGCTTTAATGCTTTCCTGAAAAAGTCATGACTTTTGCGGCATCTACTCATTCAGTGTTTTTAACGACGGAGGTGGTGATGGGCGGAGAGTTTTCTGATCAGGGCTGGATGTTTTCTTAAGTTTTTGGGGGCATCCGCTTCGGTCGGAACGGTCGATTGTTCGCACGCCTCCGGTTCGTGTTTCTCGTTTTGCGGGTTAGGCACCTCAATGCTCCACCGCTCGGCTCGAAGCCCGTTACTTTTAGAATATCAACAAAAATCGTCGCTTTTCCTTTTCTCGTCGCGTTTCCGCGTTGTGGGTCTTGCCCCCTCCCTGCGTTCTTCTCCTTTTTCGCTTCGGTTGGTTTGTGGCTTCGTGGTCTCTCTTGGTTTCGGGTGGGGGTGTTGTTCTGGTATGTGGTGGGGGGGTGGGTCTTGGCGGGTCCGGGCTGCCGTCGCGGGGTTGGTTTTTTCCGCGGTGTGGTATGTTCTCTTTGTTGCGTTTTTTTTCTTGGTTTTCGTGGCCGGCGGCCCTTTTTTCTCTTTTCGTTTCTTTTGTCGGGCGTCCTTTTCTTGTGCTTCTTCTGTGCTTCTCTTTTGCTTCTGTGCTTCTCTTTTGCTTCTGTGCTTTTCTTCTGTTGCTTGCTGTTTTGTTTCGGGTTTTGTTTTTTTTGTGTGGTGTTGTGCTTTGGTGTTGTTGTCTGCCTTTCCTGTTGTTTTCTTTGCTTTTCGCTTTTCTGGTGTTTCCCTGCTTCCTTTGCGCCTCCTTTGTTGCGTGGTTTTGTGGGGGTTTTGCTCCCGGGGGGTGGCGTGTGGTGGGGGGTGGCTGTGCCCGCTTTCCCGTGCCGCTGGCCTGCGCCGGGTGGGTGGTCTTTGGCGGTTCTGCGCTGCGCTTGGTCGCCGGGGTGGTGGGGGGCCTGGCGGGTTGTGGGTGCGCGGCGGTCCTCCCGTGGGGTTGCGTGCCGGGCGGGTGTGGTGCTTGCCTCTCTGCCCTGGCGGGTGTGGTGTGGTGCGGTCTGCCGGGCGCCCCGGGTGTGGGGTTCGTCCGTCGCCCGCCCGGCGCTTGGCCCGCCCGCCTCCCGCGGCCGGTCGGGCGCTTTGGTCGGCGGTGGTCCTGCGTGGGGACTCTTCCCTAGCGCCACCCATGAAACCGGCTTCCTTCTGGCGAAGCCTTCCTTCGAGATATGCCTTTTTCAGGGTGCTCGTGGTTGGCCTCCGCGTCCGGACAGTGCGTGATTTTCCTGTATGATACGCTGATTGAGAGCCGGAAATACGCGAGGTTCTGTTCGCGAGCGCAGCCAGCTGATCGTATGGTCGCAAGCTGATGCCTCAATCATCCAAGCTCGCCTATGGCGAACGCTGCCACATGCTTTTATGCTGCCTGCTCTATGACATGGAAGTGAACGGAGATGGGGAAAAGGTTGGTCGGCTCGTGGAACTCTTCGTTCGCCACTTTGCCCCAACCATTGTGAAGCCAAGCACGGCCAAAAACAATCGAGGACAAGAAAGCGCTGCTTTTACGGTCTCACAACCCGCAAGCTGAAACCAAGCAGGAAATAAGAGAAAGCTTTGTGAAAGACGGCGAGGAAATGGTGTTCAAACTGATTGCATTCATTTCCCCGCGCCGGCGAGGAAATCATTCCACGAGGTTCGCGCCAAAGAGCCTGAAAAATGCGCGGGACAAAGCCTATCGTGAGGCGGTGAAAAAGCTGGCAAACACAAACAATCCTGCTTAGCTCTTTCACGCCAGAGTTGCGGATACCCCATTTGATTTTCTTCGTGGGGGGTGGAATGGTAGCGGGAGAGGGACTTGAACCCCCGACACGCGGATTATGATTCCGCTGCTCTAACCGGCTGAGCTACCCCGCCATCATGGCACGTTTACCGACCAGTGATTGCGCGGATATAGGGGTAACTGTTTGCGCCTGTCAAGCAAATGGCCGCGTTTTTGTGTCCAGAAATGCAACATGGATCACTTTGGGTGCTTGTTTTGGCTTGTTGCTGGCACTACGACAAAACCAATTGTTTGAACGTGGATCGATCTTATGACTTCCTTGCCTAAAATTGTTGTGTTCGGCTGCGGCTATTGGGGCAAAAATCACGTTCGCACACTTTCTGAAATTGGCGCTTTGGCTGGCGTGGTAGATGCGGATCATTCGCTCGCGCAGAACATGGCAGCTCAACACAATACAGTGGCAATGCGGGCTGAGGCGGTGTTTGCCGACGCCAGTATCGATGCAGTGGTCTTAGCGCTGCCTGCGCATTTAAATGCGCAAATTGCGCTAGATGCTTTTGCGGCAGGCAAGCACGTATTTGCTGAAAAGCCGATTGCGTTGTCGGTTGGAGATGCGCAGGCCATGGTGGATGCGGGCAAAAAAGCAAACCGAGTTTTAATGGTTGGCCATATTTTGCGCTACCACAATGCTTTTGTTGCGATCATGAAATTGATTGAAAATGGTACTCTTGGCAAAATAAAATATATCCAGAGCCATCGGCTTGCTTTTGGAAAATTTCATGAAAAGTTTGATGCGGTGTGGGATCTAGCGCCCCATGATCTGTCGTTGCTGCTGTGCGTTGCAGGGCGTGCGCCGATCAGCCAACAGATGAGCGCAAATTCCATGACCCATGGCCAAAACGATTTTGCGCATCTTCATCTGGATTTTGGCGATGGACTAAAAGGACATATTCACGTGTCGCGGTTCAGTCCTTATGTGGAGCGGCGTTTCACGGTGATTGGCGAAAAGGCGATGGCCGTGTGGGATGATACGCAGGCCGATTGGAATAAAAAAGTATCGCTTCATCATTATGTTAGTAAGGATAATACGAGCCATCCCCAATTTTCTAAGCAAGAACCTGAATATATAGATTGCATGCAAGGCATGGCGCTCACCGATGAACTGAACCATTTTATTGATTGCATCAGCACGGGAAAAATATCGCAAACCGATGGTGAGCAGGGGTTAAATGTGGTAAAAATACTGAAAGCCGTATGCTAGGTTTTATTGCGCCATCACTACACGTAACGTTAACACACTATGTGTGATTGAAAGTTCTATGGATTAAAGTTTTCCGGCGCGATAATTAGCTTATGGGCATGTGGGTACGGGTAAAAAAATAATGCAATTTATTGACTTGGCAGCGCAGCGTGAGCGTCTTGGGGCCGACCTAGAAAAAGCGATTTTAGAAGTCGTTCAAAGCGGGGCTTACATTCTTGGGCCGCAAGTGGCAGAATTTGAAAAGCGGCTTGCCGATTATGTTGGTGTCAATCATGTGATTGGCTGTGCCAGTGGTACCGATGCGTTGCTTATCCCGCTGATGGCATGGGGAATAGGGCGCGGCGACGCGGTATTCGTGCCAAGCTTTACATTCGCATCAACGGCTGAAGTGGTGGCACTGGCAGGCGCAGAGGCCGTGTTCGTCGATATCGATCCAATTACCTATTTGATGGATAAGAATTCACTTAAAGCGGCAATCCATATGATCGAAGCCGAAGGGCGCTTAAAGCCAAAAGCGATCATTCCCGTTGATCTGTTTGGGTCGGTTGCCGACTATGCGGCCATCTGCTCGATTGCGGCTAAGCATGGGTTGCGCGTGATTTCGGATGCAGCGCAAGCGCTTGGCGCGACGTCGGCGGGCAAATATTGCGGCGCCTATGGCGATGTATCTGCAACCAGTTTCTACCCCGCCAAACCGCTTGGATGCTATGGCGATGGCGGTGCGATTATGACCGATGATGCAATCCTTGCAGAAATTATGCGCTCGGTGGCCTTTCATGGTAAGGGCCAAACGCAATATGACAATGTGCGCGTAGGCTTAACATCGCGTCTTGATACCATTCAGGCCGCAGTGCTGCTCAAAAAACTCGACATTTTAGAAGACGAAATGGACGCGCGAAACAGGATTGCGGCGCGTTATCACGCAGAACTTGGCGATGTCGTTCAGGCGGCGCATAATGTGAGCGGGCAAAGATCCGCATGGGCGCAATATGCGATTGAGACCGATGACCGCGATGGCCTGCGCGCGCATTTGACGGAGAAAAAAATTCCGACGGTGATTTATTATGTGAAGCCTCTGCATATGCAGGTGGCCTATGCGAAATATCCGTGCGCTCCCCAAGGGCTGCCGGTGACGGAAAGCAAGCCATCGCGTATTTTATGTCTGCCGATGCATCCTTATTTATCGGCGGAAGATCAGGACTTGGTTATCTCTGAGATACGTAATTTTGTCGGTAAAAACCCAATAAAGATTGCCGCCGAATAAACAGTGATTATTCGGCAGCTATGTTGCCGGGCTTTTGCATCAGTGTGGCCAATTGAGCCTCGACGTGTGCTGCACGGTGTGTTTTGGCAATAAACCCACCGCCAAGCACGCGGCTTCCCGCCTCATGGCCTTCATAAAATACACAGGCTTGGCCGGGCGATACGCCTTGCTCACCGCCAATCACATCGACAAGTACAATCCCATTTTCAACGCGAATGCGGGCAGGGCGCGGGGGGCGGGTCGAGCGCACGCGCACAAGAACGTCGGTGCCATCACCATTTTCGCCTATCGCATCAAGCGGTGTATCACCAAGCCAATTGACATCGCGCAGTTCAAGCGTTTTTGTTTCTAGTGCGTCAACGGGGCCAACGATGACGCGGCGTGTGCGCGCATCAATTTTGACAACATACAGCGGGTCACCGACTGACACACCAAGGCCGCGGCGCTGACCAATCGTATAATGCAAGATGCCCTCATGTTGGCCGAGCACGCGCCCGTCCATATGCACGATATCGCCCGCCAGCGCAGCATTTGGCCTGAGCTTGGTGATAACATCGGCATATTTGCCTTCTGGTACAAAACAAATGTCTTGGCTGTCTGGTTTGTCAGCGACGACAAGGCCCATTTGCGCAGCATGACGGCGCGTTTCGTCTTTTGTCATGGTGCCAAGGGGAAAACGCACATAATCGACTTGTTCTTGCGTGGTGGCAAAAAGAAAATAGCTTTGGTCACGGTCTGCATCGGCTGGGCGCGTGAGCACACGGCGATTGCCTTTTTCGACGGAATTTATGTAGTGGCCCGTCGCCAGACAATCGGCGCCAAGATCCTTCGCAGTTTTCAAAAGGTCAGCAAATTTGACCGTTTGATTGCAAGAGATACACGGCACCGGCGTTTCGCCTGCCATGTAACTATCGGCGAAAACGTCGATCACTGAGTCACGAAATCGGCTTTCATAGTCCAACACGTAGTGGGGAATGCCAAGTGTTTCGCAGACGCGGCGTGCGTCATCAATATCTTGGCCAGCGCAGCAGGAGCCCGTTTTGCGGGCTGCTTGACCATGGTCATAAAGCTGCAGCGTTATGCCGATGACCTCATAGCCCTCCGCATGCAGAAGCCCCGCAACAACGGAACTGTCGACGCCGCCGGACATGGCGACGACGACACGAGTATCGTTAGGGTGTTTTGCGATGTCGAGCGAGTTGCGCATCCTGCTTCCTTATGCTGACCCCATATAGGCCATAGGGATTATGATGAAAAGAGGCCAAGGGCTGTGCGCATTTCTTGCAGATGGGTTTCTTGGAAACAATTCAACGCACCAGAAACGCTACGTCATTGAGGAGGAATTGATTCATATAGATTACTAAAGCGTTTAGAGGCAGTTAGCGCTTTTTTAAAACTGTCGCGCTAGAGTGAAGGTGCGAATTTAAGGTCGTGCGTTTTTGTAGAGAGTATTATGACCGAACAGATTAGACCACGTGTAAAATATGTTATCGGCCCCGATGGGTCACCGTTGACGATAAATGATCTCCCGCCCGCAGGCACACGCCGCTGGGTTATCAGGCGCAAGGCGGAAGTTGTCGCTGCGGTGCGCGGCGGACTTCTCAGCTTGGACGAGGCCTGCGCCCGTTATACGCTGACGGTCGAGGAGTATCTTTGTTGGCAAGCGTCAATTGAAGAAAACGGCCTTGCCGGATTGCGCACGACGCGGATACAACAATACCGCCACTAAAGGGCATTTTAGTTTTGGTGCCGCTCTCAAGTCTCTGCGAGCGGCATAGTCCTATTATCTGTCAGTGATTTTTTGACCAGCGATGCGGCTATTGCGCTCGCCAGGGTCGATATTGCAAAAAACCATAATCCTGGCTGAGAAATTGCAGTTGCAAGGCCAGATGTTTTGGCTGCGAATATGGTTATTGCAACAAGAAGCACATCCAGCATCGACCATTTTGATAAAAAGCTAAGCCACGTGCTTGCTTTATGCGCTGTTGCCTCTTTTAAATTTTGTGCCGCTAGTATGGCTGATAGCAAGAGCAATTTCACAGCGGGGAACGCGAGTGAGACGCCACCAACCAAAATAGCCAGCATATAATCCTGACTGGCAAAAAGCTTGGTTACAATTGTGATGAGCGATGGTGTATCATTCAGAAAAAACAGCCGCTTCAGTTGTAGCAAAGGCAATGTAACGCCAAGCGCAAAGCAAAATGAGGCGACGGTGATCAAAAGTCCGGCATAAATTCGCATGGAACGCCAATAGCGCGTCATGGCTGTTAAAACAACTAAAAGCGGCCGATAGAATTCAATCTACGAACCGCTTTTGAGTTGTTAGTTATCTTTAAATATCTGGTGAAAGCAACTAATGCGTTTCGCGTTAAACCCCAGTGACCAAACGCTGCCTGAAATCATAGATTTGGGCGCGTTAGGTGATACTTGATGTTTCAAGTTGAACGCGAAACGCTCTAACCAATCATAGCGTGCTTATCGTAGGTGCTTTCTTGCATCGCGGGCTCAATGCCACGGGCTTCACGCACTTCAAGTTTTTCTGCTTTTTGAAGCTCAGCTTCTGCGTCCAAAAGCAAGGTTTCAGCGCTTTCTTTTTGCACCTTTAAATCGGCAATTGAGTTGAACAAATTATCGCGTCGCAACCGAGCAGCTTTTGCAAAGGTCGGATAGGCGAAGTTATTGACATCTGTAATGCCGCTTTTTTGCTCTTCAATGCTGATCTGTCTGTCGAGTTCATTGGCCATGCGGTCAAACTCTGCAATCATCGTTTCCAATTGCCGCACTTGCCGATGTTTTTCGGTGACCTGAAATTGTTTTAGGCGGATCATATTATCTCTTGGTTTCATTACGCAATACTCCAAAACCGCAGGGCAAAGCCCTGTTACACAAACACCGGACATAAACTTTAATAAAAAATTACGAAAACAGCTTAAACACGTGCCGCTGGTAACCATTCATTTACGTCTTGCGTTAATGGTAAACGGTAACATTTAAGAGGGAGTAAACCGAAAGGCGCTCTTTCAACTAAAAGTTGGCGAAAACGGAATTTATTGAGTCATTTGACTCGTTTAGAGATGCTTCTTGATGAGAAAGTTCAAAAAAGATATCTAAAATATGGTAAATGAATCAATAACTTCTCAATCGTCGTTAATAGAAATTGAACACTTGCTTAACCTAATTAGAATTTGTTAACCATTTGGTGGCAGGGTGATTTGCGAGAGGCGCGCTGGGGATATTCAGGCCTCACGTATGCTGGACAAGGGGAATATAATGCGGGTTTTGCTAATTGAAGATGACAGTGCGATTGCGCAAAGCATCGAGCTTATGCTGAAGTCTGAGAGCTTTAATGTCTACACCACCGATTTGGGCGAAGAAGGTGTCGATTTAGGTAAGCTCTATGATTACGATATCATTCTTCTCGATTTGAATTTGCCGGATATGTCCGGATACGAAGTTCTGCGGACTTTGCGTCTGTCGAAAGTGAAGACGCCAATACTTATTTTATCGGGTATGGCTGGGATTGAAGATAAAGTGCGCGGGCTTGGCTTTGGCGCTGACGATTACATGACAAAGCCGTTCCACAAGGACGAACTTGTGGCTCGCATTCACGCCATTGTGCGTCGCTCTAAAGGTCATGCACAATCGGTCATTACAACAGGCGATTTGGTCGTAAATCTTGATGCAAAGACAGTTGAGGTAGGCGGTCAACGCGTACATTTGACAGGTAAAGAGTACCAAATGCTTGAGTTGTTGTCTCTCCGTAAAGGAACGACGCTCACCAAAGAAATGTTCCTCAACCACCTTTATGGCGGCATGGATGAGCCTGAACTAAAGATTATCGATGTATTTATCTGTAAGCTTCGCAAAAAGCTCGATTCTGCCTCTGGTGGTATCGACTTTATCGAGACTGTCTGGGGCCGCGGCTACGTTCTTCGTGAACCGGAGCCAGGTTCAATGGGCCTACAAGACATCGCGTAAGTAAATATTTACTGACATACAAAGCCCGTCTCATTGAGGCGGGCTTTTTTAGTTTCAACGTGGAAAACTACGCTGCGTGTCGCAGCGCTGAGAACTGTTGCATCAGCTGCTTTCTATCAAAAGGCTTGGGCAAAAACTCGTCAGCGCCAGCTCTTTTTGCACGCGTCATTAAAACCAAATCCATCTGGATCATACACAAAATTATTTTCAAACTTCTGTTCTGGTCCAGCTGGCGCAATTGGCGAATTAAGTCTGCGGAATTCATATCCCCCAGAGCCTCGTCCACAATGATGTAGTCAGGCAATTGCGCCCGCGCCATTGCAAGCGCTTGAACTCCGGTCTCGGCTTCAACGACCAACATTTCGTTTGAACCCAAAATGCGTTTGGCCACTTTGCGGATCACACTTGATCCGTCCACAATCATGCAACGTTCCATCAGTTCACTCCGAGCGTTTTGCGTTTCTCGGTGAAAATTAGCATGCAGAATTGAAAAAACGGCCAAATAAACTGATAAAATTTTAGCTAAATGGGTTTTATGCGGCCGAATAGATAATTTTTTCGTCGTCCATGTGAACGGAAATTTCCATCCCAGCTTCTTTTGCTAAGAGCAGGGTGTAATAATACTGCACTGAATGGGCGTCTATCGGGTCTTCAGATGTACGACCGTCGAGCATATCCTGGAATTTTTGCGGCACACGCAGCATTTTTCCCTTTGCGGTGAATGTGAGTGTTATATTTTCGCCTTCGGTTTCCATTGAAAAATCAACACTACCGCCTCTTGGCACCGAACCGTTAGCAATCAGGAGCAGATTCAGGATTAGCTTTACTTTTGCCTTCGGAAGATAGGCGCGGGTGCCTTGCCATGTGAATTCTGGCTTTTCATTTTTCATGTAGTTTTCTGCGACAACTTGCGCGTCGCCCGTATCGATCTGAACACCGGCAGAGCCTGCGGCACCAAAGGCGATGCGCGCAAATTGCAATCGCGCAGATGCATTAACGGCGCTTTGGCGGATCAAGGCCATTGCATCCTCATCCATACCGCCTTCGTCCAATAGTTCTAAACCATTGTTGATTGCGCCAACGGGTGAAATGACATCGTGGCAGACTCGGCTGCAAAGTAGGGAGCCGAGATCTGAGGCAGAAAGTTCAACGAGAGCCATGAGAGTTCCAATATTTTCGGATCAAAATTTATGAAGGCGCCTTTAAACACGCATTGGTGTGATGGTTAATCGAAAAGGTGCAATTTTTCCTTAATAAAATGGAAACTTGATGCCTGTAATTTGAACAAATTGGCTTAAGTCAGAAGTTGGGTATCTGGCCTTTCTGTACGCGATTTGACGGCATCAATGTAGTTACGTTTTGTTTTGAGTAAGGACACACACAAATGCACCAATTGAAATCAATTTCTTTGTTTTATTTGCGCTTAATCACGGTATTTGCCGGCTTTGTGGCAATCTTATTTACAGCGCTTAATGCCACGAGAGGCCTCCGCGCAAGCGCAGCTCGATCAATATGCGCTCAATGAAATGGTCGATGCAGGCCATCGGTTCTTTGGGAGCACTTCAGGTGCCGTAGCACAAACAATAGAGAGTATTTTCTCGAAATATGGTCTCCCAAATGGCTACATTCTTGGCCAAGAAGGGAGTGGTGCGATTGTAGGCGGTCTGACCTATGGTGAGGGCGTCTTAAATACAAAAAATGCTGGTGATCACAACGTTTTTTGGCAAGGACCGTCGATCGGCTGGGATTATGGCGGTCAAGGTTCACGCACGATGATGCTTGTTTATAATCTTCAAAGCGTTGAGACGCTGCATGGCCGTTATGGCGGGGTTGCTGGATCAGCATATTTACTCGCTGGTATGGGTGTGAACGTTTTAAAACGTAATAATGTGCTTCTTGTTCCCGTGCGTACCGGTGTTGGCGCGCGGCTTGGTGTGTCTGTAGGCTATTTCAAATTGACGCCGATGCCGACATGGAACCCGTTCTAGGGGCGACCATAAGCGCGTAACTCTATTTAAACTAGGGCCGCAATTGCGGCCCTCTTGTCTATCAATATACAACTGGAAAAGTGAACCGCCTTGTGGCACAACCAAACTGTCTATTGGGGTATTGTGTGTGATCCAAGTCGGATTTTATTTTGCGCTCGGGTTTTCTGGTTGCTGGGTTTTCTCGCCTCCCTTGTCGCGCCCGCGATTTGGCGTCGAGCGGTGTTTCTTACCCGTAAGCGCATAGAAAGTGCCGTACCTTTAACAGCCAACGAGCTGCAAGCGGACAAGGATAAATTGCGCGCTCAGCACGCTATGGCGCTGCGTAAAACCGAAATGGCGCTTAATAAACAGCGGTCAAAAGTCACTAAGCAGGCGACAGAGATCAGCGACCTTGAAGCGCAGATAAAATTGTTAAAAGCTGAAAACGCCTTACAAAACGAGGTCAATCTGAGGCTTGAAAAAGCTGCTAAGGCAGTTGCTGTGGATTTGACAAGTCGGCAGGAAGCCCTTGAGGATGTGAAGTTACAGCTATCGACTACAGGTGCCGAATTGGCGGTACGGAGCGGCGAGCTAGAAAGCCTGTCACACCTTTATCAAGAGCTAGAGCATAAATTGTCGGAAAACGCCGAGCGCGCTAAAGAAGGTGAACTACAAATCGCGAGGCTCACGGCGGCCATTTCTGATTACAAAGTCAAGCGCGCTGAAGATCAAGCCAAAGTGCGAGAAATACGCGTCGAGACTAAAGCCACCGAAGAGCTTTTAAAAAATGAGCGGCTGCGTTCAAAGGAACTAGAAAAGAAATATGGACAGTTGCTTTCTCAAAAATCGGATTTGGAGGATAAGCTCTCTCGGCGCGAGAAAGAAATGGTTCGTTTGCGTGAAAAACGAATTGATGAAAATGCAACCACATTTGAACTGGAGCAGCGCCTTGCCGACACTGAGGCGGAGCGCTTAGCGCTTGAGAAAGAAGTGGGTGATTTAACCCTTCAGTTAAACCGAATTTCAAAATCACTTGGCACTGCGGCGCCTGAAAAAATGGCCGAGGCATTGCAAATTAAATCGGCAAAACTTGAGCTTGATCTCAAAGCGCTGCGCCAAGAACGCGATAATCTTAAGAAACAAGTGTCCTCTCACTCAGCGCCGCAGGCGTTGCAGGCTTTGAATACGAAACCAATGACAGCAAAAACGGTTGATAGTGATGCTCTATTGCGTGATCAGTTAAAGCAATTGGCCGCTGAAGTGGTGCACATGACATCAATTGTCGAAGGCGATGGATCGCGCGTCAATGATTTGCTCAAAAACATACCCGCCAGCACAAATGGCGTTATCAGTCTTGCAGAGCGGATTGCAGCTCTAAAAAAAGCATCAAAAGCGCCCAAAGCCGCTGAATAAAGCGTTTAGCGTTATTCCTTACTCACCAAACGCTGAATGAAATCAAAGGTTTCAAAACGTTGGGGGATATCTGATGTTTCAAGTTAAAAATGAACGCTCTCACTTAACGCTGATTTTTGAAAAGATGATGCAGCACGATGCCGCTCGTCGTCGCGACATTTAAACTATCAAAATCATCGCTCATATCGATACGAACCGATGTCATGGACGACAACAGAGTTGGTGGCAGTCCTTGGCCTTCGGTTCCCAATACCAATGCTGCTTTGTCGGGCGGTGTCCAATCGGCCATATCCATTGCGCCCGTTGGCGATAGCGCTATTGTTTTGAAATTGTTGTTCTCAAGCAATGTTAGAATATCAGCCATCGTTTCAAAGCGAAAAAACGGGATTTTGAACACCCCGCCCACAGAAACGCGAATGGCCTTGCGGTAAAGCGGGTCACACGTTTGGCTGTCCATTAAAACGGCGTCAACGCCGAAAGCCGCACAGTTGCGGAAAATTGATCCAACATTGTCGTGGTTGGATAGACCGACCAAAACAACGATCCGCTTGCATTGCGGTTGAAACACAGGCGGCTCATCGATGTCTTTGGGTGCGTCGGCAAGGCCGAGAACACCGCGATGCATGTCAAAGCCAGCGATTTGATCCATGATCGGTTTTGCAACGACATAGATGGGCATATCGTCATCGCAAGAAGATATAATGTGCGAAATTCCGTCTAGTCGGTTTTCTAAAATCAGCAAAGAACGCAGTTTGAAGCGGTTTTGGCTCTGCAGCGCTTGGATGACGGTCGTGCCTTCGGCGATAAACTGTCGTTTGTTACGTACCAAATCGCGCTCACGAAAATCTTTATAGTGTGCAATTCGATTGTCGTCGGGATGGTCTATGGGAATGAGCATGGCTGGCCCGTCGGTTTAGACATTTTGTGCCAACTGCTTTGCGCGTGCTGCATCCGCCAATTGTTTAAGAACTTTTCGCAGGTCTCCGGCTGACGCTAAAGGTTCATCATAAAAGATACGGCAACACTGATCGCCGAGTACCAAGTCCATACCTTCGGTGTCCATGGTTGCAAGATGCCATTTGCCTGCTTTAGCGCCGCCCAAAACCGCCGCATAAAGCGCTATTGCATCGCTATGATCCTCGTTCATGTGGGCAACGGCGCTTTCTTCCATCTGGCGCATGCCGTCGATGTCGCCACTCATCTTAAGGTCAGCTTCGTTGAGGTTGTAGGCTCGGCCAAAGCCCCCGTTTAGGCTTGCACCTTTTATGGCGAGGCGAAAAAATGAGAAATCGCCGAAGTCCGCATAAAGCGCGGCTTTGGGATGGCGGCTGAGGTGCCGGCGGCGCAAGCGCGAATGGTCGGCTGTGCCGTGCGCAATTTTCTCCGCCTGAACAAAAAGCGAGATGCGCGGATGGGCGAGCGGATCGCCTTTGCCGGGATCGCCCACCAAAAGCGAAGCTTGACCTTTTTCAATCATAGCCTGCGTGTGCGGCGAAAGGCTAGATGTCAGCGTAACCAGCGCGCCATCCACATCGGTTGAGAGCTGAATGCGCGAAATATGCGGCGGCGCATCGGCGTGGCCAACCACGCCAAGTGCACCATGACGCGCGGTGCCGATAAGCGTTTTTGCAAGCCGAATGGCCTGCCCATCGGTATCGCGGATTGTTTTCTTCTCGGGTGTTTCGGTCATGGGTTTGCTTCAACTGTTGATGGTTGCTTATGGTGCGTGACTCTTAGGATTGAGTTCCGTATCAAAAATTCAAAACTAGAATGACACGATGGAACGGCAATGGCCAAGCTACATTTTAACTATGCGACGATGAATGCTGGTAAAAGCACGATGTTGCTTCAAGCCTCGTATAATTATCAAGAGCGCGGTATGACGACGATGCTGTTTACCGCGGCGCTCGACAACCGCGCCGGAGAACGAATGATCGCCTCGCGCATCGGCCTTGAGCAAATGGCGAATACCTTTGATCAGGCGACTGACATTTACGACGCGGTCTAAAGCGAAGTTGGAAAATGGGCTTCTGCACTGTCTTTTTGTCGATGAGGCGCAGTTTTTGACCGAAGATCAAGTCTGGCAACTTGGGCGTATCGCAGACCGTCTTAAAGTGCCGGTGATGGCTTACGGCCTTCGGGTTGATTTTCAGGGCAAGCTGTTTCCGGGGTCGCAGGCCTTGCTGGCGATTGCCGATGAATTGCGAGAAGTGCGAACCATTTGCCGTTGCGGCAAAAAGGCGACGATGGTTGTGCGCCTTGGCCCTGACGGAAAAGTTGCCCGCGAGGGTGAGCAAGTGGAAATCGGCGGCAACGACAAATATGTTTCGCTGTGCCGTGCCCATTGGGAAGAAGAAATGGGGCGCGTTAGGCCAGAAGATTTGATCGGGTTTTCGAAGCAATAAACCGTCGCACTGTTGCAAATTTTGCGCTACATCTTCTAATTGAAGGAAATCGCGCCTATGTGCGGTGAGACATTTAACTTTGGTGAGGAAAACTGATGGCAATCTCGTATAATTTTGACGCTGAAATTCAAAAGACGCAGACTGTTGTCAAAGACATGCAGTCCAAAATCCGCCAGTCGGGCGAGGTGCTCGACAAAATTGCTGAGGCCGACGTAAAAATCGGCGATGCGCAATTTGATATTGAAAATGCGCGCATTCAAGATGTGCTGAAGCAGCAAAAGGTGATGGAGGGCAATATGGCCGATCTCATCATCGGTCTTGAAGATGCCACAAATGTGTTTGGTTCAGAATTTGAATCGATGAAGTCCTACACGGGCATGGAAAAATTCATCGGGCTTTTTTCAAAACAACGCATGCAGCGTATGCGCTCGGAGCGCGTGCGCAATATGAGCTTGGCGGGTAACCTGCAAGAGTTGCTGACAAAATCCGACACCATTGTGGGAATTTTGAAAGATCAGAAAAACGTTCTCGATCAGCGCTATACTTCTTCTGAAAATTCTTTGCGCACTGTCATTGAGCGGCGCAAGTCGACGATGCAGACATTAGAGCAGACGCAAGCCCGCATCGAAGAGCTGAACCCGATGTTGATGGATCTGGAAAACCAGATTGCAGCGTCCACCAACCAGAAAGACCGCGCGACCTATGAGGGCGAGCGCTCAAAGCTGGCGACCGAGTACAATGAAAAACAGGCCAAAGAACAAGAGTTGCTTGCCGAAAGCCAAACGCTTGAGCGCTATACATCGATGTTCCAGACTTTCGTGGATTCGCTGAACAACCAGATCGCAGCGCAAAATACGCTGATCAATAAGCTGACGATCGATACCGAACAGCGTATCGTTCTTTATAAGGCGCTGGAAGATTCGCTTAAAACCGCAGCCCAGCAAGATGTGGCCCATAAGATAAACACGCTCGGCAGCCAAGTTGATACGGCGGCTGAAACCACGATGGCCGGTATTGGCGCGGCGGCGCAAAAGCACATCGGTGATTTGCTCGAAATGCATGAAGGCAATATGGTTGCGACCGCTGATATTCAACGCCGCAAAAAACTTGCCGATGATGCGTTTGCGCGGCGCTTTGACGATGTCATGAAAAAGCACAATTCGGCCAATTATGTGAACCAATAGTCAGCGGCATATTGATGGAGAATAATGATCAGCCCATTGAGGCGGCGTTTTTTATTACCAAACAAGATTATCTGGTGTTGAACAAAGCGCTTCAGAAGAAAAAGAAAAATCGGACTGTTTGGAATTATGTTGGGTGGGCTGTTCTATTCTTGTTGCTCATTTTTTACATTTTTTTAATGTCCTATTTTTCGGGGTTATCACTTTTAGGGGCTGTATTGATCTTCGGTAGTTTAGCTTTGGTAAGCGGTGGAGTGGCGTATCGTTTTACACCGCAGCTCAACACCTTTTTGTTTTATAAAGGGTACCGTGTTGACAAAAATGAGATGAGAGCGCGCTTTTCGGAAGAAGAGTTTTACATTGAAACCGATAAGGTTCGTGGCACGCTCCAGTGGACAGCATTTGTTGATCTGATGCGAACGCAAAATCACTTTTTATTCTGGGTCAACCCAATGATGGCGCATGTCATCCCGTTTCGTGCACTTGGTAAGGCGGACATTGAGCGTGTCTGGGACATGATAAAAGAATTGCCGACGGCGCGTGAGTTTAAAGTATGAAAAATGCCAAAGACGACACGCCTGTTGCTCGCTATTTCAGCACCATCGAAGCGGCGCTGGCTGGTCTTGATGTCTATTTGCGCGATGACAAGTCGCCGCTATATAAACATGGCCTCGTTGCCCAAACGGTTACGGGCTACGTGGCGCGGCTTGCCAATTCATTTGCCTGTTGGAACAACCGTCTCGACTATGAGGCTAAGTTTAAGATTTCGCGTGCTGACAGCGGATTTCCCGTTTTTCAACATGTGCTTGAGTTGGAAAAAGATCGGCAGAGCGCTGAGGCGCGGCTAGCCTCTATCCCCGATCCTGAAACGTTGCGTGCGGAAATGGCTGACTTTATTTTGCGCCATAAAGCGTTTCCGACCGATTTGCGCCACACGATGGCCGAGCGGCTTTATCTTGAAGTTGTGCGCAAGGGCGACGTGTTTTCGCCGCTGGTGTTGCCCGAAACAATCAAGGTTTTGGTGAACCAAAAGACAGGCTTGCCTTATTATCTGACCCATTGGGGCGTGTTCGATGGCAACGCCAATTTGCCGATGATCTATTCGGCGGTGATCGAGGATTCCTCGCCCGACATGGTTAAAACGTTGACCCGCAATGGAAAACTGAACGAAGATGTGGAGGTGCCGCTGCCCGTGGGCGGCCTGCTCAACCACACGCTCGCGCGCCGGTTTGACCAGTTTTGCGATGCCAATTCGTCCTATTCGCTGTCGCCGACCACGATTGCCAATAATATGGACGAAGAGTTCGAGACGCTTCACCCTAAGCAATTGCGGCGGATAATTTTGGGGCCGTTTTATTCAGCGGGCATCACTGACAATAACGCGACGGTAAACTCTGTCCTTGCTAAAGTGGGTAATCCCAAAAATGCGTGGATGCTCACATGGACGATCCAAGATGTCTATTCGAAATCGTTCCGGCCTGCCAAGCGTAGCTTGTTTTCATCATCGCCGCAGCGCGAGGAATATTTTATCGATACGGATAATTTAGAAGCCGCGCGCATGGGCGTTTCCAGTTTTGAAAACCATGCGCTGGTGCCCCACGATGCCTATCAAGCGCTTTATGCAGCCGGTGAAATCGATAAAGTCTTTGCGGGATACAAAACGCACATCGTGTCCAACGGGCAAGTCATTAGCAATGTTTAGTCTTAGATTTTGATTTAAAGGAGCGCGCCTATGTCATTGGATACCGGCCTTACACGGATTGATGAAAAAGACATCGTCAAGCACCGCTCGACTGCGCAGTCGCTGATCAATAAGTTTGTCGTGTTGGAACAGGCGTCCAGTCAGTCCGATGTCGAAATGGCTGGCACGCGCCGCCGCATGGTGTCGACCGTCTCAACGGCGGGCTTGCGCAAAACGCGCGAGGTCGCTTTGATGAACGCGATTGCGGCCATCCGTCCCGATGATCAGATGATGTCACCGCACCAACATGCGCTGGCGTTTCGCGCGCGGCGCGGTGTTGCCATCGGTCTTAGCGTGGCCGATGTGTTTGCGCGGCAAACAGGGCTTGATGCGCAACTGGCTAAAAATGCATCGGCGGCGCTAGACGGGGCGGCGGCCGACCAGTTCAAAAACCTGCTCAATGCATCGGCCTATATCGCCGCGTTTTCGCTGGCGGCCTATTTGGGCCAGATGCTGGAAAGCGACACAGAGCCGGGCGAAGATTTGGCAGAGCCGGACTATCTGTTTGATACGCCGCAAGACTCCATAAAGTCGGTTTTGGCAGGTCTAGCGATGGCTATTGAAGGCGCACCCGATGATAAAACCATGGTGCAGCGTGCAAAAGCCTATGCCCGCGTGACGTTGGAGGGGCTTTTACAGCGCAAGGCGCGCTTTACGGGTCTCGGCACGTTTGAAAACAACCATATCAATGTTGAGCAAGACGATTTTACGTTGAACGGTTTTGATGTGGCACCGGGCGCCAAGCGAAAACCGCTGGTGATGCAATTTAAAAAGCCTAACGAGATTATCGGCAACCACATCGCCAAGTATCAGGCGATTAGGCTTGCAAAAATGATCGTCTGTTATGATTTTGATCGCCAGCTCAATCCATTTGTGGAGCTTGGCGGATTTTTGTTCACCTTTATGGGCGATGGTGCGCCGGGTACGGGCAAAACCATTTTGATCCAAATGATTGCGGGCATGATCAATGATTATTGCAAGGTGGCCGATTATCCGTTCCATTACGAAAATTTTGGCGTCGATCAGATTTCATCTTATCAAGGTAAATCAGGGCAAAACTGCAAAGCGTTTGTTGACAATGTGATTTCGCCAAAAGCTATCGGCTTCGGCACGGTGGACGACATCGACCAAGTGGCGGCAAAGCGTTCTGATGATCGTGCTTCGGCCGGTCAGCAAGAAGTCACCGCGGTGCTGATGGAGAGCTTTGCAGGTGCCTCAACAGTGGTGCGCGGCAATTGCACATTTGGCATGTTCTCGAACTATCCCGAAAACGTGGACGATGCGCTGCGGCAAAGGGCAGGGGCGCGCTGGCTGGTGGACGGGCCGCAAACGCAAGAGGACTATATTGATATCTTCGCGCTGCTGGCGGGCAAAAACCACAAGATACCGCTGGGCGACCACGAACTGTTTAAAGCGCAACAGATAAAAGAAGCGGTCAGCGAAGCCTATTCGAATTATTCAAAACCTGCAGAACAAGGCCTGCTCAATGTCTATGACCGGTTTATCGACAAGCATGGCGCGCCCAAAACCATGAGCGATGTCGGCACGTATTTGCATATGATCAAGGAAGTTGAGCCGCGCTTTACGGGCCGCGCGATCAAGAATGTCACCGATGCCATCAAGATGCGCGCGATGGATATCGATCTGCCGGACGAATGGTTTGAGACGCCAGAGGTGTTCCTGCGCAAGGATTATGACGGCAAACGTGATATGATCGCCGAGCTGCGCCAGCCCTTCACCATGGATATGGTGATGCAAGAGATCAACCGCTATGCGGATTCAGAATTCCGCTACACGGACAAATCTGACAATGCGGCGGTGGATGATATTATCCGCCAGCAGCGCCAGCGTGAAAAGGCTCTTGGCGAGATTGAAGATTTGCGAAAAAGAGGCGCTTGGTGATTGCATCAAACGAGGAGAAATAGGCTAGCCTAACATTTCTCTTTCCGCTGATTGTGCAATAAATGCCGAGCGGGTCATTTTTCGGCGGCTGGCCTCTTCGTCTATCATTTTGAGCAGGCCTTTGTTTAACGTGATATTGATGCGCTCTGTGCGACCACTGTTGAAGAAAAATGGTATGGCCATCAGATATGCGCCTTGCGCAAGCGCTGCCGCTATTTCCGGGTCTGAACGTAGTTTTTCTGACGAAGCGGGCGTTGGTAGATCACGGGCATCATCTTCCAAATATAATTCTAATGCTTCCATTGCGTTGGCTATGATGTCTGCCTCTTCGTCTGCCGCAGAAAAGCAACCGGGAAAATCGGGAAAACTAATGCCCCAAGCGCTGCCTTCATCCTTGTGGATCAATGCTAAATAGTGAGCCATCTTTATACCTTTCATATCCATCCGGCTTGCTTGGCAATTGCGCGGGCTGTGCCAAGCGGCAAATCCTTTTTCGGATGGGGAACAATAACAATCTTGCCATCCTTACGGTACTTGTGATGTGAGCCACGAACGGCTACCAATTCAAAGCCGTCTTTTATAAGCCGTTTGATAATTTGCCGCGAGTTTGTTTCCAAAATAAACACCTTAGATGAACATTTATATACACATTATTTTACGAATAATCAAGGTTCAACGATGAAGCGCCTTTATGAAAATGAACTGATTTATGGGCGGTTGCTTACCGTTGATCAGCCCCATTTGATTGAACGCTATAATAAGGCGCTCAAAGCGTTTGGCCTAAAGCCGACCGCATTGAAAACATTCGAGATCGATAAAACGGGGTTTTCGCCGCAAGTTGCCAAAGAGCTGAAAGACGATGATTATCTTGATCCGAATGGTGTCAATCGGCGGTTTATTATTCTGACGCCAGCGCAGGTATCTCTGCCTGTCGTGCATACGCGGTTTTCAAATACCGATGCGTTGATGTTCGAGTTTTACAACGAAAATATGCGGGTCATCAACGCGCTGACGATTAAAGACGTGATCTACGGCGAGATTGAAGACAATGTGTCGGTCGTGGGCGATATGGAAGATTTGCTTTCCATCGAGCAAGTTGAGTTTCGTGTGCTATCGGCCGACGATGTGATTGGTAAAGCCAATGAGCTGCGCAGTCTTGCCGATAAATTGAGCAAAGAGCCCGATGCCTGGCGCGATGACGCGATGCTAAACCGCATGGTTGAGCTATCGAAAACCGTTGGCGATATACGCGAAAATCAAATGGTGCCGGAGCACGTTGTCTTTCGCCACAACGCCTATTGGACGAGCCATTTTGACGGGGCCTATGTTTTTGTCGATGAAAAAATGACAACGGTCATCAGCCATCCAGCGGCGCCAGGTTTCCGTCGTTCGCGTCCATGGCAAGTGGGTTATCTGGATATTGATGACTATGATAAAGTATTCCGCTTTCTGGCTACCTCAAAACGTATTGATCTGCCGCGCGCGTCGTGGATGGAAGACACCGGCTTTTTAGAACATCGCGCGGAAATGGTTATCCGTGGCCTTATTCATACCTTGGAACCAAATGTTGATTTGAGCAAAGTGGATGCGGTCTGGCTTCAGACGTGGCTGCATAAAAACTCAAATGTGGTGAAGCAAGACGGGCGCTATCCGTTTCTCAATCTCATCAAGCGCGAGATTGCGCAGACGGGCCGTATCGACATCAATGAGGTGCCGGAAGAATATCGCTTTATGCTGGTGCGCGCAAAACCTGAACATGAAGATGCGTGGCTGACAAACCGCTTGATTTGCGAATTTAACCGGCCTGATTTTGTGTCGCGCTACATCTTTAACAAGCAGGCGTTTTATAACGACTATCAAGAATATGATGAACAATATCGCAACCATGTTGTGGAAACGCTCAAAGACACCTATTTGAAAGACAAAGCCGCCTTGCGTGCGCGCCTTTATGGCTTGAGTTAAATTGGCCTTGCGCCAGCCGGAGAGAACGATGTTAGATCCCATTATTGCCTTTTTCACCCGTATGTTTGAGCTTATTGGGCGCGGCATCGGCACATTCATCGCGTGGCTGTTGTGGCCGTTTTTGGCGTTTCGCAAATGGTTAAGCGGAACAGGCTGGTTTATCAAAATTCCGGTATTTGCCCTGCTGGTTCTGATTGCGTTCAGTTATGTGTATCTGATTTATATCACTCAGTGGTGGAACCGCGGCGATGTTGAATATGCAAACGCCTATACGACGGAGCAACCCATGGCAGTGGGTGCCAAGCTTGATGATGGCACGTGCAAGGCATCGCAAATGGTGCAGGCATCGGCGGATTTGATCGACTTTAACGTCAATCAGACGAGTTGGGTGCCCGCCAATCCGTTGTCAAAAGCTGGAATTCTTTATATCTGGGATTGGAAAGATACGCCGTTTTTTGACAATAAGGCCGCGTTTCAGCTCGGCGTAAACCAAGTGGTACGCCGCACATCGGTGGAACTTGTCGACCGCCTTGGCCGCGTGCGCGGTACATCGTCGATCAATCA
The DNA here is from genome assembly GCA_034519905.1 of Ahrensia sp. Classification (GTDB taxonomy): domain Bacteria; phylum Pseudomonadota; class Alphaproteobacteria; order Rhizobiales; family Rhizobiaceae; genus Ahrensia. Next base: position 62,519 of record JAXHNY010000016.1, read on the forward strand.
GAATTTGCAGGATGCGCGCGAAGACATCAATTACAATGAAGACGCGTGGGTTTTCACATTTTCACCGCCGTTCGTTCAGCCGTCGACCATGTCGCGCCTGCGCGATGGCCGCGTGTCGCTGCTGGCGTTCAACGACGAACTGATTAAGTGCTCAGGCGATTTTGATGCGCGCGCCGACAATCTTTTGCAGTATCTTGACCGCGTCACCGGCGATATTGGGTCAACATCTGACATCTTGCAGCGGCGCATCGACGTCTCCAATTTCACAGGCTTTGATGCGCGCGCCGATGATCGCTTTTGGTTTACCTATGGCCAACTTTACGCTTATCACGGCATGCTCACGGCGGCGCGCAGCGATTTTGCTGAGATCGTTCAGCAACGTAATTTGAGCGGTGTGTGGGACCGAATTGATGCCCAGTTGCGGGAGGCTTTGCAGACCCAGCCGCCTTTTATTGTCAATGGCAGCGGTTCAAGCATCGTTAAATCGCATTTAGAGTCGATCGGCTTCGATTTGCTTCGGGTGCGTTCAAACCTCGTTGAATTGCGTGATATTTTAGATCGATAGTGTTTGCTGAAGGTCGTGTGATGTGATCACGCGATATGTTAATTTTAAGGGGAGAGCATCATGGCTGAATATAAAACCGATATTGAAATCGCGCGCGCCGCAAACAAAAAGCAAATCCAAGACATCGGTGCTAGGCTCGATATACCGTCTGCTCACTTGCTTCCCTATGGCCACGATAAAGCGAAAATTTCTGCCGAGTTTATCAAGTCAGTCCAAGGCAATAAAAATGGCAAGTTGATCTTAGTCACTGCGATAAACCCGACACCGGCCGGCGAAGGTAAAACCACCACAACGGTTGGTCTTGGTGATGGACTGAACCGCATCGGCAAGCGCGCCGCGATTTGTATTCGCGAAGCATCGCTCGGGCCAAACTTCGGCATGAAAGGCGGTGCCGCTGGCGGTGGCTATGCGCAAGTCGTGCCCATGGAAGATATGAACCTGCATTTTACCGGTGATTTTCACGCGATCACATCGGCGCACAATCTTTTATCAGCGATGATCGACAATCATATCTATTGGGGCAATGAGCTTGATATCGATATTCGCCGCATAGCATGGAAGCGGGTCGTTGACATGAACGACCGTGCTTTGCGCCAGATCACGCTGTTCGCTCGGCGGCGTTGCCAACGGGTTTCCGCGTGAGGCTGGTTTTGACATCACCGTTGCTTCAGAGGTGATGGCAATTTTGTGCCTCGCAACTGATATTAAAGATTTGGAAAAGCGCCTCGGTGATATGATTGTCGCCTACCGCCGCGATAAGTCACCCGTATTTTGCCGCGATCTTAAGGCCGACGGTGCCATGACCGTCCTGCTCAAAGACGCTATCCAACCCAATTTGGTGCAAACGCTCGAAAACAATCCGGCTTTTGTACATGGCGGCCCTTTTGCCAATATTGCCCATGGGTGCAACTCGGTTGTGGCGACAACAACGGCGCTCAAAATTGCGGATTATGTGGTGACAGAGGCAGGTTTTGGCGCCGACTTGGGCGCTGAAAAGTTTATGAACATTAAATGCCGCAAAGCAGGCCTCGCGCCAGACGCTGTGGTGCTGGTGGCAACCGTTCGCGCGATGAAGATGAATGGCGGTGTTGCGAAAGCCGATCTTGGTTCGGAAAATGTTCAAGCAGTTTTGGATGGCTGCGCCAACTTAGGGCGGCATATCTCCAACTTAAAATCGTTTGGAGTGCCTGTGGTTGTCGCCATCAACCATTTTGTGACGGACACAAATGCCGAGATTGAGGCGGTTAAGGCGTTCGTCGCGACGCAAGGATCAGAAGCTATCTTATGTAAACATTGGGCGCAGGGCTCGGCAGGCATTGAAGATCTGGCCCACAAGGTGGTGGCATTGGCGGAAAGCGGAGCGTCTCATTTTGCGCCGCTTTATCCAGACGAGATGCCGCTATTTGAGAAAATTGAGACCATTGCCCACAAGATTTATCATGCGGACACGGTGATTGCCGACAAGAATATCCGCGATCAGCTTAAAGCGTGGGAAGCTCAAGGCTACGGGCATCTGCCGATTTGTATGGCCAAAACGCAATATTCGTTTTCGACCGATCCTAATTTGCGCGGTGCGCCAATTGGCCATTCGGTGCCGATTCGAGAAGTGCGTATGTCGGCTGGAGCAGGCTTTATTGTGGTGGTGTGCGGGGAAATAATGACCATGCCGGGTCTTCCGCGCGTGCCGTCGGCCGAAGTCATTCGTTTTAACGATGCCGGTGTGGTCGAGGGTCTTTTTTAATGCACTAAATAGTTGTAAAATGATGTTTTACATCTTTACAATCATGATAAGTTGTATTATCGATTAATACAACTTAGAAATATTGTTTGTACTTTTCTAAGGCTCCTGATTGGCTTGGGTTCCCCTGCTTACCCCGGGCCAACATCGCCAATCTTTGGGCTGGCGATAAGAGGCTGAACCACTCCGCCCGGTTCAGCCTCTTTTTTATTGCGTCGATCTAAAAGCGTGCTAATCATCAGTCATGAGACTTTTTACTTCTGCAAATTCAATTTGGTGGCGCACGCTTTCATAGGCGGGGTCATGCATGTGTATGTATATTTAACCGCCTTTGAAAATGGGCGGTTTTTTTGTGCCGCTTATTTGATCAAGGGACTATAAAAGCCTGCGGGCGAATGGATGCAAATACGATGTCGAGAGATGGCGAACTTCAACAATCAGAAACGTATCAAACGCGCGGCGGCGTAACCATTGATCGAATGCGCCAATCAACAGATTACGCCAATGCCATCGACAGCTATCTTGAAGCACTTGATGACCGCGTCGGCGCGGTGTTGTCGTCCAATTATGAATATCCGGGGCGATATGTGCGCTGGGATATTGCGATTGTTGATCCGCCGGTCATGATAAGCGCGCGCAAGCGCGATATGCAGATTAAAGCCCTCAATGATCGTGGTTTGGTTTTACTCGCCATGATTGAGAAGTGTTTAAGCGACGAACCGCATGTTGAGTATATGGCGCGCGTGGGCGCACAGCTTGAAATCAAAATCATTCAATCGGCAGAAGTTGTATCGGAGGAAATGCGCTCGCGATCCCCGTCGGTGTTCTCGGTGGTTCGTAAGATCGTGACCCATTTTCATGCACCCAATGATGAGAACTTAGGTTTCTTCGGCTCGTTCGGCTATGACATCGCATTTCAGTTTGATCCGATTGAAGAAAAGCTAGAACGCGCGCCAACACAGCGGGATCTGGTGCTGTTTTTGCCGGACCGGATTCTGGTCGTCGACAACCATTCGGCCAAAGCGTGGATTGATGAATATGAATTTTCTGCGGACGGTGAAACGACCAAGGGAAAAGCGGGTAGCGCAGTCTTAGACCCATTTGTGCCGACTGATATGGTGCCACCAAAGGGCGACCACAAGCCGGGCGAATATGCGGCGCTGGTCAAAAGTGCCAAGGCGAGCTTTGCCCGCGGCGACCTGTTTGAGGTCGTACCGGGGCAGATGTTTTATGAGCAGGTTAAAACAAAACCATCGGCCATTGCGCGCCGCTTAAAGACCACGAACCCCGCGCCCTATTCATTTTATATGAACCTCGGCAACAATGAGTTTCTCATTGGCGCGTCGCCGGAAATGTTCGTGCGGGTTAATGGCAAGCGCATCGAAACATGCCCGATATCAGGCACGATTGAGCGCGGCACCGATGCCATTTCTGACTCAGAGCAAATTCTCAAATTGCTTAACTCTAAGAAAGATGAGTCCGAGCTTACCATGTGCTCCGATGTGGATCGCAACGACAAAAGCCGTGTTTGTGAACCCGGCACAGTGCGCGTCATCGGTCGCCGCCAAATCGAAATGTATTCGCGGCTCATCCATACGGTTGACCATGTGGAAGGGCGCCTGCGCGATGATATGGATGCCTTTGATGGTTTCCTGTCTCACGCTTGGGCTGTAACCGTAACCGGCGCGCCGAAACTCTGGGCGATGCGCTTTATCGAAAACCATGAAAAAAGCCCGCGCGCATGGTATGGCGGCGCAATTGGTATGGTGAAATTCAACGGTGATATGAACACGGGGCTAACGCTGCGCACGATTCAAATCCGCGATGGTATTGCGTCGGTGCGCGCAGGGGCGACGCTGTTGTTTGATTCAGATCCCGATGCGGAAGAGGCTGAAACGGAGCTTAAGGCCTCGGCGCTCTTGGCCGCTATTCGCGACAGCGCAAAGAGCAACACGCAGGCGAGCATCACTGAGCGCGCGAAAGTTGGGGTTGGCAAACGCATTTTATTGGTCGATCACGAGGATAGTTTTGTGCATACGCTGGCCAATTATTTCCGCCAAACGGGCGCCGATGTGCGCACGGTGCGCTCGCCGGTTAAGCCGGAGGCATTTGACGGCTATAGGCCTGATTTGGTTGTGCTTTCGCCTGGCCCCGGCAAACCGTCTGATTTTGATTGCAAGAACACGATAAAGCAGGCGCGGGCGCGCAATCTGCCCATCTTTGGCGTTTGCCTTGGGCTTCAAGCGCTAACCGAAGCCTATGGCGGATCGCTGCGGCAATTGGGCTATCCGATGCACGGCAAACCATCACGCATCCGCGTGCAAGAGCCGGGCAAAGTGTTCTCTGGCCTGCCCAAAGAGATAACCGTCGGGCGCTATCATTCGATCTTTGCTGATCCGTCGCGGCTGCCCGATGAATTCACGGTGACCGCCGAGACCGAAGATGGTGTTGTGATGGGTATTGAGCATCGTTTTGAGCCTGTGGCAGCGGTGCAATTTCACCCTGAAAGCATCATGACACTGGGCCAAAACGCTGGCATGCGCATGATCGAAAATGTGGTTGCGCATTTGATCAGGTAGAGAATGCAGCGTGTAAATTAACCCGATTTTGCGCAATTAATTTTCCGCTTGCGCTTATTCAAATCTTTGCTAGTCTTTTCCTATGAGCATCACCACGGTTGCATTATTGGCTATTTTAAGCGCTTCCGCCCTAGCGGTTGCCGTTGAAATTCGCCGCCGCAAATTGGCTCTCCTGCTGCTTAGAAGCGATCGTTCGGCCCGCAGAAAATAGGGGCGCCGTGCGGTCGTAGATTGCGTTACGCGCAAAAGCCCCTCTTATCATAATACCAACATTGAATTTCAATACGCGAGGCGTTAAGCCGACGCGATACGCGCATCAAAACTCGATAGCGCGCAAGAGGATATAATGAGCACGATGATCCCTGAAACTGGCATGCAAAGCATGTCCGCAGCAGCTGCCAAATACACACCGTATCCACCGCTTGATCTGAGCGACCGCACATGGCCATCTAAAACGATTACGAAAGCGCCAATCTGGTGCTCTGTGGATTTGC
>JAXHNY010000012.1:0-62548 GCA_034519905.1 Ahrensia sp.
ACAAGCACATGTATTGCTCACCGGTGGGGAAAAAAATAATACAACTACCTAATCCATTGAAAATTCGAGGAAAAATAGGAATAATGGCGGACAGACAGGGATTCGAACCCTGGAGACGGTCACCCGCCTACACACTTTCCAGGCGTGCGCCTTCGACCACTCGGCCACCTGTCCACTTTAACGAAGATCTGCCAATCTGTTTGGCTTGCCACACGAAGCAAGCACAACTGATTAGGATCTACGTTTCGCTCGCTCTAGCGCGTGACCGCATAGGGGGCAAGTCCTTTTGCTGTGCAGTGCAGGGATTAAATTTAATCAATATAAATACCACAATTGTATTTTATCCCTAAACTTTTTATGCGAGCATCTCCTTAAGTTTTAAACATACCCACTGGCAACAACCTCGATGTTACGTTTTCTATTAAGAACCTTGGCTGTCATGTGCCTTGCCATATCGGTCATGTTTATCATCATCGACGCGACGCGGTCCTAGGGCGCGTCAGAATTATTCGTAACCTCACTTTTTGAAAGCTGGACATCATTTGCACCCAGCAGTTTTTTACTTCGTTCAACCAATGGACTGGGCAAAATATGCCCTCTTTTAAGCGATACCATTCTTGCAAATCTGTCAGAACTGCCCATGTTTATGGTGGCTCTGTTTCTAAGTCTGTTCTTCTACACGGTGAGCTACAAACGCGGGCGATCTCGTCAATTTTTGGAAAACTAGCCTTTCTTTCTTTGTATGTCATAAGGAGCACGTCATGTTCTTAACCAACATCTTCCGCAATAAAACCGACATGGTCACGGCGCAAAATGCCCTGCCCGGCCGTGACGAGCCACTGCCACTGTCGCCGAACCATTATGTGAATGGCGAAAACATGCGCGGGCCGCATCCGGACCACATGGAGATCATATATCTGGGCATGGGTTGCTTTTGGGGCGTTGAGCGCGTCTTTTGGAAGCTCGACGGCGTGCATGTGACAGCGGTCGGCTATGCTGGCGGCTTTACAAAGAACCCCACATACCAAGAAACCTGCACCGGGCTGACCGGCCACACGGAAGTGGTAAAAATAGTTTTCGATCCCACAAAAATAACGCTCGATGCGATCCTTAAAGAGTTCTGGGAGCAACACGACCCCACCCAAGGCATGCGGCAAGGCAATGATGTGGGCTCGACCTATCGTTCGGCGATCTATACCACCACTGACGAACAGCTGGATCATGCAATTAAAACCCGTGACGCCTATCAAGATGCTCTTAAAAAAAGCGGACATTTTGCCAAAATTACCACTGAGATTGCGCCGCTTGATACCTTCTATTTCGGCGAAGATTACCATCAGCAATATTTGGCAAAAAATCCGAATGGGTATTGTAACCTGCGTGGTACCGGTGTGAGTTGCATCTAGGCTCAGGACCTATTAATTTCTTGCTTTTACACTGAAGGACTGATTCACACATGCGAGGAGGATACTTGCATGTGTGATTTGATTTGGCTTACTGACGTTCAAATGGCGCGGATTTCGCCCTATTTTCCGCTTTCTCACGGCGTTGCACGGGTTGATGACCGACGTGTGCTAAGCGGGATTATTTTTGTGATCCGCAACGGTTTGCGTTGGCGTGATGCTCCATCAAACTATGGTCCGCACAAAACGATCTACAATCGGTTCCTCCGCTGGAGCAGACTTGGCGTGTTCAACAAGATATTGGCCGAATTGGCCGCCATGGCGGGCAAGCCCGATCAGGTGATGATTGATGCCACGCATCTCAAAGCCCACCGCACGGCCGCAAGCCTTTTAAAAAAGGGACTATTCCCAGGCGTATCGGACGCACCAAAGGAGGCTTGAACTCAAAGCTGCATGCTGTTTGCGATGGTGCGGGCCGTCCGTTGGTTTTGCTGCTCACCGAGGGCCAAATGAGCGATTACAAGGGTGCAGCGCTGATGTTTGACGCTATTCCGGATGCAAAAGACCTGCTTGGCGACAAGGGATACGATGCAGATTGGTTCCGATCCAGTCTCAAAGCACGGGGCATCGAACCCTGTATTCCACCAAAATCCAACCGAAAAACAACAATCCCGTTTGACAAGGCGCTCTACAAAAGCCGCCACAAAATTGAAAACATGTTTGGCAAACTAAAGGACTGGCGGCGTATCCACACGCGCTACGACCGTTGCGCACACACCTTCATGTCGGCAATCGCAATTGCAGCAACAATGATCTTTTGGGTTAATCAATGAGTCCTGAGCCTAGGTAAATTATACACCGTGAAGACAGATGTACTGCAAATTTTCTGCGTGATTTTTTCAAAACCCCATGCAACATTCAGCCCTAATGCAGTGGAGTTCCACCGCGTACCAATAAAAATTGACATAACAACATTTACAGGGTGAACCAATATGAAGCGTATCGCGTTAGGTCTTATAACTGCAACAGCACTATCTTTGCAGCACATTCCGAGCCAGCCATCGTGTATGATCTTGGCGGCAAGTTCGACAAATCGTTCAACGAAGCTGCATTTAACGGCGCTGAGAAATTTAAAACAGAAACTGGCAAGTCATACCGCGAATTCGAAATCCAAAATGATGCCCAGCGCGAGCAGGCGCTTCGCAAATTTGCTGGCGACGGCAATTCGCCGATTGTTGTAGCAGGCTTTTCTTTCGCCCAAGCGGTCGAGACTGTGGCCAAGGAATTTCCAGACACAAAGTTTGCGATCATCGATATGGTCGTTGACCAGCCAAATGTGCGTTCGGTGGTGTTTAAAGAGCAAGAAGGCTCATACCTTGCAGGCATCATGGCGGCAAAAGCGTCTGCATCCGGCACCGTTGGCTTTGTTGGCGGCATGGGCATTCCGCTGATCTCACGCTTTGCTTGCGGCTATGTGGGCGGCGTAAAATCTGCCAACGCAAGCGCAAACGTAATCCAGAACATGACCGGCGATACGCCGTCCGCATGGAACGATCCGGTTAAAGGCGGCGAAATTACCAAAGCGCAAATCGCACAGGGCGCGGACGTGGTATACCATGCGGCGGGCGGCACAGGCGTTGGCGTGATCCAAGCGGCGGCTGATGCGGGCAAATTGGCCATCGGCGTTGATTCCAACCAGAATGGCATGCAGCCCGGCAAAGTGCTGACATCGATGATCAAAAAGGTTGATGTTGCGGTTTACAATGCATTCAAAGACGGCTCGGAAGGTGGCACTTGGACAGCAGGTTTCAACGTGCTCGGCCTTGCGGAAGGCGGCGTGGATGTGGCGATGGACGACAACAACAAGGCGCTTGTCAATGATGACATGATGGCCGCTGTTGAGGCAGCCCGCGCGAAGATCGTCTCCGGCGAGCTCGTCGTGCACGACTTCATGAGCGACAACGCCTGCCCATACTGATACTGATCGCGCGTTTTTAGCCCTAGGCTGAAGGCGATTGAAATGGAAAAAGAGCCGCTGGTATAAGACGTTCACGTTTACCTTGAAACATATGGCATCACCTAACGCGTTGAAATCTCTGATTTCAGGCAGCGTTTGGTGATCCTGGTCTAACGTGAAACGCTCTTTTTGCCGGCGGTTTTTTTGTGTCGCCATTTAGCTCGCCTGAGCCTTAGTGATGTCCACCAAATCTGCATAGTGATCAAACAGAGTATCGCTGCCATAAGATGGCGTTGCATCGGCATCATAGACCCCTGCCTCATGATCATAGGCGAGCATGGACTCGGTGGCATAATACCGGCCGATGCGAGCATATTCAGCTTTTTCTTCCAACGCGGGAATAATTTTCGCACCTAAAGAAAGAATGGCGATAATCGCATCCATCAATTTCAACGACACATGTTTGATGCGCGGTTTTTGGCCGATCAAGGCGAACAAATGAGCCGCCTGATCAAGCGGCGTGATGGCAGGGCCAGGCCCACCGATGGGCAGAACCTTGCCAAAGGTTTTTGCGTTGCCAATTTGGTCGACAATAAAATTGGCCAGATCACGATCACTGATCGGCTTGCAGCTTGTGATTTTTCCATCGCCGAAAACAAGAAAACTTTTGCCGCCGATGACTTTTTTCACCTGCCCTGACAGAGATTTAAAAAAGGCCGTTGGTCGCACAATTTGATAGCTGAGGCCGCTTTTTGTGAGCACCTCTTCAAAGGCAAGTTTGGCTTTTTGAAACTCCAGTTTCGGCCTCTGCACGCAAATTGCCGACAGCAGAATAAATTGCCCAGCGCCAGTCTCATTGGCAATTGTAAGCAGGTTCAAATTAGCGCGGTAGTCAACCGCCCAAGCATCCGCTTTGACACCGCTGCGCGATGCCAAGCAGGAAATCACGATGTCAAAATCATCGTCGCCATGCGTCGCGGTCTGTGTCAGGTCCACTTCGATGATGCGGGCGTCGGCGGGTAGATGTGTGGTGTCTGCCCCTTGCCGCACAACGCACGTAAGGTTAAAACCACGCGCGACAAGTGCGTGGGCGACCGCGGAGCCAATCGTGCCCGTGGCGCCGGCAAGCAAAACTCTTTGTAGTTTATTTTCGGGCGATTTCATCGTGTGACCATAGCCGTTTGCGTTGTTCTGCCAATTGGAAAATGCGGGCTTGAGTGTGCAATTTTCTGATCGCGTGTTTGTTTATCCCGCCCCATGCGCGGCGCGGTGTTGCAATCCATTTCGAAAAACCGAGGATGTTTCATCACGGCGGGGCTTCAATAAGTTGCGCTTCGCTTGATGTTTTTGGGCTTCTTGGCAAATCCAGATCACTTCGTGCAGCAGAAAGTCGATGGGCTGCACGCAGCGCTTGTCGCGCCTAAAGCCCGGCGGATTGCCGGGGCGCAGCGGCGCAGTTTCGATAAAGCGCTTGGGGTCTTTGGCCTTATTTTCTCTGAGCGCAATCAGCCGCGCCATGCGATTGGCTTGGTTTGGCAAATTGGTCAGCGCATTTTGCAGCGCTGCCAGCCGTGCGATGATCGCGCGCGGCGATGCGTTATCGGGATCGCGCGGCGCGGGCAAAATAACGGGCTTGAACACGAATGTATCGCTCATCGGAAACAATATGCGCGGCGGATGCTTTGAGACTTTCAGGCGGCGTTTAATCCATGGATGATCGAACCGCTTGCGCGGATCAAAAAGCTGGAATGGCGGCGTGTAGTTATCAGACTTTTCAGGCTTTTGCACCTTGTCCGTCTTTTTCAGTTTCAGGCACTTTTTCACCGCGATGATCGGCGCAGAGTTCACAATGCCGCGCACGCGCATCAACGCATAGATCAGCCGCCGCGCGGCGGACTCTGCAGGCCGCAGCACCATCAAAATTTTAGACTTTAGATGCCGCGATATTTGGTTCGGCCAAAGCTCTAAGTTTTCGTCTAATTCCGCATCAAAATTAGACTCTAAATTAGACGATAATTTTACGTCCAACTTTTGATCAAGTTTTTTGTCTAATTTTGCATCTAAAGACAGTCCAAACATCGCGCAAAAAACGGCGATAACGCGCAGCAAAGCCAGCCGATGGTTTTCCACAATCGGCTCAATTTCATCGGCAGGCATAAGGGTGCGAAACGCACTAAAATCACTCATGCGGCGGAGTGTAGGTGAGGTTGTGGGGCGTTCGATAAGTTTTTACGTGTCTTGTGGCGGATTACCCAGCACCGCGTCGTCCTCAGTCATTATTTCACCCTTTGTCAAAATAAGGCACGTTCCCCGCCCCTCGTCATCCTCGGGCACCGTCCCGAGGATCCAGAATGCCAACTCCGTGAATTCAGTGAGACGGCCTTACACTTCAAAACCATCGAAGGGCTGGATCCTCGGGTCAAGCCCGAGGATGACGTGGAGAGACGGTGCCCGAGGATGACGGCAGGGAGGGGTGGCTCAATCTTCATCGGCAGGCATGGGAGAGCGCAAAGCACAAGATGATCGCATGAAGCAGCATTTTTCCCTGACACGCACAAAACCGTGGCATCAACAAGCGCGCTAGAATTCGCCAGCAAGGTGCTTATATGATCGTCGCGATCACATTATTGGTGAGCTGTCGGCTGGCTGGTGAGCAATCCGGGGCGGGGGCGCTGGGCTATGATCCCCGGCCCAGTGATCGAGTCTTGCGTTGATGTTATTTCTGTTCGCTATTCACGCCCGTCATTTATCGTGGCGGGTGCGTCACTACGGCCGTGGTTGATTGTGCTCCAAACCTGTCTTTTACTTTTCGTACCTAGCTGGCGTTGGCGTTGTTGCAAGATCTCGATATCCTGACCGATGATTGGGCGGCAATAATGGCGGTACTGGTACTATCAACCTTGCTGTGATGCTGGCAACCGTCGGCATTTATTGGCGCGCAGACTGTTTGCAGAAGCACAAAACATAAGAGACGTTGCAACACTGTGAGCTATCTTGCCGCGACGCCGCTGACTTGGCTGACGGTCACACTTGTTGCCTATCTTGGTGCTGCAAGCCTGTCAAAAGCACTTGGCCATACGCCGCTTGCCAATCCGGTATTGCTGTCAGTGATTGCCGTTACGGTGTTGCTCATGGTGACGAAGACCGACTATGCGACCTATTTTGAAGGTGCGCAGTTTATTCACTTTTCTGCTTGGCCCTGCGACGGTGGCCTTATCAGTTCCACTTTTGGATAACCGTGAGACGATGCGCCGTGTCGCCGTACCCATCGCGCTGGCATTGGTTTGTGGGCTCGTGCGTTGCGGCCATTTCAGCGATTGTGTTGGCGCAGGCCCTTGGATTACCGGAAGTCGTTGTCTTGTCGCTCGCTCAGCCCGAGAAGGCGAGTACTGCACCCGTTGCGCTGGGTGTCTCCGAGGCGATCGGCGGTATACCAACGTTGACGGCAGTCCTCGTGATATTAACGGGCATCGTCGGCGCCATCACTTGTGCGCCCATTGATGGCCTTTTACGTGTGTTACCGACTGGCGTGCGCGGTTTTTGCGGTTTGGGGTCGCCGCACATGGTATTGCCAGCTGCGCGGGCATTTCAGGTTAATGAAACCGCCGGCGCGTTCGCCGGAATTGGCATGGCGCTCAATGCGCTTTTAACGAGCATCATTGTGCCCACTACTTGTCTGCCACGCTTATCTAATCCAAGCGGGTGAGATGATTTCCCGCTCAAGTGTTTAGCGCGCAAACACCCCCACGCGGGCCATAACATCTTTGGGGGATATCATAGGTCGCACGAAGATGATGGTCGGTCTTTAGACCCAAATGATCGCGCTGAATGAACAGCACCCACGCGGCATCCGCCGCCTCTTGTTACAACTCGGCGAGGTCGCGGTTTGGGTTGTTCGTTGCATCATGGCGTCTTAAAGCTTCCAGAGCACTCTCGGGCTTTTTGCCCATACGGCCCATCGCAGCGGCGGTCTCTTGCGCGGCTTCATAGGCCAGCGCATCCAGCTGGTCGCTGCCGGTAGATCCTTGAAATGCGCGCGGTGGTTTTGGCATAACCGAGAAAATTTGCGCATTTGATAGAGTCATAAATCATAGCAGTCCAACCGGCGATATGTTGATCAATAAAGCCGCATCAACGTTGAGCCGCCCATGCCGTTACCGCATCGCCAAAGGCCTCAAACAACTGCCGCGATGGCACGTCTGTTCGCGCCCAATATTCTGGGTGCCACTGCACCCCGACGGCAAATCCTTTTGCGTCGATAACCGAAACCGCTTCTATCGTGCCATCTTCTGCGACTGCTTCTGCCTGTAGGCGAGGGGCTAGATTATCAATCGCTTGTCGGTGTAATGAATTGACCCGCGCAGCACCGCCAATGATTTGTGCAACACAGCCGCCCGCCTTTGTGGTCACGGGATGCTTAATTTGAAAACGCACATCATTGTCTTGCGATTGCACCACGCGGTGATCCATACGGCCTTCATTTTCTTGAATTTCTGTTGCGAGCGAGCCTCCGAGCGCCACATTCATTTCTTGAATACCGCGGCAAATCGCAAATAAGGGAACGCCTTTTTCAACCGCCGCCCGTATCAGTGGCAGCGATGTCGCATCACGGTCACGGTCATAGGGCTCAAACTTTTCATGAGCCTGTTGTCCAAAATTTTCTGGATGCACATTTGTTTTTGAGCCGGATAAAATGACGCCGTCAACACGGTCGAGCAGAGCATCAAAATCAATTCTTGCGCCGAACGCTGGAACAATAAGCGGCAGCACACCCGCCACATCAAGTGTCGCAGCGAGATATTGATCGGGTACGCAATGCCAATCATAATTATCAAAATGGCGTTTATCGGCAACAATGGCAACAATGGGCTGCACTTTGATCTCCTCGAAAATACAAAACGAGCTTTTATCGGAACTAAGCGCGCGCGCAATGGGTCATTTATGGAGAGAAAATGCACCCCAAACGCTTCAAATTCATATTTAATCGATTAAGTGGATAAGAATTTTTACCACATCGAGTAATCTGGTGCTGGACTTGAGTCTTCAAAACTGTAATCTATCGATAGGCCGTTTCGTAGATTAGTCGATACGCGCGGCTTCTAGTTTTATTCAAAATGGGAGAACCTAATGGATCGTCGTTCGTTTATTAAGAAGGCCGGCGTAGCCGGTGCCGGCGCTGCTGCCGCAACTGCGTTGGCTGCTCCAGCCATCGCACAGGATATGCCATCAATCACATGGCGTTGTTCATCAGGCTTTCCAAAAAGCTTGCCAACAATTTATGGCGCAGCTGAAGTTTTTGCTGCTTCGGTCGCAGAACAAACTGGCGGCAAATTCCAAATCCAAACATTCGCTGCGGGCGAAATTGTTGGTGCCCTTGAAGGCGCAGATGCTGTTAAGAACGGCACAATCGAAATGGCACACACAGCGTCGTATTATTTTACGGGCATCGATCCAACATACGCATTCGGTACAGGTGTGCCATTTGGTCTAAACCAGCGTATGACCAATGCGTGGTTGATTGAAGGCGGCGGTCTTGCATTGCTCAACAAATTCTATGCGAAACAAAACATGATTTCGTTCCCAGCTGGTAACACGGGCGCGCAAATGGGTGGTTGGTTCCGCAAAGAGATCAATACAATTGAAGACATGAAGGGTCTGAAAATGCGTATTGGTGGCTTCGGCGGCCGTATCATTGCAAAAGTTGGCGTTGTCCCACAAAGTCTTCCAGGCGGCGACATTTATCCAGCGCTTGAAAAAGGCACAATCGACGCGGCAGAATTTGTTGGCCCATTCGATGACAAAACCCTCGGTTTCAACAAAGTTGCACCATTCTATTACTACCCAGGCTGGTGGGAAGGCGGCGTGACGTTGATGAACATGATCAACTTGGACGCTTGGAATAAATTGCCGGACAACTACAAAGGCATCATCAAATCGGCCTCTGCGGTTGCCAACCAAACAATGATGGCGCGCTACGACACGTTGAACCCAACGGCACTGAAAGAACTTGCTGCAACGGGAACACAGCTTCGTCCATTCAGCCAAGATATCTTGGAAGCATGCTTCAACGCTGCTTCAGAAACCTATGCGGAAATTGCAGCAACCAACGCGGACTTCAAAGAAGTCCATGACAGCTACATGGGTTACCGCAAAGAAGGTTACCTCTGGTTCCAATTGTCGGAATACAACTTCGATACGTTCCTCATGCTTCAGCAGCGCGCAGGCAAGCTGTAACCAACGGTTACAGCGGGTTGCGGCAGGCAATTGCGAAGCAAATGTCGAGAGCAACAAACTGTAAAAAACGAAAGCCCGGTGGAAACGCCGGGCTTTTTCATTTTGTACAACGCAAAATCAGTTAAATATGAGCTGCGGCTTTCGCCAATGCCGTTATGCCGGCCCAGTCCCCAGACTGCATCATCGCTTTGGGTGCAACCCACGATCCGCCGACGCAGAGCACATTGGCAAGGCTCAAATAGTCATTGGCGTTTGCGACTGAAATTCCGCCCGTCGGGCAAAATTTCACCGCGCCGAAAACCGATGCACATGATTTGAGATATTGCGCACCACCAGCTTGTTCTGCCGGAAAAAATTTCAAATGGGTATAGCCCCAAGCCATCGCCTGCATAATTTCAGACGCTGTCACTGACCCGGGCAACAGCGGCACCTCATGGCCTTTGGCGGCTGAAACCAAATCTGCGGTCAGACCCGGCGAAACGATAAATTTAGATCCGGCAGCAACAGCCTCATCAAAATTTTTCGCATTTAAAATCGTTCCCGCTCCGACCAGCGCTTCTGGCACTTCAGCAGCAACGCGCGCAATGCATTCAAGTGCGACCGGCGTGCGCATCGTGATCTCGATGGCTGGTAATCCGCCTGCCACCAATGCCCGCGCCAGTGGCACCGCATGGTTTACATCATCCAGCACAATCACCGGAATAACCTTTTGTCCGGTCATCACGGGCACGAGCGCATTAACATTTTGAGACATCAAATTTCCAATTCTTGACGGGAAGGATTTGCTATAGTTCGCTCATAAATATTTACCCGCCTTATGTCGAGCCTCAGACTCATATACCTTTAAAACTTGCCCCTGATTTTACCAAAGGTCAGCACGCGCGCGATACGCCAGAATAATTTCCAAAAAGCGCTTGCGCTGCCAAATTGTGGCGCGCTTTTCTGCAAGGCTTCGCGCGTCTGGCGCCCGTAAACGCCGTCCACGGTTAAACCCGCTTGAGCTTGAAAACGGCGCAGCGCTTGATCCGTCAAGGTGCCGAAATCGCCATCAATTTTTACTGCATAGCCTGCTGCCGTCAAAAGCTGCTGCATATCACGCACGGCGGCGATATTATTGCGCGCACCTTTTGCCAGCAAAATTCCCGTCGGAACCAAAATCGGCGCATGCGCAACCGTGTTTTTTAAGCTTCTGTTTTTATGGCGCGCATAGGCCGAGGCCATGCGGGTGTCATAGAAATTCTTCTTGTATGAGGGGCCATTATAACGCCGCGCAAACTCTGCCCAGTTACGCGCCGCCAATAGTGGCTCTAATTTATTCATGCGCAAAAAACGCACCATCAGGCGCACCTGTCCAGCAACTGAAGATCGCGCCTCTGCAACAAGCGCATCGGGCGACGCATAGCCCAGCGCTTTCCAGTGCGATCCCATCACTTGGCCAAGACCCCACGAGATCGATTGTATCGCCGCGGTGCGGTCAATGCGCATCGCGCGCAGCAGCATTTTCCAACGCCCTGCCTGACTGCGAGGGTTTTTGACAACGCCCCATTTTGCTGCGGCTAACCCTGCTGCGCGCGCCTCGGCCCGTTTTGAGGCGGGCAGAAGCCGATCGAAATAATGGCCTTCAAATCGAATGAGCGGCTCTTTTTTGCCACCCACCATAACAAAGGCTTTGCCGCCACTTTCAATTTCGCACACCGCCAGCAACGCCGCTGCTTCTATGCCGCTTTCGCGGGCGACAGTCTCAATTTCGTCAATTGTTTCTTGCGAGAACATCAAATCTACCTTCCACTTGAAAAGCGCCATTATCGGTGAGCTTTTCAAGCGTTCGATAAGTATCTTTGATTCCCCTTTTCTGGTAAGCCGTTGGTGCGTTTTCCATCAAATATCGAATAGACGCTTAGGTTTGCGACAAGATGGTTGTTCGTCTGGACGGTTTCAAACACAGCATAGATCGGCCAATCGTACCGCGAAGTGTAGCCAGCACTCCTGTTTTTATCTCGTTTGTCGTGAAGTCGGAGGCTTTTTCTGATGCGCCGCCATTGTTCATTCAGATCATTATGTTTCTGGTTGGCATAGTGTTGCTTACCATGGGAATGTCTTCACTGCGGTTCGTCTGGAAGCGCGCCATCACGATCCAATCAAAAAATCTGGTCATAGGAGAAATTCGCGTTCTTAAAGATGATGACGCTGATCGAAGTACCGAAACGGTTCACGTTCGAGTTAACAATAATGCTTACGCGGTTGGCGCCGATAGATCGGTCACAGCAAATAAATATGGGGATGGAAAGATCCGCTCGGGTGAAGTTTGGCTCGATGACGAAGGCAAACTTTTCGCGATTGCCACATCGGGGGAACATTTCAATACCCTGCTTGGCGGGAGGAACATTCCACCGGGCAGCACTTGATCAGCATTTTGACGCGTCTTCGGCTTCGTCCCGAGATTAGCGAGGAATGCGATGGCACCAGATAAAGACGCGGTTGCAGGCTTTTGCGCTCGCGTTTTATCGAACGGGATGCCGTTTTAGGCAAGAGCCAAAACCCAAACCCAGTTTACACGCTCAAAAACTTGTCGCAAATCATCGGCGACAATAGGTTGTAAACTTCCATGGAAGTTGCGTTATTTCCGCGATTTCTATCGAGCCACATTTACCTCGGTCGATGTTTTCTTTGAAAACATCCGTTCTTTCAAGTTTTGCCAAAGTTTAGCCATGCCCAGGGGTTCATAAATCAGGAAGATAATGATCAGCGAACCAAACACGACCTGCTCAATTGCCGATATCAGAGTGGCGTCAATCACGTTGTGAAAGAACGTGTTGCCAACGGTATTGAGGACAACCGGGAAAAGCAGAATAAAGGCTGCGCCGATGAACGCGCCGCTAATTGTGCCAAGGCCGCCTAGGATGACCATGAACAACACCATAAACGACAGTTTAATGTCGAAGGCTGCTGGCTCAACCGACTTTAGGTACGTGAACGCAAACAGGGCTCCGGCCACACCGCAATAAAAAGCGCAGATGGCAAATGCTTGTAATTTCGACTTGAGCAAGGATATGCCCATACTCTCAGCCGCGATATCCATATCGCGCACCGCCATCCAATTTCGACCAACTGAACCACGCGCCATATTGATGGCGACAATTGTCATCACGGTCACAATTACCACGGCCACGAGGTACATCTCGACCGGCGAGGTAAAGCTGCGACCGAATATCACGATATCCTGCGTGGTGATGATGCCGGATGTATCATAGTTCTTAAACCAACCGAATTTATCGATCATCCATACGATAAAAAACTGAGAAGCGAGCGTTGCAACCATAAGATATATGCCGCGTACCCGCAAACTGGGCAGACCAAACAATATGCCAAATGCAGCAGCTATTAATCCCGACAGCAGCAGCGATATCGGGAAAGGCATCCATGGGATGCGCAATTCGATATTATAACATGCAAACGCGCCAGCAGCCATAAACCCAGCAGCTCCTAATGCGAGCTGCCCCGCATAACCCATCACGATTTGCTGCCCGACTGCGGCGAGGGCGAGGCACAGCCATGGGAGCAGAATTGACGAGTACCAGTAGGAGGTCTCTACCGTCATCGGGATTATTACTAACGCAACTACCATGATAAGCGCGAACTTAATCATATCGCTGCGGCTGTAGGTCATGAAGATCGGAGTATTGGTCATCATCTTTTTTCTCGCTTACTATACGCGTCGAATGAGTTTTTCGCCAAACAGCCCTTCGGGCCGCCAAAGCAAGAAGAATATCGCGAGTACAAATGGTGCCCAGCCTTCGATGCCGCCACCGAAATAAGGGCCAATATAGACTTCGAGTGTTTTTTCCACGACGCCAATAATAAGACCGCCAATGATAGCTCCGGGTATCGATGAGAACCCGCCAATGATCAACACCGGAAGCGCCTTCAAAGCGAGGTCAGAAAGGGCAAACTGCACGCCTGCGCGCGCACCCCACAGCATGCCTGCAATCAGTGCGACGACACCTGCCGTCGACCATACGATGAGCATAATGTTTTTTAGCGGAATACCGATAGAGGCTGCAGCACCGGCATCGTCAGCCACGGCGCGCAAACCAAGCCCCATCTTTGTGTATTTAAAGATGAGTGCCAGAAGTGCGATCAAGGTTGCCGCAACAAGACCAGCGGTCACGTCAAGCGCACTAACGAATAGCCCGAGGTTATCTGCAATCCATGGAATTGGAAAATCGCCAATGCCTAGATCAAGACGGCGCACTTCAACGCCCCAGACCGCTTGCGCCAAGCCTTGAAGGACGAACGAAAGACCGATGGTTGCCATCAAAAGCGTGTCCTCGCTCTGGTTCAGAAGCGGCTGAAGCACAAGCCGTTCTGTCATAAAGCCCACTGCGACCATTAGTAAAACTGTCACAAAGAAGGAGGCAATAAAAGGAAGCCCAAGTTCCATCATACCCACAAATGACAGAACGGCGAAGAACACCATCGCACCCTGCGCGAAGTTAAATGTCGCGGAGGCTTTATAAATCAAAACAAACCCGAGCGCGATGAGCGAATACATCGTACCTGCCAACATGCCAGCGAGCACAACTTCTAAAAAAAACAGGACTTCAGTCATGGGCTACTCCCAAATAAGCGTCGATAACGGTCTGGTTAGATCGGACTTCATCAGGTGGCCCGTCCGCAATAATCTTACCGTAATCGAGCACGACCACGTTATCCGAGATATCCATCACAACACCCATATCGTGCTCGATAAGCACCATAGTGGTGCCGAGTTCGTCGTTGACCTTGAGGATGAAGCGGCACATCTCGCGCTTTTCTTCGACATTCATGCCAGCCATCGGTTCATCAAGCAGCAGCACTTTTGCCTCTGTTGCCAGTGCACGTCCGAGCTCAACCTTTTTTTGCAACCCATAAGGCAGCTTGCCCACAGGCGTGTTGCGGATATGTTCAATCTCAAGAAATTTTACAATTTCGTCACAGCGTGCCCGATTTTCCTCTTCCTCGCGCCGCGCCTTTGCCGTCTGAAATGCGACCTGAAAGGCGTTTGCATGCATATGTAGCCTGCGCCCAACGAGAATGTTATCGACCACGGACATGCGTTTAAACAGGGCAAGGTTTTGGAAGGTCCGCGAAATGCCGCGCTGCGCCACAATATTGGGTGTGATAGTATCCATCACCTTACCATCAAAAAGGATTTGGCCTTCCTGTGGCTTATAAATCCCGTTGATGCAGTTGAGCAGCGAGCTTTTACCAGCACCATTAGGGCCCTATGATCGCACGAATCTCATGCGCTAAAACGCGGAAGGACGTATCAGTGATGGCCTTCACGCCGCCAAAACGCAGGGATATGTTTCTTAACTCGAGAACGGGATCACCGATGGGGAAAGTTCTGGCTTGGGTCATGTCTGCAGGTACTCAATTTCAATCAATTCGGTTTGAAAGTATCAGCGTTTAAAGTCCTCTGATGAGAGTAGCTCAATGCTTGGATACGTTGGCGGTGGGTTCACCTTCTTTACGAAGCGCATCACGGAAGTTTCGGCGGCCTTCTTTCGACATACCAAGATAAAGCTCTTTCACCTTATCATCTTTGAGGAGGTCAGATGCAGCACCTTGTAGCATCACATGCCCAGTCTCAATGATATAGCCGTAGTCCGAATTGCGAAGCGCAATATTGGTATTTTGTTCTGCCAGAAGGATACTAACCCCTTCGTGCGTGTTTAGATCACGCACGATGTTGAAAATTTCATCGACCAACTGGGGCGCAAGACCCATTGAAGGTTCGTCCAGCAACAGCATTTTCGGTTTTGTCATCATCGCACGGGCGACAGCAACCATTTGCTGTTCGCCGCCAGACGTGTAACCGGCTTGACTTTTACGGCGCTCCCGCAGGCGCTTGAAGTATCCGTAAGTTCTGTCCAACTCTGCCTGAAGATCGCCTTTAGAAAGCTTGCGTGAATAAGCGCCAGCGATGATGTTTTCTTCCACTGTCAAGTGGCCAAAACAGCGCCGACCTTCCAGCACTTGAACCATGCCAAGTCTAACCATATCGGACGGAGTCTGCGCCTTAACCGCAACACCATCATAGGTTATAGATCCTTGGGTGACCTTGCCGCGCTCGCTGGCCAGCATCGTTGATATCGACTTTAGGGTCGTACTCTTTCCAGCACCATTACCACCCAACAACGCAACTATCTTGCCTCGGGGTACGGTGAGCGACACATCGTGAAGTGCAGAGATAACATTGTCATACACCACCTTGATCGTATCAATTTTTAGGATGTCGTCGGATACTGCACTCATTGCGCACTAGCCATGTTCAGGCTCCCAAACAGTTTTAGAAAGTTACAAAATTGAAGGGGATCGGCAACAATATGCCGATCCGGATAATGGCATTACGCCAAATTTTGTCACCCGCAGGTTTTTGGCGTGATCGCGTTTTCTGTCGCAAACTTAGCTGCCGACTCTTTGATCATGCCACGGATTGCAGGCGGATCCAACGGTGGAAGCCAATCAGTGACCTGGACAAATTTCGCGCCATCCCACTGCATCATGGCAAACTTCCCGGCGCCATCGTGCTTTTCGCAAGACAGTTCAAATGGTGCAATCATGCCCGCCACACCGATTTCGGTGAGCCGCTCGGGGGTCATCTTGATGGCTTCGTATCCATCGCGGAATTCAGCACCCGTGACCGCTTTACCGATTTTACCATGGATCTGCTGCGCGTTGCGAAGCGCTTCGACCCACATCACAGCTGCACCGAGACCGCGGTTCCAATAGACCGTACCCAAACGGTTTGGATCGGCAAGATTACCCTTGCCCGCGCCATAGACCTGCTCTTCGATTGCCTTCACCAGCGGAAAGTCTTTGCCGGGTAGCGCGTTCGCCATCGCGTAGGTGCCCTTAGCACTATCGCCTGCAGGGTTCATATCTTCTTCAGCTGCACCAAACGTCACGTAGATCAGTTTTTCACGGGGAAAGCCTACACGAGCGGCGTTTGTCATGCCTGTTGAGTTCATGCCCGAACCAGCACCCCAGAAAGTGACCCAGTCCGGACGTTCGCGGCGCACTTGAAGCCATTGCGACTGCTGCTCAAGACCCGGCGGTACGATCGCAATCTCAACGAGTTCGACGCCCCACTCCGCAGCGATTTTACGCATCGCTGGCAGCGGCTCGCGGCCAAAAGCGCTGTCGATGTGCATATGCACAATCTTTTTGCCGCGCATCTTATCGACGCCGCCTTCTTTTTCGGCCATGAACCGCATTTTAACTGCAATTTGGTCCCAATACTGGCTTGCAGCATTGAACACCCATGGCCATACCGTTCCGTCGGCTGCGTCTGTTCGACCATAGCCATACTGAGCAAGAACCACCTGATCTTCGGCCATCCGATTAATTACGGCGTAGGCACCTGGCGTGCCAAGCGTGTCGAAAGCGACCATTTTCTGGCCGTCCTTTTCAAGCAAGCGCTGATAACATTCCACGGTTTTTGCCGCGTTATATTCGGTCTCGCATTCTTGCCACGTCAGCATAACGCCGTTAACGCCGCCATTCATATTCACATAATTCATGTAGTCGATTTGCGCGCCATAATAGCCTGTCCCCATGGCAGAGAATGGCCCAACGCGGCTGCTCGCGACTGGAAAATACTGTGTCTCTTCAGCGGCAGCCATGTCTGGCGCCGTAACAGTCAATAGGATGGCTGATGCCATCAGCACATTTCGAAGCGTCTGGAATTTCTTCATTTTCTTCATGTTGTGATCTCCTCCCCGAGACTTAAGACTTTTGCATCTGAGTTACTGTTTCAATGGTCCGGCGAGGGGTTCAAAATGACCCACAATTCCATCACCGATAAACCGTAGTTCGTTTTTAAATCCTCTTAAAAGGCCAACCCTCGTCGAATTGGCAACTCTTGATTTTACAACAATAATTTCATCTCACAGCTGGTCAGTGGGGGTCAATATGGCAGATATGTCAAGAACTTTTTTAGGAGACTGTAAACACTCACGAGATTTCGAAAGTGCAGACAGTGCCAGTAAATAATATAAAGCAACAGTGAGGCGCCGCTGCCTCGCAAGCCCTGACTTTCGAAAGGTGCAGAGCGATCGCTACCGGCGCGGATTATCGCCTAGAGCGGGTGATCGGCACCAGTCGTTCACCCACTTTCAACCGTTGTCGCAGACAACCCATTAATCTGTAATTGCCTGCGGTTTTTTGAGCAGATTGCGCAAGAACATCGGCGCAACGAAGCCCAAGATTGCCGCTATCCATAGTCCGATGGCGATGGGTGTTGAAAACAGGAATGTGTAATCACCGTCTGACAATGTCATCGCGCGGCGCAGCGAATCTTCCATATTGCCGCCAAGCAAAATGCCCAAAATAACCGGCACAGTGGGGATGTCCAATTTGCGGAAGACATAGCCCATCAGGCCGAAGACCACCATCAGCAGCAGATCAAAATAGCTGCCCGACAATGAATAAATGCCCACAAAGGAAATCATGGTCACGCCGGGCAGCAGAACCGCCGGTGGCACCATCAAGATTTTCACAAACACTTTGACCATCGGCACGTTCATAATGAGCAGCACCACGTTGGCGATGAGCAGCGATGCGATAAGACCCCACACAACGTCGGGACGGTCCGTAAACAAGGTCGGGCCTGGTGTGATGTTGAGCGTCATCAGCAGGGCAAGCAAGACGGCTGTGGTGCCAGAACCCGGCACGCCGAGCGTGAGCATGGGCACCAGCGCCCCGCCGGCGGCGGCGTTGTTGCCCGCTTCTGGCGCGGCCACGCCCTTGGGCGCGCCTTGTCCAAAGCCGCCATCTTTGCCCGCGACTGACTTTTCAACCATATAGGCCATGAAGCTGCCGAGTGATGCGCCAGCGCCCGGCAAAATGCCCGCGATAAAGCCCACCAATGATCCACGCAGCATGGTCCATTTGGTCTCCCAGATGTCTTTCCATGGAATGGTGATTTTGCCGAGGTTAACGCCAATGGACGAGTTTTTGCCGTGGCTTTCAATGAAGACGAAAACTTCTGAAATGGCAAATAGGCCGACAATCGCCACTAGAAAATCCACGCCGTCATAAAGGTGGAGGCTGCCGCCGGTCAAACGGGGCAGGCCTGACGAATTGTCAACGCCGATCATCGCGATGGCAAGACCGATGCACGAGGCGAGCGCAGCTTTTGCCTGATTGTTGGAAGCCATGCCGCCGAGCGTGCAAAAGGCCAACAAATAAAGCGCGAAATATTCTGCAGGGCCAAACAGATAGGCCACGCGCGCCAGCAGCGGCGCAAGCACCATAAGGCCAACGGTGGCCAAAAAAGCGCCCACAAAAGAGGCAACGCCTGACAGCACCAGCGCGTCGCCTGCGCGGCCTTGCTTGGCCATGGGGTAGCCGTCGAGTGTGGTCATGAGCGCTGGTTCATCGCCGGGAATATTGAGCAAGATCGAGCTGATGCGCCCGCCATACATCGCGCCGTAATAGACCGATGTCATCAGCACCAAGGCCGCTGTGGCATCAAGGCCGAGCGTAAACGTGATGGGGATCAAAATCGCAACGCCGTTTGACGGCCCTAGGCCCGGCAGCGCGCCGATGATTGTGCCCAGAAAGCAGCCGATGACAGCCAGCATAAGCGTATAGGGCGACAGGGCAACGGAAAAGCCAAGCGCTAAGTTAGCCAATAAGTCCATGTTACATCAACCATCTGGGAAGCGCGAAAAGGCCAAGCCCAAGCGCGTATTTAAATAAGATGAAAAGCCCGGCGGAAAGGCCTATCCCTGCAAGGACAGCGCTGCGCACATAGGGCGCAATTTGATAGCTGAGCACGCCTGCGGTGATGGCCGTTGGCAGCAAAAAGCCCAGCGGTTTGAGCGCGTAGGCGTAAAATATCATAATGATTGTCGCTAACCCAAGCGCGCCGAATGTCTTTGCGGCTGGCCATGTGGGTTCTGGATCAGGACGAACGACCATCCATAAACCGCAGATGGCAGCAACGCAGCCGATGAGAATAGGGAAGGCCTTTGGGCCGACCGGATCTTGCATAAAACTTGTCTGGATCTGCGTGGCGCTCGCAACATATGCGAGCGCCAATAGAGTTGCGACCAGACCGAAAATTCGGTCACTGGCCATTATTGAATGACACCAAGGTCTTTTGACATTTTGTTGATGCGTGCAACTTCGCTGTCAACAAAGGCTTGGAAATCGGCACCAACGCGTGTGAACGGCGCAAGACCGTTTGCGGCCATGGCGTCTTTCCACTCTTGGCTGTCTGCCACTTTTTGCAGCTTGTCAGCCCAGCCGTTGAAGACTTCATCGGATACGCCTTTTGGCACGTAAAGACCGCGCCAGTTAACGGCCACGACATCAAAGCCTTGCTCTTTTGCGGTCATGACATCGTCAAAACCCGGCACGCGCTCGTCGGTCAACACAGCCAACACACGCACTTCGCCCGCTTTCAAAAAGCCGACAACTTCGGACATATCGCCCGTCATGGCTTGCGTAAAGCCGCCGATCGTTTGGGTGATTGCATCCGCACCGCCATCAACGCTGATGTATTTAATTTTGCCAATGTCGGTGAAACCGCCTTTTTCAAGCAGCATCAACGGCTTCATGTGGTCAAAACCACCGGCAGCAGAACCACCGGCAAATGCGACAGAACCTGGATCAGCTTTGATCGCATTGATCATGTCGCCTAGATTTTGGAACGGCGAGTTTTTTGCCACCACGATAACGCCCGGGTCAGCACCGATGGAGCCGACGAAACGCACTTGGTCTGCGGTCATGCCCGCATAGGCGTTTTGTGCAAGGCGCGTTGTGGTTGCGACTGACGCAGCAACGATGAGTTCGGCGTCATCATTGCGTGATGTCACAACGTTGGTGAATGCCAAGCCGCCGCCTGCGCCTGCCATGTTCGTAACTTGGATCGGCTTGTCGATGGCTTTAATGTCATACATGATTTTGCCGATTTGGCGGCATGTAAAGTCCCAGCCACCGCCGGGGTTTGCCGGTGCAATGCATTCTGCGGCAGTTGCAGCGCCCATTGACGCAAGCGAGATAAGAACGCCGGTTGCGGCGCCCGTTAAAAATTTCAACTTCATATTATTTTCCCTTTTCTCCCAAAACGCTGTTCTTCTGACAGCGCGTCCAAACTTGTTAGCTTGTGTAACTATTTTTGTACACATTAGGCAGGTTTGTCCAGCCAAAAATTTTGGTATGGTTGATGGGTGAGGAAGAGCCACTTGATGTTCTGTTCTGTTTAGAACAGAATAAAGTTAGGGTTTGGACCTCGTGTTTTAATGGAATGTGCCAAAATCAAAGCGGGGTGATTATCTTGGATTGTAATCTACTTTACGCGTAAGAACTCAGAGAATAAATTGATTTAAGATAAGACGCAAATTTTAGCGTTGCAGAAGCCGAGCTATCGGCTCTCCAGAGAAAGCCTAGTTTCTCCATCGGCACATTAATCTCAGTGTAGACTTGGACAACTTCACCTGACTGAAGCCAAGCAACAGCGACGCTTCGGGGTAAGATCGCAAGATATTTTCCCGTTAAGAGCATTTCTTTTGTGAGCTCTGGAATGTGCATAATGACCTGGCAGCGAGCCGATTGAGGCCAGCCATGCCTTTCGGAAATCTCCTCGAAACGGTTTCGAGCCACCGACCCGACCCTATTGATGAGCCACTTGCATGCTCCAAGTTCGGCGGCCTCTACACTTTTTTTCCCAGCGAGTGGGTGCTTAGCACCGCATACGACGATCAAGGCGTCCTCGATGCACGGCACAAATGTCCATCCCTCGGGCGTGACGGCAGGTTCGCGGGTGCAAACAATGTCTGCTGATCCATCAACGATCCCTTCAAGTGGATCGTTTCCAACGGCTTGTGATATATGCACTTGAA
Organism: Ahrensia sp.; assembly: GCA_034519905.1. Lineage (GTDB taxonomy): Bacteria > Pseudomonadota > Alphaproteobacteria > Rhizobiales > Rhizobiaceae > Ahrensia. Next base: position 21,489 of record JAXHNY010000012.1, read on the forward strand.
CATCAGGGTGTACTGTCGTGAAGGTGTCGAGTTTACCCTCGATCAAACCCCTGAGGGCGGCAGGACTGGCCGTAATGCGTACAACACCGCCCTGCTGCAAAAGGCGATTGGCGACTGTTTCAGCCCCATCCTCTAAGGCTTCCAAAATCCGTTGTGCTATTGGTAAGAGTTCCCTTGTTGCCGGCGTTGGCTCAACGCCGCGTGCATGGCGAAGAAACAGGGTGGTTTCCAAGAGCCGCTCCAGCTCAGCGATCATCTGCGAAACTGCCGGCTGGGTCATGTTCACCGCAGCTGCTGCGCGGCGCATACTGCCCAGTTCCGCAAGTTTGACCAGAACCTGCATGTGACGGAACTTCGCCTTCGTAGTGAAGCGATTGAGCAGTGTGTTGGCACTGGGTGGCGGCATAATGATTAGTTTCTCTTATAGGTCGACCTCAAAGCCTATTATATACCTATTGCAGCGTTTGTTAATATCAAGACAGGAAGCCTTTTCGGTCTCCGAAATAAAAGACGAGGAGAGGTCGCATGAAAAGTAACGTCAAAACATTTAGTCCCGCTGGCATTCAAGACCAGCCATCTCATCAAGTAACGTTACCGAATGGTGTGGTTTTAAACTATGTACGCCAAGGAGCTGGGCCTGTCGTATTTCTTATTCATGGCGCAATGGGTGATCTGCGGTCGTGGGAGCCACAGTGGAACAGCTTCACGGTGCATTTTGACTGCATAAGCTACAGCCGACGCTACAGCTACCCAAATCCGAACGCATTAACGACCAGAAGCCACAATGCGATGGTTGACGCCGAAGACCTATTTGGACTGATGGACTGTCTGTCGATTGAAAGTGCGATTCTGGTTGGTAGTTCTTATGGGGGTTTTACTGCGCTCGCCGCTGCTAATATATCTCCGCAGCGCGTCCGAGCCGTTGTTGCCGTTGAACCTCCCATGATGCGCTATGCTGAGATGACGGCTGACGGGGCGCAAGTGGCGCAGGCTTTTCGTGAGAGTGCGATACTTCCAGCACGCGCTGCTTTTGAGCGCGGCGATGATATGGAAGGCACGAGAATTTTAACAGGCGGAATTATTGGCCGCAAACCAGATGCAATACCGGCTGCTATAATGGAACGACGGATGCAAAATGCCCAAGCTGCCCGTAGTCTTTCCTTGTCCGATGATGAATTTCCGTTGATCGAACCGAGCGAATTGTCTGCCCTTCAGATGCCCATCCTCTTGATGTCGGGGGCAAATACGGCACCGGTTCATGCCGCCATTTTCAAGAATGTGAGTGCGTCAATACCCAAAGCGCGCATCCGCATTATTAAGGATAGTGGACATTCCGTATCCCAGCAACAGCCAACAGTATTTAATGCCGAGGTGTTTGAGTTTCTGGCCAGCAGTGGCTGCCTTAAAAACTTGGAACCAGCGTAAGAGTTTTCAACGCGCAGAAAGCGTTTTGTGATTCAGGCTTAAGGCGACGAAGCTCTTTAGTGACGCTTTAATATGTATGCCTACGCGCATTGAAGGCATCTGCTTCAGGTAGGCCTATCCCATCACCTTGTTCGGCAGCCATGTGGACAAGGCGGGAATAAATGTCACCAACAGCAGCAATCCAAGCATCAGAAGAAAGAACGGAACGGTTCCGCGCAAGACCTCAGACACAGGCCGACCGGTGACATTCGACATCACGAAGAGATTTAGCCCTATCGGCGGTGACAGAAGCGCTAACTCTATGTTTATTACCATGACGACAGCGAAGTGGGTCATATCTATCCCCATTTCTTTGACAACGACCGATACAACCGGCAGCACGATCAAAATAATAGCAACGCCCTCAAGGAACATACCGAGTATGAGTAGGCATAGATTGACGATGAGAAGAAACTGCCACGGCTCCATCTGACTTTCGATGATATTGCGGGCCAGCTGCTGAGGAACCCCTGATTTGATAATCCAAGCAGACATAAGGGTAGCGCCCATGATGATCAAAATAATCATGGAGGTGCGATCGATAGCTTCTGTCAGCATAGCGGGTATTTCGCGCAGCTTTGCTGTCCGGTAGATAAAAAGCACAGCAATAAGCGCGACCAGAGCGCCGAGAACCGCAGCTTCCGTGAGCGTGACAAAACCTCCATAGATACCGCCAAGAACGACAACTGGGATCATAAATGCAGGAATAGCTCTGACATTGCTGCGCAAAAATACGTCGCGGCTGACCATCGGTTCAGCTTTGCCGCCTACGCGGTCGGCAATGAATATGATGTAGATAATGAAAATGCCCGCCTGCATCAGTCCTGGAATAACGCCGCCAAGGAAGAGGCGCGGAATCGATTCTTCGGCAATCAAGCCAATCAAAATCATTGGCAGACTTGGCGGAATAAGTATGCCCAGAGTTCCGGCAGCAGCTGTCAATCCCATTGCAAAAGACGGTTTATAGCCGCGCTCGATCATCAATGGAACAAGAAGCGTGCCCATGGCCATGGTTGTTGCCGCAGAAGAGCCCGTGATTGCCGCAAATACAGCCGTTGCGGCCACGCCTGCGATTGCCAGTCCGCCGGGCAGCCAGCCGATCCACGACAGTGCCGCATCGAAAAGAATTTTTGCCAGTCCGCCCCCGCGCATGAATACCGCGGCAAGGATAAAAAACGGCACAGAAATCAGGATCGGTGAATTGAGGTGATCAAGAACGTGTTGACCAAGGCCGACGAGCGTTTGTCCTTCAAGCAGAAGCAGAAAAGACGCGACACCCATCAGAACCAGATAAATCGGGATCCCAGCAGCAAGGAGAAGGAGGAGAGCCGATAGGCCAAAAACGAGTGTTGCAGACATCTTGGTTTAATCCGAAAAGCCATGCGGTAGATGCTGTTTGTTGCCGGTTATCACCAAATGAAGACGGTGCAGGATAAACAACAGATGAACTGCGAAGCTGGTGCTAAGGGCGGCGTATAATATCCAGAAGGGTAGACGAAGTGAGCTTTCTGTCCGCTCATCCCAGACAATTGCATCTTTAACAACGATCCAGCCAGACCAAATGAAAAGCACAGCAACTGCGATCCCCGCTAACAGTGCGATCACTTCTGCCACGGTGGCCAAACGAGGCCCGAGCATGGAAAGCAAGAAGTCTACCCTGATATGCCCAGCCCGTTTTTCGATCCGAGCGACCCCCAACAGGATCGCCCAAATCAATAGAAAGACGGTGACTTCGAACACCCACTGCGGTTGAAGCGACGGGGCAGCATAGCGTGCGAATACGCTAAAACTGAGCAATACAAAAGTGATTGCCAGTGCTGCCGCCGCGATCCATCCGATCAAGTGATCGAGAAATGTCACCAGCCGCGTCACTTTGCTGCGGCCTGCGCGAGCGCCATGATGTCAGCTGAAATCTTAAGTTTTTCAACAAGGCCAGCCTGAATAGGCATCATGTTCTCACGAAACTGTAGCGTCTTCGTCACCATGTAAGGATCGTCCACTAATTTAGAAGGGTCTGGCGGTACTCACTGTCCTGTTCGACCGTACGATTTCGTTGTTTCACGACCGTTTCATTCCAAACTTGCGTGAACAATGCCTGCTGATCCGAAGAAAGACTATTCCAATACTTGCTGCTTACGATCGGGATTAGGTAGCCAATAATGCCTTTATCCCAGAAACCATAAGCCACTCCGACATCAGTCAGCTTTTGTTGTACGATCGATTCGATGCTTCCCATCGTCGCGTCGACAGTTCCCTGCTGAAGCGCCAGCGGCATGTCTGAGCCTGGCATAACAACGGGTATAGCGCCCATGGCTTCCATGCGAACCGAAGCGGCAGCACCGCCCGGAATACGCATTTGCATGCCCTTGAACTGATCAAAATTCGTCAGCGGCTTTTTAGTAGACCAATACATGACGCGACCCAAAAGTGGCCAGTTACCGGGAATGATAACGCCCATTTTTTCATTGAGCATTGCGCTCAATTTTTGCCCGAGTTCGCCATCGAGCATCGCATTACGTTGATCTTCGTTGAGCCCACTGAGCATTGGCAGATCGAGTACGTTGATATTTGCTTCAATGCTGCTGAGATAGGGTGACGGAACCATCGCCATTCCAGCGTCGCCGCGCGCAACCGCCTTGCCGACATCCCTAGCGTTGAACAAACTGCCGGAGTCAAAAATTTGAGATTTCAGCTCACCCTTAGAACGGGCTTCCAGCTCATCAGCAAACCACTTCAAAGCCAAAGTCTGTAGGTGTTGCGGCGGATTAGCTGTAGAAATCACCAGCTTTTCCTGCGCTGAGGCTATTCCAGCGGTTCCCATAAGCAAAGCAGCAACGGTTGCGGCAATAAAATTTCGTTTTGTAAAGACCATTTGTTATTCCTCCAAAAACCGGATTAAGACCGGCTTGTCGAAGAGGCTATTGGCAAAGTCGATTAACGAAAAATAAAACTGTCCGCATAGTGATAGGTATTCATTATCACTCCGAACGCTGGCATAATTGTTGCAAAAGGTGGCTTTTGACGCAGCATCGCGTTGCTAAAAGCGTTTCGCGTTAAACTGAATCATCAAACGCTGACTGAAATCATAGATTTTAACGCGTTAGGTGATAACCTGACGTTTCAAGTTAAACGTGAAACGCTCTAACTCACTATGGTTTTTACAAAGAGTACAATATGAAAACGGATAAAGACCTTTTGGAAAAATATGCGCCGCGATCGCCGCGCATGCGACTTATATGGACGGCGATTGTCGATGTCGCAGACCGCAAAGACCTTGGTGCAGGTCCGCGCGGGCATCGTTATTTAGTGCCCATCCTTGGCGGACGTTTCTTCGCCGGACCGGATGTAGAAGGTCTTCAAGGTATCGTCATGCCCGGCGGCGCAGATCGGCAAGTATTGCGAACAGACGGCGTAAAGGAACTGGACGCACTTTATGAAATGCAGACCGATAGCGGGGCGGTGATTACTATACGCAATAGGGTTGTTGTCGATGAAACACGTAAACCCGAACGGTATGCCATGTCTGTTATCTCGGCGAGCGTCGAGACCGGTCCATTTGATTGGCTCAATCGGCGTCTCCTTATCGGCACTCTTCAGTCTGCACGACCGGATCGCCAGGCGGTCATCGTACGCGCATGGGAAGCTGATATAGAATAAGCGGGCTTTGTATAAGCGTAAATATGAGACAGGCAGGTGAAGGGCAGCCGTGAATGCCTTTGCCCAACGCTTTCGGCAATCCTGCTCAACCGCTATCACTCTTACTTCAAATATTAGAACCGCGGATCGCGTCGCACACGGCGTCTGTCACTTGCTGTGTGTTGGCGGTTCCACCCACATCTGGCGTCATAATACCCTGTTCGCAGACTTTTTCCACAGCGCGCATCAGCCGGTCAGCCGCGCCATGCTCACCAAGGTGTTGCAGCATAAGGGCGGCAGTCCAAAAGGTTGCCACGGGATTGGCGATCCCCTTGCCGGTGATGTCAAAGGCTGAACCGTGGATTGGCTCGAACATCGATGGAAAGCGCCGCTCGGGATCGATGTTGGCGGTTGGCGCAACGCCAAGGCTTCCGGCAAGCGCGCCTGCAAGATCGGACAAAATGTCAGCATGAAGATTGGTGGCTACGATGGTGTCAAGGCTTTTGGGATCTTTGACCATGCGCACTGTCATGGCATCGACAAGCATCTTGTCCCATTTGACGTCTGGAAATTCTTTGGCCACTTCCGCAGCGATCTCGTCCCACATGACCATGCCGAACCTTTGGGCATTGGATTTTGTTACCACGGTCAGAAATTTGCGCGGCCGTGCTTGAGCCAGCTTGAAAGCATAGCGCATGATACGGGTAACGCCGACGCGGGTAAAGATCGAAACCTCAGTGCCGACTTCTTCCGGAAGGCCCTTGTGGGCACGTCCGCCATGGCCGGAGTACTCGCCCTCGGAATTTTCGCGAACGATCACCCAATCGAGGTCACCGGGTCCAACGCCTGAGAGCGGCGCATTGATGCCCGGCAGAATTCTGGTCGGGCGCACGTTTGCATATTGGTCAAAGCCTTGGCAGATTGGAAGGCGCAAGCCCCAAAGCGAAATGTGATCGGGAACATCCGGCGCGCCCACGGCGCCGAAAAAGATCGCGTCGAATTTCTTGAGTTGCTCGGTGCCGTCTTCTGGCATCAGCGCTCCGGTTCGTTTGTAGCGGTCCGAACCCCAGTCGAATTCTGTTACATCAAGCGTAAAACCACCATCACGGGTTGCAAGGGTTTCAATAGCTTGAAGCCCAGCCGCAATGACCTCTGGTCCGATCCCATCGGCGGGTATTGCCGCGATTTTATACGTCTTCATAGCTATTTTCCACTTCAAGTTTACTGCGGTGCCGTGTCGTCAAATCCGTTGCCGATTGGTGCCACAATTTTGCAAAGTGTGCCAGTTGCGACATAAACGAAAAAATTATATAAAAATATTTTATAATTTTTGCGAGTTAAATGATGGAAATTCAACAGCTGCGATGTTTCGTAACGGTTGCCCAGATGTTGCATTTTGGCAAGGCCGCACAGCGCTTGCAAATGCTGCCCGCATCGCTTGGCCGCCAAATCCGGCTGCTGGAAGAGCGGCTGGGTGTTCGCTTGCTATCGCGGACAACGCGCAATGTGGCGTTGACGGAGGCTGGTCTCATTCTGCTGCCCGAAGCCGTGGAATTGATTGGCCGTATGGAACGTCTCGAAGCCAAGCTTCGAGATCATAAAAATCGCAAAGCTGTGGCACTTCGTATCGGCGCGATCGACAGCGCAGCTGCCGGTTTGTTGCCCCAACTGCTGCCGCAGTTCAAAGCTTCGCATCCAGAAATTGTTGTGCAGCTTATCGAGCAGAAGACTATCAGATTGTTACCGAAGATCCTCTCGGGATCTCTTGACCTTGCCATCGTACGCCCGCCTGAGACCCCAGATCGAAGTTTGGAGTTTTACCCGCTCTTCCACGAAACGGCCGTTGTCGCTTTACCTGAAGGCCACGATTTGGCAGTTTATAACGAGGTCAATGTTTATCAGTTGGCTGACCAGCCGCTGATTGTACCAGATCGCAAAACGCGTCCTCACAGCCATGACTTTAGCATGCAGCTTTTTATTGAGGCAGGCCTTTCGGCCCGCGTTGTTCAGATCGCCGAAGAAAAGCAAACCATCGTCCACATGGTCGCGCGTGGCGTGGGTATCGCTATTCTTCCGAGGTGGGTGTCAAGCCTCGGGGTTGTGGGTGTCAAGTTTGTGCCGCTCAAGATGCCAGATAGCCCTCTCCGCAATAAGCTCGGATTAGCCGCCTGCTGGATGCGCGATACAAAAGACCCAGCGCGTGATGCCTTCATGAAACTTTTGATCGACAAATTAGAGTTGATCGCGCAATCGGCTTAATGAAATGGTTGGCGCACTGTTTGCCCAACGGGCACCGTCGGCGGCGCGGCGTTTAAGCGGTCAATGGCAAAACCGGCCGCTGCTTTATAGGCGGCCATAAAGGCGCTGCGTTCATCGGCGGGAATAACATCATCAATATTGTCAAAAACGCCGCCACAGCGTTCGTCAAGCATGTTTAAGAGACCAAATGGTCCAGCTCCACGGTTGCGCAAAATGAGTGCCGAAATGGGCGCACAAAGCTGCGCGTCATAGGCAGCCAATGCCTCGGCCGTCACACCATGTTTAAGCATTTGCGCGCCAATCACGCGGGCATCGACGATGGCTTGGCTTGCCCCATTTGACCCTGTGGGATACATCGCATGGGCCGCATCGCCCATCAAGGCGACAGGTCCGTCAACCCATGTCGGGATGGGATCGCGGTCAATCATAGGGTTTTCATAGGCGCAATCGGTCTGTTGTAACATGGCTGGCACGTCCAGCCAGTCATAACGGAATTGCTCAAAATGATGAATGAAATCGGCCACTTGAACGGGTCGGAACCAGCCTTGTTCAGTCCACCCACCTTGGGCATCACGCGTGACTTCTGCGATCCAGTTAACGAGCGCAAAGCCATCGGCGTCGGGCTTTGAAATCGGGTAGATGACCATGCGGTGCTCATGTGTTCCAAGACCGATAAACGATGAATTGGTGCGCATTGGCCGCGCCCGAACGGTGCCGCGCCACATAACCGCGCCGCCCCAATGGATGGGAGGCTGACCCGGATGCATCTGAGCGCGAATGGCTGAATGAATACCGTCGGCGCCGATTAATAGCTTTGCATTTTGATCGATCCTGCTGCCATCGGCCATGGTTACAGTCGCTGATATGCCATCACTTTGGCGGCGGTAGGCGGTCACGCGCGCGCCAAGGGTAACCGCGTCATGCCCTATGCGTTCGACTACTTTGCGATAGAGCATCATGTGCAGAGCGCCGCGATGGGCGGCGTATTGCGGCCAATGATAACCGGCCTCTAAACCGCGCGGCTCTGAGTACACTTCTTTGCCGTTCAAGCCCACCAACGCCCATTCGCGCGCGGGAACGCCAACACTGTCAAGGTCAGCTGCGGTTATTCCAAGATCGAATAATTCGCGTATTGCATTGGGCTGGATATTGATCCCGACACCTAAGGGCTGCATTTGAGCGGAGGTCTCGATCACGCGGCATGACACGCCGATCTGGTGCAATGTCAGCGCCATGGTCAGTCCCGCAATGCCGCCACCTGCAATCAAAACGTCGGGTTTGGTCATCATTGAATGCCTCTAATTTGAACCGGAATTTCGGAACGAGCTGGTTTCGCCAGACGGCGCATCGCATCTGGTTTCGGATGGTGATCAGCGACCGCATGAATGCGCGTCAGCGCGGCCTCATAAAACAAATTAACTGTGCTTTGAGCAAATGCGTGCGCATGGGGCAATGGGTCAGACATATCGACCATAAAAGTGCGCGACTTTTGCCAATCCTCAAGGCTCGCCAAAATCATGGGATCGCCATTGCAGAGTTCTATGATCAGATCGACAAATTCATCAGCCCCGCCGCCGGGGCGCAAACCGCGGGTGGCAATTGAGCGCTCATGAATGCCATTTGCACCTTCGTATATCGCACAGATGCGTGCATCGCGCCAAATTTGTTCCAGACCATATTCGGTCAAATAGCCGTAACCGCCTAAAATTTGGATCCCAAGATCAGCTGACCTTATGCCAGCATTACTGCCAAAAACTTTACACAAAGGCGTCAGGAAATCGCACAAAGACGGCCTGTTGGCACGGGCTAATTCAACAAGCGCAATATGGCACATGGCACGTGCGCCGTGGGTCAAGCGCTGTTGCTCATCCAGCATGCGTTGCACATCGGCATGGTCTTGCAAATGCGCCGGAGATCCATCGCTTTGGCGGCCTTGCACGCGGTCTGCCGCATAGGCCGCCGCGATTTGCGCCGCGCGGCTCGCATGGGCCACACCTTGGAGCGCTACATCGATGCGGGCGTGGTTCATCATTGTAAACATCGCTTGAAGACCTTGCCCTTCAGCGCCGATGAGCTCTGCTTGCGCATCATCAAACCGTAACTGGCAGGTCGGTGACGCATGCAAACCCATTTTGTGTTCTATGCGGGTAACACTGATTTGTGGCTGCGCGGGGCATAAAAACAGCGACAGACCATTCATTCCGGCGGGGTTGCTTCGCGCCAGAACCAAATGCAAAATATCATCGGACATGTCTTGATCGCCGCCGGAGATGAATATTTTCTCGCCCGTGATGCGCCAGCCATTTAGCGTATGGGTGGCGCTACACCGGATGGCTGAAAGGTCGGAGCCTGCTTGCGCTTCTGTCAGGCACATGGTGGACAACACTTCGCCGGAGGCGAGTTTTGGTATCCATTTATTTTGCTGCGCCTGCGTTCCGAATTTGATCAGCGTCGAAATCGCACCGGGCACCAGACTGCAAACCATCTGCATCGCGTGATTTGCGCCAGAAAACACTTCAGACACCGCAGCTGAAATAAGACACGACGCGCCCTGGCCACCAAACTCTTCGGGCGCTGTCAGCCCCTGCCAGCCGTCCTGCGCCAATTGCGCATAGGCGCTGGCAAAACCAGTGGGCATTTTTACGCGGCCGTCAATCAGGCGTGCGTGTTCGCTATCGCCTAAGGCGTTTAATGGTGCGATCACATCTTGCGCAAATCGTGAAAAGTGAGCCAAGACCTCCGAGGCAAGATCAATATCCCAGCCGCCAACGGTCGATGCACCGGCGACGTGGTTCATCGAGAAAAGAATATCGTCGGTTGGGGCATTAAAAGGTATCAAATTTTCAACCGTTACTGTTTGGTTTCGCCCAATATCCTCAGTGCGTTTTCTTTTAAAATCAGGGGGCGCACATCGTCTTTAAATGGAGCATTTGCAAAATCAGCAAGCCAACGGTCTGGCGTAATGGCAGGCCAATCAGACCCGAACAACATTTTGTGCTTTAATATTGAATTGGCGTAGCGAATGAAAGTTTCAGGGAAATATTTGGGTGACCAGCCGGACATGTCATAATAGACGTTGGGTTTATGCTGCGCCACGGCAAGCCCTTCTTCAGTCCACGGAAAAGATGGATGCGCAAGCACGATGGGCATGTCGGGAAAATCAACCGCGACATCGTCCAGATGCATCGGATTGGAGTATTTTAGGCGCATGCCCATGCCGCCGCGCATACCCGACCCAACGCCCGTCTGACCCGTATGGAAAAGCGTTATTACGCCTTCTTCTGCACAGGCTTCTAAAACACTGTAGGCCGTCTCTCGGTCATTTGGGAAAAATCCCTGCATGGTCGGATGAAACTTGAAGCCGCGAACGCCAAAGTCACGCACGAGGCGGCGCACTTCACGTGCACCCGCCTTGCCCTTATGGGGATCGACCGAGGCGAAGGGGATCAAAATGTCATCATTTTCAGCGCAAATTTTTGCGACTTCCTCATTGGAATAGCGCCGAAATCCGGTTTCGCGTTCCGCATCAACGGGAAAAATCACCGCTGCAATATTGCGTTCGCGATAGTAATTGGCCGTATCCTGCACTGTTGGCAACATGCCATGGGCACCAGCGGGATTTTTAAAATAGGCAGCCATTCCCGATTGAAATTCATTGTACCCATCGTCGCGGTGATCACAGCAGGGTTCTTCTGCGTGGGTGTGAAAATCAATCGCAATCACTTTTGAAAAATCGACCATTTTGGTTTCCCCAATTGATACCCCTAAAATAGTACTATACAAAAAAACTGTTAACCACTACAACAATTCTATAATTCTTTGGGAGAACTTTATGCACGCATCGCCCTTTGACACTTCGGTGACGCGCGTCGAGATTGATGGCGATATTGCAACCATCATTTTCAATAGGCCGGAAAAGCGTAACGCGATGAATGACGCATTGGTTGATGCGTTAGATGCATTTTTTTCAAAGCCACCCGAAGGTGTCAATGCAGTAATTTTGCGCGGCGAGGGCGGGCATTTTTGTTCTGGACTTGATCTGGCAGAGCATGAAAGCCGCCAACCCATCGAAGGTGTCTTTCACTCGCGTAACTGGCACCGCGTTTCAGAACTGATCGAATTCAGCGGGTTGCCAGTCATTTCCGTTTTGACGGGCGCTGTAATTGGCGGAGGGCTTGAAATTGCCGTCTCTACCCACGTGCGTATAGCTGAGCCGTCTGTGCGCTTCCAACTGCCAGAAGGTCGGCGCGGCATTTTTGTCGGCGGCGGCGCGACCGTGCGCGTAGGCCGCATAATCGGGGCTGACCGTATGCGTGAAATGATGTTGACGGCACGCAACTATGGCGCTGACGAAGGGCTTTCTATGGGATTGGCGCATTATAGCGTGGCTGAAGGCGAAGGTCTGCCGCTGGCGCAAAAACTTGCTCGGCGCATTGCAGACAACGCGCCCTTTTCAAATTATCTTATGATCAACGCAATTTCTCGCATCAATGATATGTCGCGCAGTGATGGGCTGTTTACAGAAAGCCTTGCAGCGGCCATGTCGCAATCGTCGGACGGCGCAAAAGAGGGTTTGCGCGCGTTTCTTGAAAAGCGAGAACCAAAATTCAGGTGACAAAAGCTGAATAAACTGCGCAGAGTTCAACTGGCTTTGCTAAACTAAAAATCCTTTGGGAGGAAACATGATGAAAAGAAGAGAATTTCTAAAAACTGCAGCAGCCGGCGCACTTGCCGTCGGCGTTGGGCCAAATGCGGCTCTAGCACAAGAAGTATCGTTGCGGTTGCATCAATTTTTGGCACCCGCTGCCGTATTGCCAAAAGAGGCTTTCAAGCCGTGGGGCGACCGCCTTGCTGCAGCGTCCGGCGGACGTCTTAAAATTCAGCATTTTGATGCTATGGCCCTTGGTGGCCGTCCGCCAGAATTGCTCGATCAAGCGCGCGACGGTGTTGTTGATATTGCGATGTCGGTGGTTGGTTATACCCCAGGCAGATATCCGCGGACGGAAGTGTTCGAGCTCCCTTTCATCATGAAAGACTCAGTGGCGACATCTCTCGCCTTTCAGCAGATGATCGAAGAAGATTTCGCCCAGAACGAATTTAAAGATGTAAAAGTTCTCGGCGGCTGGGTCCACGGACCTGGTGTCATACATTCGAAAGATCCAATCGCAAAACTTGAAGATATGTCTGGAAAGACCCTGCGCGGGCCTACTCGTATTATCAACAAGCTACTTTCGCAGCTGGGTGCAGAACCAGTCGGTATGCCATTGCCTGCAATTCCAGAATCGCTCTCTAAAGGCGTTATCAATGGCACGGTGATCCCATGGGAAGTCACGCCATCTATCCGTCTTGCAGAACTCGTAAAAAACCACACGATGTTCGGCGGTAACGAAGCGCTTTATACGTCTACCATTGTGATGGTGATGAATAAAAAATCTTATGAGGCGCTGCCCGCTGATCTGCGTGCAATATTGGATGCCGAGAGCGGCGCGGCCATGGCACAAACATTCTCGCAAATCATGGCCGATGGCGACGCGCCCGGTGAGAAGCTTGCGGCAAGCGGTGGCAACAATATCATTAAATTGGATGAAGCTGAAGTGGCGCGTTGGAAGGCCGCTTCACAGCCAGTCATAGATGGCTGGGTCGCAGAAATGTCTGGTTTGGGTATTGACGGTCAGGCTTTGATCGATCGCGCTAAAGCGTTGATCGGCGAAAAGTCGGCAATGCTTGGCCGTTAAGGTCAACGATTGTAGTCCAAGCGCGGCACACAAATGCTGCGCTTGGACGATTTAATTTTGCTCAGGAAACACTGATGTATTTGATGCTGTCACGAAATGTCGAGCGCATAGCACTTCTCCTCGCTGTGGCCGGCGGCCTTCTTCTGCTTGGCATCATTGTGTTAACGTGCGTGTCTATCGCAGGGCGTGCATTGTTTACGGCGGGCGTTTGCTGCGGTCCTATTCGCGGGCATTTATGACTACACCGAGATTGGCGTCGGCATCGCGATATTTGCATTTATTCCCTTGTGCCAATTTCGTACAGGCCATGCCGCGGTTGACCTTTTTAAATCGACCCTTCCAGATTTCTTCAATCGGATCATTAACCTCATCATCGATTTAGGCATGTTGGCGCTCGCGGCACTGATTGCGCACCGGCTTTGGCTGGGCATGCTTGACAAACAACAATACGGCGAGACGACTTTGATTGCCCAAGTACCCGTTTGGCTCGGGTATGCGGCGTGTCTGGTTGGCGCTATCGGCTTTGTTTTGGTCGCAGCGTTTTGTGTTATGCGATCTGTGCGTGGCTTGACCAAATTTGAACACCAAAGCGGAGCCGCGGCATGACTGATCTTTCTCTCGCGCTCTGGTCGTTTCCAGTTCTTTTGGTACTTGTCTTTTTGCGAATACCCATTGCTCTTGCGATGATATCCATCGGTATGGTGGGGTCATATCTCGTTTATGGTACGGCCTTGCCCGTGCTCAACGCCTTTAAAAATATCACCTATGGCACGTTTTCAAATTACTCGTTTTCCATCATTCCGCTATTTTTATTGATGGGGCAATTTGCAACGCTGTCCGGAATGTCTGCGTCTTTGTTTCGCGCCGCCGAAAGTTTTTTGGGCCATCGGCGCGGCGGTGTCGCCATGTCTGCCATCGGCGCTTGTGCAGGCTTTGGCGCTATTTGCGGCAGTTCGCTGGCGACGGCGGCAACGATGGGTCAAGTGGCATTGCCCGAGTTGCGGCGCTACGGCTATCCGGGTTCCCTTGCCACTGGAGCTTTGGCAGCAGGCGGCACACTTGGCATATTGATCCCGCCATCGGTTATCCTCGTCATCTATGCACTCCTTGCCGAACAAAATATTGAGAAGCTGTTTCTGGCTGCATTGATACCCGGTATTCTTGCAGCACTGGGATATATGATCGCTATTTCAATTTGGGTTCACTTTTCTCCCAATGATGCCATGGTCAAAGATCGGGTGCCATGGGGCGAGCGCCTTGCCGCGCTGGGAAAAGTTTGGCCAGTGATCACGATTTTTGTGGTCGTTGTGGGCGGCATTTATATCGGTGTGTTTACGCCGACTGAAGCTGCCGCAGTGGGGGCAGCAGGCACTGGGCTGGTAAGCGTATTGTCAGGTCAAATGAACTGGTCACGGTTGCAGCAAGCCATCATTTCGACTGCAATCACAACGGCAATGATCTATTTGATTATCCTAGGTGCAGGCTTTTACAACAGCTTTTTGGCGCTAAGCCAACTACCACAGACGGCGGCAGCATGGGTTGGTGGATCCGGCTTATCGCCTTGGGTTGTTCTTGCGGTCGTTTTGTTGATGTATCTCGTATTCGGCTGCGTCATGGACAGTCTGTCGATGGTGCTCTTAACGGTGCCGATCATTTATCCAATCATGAGCGTGCTCGATTTTGGTATGTCGCCGCAAGACTTTGGCCTTTGGTTCGGGATACTGGTCTTAATTGTTGTCGAAGTAGGATTGATCACGCCGCCTGTGGGCCTCAATCTTTTTATCATCAACGGCATGGCCAAGGACACGCCAATATCCGAGACCTATAAAGGCGCTTTGCCCTTTGTGGTTACCGATCTGATCCGCGTTGTCATCCTGACCGCCTTTCCCGCGATCACACTGTGGTTGGTTTGGTTTATTGATGGATTTAAGTAAATCGTTTCTCGTTAAACCTGAAACAGCAAACGCTGCCTGAAATCAAAGATTTGGGCGCATTAGGTGATAACCGATGTTTCAAGTTAAACGCGACACGCTCTTGCGGCACTAAACATAGATAATGTCTGGGTCGTTGCTGCCGAGACGCGCAATTGTCGCCGAATAATTCACGCGCATTGCCCGTTGGTTCAACGACCCCTTTTCGGTGATCTCGCCCCTGTCGAAACTAGGATCGCTTTCCAACACAAGGGCGCGGCGCACCCGCGTCGCCGAACCGGTCGCAGCTTTTGCAGCCTGTGCCAATTTTTCGGACAAAGCCGCATGGCGTGTGGCCGGATCCATCTGTTTGGCAGCATTTGACAATAACAAGAGCGCGCCAAGTTGCGCTTCGTTTTCGCCAACGATTACAGCATCACGAATTAGGCCTTCCATGGCATCGATCAGTTTAACACGCACAGCGCCCACAGCGACCCAAGTTCCCGTTGACAGTTTGAAGTTTTCTGCAATGCGACCGTCAAAGAAAAAGCCTTTGGTGAAATCATCTGGATCGGCGGCTCGAAGTGCATCGCCCATACAATAATAGCCTTCTTCATCAAACGCTTTTGCCGTTTGTGCTGCGTCACCAAAATAACCGGGAAACAGCGTCGGGCCTTTTAGCCGCGCTTCCAGTTTGCCGCCGTTTGGTACGAGTTTAAGCGTCAAACCAAGACCGGGTACGCCTACGTTCCCTGATTTGTCTTGGTGGTCTGTGCATGCCAAAGCAAAGGGAGCGCTCTCGGTTGCACCAAGCCCTGTGGCCAGCAAAACCTCGTGGCCTGTCGCGGCGCGGCCAGCGGCACGCAACCGATCCCACGTGAGCTGCGACATGCCTGCGCCCGCATAAAACATCATTCCCAGTTTGCTAAAAAAAGCCGATGAAAACTCAGGGTCAGCCTCCAAAGCATCCACAAGCATGTCGTAACCTATCGGCACATTAAAATACCACGTGCAAGAAATTTCCCTCAAATTATTTAACGTTTGAGCGAATTTTCCAGGAACCGGACGCCCGTCATCGATGTAATAACTTCCGCCATTTGTCATGACCAAGTAAAACACTTTATTGCCCGATGCGGTGTGGTTCCATGGGCCCCAATCCAAAACGACGGGCGCCTGTTTGGTCAAAAACCGATAGCAATCGCGCGTGACGGCCTGCATCGCGCAGATCATCCGGTTGGTGTTGATGACGGCCTTGGGGGAGCCGGTCGAACCGGACGTGAATAAATATTTTACCACCGTATCAGGTGTCAGCGTCGCCCGCGTGGCATCAGCGCTTGCAGGGTTACTCGCCAGCAGAGTATCATAGGACACGGCGCCTTGGCTCAGGCTCAGGTTGCGAACATTGATGACGCTTTGATCATCGGTTTTAATAGCAGCGATGGCTGCTTCAAAAGCCACGCCGTCATCGGCAAAAATTGCGCCGGGCTTTAGAAGTTTGCCAATATCCCGCAATTTTCCATGGTCGGTAGAAACCAGTGAGTAGGCAGGCGAAAGCGGCGCAAAAGGCACACCCACATAACAACAGGCCATGCCAAGCAAAGCATGTTCAAGACTGTTTTCTGACAAGATTAGCAGCGGCCGATCGGCACTGAGCCCCATGGCGAGCAAGGCAGAGCCCAGCGCTTTGGCTTTTCTGCGTGCATCCGAATAGGTGATTTCAAGCCAATCTCCGCCTGCATCGCGCCGCGCGATCCAAACCATGTCCGGCGTGGTGTCTGCCCATTTGTCCATGTAGTCGACAAGCAAGGGCGGATAATCCGGTAAATCGCCCTGCTGGCGCATGATAATTGAACCATCGGCGCGATGGTCAAAATCAAACTTTGGCGCCCAAAAATCGTCATTTATGTCATGGTTTTCTGCGGTCACTTTTGAACTCCGATTAGCGTGGGGCCATGCGAATGGCGCCGTCCAAGCGAATAATTTCGCCGTTCAGCATTGGGTTGCGTGTGATGTGATCGACCATTTCCCCGTATTCATGGGGGTCACCAAGACGCGATGGAAATGGCACTTGAGCGCCAAGCGAAGCTTGAACCTCCGGCGGCAATTCGTGCAAAAGCGGTGTCAAGAACAAGCCGGGTGCAATCGTACACACACGAATGCCTTTGTCGGCCAAATCCCGCGCCATCGGCAGCGTCATGGCAACAATACCGCCTTTGCTTGCAGCATAGGCCAGTTGTCCGACCTGCCCATCATAGGCGGCGACTGAGGCCGTGTTAATAATGATACCGCGCGCGCCGTCTGCATCGATCGGATCAGCAGCGACCATAGCAGCTGCCGCCTGGCTAGCGCAGTTGAAACAGCCGATTAAATTTACGCGTATAATGCGCGCAAATAAATCTGGATCATGGGGAAGTCCGCGTGAGACGGTTTTAGCGGCTCCGCCGATACCAGCACAATTAACGAGAACGCGCACCGGACCATGGGCGGCATGCGCTCGAGCAATACCATCTGCGACCGATTGCGGATCAGACACATCGACTTTGGCGAATACACCGGCGATATCTTCCGCATGCTTTTGACCCGCCTCCCCATTAAGGTCAAAGATAGTGACCCTCAGTCCGCTTTGAGCCAGACGGGAAGCCGTTGCAGCGCCAAGCCCAGAGGCACCACCGGTAACAATTGCCCCATGTCCTGACCAATCTTGCATCGTTACGCCTGACTTTCCGCTGCACGAATTTTAATGAGCAGCTTCACAAGTGTCGATTTTTCTGATGACGAAAGCCCGGCAAGCAACTTGTCTTCATGCGCTTGAACGGTTGCCAGCATGGCGTGATAGGCTTTCACACCTTCGGCCGTTGGCACTAAGGCTTGCACCCGTCTATCGCTTGGTGAGTGCACGCGCGCCAAGTAATCTTGCTGCTCTAGACCGTCGATAATGCTCACAAGGCCTGAGCGCTCAATGCCCAACATGCGCGCTAGATTGCTTTGGCTGATTTGGGGATAGGTAACGACAAGAGACAAGGCAGAAAAGGTGGGTGGCGAAATGCCATTTTCGCCCAGCGCTTCGCGAAAATCTTTGTGGATCACAACGTAGGCGCGCTTCATATTATAACCGACAAGATTTTCTAAATCGGAAACGGTCGTATTTATATCGAGATTATCTGGATTTGCCTTGTTTGCTTTTAATTGTGCACGCGTGGTCATCTCGTGATTTCCCTATTGCTTAAAAAACACTAACATCAACTGTTAAGCAGGTAAACAGTTCCATATTAATTTTGACAAAGGATAAAAGCGATGAACCTCCCAAATCCTACACTTGAACATGTCGCTGACCTCACCGTAGAGCTTGATCCAATCCGCGCCATGGGCCAAGGCCGCGCCGGGGTTCGCAGGATTATTCCCATCATCGGCGGAACAATGACCGGCCCCAAATTGCAAGGGCGTATTTTAAATGTTGGGGCAGATTGGCAAACCATCTTCGCCGATGGTCTGGCGGAACTTGACACACGGTATGCACTGGAAACCCACGATGGTGCGACGATTGAAATCATCAATTATGGCTACCGCCATGGGCCTAAAGATGTGATCGACGCTATTGGCCGGGGAGAACAAGTCGCACCCGATAGCTATTATATGCGCACGCATGCACGGCTAGAAACTGGCGATGACCGCTACGCCTGGGTTAATAGGACGCTTTTTGTCGGCGTGGGTGCGCGGTCAAAACAATCGGTGCTGATGCGGCTTTTCGCGGTGCTGTGATGCTGTAGGCGGCTCTCATATCGCCACATAGCTAGGATGCAGCTTTCAGCTTGTCGTCGTTTTTGTGAAAATCTACCACTAGGGCAAGGCCGGGTGTTTGCCGTGTGGCACCCGCGCCTGCCTCTAGGAACCGGTCAAGGTTCTGATAAGCAAGGCGCGCATGTTCTCTGCCCAAGGCCTCTGCACGTGCCCCTTCGCGGTTGCAAATGGCTTCAAAGATGGAGCGGTGCTGCTCCTGCGCCGTGAACAATGACTGAAGAGTAGCGCGTGATGCCGCTTGCCCACCCAAAAAAGCGCCGGGACTTGCCATCGGTAGTTTTGAAACCCGCGCTAATTCATTGAGCATGACCGTGCTGGCGCAGATCGACGCAAATTGATTGTGCAACTTAGCGTTCAAATCCATGTACTCATCAAAGTCGATAGAAGAACTCGATACGTTGAGCACTTTATCGATCGCTGTTAGCGTTTCAAAAACAGTGCAAGCGCTGATCTTCGGATATTCCTTTTTCGGCGGACAACCGGAAAATATTTCCCTCCATTATGCCCCTCAAGGCGATGAAATCACGCACATCATTGCGGGTTAGGCTACAAACTTGATAGCGGCCGTTTGGGAGCTTTTCGATAAGACCCTGATCGGTCAGTTCGCGCATGGCCTCGCGCAACGGGGTGCGTGAAATGCCCAATTCAGCGGCGAGTACAACTTCTGACAGATGATCGCCTTTGACCAGCTCCCCGGTTAATATCTTATCGCGGAGCCCCGCGAGGGCAGTTTGAAAGCCTCTTTTTTTGATTATCTCTGCCATCAGCCGCATCCATCAAATTCAGTTTGTATACATTATGATAAATCCACAAAGTCAATATTGACAAATAAGTTCCAAAATTCAATAGTTTTCTGATCATTGACCATTATATCCCACCGTGGGCTTTTAATAATGTCGACAATTTTAGATCAGTCTTTTATCTCTAGCCTTTCTGAAAAGTGCTTTTGCAATGAATGATACCGCTTTCGCACCCATTGATACTGAGATCACCTTGGATCAATTGGACCGAGATCCTTATCCGATATATCGGCGCTTGCGCGCCGAACATCCGGTGCTTCGCGTGGCGTCAGTAGGGCGGACGCTGCTCACAAAGGCTGCCGATACCAAAGCCGTTAAAGACGACCCCGTCATTTTCAGCTCCAATGATCCCAACACGCCCATGAAGCGGGCGTTTCGCGCGCACACATTGATGCGCAAAGATGGCGATGAGCATTTGCGCGAGCGCAACGCCATGGCACCGGCATTTAATCCTAAGACAATTCAAACGGAATGGATCCCGCGCTATCAAGAAATAGCCGATGCTTATCTTGATCGGCTGCCCAAGCATGAAGTTGTTGACTTGTTCAGCGCGCTTGCGGCTCCCTATGCGGCGCGCGGCCTCGCCATTTTGCTAGGACTGGATGAGGCGTCCGATGCTGAGATGATAGAATGGTCGCAAGCTCTTATCGACGGCGCGGGTAACTTTGGCTGGCGCGACGAGCCTTTTGCGCGATCAGACAAAGCCAATGATGAAATGGACGCGCTTTTTGATCGACTGCAGGCAAGGCATAGAGCCGAGCCAAATAGCAGCGCGTTCTCGGTTATGGTCAATGCCGCCGATCCCATCGCGATGTCGCAAGTATACGCCAATATCAAAATCGCCATCGGCGGCGGCATCAATGAGCCGCGCGACGCCCTATGCACAGTGCTCTATGGCCTGCTGTCTAACCCGGACCAATTAGAGCAGGTGAAAGCGAAAAGTGATTGGAGCGCTGCGTTTGAAGAGGCAGTGCGCTGGGTCGCGCCAATACAAGTCTCGTCGCGGTTGGTGACTGAAGACACCGAAATCAGAGGCTATGTCATTCCCAAGGGTGATACGGTCATGACCGTGCAGGCCTCGGCAAACCGTGATGAAGAAATCTACGATGACGGCGAAGAATTCAGGGTCTACCGCGAAAAACAGCCGCATCAGGCCTTTGGAAACGGTCCACATTTTTGTCAGGGCACGCATGTTTCAAGGCGCGCAGTTGGCTTGGTGATGTTGCCGAAACTTTTTGAACGGTTCCCCAATATGCGATTGGCGGAGGCTAAAGATGTCAAATGGCGCGGGTTCGGATTTCGCGGCCCAATCAACCTACCCGTCATCTTGGGATGATCTTGCAAGTATAAAATAGAAAAAGCGAACCCATGGAAAAATCATTGAAAACACAAATTTGCATTATCGGTGCAGGGCCAGCTGGGCTTTTACTGTCGCAGCTTTTGGCCAACGCGGGTGTCGATACAATTGTGATTGATCGCAAAGATCGCGCCTATATTGAAAGCCGCATCCGCGCAGGTGTTCTCGAACAAGGCACTGTGGAGGCCCTCGAAGAGGCGGGGGTCGCAAGCCGCTTGCACCGCGAAGGGTTATCGCATGATGGTTTTGAGCTGGCCTTTGATGGCGATAGGCACCGGATTGATATTGCGGCGCTGACGGGCAAATCGGTCATGGTCTACGGCCAAACGGAGGTGACAAAAGATCTGTTCGATAAACGTTTTTCCGAAGGCCAGCAGTTCTTTTTCGGCGTCGATGACGTGACCCTGGTGGATTTAAAATCTGACCAACCGTCGGTGCATTTCACACACGAGGGGAAAAAATTCGTTGTTAATTGCGATTTTATTGCCGGCTGTGACGGTTATCATGGCGTGTCGCGCAAATCCATTCCTGATGATGTTTTGCGCACGTTCGAGCGAGTCTATCCATTCGGCTGGCTGGGCGTCATGGTCGACAAACCGCCCGTCAGCCATGAATTGATCTATGCCAACCATGAAAATGGCTTTGCGCTGGCATCGATGCGATCACCAACGCGCAGCCGCTATTATGTGCAATGCGATGTCAATGATCATGTCGATCAATGGTCCGATGATCGTTTTTGGGCTGAACTTGCGCTGCGGCTTGGGCCCGATTGTGCAGCCAATTTGCAAACCGGGGCATCATTTGAAAAAAGCATAGCGCCGCTGCGCTCATTTGTGGCCGAGCCGATGCGCTATGGCCGCTTATTTCTTGCCGGAGATGCAGCCCATATCGTGCCGCCAACGGGAGCAAAAGGGCTTAACTTGGCCGTTGCTGATGTGCGCATTCTGGCGCGGGCATTGAACCAATATTTTGCAAACGGCAACGACCATTATATCGAGACCTATTCGCAAACTGTGTTAAACAGGGTCTGGAAAGTTGAACGGTTTTCTTGGCAATTATCGACGCTAATGCATCAGTTTCCAGAAAACAGTGCGTTTGAGAAAAAAATGCAGCGCGCTGAATTTGACTATTTGTCTCGCTCGGAGGCAGCGTCTAAATCAATTGCTGAAAACTATGTCGGCTTACCCTTGGAATAACACATGCAAGCAACCATCATCAACGACCAATTGATCGCCTATCGGCACCGCAAAAATGGCGGCGGCCCCTGCGTGGTCTTTGCCAATTCGTTGGGAAGCGATCAAAGTCTGTGGGATGATGTGATTGTACATTTGAGCGGCGGGTTTGATACGCTGACTTACGATATGCGTGGGCATGGTTTAAGCGGACTATCGCATGATTTCACTGTTGCCGATCTTGCCGATGACTTGATCGCGCTGATGGAACAGCTTGCGTTGTCCAATGTCATTTTGTGCGGGGTATCGCTTGGCGGCATGGTTGCCCAATGCGTGGCAGCACAGCGCGGCGACCTTTTGCAAGCGGTAATTTTTATCCAACACGGCGTCAAAGATCGGCAGCCAAACAAAATGGAACGAGCGTATCGCAGCCATTGAGGCGGGCGGCATTGAGGCCATCGCCGATGGCATACTTGAGCACTGGTTTGCGCCTTCTTATCGTGCAAAAACCCCCCCAATGGGCGCTTCATAAATCGATGCTGTGCCGAACACCGGCCGATGGATATATCGCCGCATGTGCTGCCATTCGCGATACCGACCTTAGCAACGATGTCAGCAAGATCGCGGTTCCCACCTTGTGCATCGGCGGATCGCAAGACCGTTCCGTTACGCCCGATCAGGTTACAGCGCTCGGCGCTGCCATACCCGATGCAAGAGTCGAAATTCTGGAAGATGTCGGGCACTTGCCTTCCCTTGAAGCACCAACAAAAATGGCGAAACTGATTGAAGCCATGGCCACAGCAGAAGGAAACATTTTTGACCAAGGCATGGCCACACGTCGCGGCGTGTTAGGCAATGCCCATGTCGACCGCGCTGAAGCGGCCAAGACCGATTTTGATTTGCCATTTCAGACATTGATCACGGAAGGCGCGTGGGGCCGTGTCTGGTCTGATCTTTCCATCTCCCGGCGTGAGCGATCGATGCTGACCCTTGCGCTCCTCGCGGCAGCTGGTAATTTTGAAGAAATCCCGATGCATGTGCGCGCAACCGCTCGCACTGGCGCAACGCAGCGTGACATTCAGCAGGCTTTCCAACATGTAGCCATCTGTGCCAGGTGTACCAAAAGCCAACCATGCCCTCAAACTGGCTAAACAGACGCTTGCAGAAATGAGAAACGAAACACATGAGTAACTTGATCGCACCGCGCGACACTCAATTGGCATCCAGCACCGCTGGCTCCGGATTATCGCAGCTCTATTTTTCGCTCACCCAAGCATGCGCGGCTCCATTATGATCCGGCCACAACAGAAATGACGGGGCCAGCTTTCGGTCAGTCGATGCTGGGCGCTCTCGACAGTGATCTTATTCAAAACTACGCGCAGGAAGGGCAAAGCGCTGTTGGACCGCGCATTATGGTCTATGGCCGTTTGCTTGACGAGGACGCAAGGCCCGTGCCCAATAAGCTCATCGAAGTCTGGCAGGCCGGTACGGGCGGTCGCTACCGCCATAAAAAAGACGGGTATCTTGCGCCGCTTGACCCCAACTTCAGCGGCTGGGGACGGTGTATGTCTGGCGCCGACGGCAGCTATAGTTTTCGCACCATTCAGCCTGGCCCATACCCTTGGCCTAACGGCGGCAATGATTGGCGTCCGGCACATATCCATTTTTCTGTGTTCGGCGACGGCTTTGCCCAGCGACTGATTACGCAGATGTATTTTGAAGGCGATCCCCACATTGCGCTGTGCCCTATCGTGCAATCAATTCCGAGCGATGAAGCAATCGATAGATTGGTCGCGCGGCTCGACATGGACAAAACGATCCCGATGGATATTCGCGCCTATCGTTTCGACATTACTTTGCGAGGCCGCAATCAAACGTTGTTTGAAAATAAGCTGGAGGGGCTCTGATGGCCGATCTTAAAGAAACACCGTTTCAGACGGCAGGGCCTTACGTTCATATTGGTTGTGTTCCAACATTTACGGGGCTTTTGCGCAATGCCTACCCAGGATGATCTTGGCGGACGCATGATCACGGGCGATCCTGCCGGCGAGCGCATTGCGTTGACACTGGAAGTGATCGACGGGGCTGGCGACCCATTAACCGACGCAATGGTCGAAATCTGGCAGGCAGGACCGGACGGGACTTACGGCCCAACCGATGGTTTCACCCATTGGGGCCGCCAGCCGGCAGATGCGCAAACAGGCCAGCTGATGTTCGAGACGCTCCTGCCCGGCGCAGCCGGCAGGACAAGCACCGCATATATTGGTGTGGGTCGCAGCGCGCGCGGCATCAGCTGCATCGCCTCTGGTCACGCGTATTTATTTTCCACGTCATAACAACTTGGCTGATCCTATTTTTGCGCTCGGCGGCGATCGCTCTCATACGCTTGTTGCTACGCCGACACCTGACGGCTTTCACCATGTGATTTATCTTCAGGGGCCGAAAGAAACGGTATTTTTCGATGTCTGATATTGCTGGCAAACCTTGCATCTTATGTTGCGCGATCACGGGCTCCCTGCCGCGCAAATCTGACAATCCGGCGGTGCCGATCACAATTCCCGAGCAAGTGGAAAGCGCGCATGAGGCCGTGGAGGCAGGCGCAACAATCATCCATGCCCATGTGCGCAACGCGGATGAAACGCCTTCATCTGATCCAGAAAAATTTGCGGCACTCAAAGCGGGCTTGGAAAAACATTGCCCCGGTGTTGTGATCCAATTTTCCACAGGCGGACGGTCTGGCGCGGGCAAAGAGCGCGGCGGCATGCTATCGCTGCGCCCCGATATGGCATCGCTTTCAGTTGGATCGAATAACTTTCCCACCCGCGTTTATGAAAACCCGCCAGATCTTGTCGATTGGCTGGCCAGTGAAATGGCAAATTATGACATCACGCCGGAAGTGGAAGCCTTTGATCTGAGCCATATCTAAAGGCCATCGCCATGCATGAGGCTGGGCAATTGCCCAAAAAGCTCTATGTCCAATTTGTCATGGGCGTAAAAAATGCCATGCCCCCTGATAAAGCCGTTTTTGATTTTTATGTACAAACGGTGAAGAACCGCGTGCCTAACGCGGAATGGTGCGCAGCAGGCATCGGGCCAAATCAAATCGTGCTCAACGAATGGGCGATTGCTGCGGGCGGTCATACGCGCGCAGGCTTGGAAGATAATATACGCATTGATCGCCACACGCTTGCGCCATCAAACGCGGCGTTGATTGCGCGGGCGGCTGATCTTTGTGCCAAATATGAACGTCCCGTATCAACAATTGCCCAGACGCGGCAAACGCTTGGGTTAAGGGCCGTATAATGGAAACTGCCCAACACCCATGGCTTAGCGGACTTTTCGGTGATCCCGAAATAGAAGCAATTCTAAGCCCTGAGGCCGAGCTTTCACGGATGTTGCAGATTGAAGCGGCGTGGACACGAACCATCGCACCCAAAGCTGATGCAGAGCGCATCGCCGCCGCAATATTGGCTGCACCCATACAGCCCCAAGACTTAAAAGACGGCACCAAACGCGATGGCCTGCCTGTGCCAGACCTCATCCGGCTGTTGAAGGCGCAGCTTCATAAAGAAGACCAGCCTTGGCTTCATCAGGGTCTTACCTCCCAAGATGTCATGGACACGGCTTTGATGATATCGCTTCAAGATATTATGCCTATTTTGATTGCAAGGCTTGGCACGTTGATAGACGCTCTCGATGCGCTCACCAAAAGAGACGGCGAACGGCGGCTGATGGCTGTCACGCGCATGCAGCACGCTTTGCCGATCGCGGTTCAAGACAAAATAGAGGCATGTCGGCGTCCTCTTATCACGCTCGCAAAGCAGATGCCAGTCAATGAAGGATCACCTGCTTGATCATCCAGTGGGGCGGGCCCGTCGGCGTGCGTGATACGTCAGCTACCTAAAGATACTCGGCACACGGTTTGCCAAAGCTTTGAGCCCTGCGCGATCCCGGTTGCGCATGGCACAGCGCTGATCACGCAGTCAGCTGGCCGAACTCGCTTCAATGCTGGCGCGCATCTGCGGGGTGCAATGAAGAAGCAAGATTGGCCAAGACATAGCACCTGCATTGCGCTTTTCCGACTCAGCCTGCTGCCCCCCTTGAAGCTGACCTGAACGGTGGAGTGGCTCGTCGGCAATGCCAGCATAAACAGGGGGCAGGTATTGGCAAGGCTGCTGGTCACGCTTGCGAGCGAAAGTCACACATCGGAGCGTATACGCTCATGCACCACGCCCCTCGTCCGCGGGCAAGAACGCTCAGGCGCAGCATGGATGCTGGAGTGGATGGTTTTAACCGCAAGTGCTTGTCACAACAGGGCGAAGCCTCTCGGCAGCGCATGATTTGATAAACTCAATAGCGCAAATGGGGCGCAGAAGTTTTAAGTAGTCGATTGATTTTTTCTGCTGCACGAAGTGATCAGGTTTCCACAAAAGCCCAAAGGCATAATTGGGTGCGTCTTCATGGTCAAAGCAAGTGAAAGAACTTTAAGCCGCCACTATGAATATAAATGTTTGTTGAATTTTAATTCACAAGCTACTACCTCTCGACAAAATGCAAAAATGGTTTCCATGCGTGTTTTTCGAAATTCCTTTATACAAAAAAACACTTCACCCAAAACGCAACAATCGCTGAGAGCGCGCAGAGGTTTTATCATGATTGAATCACCTATTGTCGTCGCTGCGCTCTATCACTTTGCAAAATTTGAGCGGTATGAAACCGTGCAGGTTCCCCTTAAAACGATCTGCGAAGAAAACGGCATTGTTGGTACTTTGCTGCTGGCATCGGAGGGCATCAATGGCACCATTGCGGGCACACGGCTACGGCATCGACCTATGCTTAAAATTTATTCGTTCTCTGCCCGAATTTTTCAGCCCTTGAGCGCAAGGAAAGCTATGCCTAGAGTAAGCTTCCCTTTTTATCGTCTTAAAGTGCGGTTGAAAAAAGAGATTGTCGCCATGGGCGTGCCCGAGACTGACCCAACGCAAATTGTTGGGACCTATGTGGAGCCACATGATTGGAATGATCTGATTAGCGATCCCAACACAATCGTCATCGACACGCGCAATGATTATGAAATTAAGGTGGGTACTTTTAAAAATGCGATCAATCCGCGAAACCAGATACGTTTCGGGAATTTCCCGACTGGGTGCGCCGCAACGAAAATCTGCTGAAGGGCAAGAAAATCGCTATGTTCTGCACCGGCGGCATTCGTTGTGAGAAATCAACAGCCTTTGTGAAGTCTCTGGGTTATGATGATGTGTTTCATCTCAAGGGCGGGATTTTGAAATACCTTGAAGAGGTGCCAGAAGAACGAAGTAGTTGGGATGGCGAATGTTTTGTTTTCGATGAGCGCGTTTCAGTCAGCCACGGATTGGAATTGGGCAGTGCAAAACTCTGCCGTGCTTGCCGCCATCCGCTCTCACCGGAAGATTTGCGCTCAGAGAAGTTTATCAACGGCGTTTCTTGCGCCCATTGCCATGATAAATTTAACGACGAAGACCGTGCTCGCTTTGCCGAGCGTCAGAAGCAATCCGAACTCGCAGCCAAGCGAGGCGGTCGTCACATTGGCGATGATACCGTCAATAGCAGACGGATCAAATCCGCACGGCCGAGCGACGATCTGTAAGCGCTTCGGCAAGCGACTTTCGCAGGTCGGGCCCAAGCGTTTCGTCGCGCAGACCGAGCGAAATGTTGGCCATAAGAAATCCGAGTTTTGAGCCGCAGTCGAACGTCTGCCCCTTGAACGGGACACCATAAAAGTGCTGGCTTTGCATCAAAGTCAGCATCGAATCGGTCAACTGAATTTCGCCACCGGCACCGCTCGATTGGCTGCCAAGTAAGCCCATAATCGAACCGTCCAAAATATATCGGCCGTTGATATAATAGTTTGAAGGCGCCGTGCCCTTGGTAGGCTTTTCAACCATGCTTGTAATCTCAAAAGCATCGCCCAAATCTTTGCCCTTGGACACGATGCCGTAATTATGTGCCTCCTCGGGATCACAGGTTGAAAGCGAAATAATATTGCCACCATGCTCGTTGTAGACATCGACCATTTGTTTCAGTGCGCCGGGTTCACCATACATCAACATGTCTGGCAGCAGAACGGCAAAAGGTTCGTCGCCCACCATGTCACGCGCGCACCATACGGCATGACCGAGGCCAAGAGGCGCCTGTTGGCGGGTGAAAAGCGAACAGCCGGCTGGCGGCAGATGCATGTCCAATATTTCAAGCGCAGCCATTTTACCGCGGCTCTTCAAAGTGGCTTCCAACTCATAGGCAACATCAAAATGATCTTCGATAACGCCCTTGTTACGGCCCGTAACAAAAATCAAAACCTCGATGCCGGCGGCAAGCGCCTCGTCGACCGCATATTGGATGACTGGCTTGTCCACAATGGTGAGCATTTCTTTGGGAACAGCTTTGGTCGCTGGCAAAAACCGCGTGCCCAAACCTGCAACGGGAAATACCGCTTTTCGTATTGGCTTGCGCATTTAAAATCCGATCTGATGTTCTCGAAAATCTTTTCACATAAGCTTACGCGAAAAAAGAAAACAAACCGTTGCCACCGCCGTCGTTCGCATAACTGCGCATAAAAAAGGCGGCATCGCTGCCGCCTCTTTCAAATTATGCTAAAATAATCAGCTTATCTTTTGCAACAAAGCATCGATTGATGCTTTGGCATCACCGTAGAACATACGGGTGTTGTCTTTGAAGAACAGCGGATTTTCGATGCCTGAATAGCCCGTTCCTTGGCCACGCTTGGAAACAAAAACCTGCTTGGCCTTCCAACATTCCAAAACCGGCATCCCGGCGATTGGCGAATTGGGATCATCCTGCGCCGCAGGATTGACGATGTCGTTTGAACCGATGACAATGGCCACATCTGTTGACGGGAAGTCCTCGTTGATTTCGTCCATCTCAAGCACAATGTCATAGGGCACCTTAGCTTCCGCCAAGAGCACGTTCATATGGCCCGGCAGACGTCCCGCAACAGGGTGTATCGCAAAGCGAACATTTTTTCCCTTGGCGCGCAATTTTCTGGTCAGTTCTGCGACAGAAGTTTGCGCTTGCGCCACCGCCATACCGTAGCCTGGAATAATGACCACACTGTCTGCCTCTTCAAGCGCTGCGGCCACACCATCCGCATCAATGGCAATCTGCTCACCTTCAACGACCATTTGTTCGCCAGCTGGTCCACCAAAGCCACCAAGGATAACGCTGATGAAGGAGCGGTTCATCGCTTTGCACATGATGTAAGACAAAATAGCGCCCGATGAGCCGACCAATGCGCCCACGACAATCAGCAAATCGTTGCCAAGTGAAAAGCCAATGGCAGCAGCAGCCCAACCGGAATAGGAGTTAAGCATTGATACCACCACGGGCATGTCGGCGCCGCCGATACCCATGATTAAATGATAGCCGATGAACAACGCTGCCAAGGTCATCAGCACCAGCGGAAATGTGCCGCCAGTATTTGTGTACCAAATCAAGCAAAGAAGTGAGAGCGCAGCAGCGGCAGCATTTAAAAAGTGTCCGCCGGGCAACTTTATCGCCTTTGAATTAACGCGTCCTGCGAGCTTGCCGTAAGCGATGACGGAACCTGTAAAAGTAACTGCCCCGATAAAAATACCTAAGAACACTTCCACCTTGAGAATTGAAATTTCCACCGGTGATTTCTCGGCCAATTTATAGGCAAAGCTGCCAAGCGTTTCCGTGTACGCGGATCAAAGCCGTCGCTTCGCCTGCAAAGGCTTTGACCTTCTGCACACCGTGCAATGCCTGAAGCCATCAAGCCAGAAACGATACCTTGGTACTCAATATGCGCCACATAGCCAACGAACACCGCCGCAAGACCGACAAGTGAATGCATAGCAGCAACGAGCTCTGGCATTTGCGTCATTTGTACGCGTGTCGCGAGCTGATAACCAATGACACCGCCTGCGCCGATCAGCAGCAAGGATAACCACCAGAGGCCAAAGCCAGGGCCAATCAAAGTTGCCGCCACGGCGAGTGCCATGCCGACAATACCATACCACACGGCGCGTTTTGCGCTTTCTTGGCCGGATAATCCGCCAAGGCTTAAAATGAAGAGAACCGCTGCGACAACATAAGCCGCTGTTGTAAATCCGTAATCCATCGTTCGCTACCCTTTAAGACTTTTGGAACATGGCGAGCATGCGCCGTGTCACGAGGAAACCACCGAAGATATTGATCCCCGCCATAAATACCGAAAGCGCTGCCAATAAAATGACCAACCATGAGCCCGATCCGATCTGCATCACCGCACCCAATATGATGATGGATGAAATCGCATTGGTGATCGCCATTAACGGTGTGTGCAGGCTGTGGCTAACATTCCAAATGACCTGGAAGCCGATGAATACCGATAACACGAACACGATAAAGTGCTGCATGAAGCTTGCTGGCGCCACAAGACCGACGCCGAGCAATAAGGCCGCACCAATTGCCAACAGCGTAACCTGATTTTTGGTCTGTGCTTTGAAAGCCGCCGTTTCGGCTGCGCGTTTTTCCTCTGCGGTGAGCACTTTAGGCTTTTCTTTTTTCGGCGCAGCGGCAATCGCCGCTATCTTCGGCGGCGGCGGTGGATAGGTAATCTCACCAAGATGGGTGACCGTCGCCCCGCGGATAACATCGTCTTCCATATTGTGAACGATCTTGCCATCTTTGCCCGGCGTCAGATCAGTCAGCATATGGCGAATGTTGTTGGAATAAAGCGTGGAAGCTTGCGCCGCCATACGGCTTGGAAAATCAGTATAGCCCACAATTGTCACGCCATTTTTCGTGACAATTTTTTCGTCCATTTTCGTGAGTTTGCAATTGCCACCTTTTTCGGCCGCGAGATCGACGATGACCGAACCCGGCTTCATCATATCGACCATATCAGCGGTCCAAAGTTCGGGGGCTTCGCGGTTTGGAATCAAGGCCGTGCAGATAACAATGTCGATATCCGGTGCCATCTCACGGAATTTTGCCAGTTGTTTCTCGCGAAACTCCGGCGATGACGGCGCAGCATAGCCGCCCGTGGCAGCGCTGTTTTGACTGCTTTCCTCAAACTCCAGAAACACAAATTCAGCGCCCATGGACTCGATTTGCTCGGCCACTTCAGGACGAACATCGAAGGCATAGGTTATAGCCCCCAGTGATGTGGATGTGCCGATAGCAGCAAGGCCGGCAACGCCAGCCCCGATGACGAGCACTTTTGCTGGCGGCACTTTGCCTGCGGCTGTGACTTGACCCGTAAAGAACCGGCCAAAGTTGTTACCCGCCTCAATCACCGCGCGGTAGCCAGCGATATTGGCCATGGAAGAAAGAGCATCCATTTTTTGTGCGCGAGAGATGCGCGGTACCATTTCCATAGCAACCAGTGTTGCGCCCGCTTTTTTACCCGCTTCAAGCAATTTCTCAGAAGCTGCTGGGTTCATAAAACTGATGACGGTTTGATCTTTTTGGAATTTTTTTACTTCGGCATCGCTTGGCGCCCGAACCTTAGCAACGACATCGGCTTCTTTCCAAAGCGCGGCTGCGGTTGCGGCAATTTTTACGCCTGCATCTTTGTAAACTGCATCGGAGAAACCGGCGGCTTCCCCAGCGCCTTTTTCAATAACGCACTCGAATCCAAGCTTTTGCAAATCTGTTGCAGACTGCGGTGTCATCGCCACGCGGTTTTCACCGGCGAATGTCTCTTTAGGCACCCCAATGACGGTCATAATAATATCTCTCATTAAATATTGACGGATATAAAGTCGTCCGCCGCTCTGTTACGCTGATATAATCCCCTAAACACCAGCACACTAAGAAGCACACATAGTTCTGGTGGGCTCAATAAACTACTCCGGTATCGCATTAAAAAAGTCAAAGATTTGAATAACACCTATACGTCTTCATTTGACAGCTATCTACCTAGTATGTTGATGCCAAACAAGCTGAAGCCAAATGATGGGCAGCGTATTGGCACGCAACGATCTTGGGGCAACCTTTTATAAATGACCACGCTGTTGGATTATCCTTAATCTTGTCGCCAGCGGGATCTGGCTAAATTCACCCAATCAAAATTCTTCTTTGCTGACCAAGGCTCGAAGGATTACAGCACGGCGTACGTTCAGAGCGTTAGCAGAGATGGAGCGCCAAAAAATCTGATAATAAATCCGGCTACTAATAGTTGGCGGCATAGTCCAAAAGGGTTATTAGTCACACTGCATGAAATCGCCCGAAAATAAACTGCAAAGAGTTTTGCTTGCCGGTGCCACGGGCACGATTGGCGATTTTCGGTCGCCCGTGCGCTTGTCGCGCGTGGTTTTAACCTTACGTGCGTTGTGCGGCAAGGGGCGGGGCACTACACATCTACCCGCCGACGCCCGCATCATCGAAGGGGACCTGACACAGACCGCCACGTTTGGCGACGATGATTTTGACATCGTGATTTCCTGCTTGGCATCGCGCAGCGGTGTCAAGGCAGATGCTTGGGCGGTTGACTACCGCGCTAATTTAAACCTGCTCACGATTGCCAATGAGACTGGTGCTGGGCAATTTATTCTGCTGTCGGCAATTTGCGTGCAGAGGCCGAAACTGGAGTTTCAAAAAGCCAAACTTGCCTTTGAAGAGGCGCTCACAAAAAGCGGCCTCCGCTATCAAATTGTGCGACCAACGGCCTTTTTTAAATCTCTGTCAGGGCAGGTGAAAAAGTCATCGGCGGCAAAAGTTTTCTCGTTTTCGGCGATGGAAAAATCACAAGCTGCAAACCGATCAGTGATCGTGATCTGGCCAATTTTATTGTTGACCAAATTGGCAACGCAAAAACCTTTGGCAAGGTTCTGCCCATCGGTGGGCCTGGCCCTGCCATCACGCCGCTTGATCAGGCGGCTCATTTGTTCGCCTTGATCGGCCAAAAACCGCGCATCAAACATGTGCCGTTGAAATTGATGGATGCAATTATCGCTATTCTTTCTTTGGGTGCGAAAATTATTCCCGCGTTGGAAGAAAAAGCTGAATATGCTCGCATCGGCCGGTATTATGCCACCGAGTCCATGCTCGTTTATGATCATGGGGCGGGAGTCTATGATGCCGATGCAACGCCATCTTATGGCAGCGATACTCTGGTTGATCACTATGCAGATTTGGTGGACATCACTAAGGCTCAGGCGCGCTAAATGGCGATACAAAAAAGCCGCTGGCGAACAGAGCGTTTCACGTTAGACCCGGAGCACCAAACGCTGCCTGAAATCAGAGATTTCAACGCGATAGGTGATACCATATGCTTCAAGGCAAACGTGAACGTCTTATACCAGCGGCTCTTTTTCCATTTCAATTTCAATCGCTTTCAGCCTAGGGCTAAAAACGCGCGATCAGTATTAGTATGGGCAGGCGTTGTCGCTCATGAAGTCGTGCACGACGAGTTCGCCGGAGACGATCTTCGCGCGGGCTGCCTCAACAGCGGCCATCATGTCATCATTGACAAGCGCCTTGTTGTTGTCGTCCATCGCCACATCGACGCCGCCTTCCGCAAGGCCGAGCACGTTGAAACCTGCTGTCCACGTGCCGCCCTCAGAGCCGTCTTTGAATGCGTTGTAAACCGCAACATCGACCTTTTTGATCATCGATGTCAGCACTTTGCCGGGCTGCATGCCATTCTGGTTGGAATCAACGCCGATGGCCAATTTGCCCGCATCAGCCGCGGCTTGAATAACGCCCACGCCTGTGCCGCCCGCCGCATGGTAAACCACGTCTGCGCCCTGTGCGATTTGCGCTTTGGTGATCTCGCCGCCTTTAACCGGATCGTTCCATGCGGACGGCGTATCGCCAGTCATGTTCTGGATCACGTTTGCGCTTGCGTTGGCAGATTTCACGCCGCCCACATAGCCGCAGGCGAAGCGTGAGATGAGCGGAATGCCCATGCCGCCAACAAAGCCAACGGTGCCGGATGCAGACGCTTTTGCCGCGCCATAATGCCGGCAAGGTATGAGCCTTCTTGCTCTTTAAACACCACCGAACGCACATTTGGCTGGTCTACGACCATATCGATGATCGCAAACTTTGTGTCTGGAAATTCCTTGGCCACAGTCTCGACCGCTTGGGCGAAAGAAAAGCCTGCTACAACAATCGGCGAATTGCCGTCGCCAGCAAATTTGCGAAAGCGCCTGCTCGCGCTGGGCATCATTTTGGATTTCGAATTCGCGGTATGACTTGCCGGTTTCTGTTTTAAATTTCTCAGCGCCGTTAAATGCAGCTTCGTTGAACGATTTGTCGAACTTGCCGCCAAGATCGTACACGATGGCTGGCTCGGCATGTGCTGCAAAAGATAGTGCTGTTGCGGTCATAAGACCTAACGCGATACGCTTCATATTGGTTCACCCTGTAAATGTTGTTATGTCAAATTCTATTTCCACGCGGTGGGACTCCACCGCATTGGGCTCAACTGTTGCATGGGGCTTTGAAAAAATCACGCGAAAAATTGCAGTACATCTGCCTTCACGGTGTATAATTTACCTAGATGCAACTCACACCGGTACCACGCAGGTTACAATACCCATTCGGATTTTTTGCCAAATATTGCTGATGGTAATCTTCGCCGAAATAGAAGGTACCAGCGGGCAGTCGGTGGTAATTTTTGCAAAATGTCCGCCTTTCTTAGAAACATCTTGATATGCGTCACGGGTTTTGAGTGCATGATCAGCTGTTCGTCGGTGGTGGTATAGATCGCCGAACGATAGGTCGAGCCGTCATCGTTGCCTTGCCGCATACCCGGGTAGGATCGTGTTGCTCCCAGAACTCTTTAAGGATCGCATCCAGCGTTTATTTTGTAGGGATCGAAAACATATTTTTTACCGCTTCACGTGTGGCCGGTCAGCCCGGTGCGGGTTTCGCGTTGGTATGTGGGTTGCTTCTTTGTAAAGCCGCCAGCATAGCCCACCGCTGTCACGTGCACACGCCGTCGAGCTTCCAAAAGACGCGCTCAGCGCCTAAGAGAAACGCCCATGCCCACGAGTGTATGATCTCCCATGTGGTCCGGATGGGCCCGCGCATGTTTTCTGCCATTCACATAATGGATTTTAGCGGCAGTGGCAGTGGCTCGTCACGGCCGGGCAGGGCATTTTGCGCCGTGACCATGTCGGTTTTATTGCAGGAAGATGTTGGTTAACCGAACATGACAGGCTGCATATGACATATTATGACATACAAAGAAAGAAAGGCTAGTTTTTCCAAAAATTGACGAGATCGCCCGCGTTTGCTAGGCCTATGGTGTAAGGAGCAAGACTAGGGAGACATTGCCAGCACCCCAAATGTGGGCAGCTCTACCCGCCAGTTTTGCGGGAATGGTGTCGTGTTGATAAATGTTAGTAGCCTATCTTCGTTGGTTCCATTGATCGAACAACGCAAAACTGCTGGGTACAAATGATGTCCAGCTTTCGGAAGAGAGGTGACGAGCTAGTTCTGACGAGCCGCTAAAGACCGCGTCGCGTCGATGATGATGAACATGACCGAAATGGCAAGGCATATGACGGCCATGGTTTTGAATAGAAAACGCGTAACATCCGAGGTTGTTGCCAGTGGTATGTTTGAAGAACTTACGGAGGTGCTCGCATAAAGAGTTTGATGGGTAAAAACACGATTGTGGCATTTTTGTAGGTTGAATTTAATGCTGGCGCTGCAGTGCAAAAGGACTTGCCCCCTATGCGGTCACGCGCTAAGAGCGAGCGGAACGCGTGGATGCTGATCAGTTGTGCTTGCTTCTTGTGGCCGGCCAAACAGATTGAAGCCGATCTTTATTGGTTATAGTGGACAGGTGGCGAGTGGTCGAAAAGGCGCACGCCTGGAGAGTGTGTGAGGCGGGTGACCGTCTCCAGGGGTTCGAGATCCCTGTCTGTCCGCCATATGCTTGCGAGAGAAACCGAGAAACAAAAACGGTACACGGCGGTGTTGATCTGGTGCTAATCCATGATGAATATGCTTTTGCGAGAGGCCTCCAGGCTCCAATTCGTAATATTTGGTTATCCGCTGAAGCGGATATGATAGCCTAAATTTAGCCTAAAGAGGTCTTTCATAGGCCAATCCCTGGTGAAACCAACTTTGGCTTATTTTGGCATAAACAAATACGAAATTCATGGTCGACAGTCCTATGATGAACAGTTGAAATTTCGCAAAACCCGGGCGGGCCGCGAATTGTATGCCTTGCGAGCGGCGTATTCCGATGCTGATTAAAAATGAGGTTCTGATCAGGGTAAAAGCGGCTGGCGTCAGCGATACGTGTGGCGCAGCGCCAGGCGCTTACCGCCCCTGCTGGGGCATCGGATCTGCAGGGCTGAAGGTTCCAGCATCATTGAAGCCGGTAGGCGAAAAAGTCACTGCTATAGTGGTGACAGGGTGTGTGCGCGCTGGTGTCGCGGGTGGCGGCTATGCGCAATTTGTGATTGATCAGGCGATGTTTTGCCGATACCCGCAGGACTAACGATGACGCAAGCAGCCGCTTTGCCTGAAACATTTTTCACCGTGTGGCACAATATGATGGAACGCGGCGCGTTACGCGCAGGCGAAACCGTGCTCATTCACGGCGGTGCATCGGGGATCGGTACAACGGCAATTCAGTGGCGGCGAACAGCAGTTACCTCAACCACCGCGCATCGTGATCCCGGTCATCTGGTTGGCAAACTGCGGTCGATTACCCGCGCCAGTAAGACCAGCTCAGCGTGGCGGATAAAAGCGCAAACGCTGGGTTGGCCTCCGGAAATCGTCGGCCAGCACCTCAGACCGGAATAGCGGTGCCAGTTCAGCGCCGAACAGCGTTGTAGGCTGCGGTGCAGCCGGATAACGATGGTTATCACCGCAACAGGCAGGGCAACATAGTCCGCCAGGCTTCGCAGGCCAGACGGATGCCATGTCGATAAATAGCGCATACTGCGCATGGCCTGCGCAACACCCATTTCAAGAGCACCTGCCCCACCACCGGGCCGTTTTCCAGCAGGCCGTGACCACCATGTCGGCGCTGCGGGCCGCGTCGGCGGTGATGAATGCACCGTGATGCCGGCCATCTCCAGCAGTTCGGCCTTGAGCGGGTGGGTTCAGGCGTGAACCTGGTGGCCGGCTTCACGCAGGCGGCAGGCCGTAGATTGCCCATGTTCTGTGCCGAGAACATTGTGATGCGAAGCGGGAATTGTTGTGGTCATGGCGTCTTTTTTCCGGGAGTGTTGTCTCTGTGTGCATCATGGGCTTTTTTGGTGCGTCTCCCTGTCATGGAGCTTGCAGCTTGGGTAGATTGCAATGATGATGCCGCCCAGCGGGTTCCCAGGAGACCCTACCCCTGCTGACCTTGCCCCTGCAGGCCCGCCTGGCTGGAGCGCATGTACAACAACCGTGCTCTGGTGCCCGACCACATGGACTACCTGCAGCGCTGGGCACGGGATTCTGCGCAGGTCCGGGCCAACGTCCCTTGTGTGCTGGATGTGGCCTATGGCAGCGGTGCGGGGGAAGCCCTGGTTGTGTTTCCGTCAGCGCGTTCCTCACGGCGCACGCGGGCCCGTGCCTGTGCTGGTGCTCACTCCGCGGCGGCTACTGGCGGGTCGCTGGACCAAATCTGATCCATTCCTTCATCGCACCGCCGTTCACGCAGGCCGGGTTCTGCGTGGTGGTCGTCAACTATGCGCTGTGCCCTGGCACACCAGAGGCGCCTGTGACCATTCCGCACATCCTGCGGCAGATGGAAAAGGCGCTGGGTTGGGTGTGGCACCACGTTGCCGCCCATGGGGGCGACCCGAAGCGGATTACCGTGGCCGGGCATTCGGCAGGAGGGCACCTGGCCGCCATGCTGCTGACCAGTGTCTGGTCGCTGATCGGGAAAGGTCTGCCGGACGGGCTGGTGCGCAATGCGCTGTCGATCTCAGGCCTCCATGACCTGGATCCCATCATGTACACCCCGATGTTCCAGTCCGTCCTGCACCTGACAGAACAGCAGGTGCTGAGTACCAAGCCCGGCCCGCCTGCTGGAGCCCCCCATCGGTACGCTCTACTGCGCCTGTGGTGAGCGGATGAAGCCCCGAGTTCCTACGTCAGAACCAGTTGATGCAGGACGCCTGGGGCAGCCACTTTGTGCCCCGTAGCCTGGCGTT
This sequence comes from Ahrensia sp., assembly GCA_034519905.1. Classification (GTDB taxonomy): domain Bacteria; phylum Pseudomonadota; class Alphaproteobacteria; order Rhizobiales; family Rhizobiaceae; genus Ahrensia. The sequence continues at coordinate 59,738 of JAXHNY010000012.1, forward strand.
GCCAGGGCTGCACCATTTCAGCATCATTTGTAAAGAGAGAGAGAGAGAGAGAGAGAGAGAGAGAGAGAGAGAGAGAGAGAAAAAAAAGATGCGCTGCGCGGGCAGCCTGGGCATGATCTGCACCCTCATGGCGCTCAACCTGCTGCGGGCTCGACCTCGCGTTGATCTCGCCCGGGTGCTGGTTTACATCAGCAGGTGTTCCCCTGCGTTGTCGCCGCCCAGGATCACGTAGTTCACCTTACGGACATCCATCAGTTTTTTGCCACCCGCATAGGCTGATGGAGCTCTGCACGTCCTTGCTTCCATCTCGATCAGCGTCTTGTCCTGCTTGCCCTTGTTGGGTTCCAGGATGCGCTTGCCTTCCACGTGCTTGTACTTCCGCCCCCCTTGTTGAAGTCGCTGGCTGAGCCGTAGTATTCCTTGAACAGAGCGCCGTCCACCTCCACCGTCTTGCCGGGGGACTCTTCATGGCCTGCGAACAGCGAGCCGATCATCACCATGCTGGCGCCAAAACGGATGCTTTTGGCAATGTCGCCATGGCTGCGGATGCCGCCGTCGGCAATGATGGGTTTGGTGGCCACGCGGGCGCACCACTTCATGGCACTCAGTTGCCAGCCGCCCGTGCCAAAGCCGGTTTTCAGTTTGGTGATGCACACCTTGCCCGGGCCCACGCCTACCTTGGTGGCGTCCGCGCCCCAGTTTTCCAGGTCGATGATGGCCTCGGGCGTGGCCACGTTGCCCGCAATCACAAACGCCTTGGGCAGGTGTTGCTTGAGGTAGCCGATCATGTTCTTCACGCTGTCGGCGTGGCCATGGGCGATGTCGATGGTGATGTACTCGGGTGTCAGGCCCAGCGCCACCAGCTGGTCCACGGTGTCGTAGTCGGGCTTTTTCACGCCCGGTCAAGATCGACGCGTAGCAGCCTTTGGCGTGCATGTCGCTTTGACGAACTGGAGGTTGTCCAGGTCAAACCGGTGCATCACGTAGAAGTAGCCGTTCTGGGCCATCCAGGTGCAGATCTTTTCGTCCACCACCGTTTTCATGTTGGCGGGCACCACCGGAATGCGGAACGAGCGGCCGCCCAGTTCCACGCTGGCGTCGCATTCCGAGCGGCTCTCCACGCGGCACTTGCGGGGCAGCGGCTGGTTATTGTCGTAGTCGAAGATTTCCATCAGATTCAAAAAGCTCCATAAAGGGACGCAGCAAAACGATTTCTGCTGCGGTGGGCGCTTGGCTTTCAGGCCGGCCTTGTGGGCATGAACGTGACAGTCCGTACCGAACCCTGCTGAGCGCAGGCACAAAAAACCGGACGTCAAGAAACTTGGGCCCGGTGATTGATTCTACCCGCCTCAAAAATGGCCGTCATAACGGCGGCGGTATTACCTGCATACGGACTGGGCTGCTGCCACGAGGCGGCCTGTGGGGGTCTTGCATGCCAGCCCACAAGAGCGTAGCCGCTCAGCTTGAGCACCATCTGGAATTCGCATTGGGCGAGTTTTCCATCCGCAATGCACCCCGATGTGTTGGTTCGGCCATCATCAACTTAAGCCACGTTCCTTGCAAGGCTATTTCTCACCAGATTACGAGGTGTCAGGGACTCGCTTCCACGCCCGCAGGTATGGACTCCACCAAAAGCATCGTGAACTGGTAGCTGGCGGCGCCGCTGCCGCGATGGGTGAAACGGATGCCGAATCCCAGATAGTCTATTCGGAATGCCGGCCCCTCTGCAACGCGCAACTGAGCAGATGCAGCCGTTGGGCGCCCGATGTCTGTAATGTGGCTGTCTGTTTGTTCGGGGATGGGGCGATTCAATTCTTGAAGGCGCGTCAACGCGTCACGGGTTGCTGCCGCCGACAAGGGGGCGTCATCACGCAGGCGGCCGGGAACGACCTCAGTCCACCACTGAGCCGAGGGCCGGGGCAGCATGGGATGGTTGCGCTGACTGGCAGGCGTGTCGCAATCCGCATTGATGAAAGCGTTTTCTTTACCGCTACAGCGCTGGATGACCGCTCGCGCTGGAACATGTGGGCACTGTTGCAGCGACCAGCACCGGCGCACCTGGCAAGAGGGCGAGACTGAAAAGAGGCGCGCATGGCAGAAGCAGGTCACAAGGAGGCTAGTTGTGCATTCCGGCGGCAGGGGCGGCGCCGTGGGGAACACCGGTCCTGGCTTGCACAGGTCAGGTGCGGGCACCTGCTGAACGCCGCTGGTGTAGTCCGCTCTTTGGCGATCTGGTCGGCTGTGCTGTCCTGCATGCTGAAGGCGCTGAAGGAGTATGAAAACGCTGTCAAGTTTTGGGCGTCCACGCTGAAGCCGTATTTTAGGAGGCTTCCTGAGCCCACACCTGGCTGCTCGAATATGCCGCCATCCCTTTTTGCATCGATCTGGGGGACGTAGTGAGACTGCAGTACCCAGAGGGTTGCTCTCAGACTTGATACTGCGCCGGCCCAGCGGCATTGTGCGCGGCGCGGCTGGTCACGAGCCTTTTGGATTTCAACAGGGGGCCATGTATGCGGTCCGACCGTTTGTTCTGGCCACACAGAGGGCTTGATCGTTTGCAGCCATCCAGGCGCACACGGTGGAGTCGGGTATGTACGTCGGTGATGGGGCGGGCGTGTTTACCCAGCTGGGGGCTCGGATGGCGTTGTGCTGTCGCCTCCCCCCGCAAGCTGGTGGACCCATGCCGGACAATTAACGTCGTCCACACAAGGCTTTGTTTGAAGAAGTTTGCGGTTCACTGTGTACCTTTCTCTGTATGAATGAAGGAGACCCGGGTTCGCCGGTTCGACGCATGGCTTTCTACAATGGCCG